>DGPL01000034.1 GCA_002390425.1 Kordiimonadaceae bacterium UBA4441 | reverse complement strand
GGTGGATAATATTGGCGTGTTAAAAGGACGCTTACCGACACAAGCTGAACGTAATAGAATGGTCGCCTTTATCGAAGGCTTGTAATTCTACTTTGCAAAAAAATCGAATCCCTTTAAGTCTATAGTTGGGCATAGTGGTTGACTGTGCCTTCTATATTTAAATAAGGGCAGGGTAATGGGAAAAGCCGAGAGGTTTTCATTGTTTTTGGAAGATAATCGCAACGGCCGTAATAGCCACGCTTCGTATTATTATCAAAATCCGATAGAAATTATCACTGCACGAACACCTAATGAACTAGCAAAAGCGTTTGAGAACATCCAAACTAAAATGGATGAAGGATTTCACGTTGCAGGATGGATTAGTTATGAAGCTGGTTACTGCTTAGAGGAAAAGTTGCATACTCTTATTCCAGAAGAACTTGATCAACCGCTATTAGAAATGGGCGTTTTTAAAGGAAGGGAGATAATTAGCAGTGAAGGTGCTAATCAGCACTGGCGAGCCTATGATACACCCAATTCTTATAAATTAGGGGATATCAGATTAAATCAGAGTTTTGAACACTATAAAAAATCATTTTCGGCCATACAGGATTATTTAAAAGCAGGCGACATTTACCAAGTTAACTATACGATGAAAGCGCAGTTTGATTTTTCAGGTTCAACAAAGGCACTTTATGCTGCGCTAAGAAATGCGCAACAAGTGGAGTATGGCGCATTTATTGAAAGTGATGATTTAACTATATTATCGTTAAGTCCAGAATTGTTTATTCGTAAAGCTGGAGAAAGTTTAACAGCTAAACCCATGAAAGGTACAGGCGAGAGAGGTCGTTTCAAATCTGAAGACGATGCCTTTAAAGATGCGCTTTATAATTCCGAAAAAGATAGAGCTGAGAATTTGATGATTGTTGACTTGCTAAGAAACGATCTTTCGAAAAAAGCAAGTAAAGGAAGTGTAAGCGTATCACAGCTCTTTGAAGTTGAAAAATATAAAACTCTTTTCACGATGACATCGACCATTGAAGCGCAGATTGACCCTTCGCATTCACCTTTGGACGTCATGACGTCAATTTTCCCGTGTGGTTCAATAACGGGGGCCCCAAAAATTCGGGCTCAAGAAATTATTGATGAACTTGAAGATCATCAAAGAGGAATTTATACGGGGGCGATTGGTTATTTTACGCCGCAAGGTGATATGTGTTTTAGTGTCCCAATTAGGACGATGACAATATATAAAGTGGGAAAAGGTGAACTTGGTCTAGGTGGGGCTATTGTTGCAGATTCAAATGCAGAAGACGAATATAACGAATGCTTATTAAAAGCTTCATTTGTAACAAATGATCATCCTTGTTTTGACCTTATTGAAAGTTTTAAATATTCACTAGCAGCTGGGTATCCATTTCTTGAAAAACATCTTGAAAGATTGGGTCGGTCGGCGAAATATTATTTGTTTAATATAAATATTGATGATGTTAGAGCAGAATTGCTAGAGCATGCCGAATTATTAAACTGTAATGAAAATGAATTTTTTAAAGTTCGGTTGTTGTTATCCAAAGAGGGAAATGTGACTATTACTTCTGAAAAGATAATTGAAATGAATGAAGAAGTTATACCCCTTGCCGTGTTGTCTTCATCTTCAATAGATAGTGAAAATCCATTTTACTTTCATAAAACTACAGAACGAAAGTTTTACCAAAGTGAGCTTGCTAAATACCGTAAACTAACAAATTGTTTTGATGTTATTTTTTTGAACGAGAAGAAAGAAGTTACTGAAGGTAGTTTTACTAATATTTTCATAAAAAAAGATGGCTTATATTATACACCGCCGATTGAATGTGGATTATTACCTGGCATCTACCGAGACTACTTACTGGATGATGAGAATTTTAAGACGATAGAAAAGAAACTTATGGTTTCTGATCTAAAATCGGCTGATGAAGTCTATTTGTGTAATTCAGTTAGAGGCCTTCAAAGGGTTAATATTCAATTAAATATAGATTAAATCCACATCTATTTAGTTAAAATTAACACTAAAAACAATATTTTTTCTTTTAAATTCAGCATTTTAACTTATTAACCTTAAAGGTTCATTTTACTATTTATTAACAACTTCCATGCATAATTACTCAATAGCGTAACATTTGGGATTAACGAAGAACCAAGCCGTTACAATTTTAAGTAAACTTAAACCTCGGGGTAAGATTATGCGAGTACTAGCAGTCACATCACAAAAGGGCGGGTCGGGTAAAACGACTTTAAGCGGACATTTAGCCGTTCAAGCCGAACTTGCAGGAGCGGGACCAGTTGTTTTGGTTGATACCGACCCACAAGGAAGTTTAACGGCCTGGTGGAACGAACGCGAAGCGCCAACCCCAGCATTTGCGCAGACCAATGTATCAAGATTGCTTTCTGATCTGGATCAATTGCGTGAACAAGGTTTTAAACTGGCGATTATTGATACCCCACCTGCGATTACACTTGCCATTCAAAGTGTAATTTCGGTTTCAGATTTAATTGTTATTCCAACACGTCCTAGCCCGCACGATTTAAGGGCAGCAGGAGCGACTGTTGAGCTTGCTGATAGAAGTGATAAACCGTTTATGTTTGTGATCAATTCAGCGACACCAAGAGCACGTATTACAAGTGATGCAGCAATTGCATTATCGCAGCATGGTACTGTTTCCCCGACCACAATTCACCAACGTACGGATTTTGCATCAAGCATGATTGACGGACGAACCGTAATGGAAATTAACCCAAAATCAAAATCAGCAGAAGAAATAGCAGATTTATGGGAATATGTAAGTGACAGACTTGAGAAGAATTTCAGAAGAATAGTATTCCAACATCAAGCTCAGCAATTAAGACGTACTCCGTCACAAAGTGCAGGGTTTGGCCGTCGTCAGGCAGAAGTATAAAGCAGGGATAAACAAGATGAGTACAGTTAAGAAAGAAGCACGTTTATCCGGTATGTTGCTAGCACGAAAAGGTGCTGCTGCTCCGGCGCATACAGATCACAAGCTGACTATCCAAGCGATGGATCAATTTGGCTCGAAGACACGTCAAACTGATTTCGTTGAAGAAGCGTCAAAGGATGAGGGTGTTAAAGAAGAATGGGTTGAAGCTGTTAGTGAAATAGCAGAGCTTACACAAAAACAAAATAACGCTTTAGTTGAACCTCCAAAAGTAGTTCAAAAAGAGGCGGTTGAAAGTTCTAAAACAGAACAGCCACCAGTTAAGAATACTGCGAAAGCAGGTAAGAGAATAGCAATAACCCTTAGAATGGAGCAGAACGATCATTTAAAACTGCGCCTATATGCGGCTCATTCTAGAAAAAGTTGTCAGGATATAATATCTGACGCTCTTGAAATGTATCTAAGTGAAGAAGACAAAGTTTGTAATATCAGTGATTGTAGCTGTCTTAAAAATTAAAATAATCAGTTAAATCGGATTGGAATTTGATATGAAGAATGTCAAACTAAATAATGAAAATAAAAGAACTCTAAAAGATAACTTAAAATTTGGACCGTTTGCCGCGCTGGCTTTGACGTTTTTTACGTCTGCTAGCTCTAATGCGGGTTTTAACGGTGAACAAGCCAGTGTTTATCGCCCCAATGAGGAAAATGCACCAATGGAGCGCGTCGAAGCGAATGTTCCTGGCGGGTATACTGGTGAGGGTTCAGTTCAAGTTGCAAACTCAAACAACAGTTTCTTAATGCTCGCTAATGAAATGATGGAAAATGGTGACCCAAATGCGGCTATCCCACTTTATCGCCGTGCCCATAAATTTCAACCTGATGCTGCAGCACCATTAGTCGGACTTGGTGAAAGCTTAAGTGTAATTGGTCAATGTAATGATGCCGCTGATGCATTTCAGCAAGCCATTAGTAAAAATGGACAAAATGTTGAAGCTTTAAAAGGACTCGGCGCTAGTTATCTAGCTCTTAATCGTCCTACACGCGCGCTTCCGTATTTACAGCAAGCAGCACGTGTTAATCCCCAAGATGTTGATACAATGAGTTCGCTTGCAATTGCGTTAGATATGCAAGGACATCGTGAAGCATCACTTGAGGTTTATAAAGACGGTTTAGCTTTAGACCCTGATAACTTAAAACTTTTAAATAATTATGGGATGTCTCTAGCTCTTCAATCGCGACATGACGAGTCAATCTCGGTTCTTAAACAAGCAGCACAACATAAAGATGCGGGTGCGACACATCGTCAAAACCTTGCAATGGCATATGCTCTTTCTGGTAATGAAATGATGTCAGCAAGACTTCTTTCAATTGATAGCAGTCCTGATCTTACCAACGAGAATTTAAATTATTATCGTATTTTAACTGCACTGCCTGCTGATGATCGTTTTGATGCCGTATTGTCACAATCTGGTAATGATTTAACAGATCTTTCAGATGTTGCAAATGAAGTGTTTAATGATGATGATAATGAGCTAACAAAAGCCATTACGGTTGCTCGATTAGTCGAGGTTCCGCCTGAGCCTGTTGCACAATTACAACCTGCTCCAGAGCCGGCACCTGAGCCAGAAGATGATGGTGTGCCTGCGCTACTTGGACCAGAAGGCTGGGCACTGCAAATTGCAGCATACCGTACTAAAGAAGAACTTCGCCCAGGTTGGGAAAAACTGAAAGAAAAGTACTTTGATATTATCGGTCAATTAGAACCTCGTCGTTCTGAAATTGATTTCGGTGATCGCGCTCAGCAACCAAATGGTTATTTTTACCGATTAAATGCTGGCCCATTAACCAGTTATGAAGAAGCAAGAGTTGCTTGTCAGAAAATTTCTGAGCTTGGAACTGATTGTTGGGTACGCCCACCGGAAGTGACAGAAGGTGATATTCCTGAAGCAGAAAGCGATAAGAAATTAGCGGATCAATTTAAATACCGTGAAGAGCTTCCACCTCAACCGGAAGATGACGCATAATCAATCGTTTTATATGATGAAAAATTAAAGCACTCCGATGATGATCAGCGGAGTGCTTTTTTATTATTGAACAGAATTTAGTATTGCATAAATAGCATCGCTATTATCAGCGCCACGTAATTTTTCACAAGTTGCCTGATCCCGAAAAATACGAGAGATCTTTGCTAGTGCTTTTAGATGATCTGCACCCGCTTCTTCTGGTGCGAGCAATAAGAAAATAAGATCAACCGGTTGATCATCAATTGAATCGTAGTTAACTGGCTTATCTAACTTTACGAAAACACCACAAATCTGATCTAATTCAGAAAATCGTCCATGCGGAATAGCAACGCCATGTCCAACACCCGTTGAACCCAATCGCTCACGTTCCATAAGAACACTAGCGATTTCAAATATAGGTTTACCGATTTTATCTTTAACGATTGTCCCCAACTCTTGAAGTAGCTGCTTTTTGCTGCTAGCCTTCATGTTGGGGTAAATAGTTTCCAAGCTGATCAGATTTGATAATTCCATAAGGAAGTTGCTCTTTTTATCTCTAGAAAAATTATGACGTTTTGGGATCTATCCAACCGATGTTACCATCAGGTCTTCTATAAACAACATTAATGCCGCCATGCCCGCTGTTTCTAAACATCAAAGTTTGAAGTTCACCAAGATCAAGGCGCATAACAGCATCACTAACTGTCACTTCTGGAATATCCATATCCATTTCAGCAATGATTACTGGCGTTGTTTCTTCTTCGTCTTTTTGTGTATCTTCAGATGAAACATCAAAAACATTATATTGTGCTTTATAAACAGCATTTAACTCTTCTTTGCTGCTTCGTTCTTTGTGATGATTAGTAATTCGTCTTTTATATCGACGTAATCTCGTTTCCATTTTGTCGGCTGCGGCGTCAAAAGCCGCATATATATCGGTTTCTTCTGCACTTGATTGTAAAAAAATACCGTGTCCAATATGGATTTTGCAATCTGCCCTATGGAGATGAGCAACTTTTGTCAGCGTGATATCCCCTTCAATAGTATGACTGAAATATTTTTTGACGCTTCCTTCAATACGTGATTCAACATGTTCTTTTAATGATGCGCCAACATCTAATTGTTTTCCAGTTACTGTAATTCTCATTTTAAGTCAGATCCTATCTCAGATAGCTTAGTAATTTAATGCCTAAAGTCATGCATCTTCTTAAAGTCGCGGAAACTAGTGTCATGTGACTAATCTGTCAAGGTTTCACATATTTCAGCTATTTTTCAACTCGTCATATAAATGATATGACTTCGTCTTTTCCTGTCCTATGAGAGTTATGCTATCTGTAATTTCCCTCTCAAACTTGATGATCAAAGGACGGGGTTTTTCATTCTTCTTCTTATTATGGAAGATGGGATTTCTAAAGATTCTCTATATTTCGCCACAGTTCTCCTTGCTATATCAATGCCTTCGGCCCTAATCACTTCTACGATCTTGTCATCAGAAAGAATTTTCTTAGGGTCTTCGTCATCGATGAGTTGTTTGATTTTATACTTTATTGATCTTGATGAATGCTGGTTGTCACTATCCAACGAACCAATTGCAGTGGTAAAGAAAAATTTCATTTCAAATATACCTCTTGGGGTAGCAATATATTTGTTGGCTGTGACCCGACTCACTGTGCTTTCATGCATTTCAATAGCTTCAGCGATGGTTTTTAAATTTATAGGCGCTAAATATTGAATACCTTCATTTAAAAACCTCTTTTGCAGACGAACAAGTTCACTTGATACTTTTAGAATTGTATTGGCGCGTTGATCTAGTGCTTTTACGAGCCAGTTGGCTTTTGAAACACACTCATCAATATAATCTTTATCTTCTTTTTTTATATTGTCTGAACCAACCTCTTTTAAATATCGGTTATTCACAAGGACTTTTGGTAGCGTATCATTGTTTAATTCTACAAACCATTTTCCCTTAGGTGATTTCTTAACAAACACGTCAGGGATAACTGTAAAGACAACTTCTTCGCCAAATTCCAATCCTGGCTTAGGATTCAATGATTTGATCTCCTCGACCATATCAAGAAAATCTTCTTTGCTAACATTGCACAATTTTCTTAGATCACTAAATTTACGTTCCCCAAGCATTTCCAAGTTATCTAAGAAAATTTCCATAGCAGGATCATAACGATCAGCTTGAATTTGTTGAATTTTAAGGCATTCACTTAATGACCGGGCAAAAACACCAAGTGGTTCCAATGTTTGAGCAATTCTAAAAATTCGTTCTATGTCCTCAACGTCGCATCCACACCTTTCGGCAATCAGGTGTGTTTCTTCGGTGATATAGCCAGCTTCATCCATTAATCCGATTAAATATTGGATGATTATTTTTTCATAAGGTGCTGCATTGAGTAAAACGAGCTGTTCTTCTAAATGCGATTTTAACGATAAAGTATCGGATTGTTTTTGTTCGAATGTTGTATCAGAGAAATCAAAATTCCCTGATCCCCCCGTGATCATATTACTACCGTTTAAGCCTAAATTTTGTTCTGGTAGCGTGCCCATTTGATCAGAGGCACTATCATCATACATTTCTGAATAATCAGTATCTAATGGTGTGTCTTTTTCAGTGCTGATAGGGGAATGATCTTGAAGGAAATCATCAGTTGTTTTTGTATCTTTATTTTGAGGTGCTTTATCCTTGTCAGCGTCGTTATCTTTTTCTAAGTCATTTCGTTCCGGTGACGCATCGCTATATTCTAGTATTGGGTTCTGAGCCACTTCTTCCGCGACAAATTCAACAAGTTCTATGCTAGAGAGTTGTAGCATTTTTATCGCTTGTTGAAGTTGTGGCGTCAGTACAAGCGACTGTGATTGTTTAATGTCAAGGCGTGGCGTTAATGCCATTTAATATTTCCCCATTATAAACTAAAGTTCTCACCCAAATAAACACGTTTTACGTCTTCGTTTGCGACGATTTCTTCTGGTGTGCCGGACATCAATACTTGACCATCATGAATGATGTATGCGCGGTCAATAATATCTAATGTTTCCCTAACGTTATGGTCGGTGATTAAAACACCAATATCCTTATCTTTTAAATGCGACACAAGGTTTCTGATATCTGCTATGGCTATTGGGTCGATGCCAGCGAATGGTTCATCAAGAAGCATATATGACGGGCCAGAAGCCAAAGCGCGTGCGATCTCAGCACGACGTCTCTCGCCGCCTGATAAGGCGAGGGCAGACGCACTACGAATATGCTGAATGGCAAATTCATCAAGTAAACTTTCAAGTTTCTCGGCACGTTTTGATGGATTTGGTTCACAAATTTCAAGTACGGACCAAATGTTTTCTTCTACAGTCATACCTCTAAAAATAGAAGATTCCTGCGGAAGGTACCCAATACCAAGGCGGGCCCGTCGATACATGGGCATATGGGTAATGTCATGCCCATCTAATAAAATACGTCCAGAATCAGGTAGTACCAATCCTACCATTGTATAAAAACTTGTGGTTTTTCCGGCGCCATTTGGGCCAAGTAGTCCAACGACTTCGCCTTTACGTATTTGCATGGATATACCGCGAAGGACTGTTTTTTTGCGGTATTTCTTTTCAACGGCATCTACAACAAGACCTTCATCTAATGATGCAGGGTGGTGTTCAGAAGTTGATAGCTTTATTATTTTTTCCATGTGTTTATTTTACTCATCAACAGATTAATAATATGTAAGTATTAATATCAAAAAATCAATATTATCAGCTTATTAGTTATGCGGTCATTCACTTTCTGGCGGTGTAAATTGGCCACTTACTCGACCTGATCCTTCGCCTTCAACTCTTCCGCCGTCCATCGTGATTTGACCGGTGGACAAATTCACTTGTAGACGCGGGCTTGTCAATTGTCCTTCGGCGTTATTAAATTCCACTTTACCACCTAAAGTAATAATTCTTTCGGCGAAGTCATAAACGCCCCATGTACTGCGAATGGTTTCTGTCGGCGACGTCAATGTGACATTTCCTGACGCATCTAGTCTAGAAATTGAAGAGGTGCTATTTTCCCCTCTTTCCTCTTCATAAAAAACGGTAATTCGATCTGATAAGAGTGACATATCGGATTGTGTCACAACAACATTGCCAGTGAAAAAAGCAATATTTTCTTTTTGCTTTACTTCAAGTCTGTCTGCGCTGATATCAACAGGATTATCAACGTTATGATCTTTCAAAGCAGATTCTTGTGCATTCGAAATAAATATTGAACAAGCAAAAATCAGAAAGGTATTTATTGAGGTTAATTTAAAAAATTTCATTAATTAATATTCCCTGATGTATTTTCCATCAAATTTAATGGTTTTTTGGGATCAAAGTTTATTGTCACATTACCTTCTAAAGTAATGATCTCTTCTTCAACGTTTGCGTTAAATGTATTTGCGCTAAAACGGCCGAAAGGGGCGATGCCCTTAACACCATTTTTTCCCGTCGCTATTTTATCGGCAATAAAAAATTTTGCTTCTGTGGATGTTAGTAAAAATCCAGTTTCAGAAAGAATTGTAATTTCACCACCTAAATCCATGATTTGAGTGCCCGTATTCAAGGCACCTCTCATGGCTTCGATTTCAATGGCTTCTCCTGACGGCAATGACATTTGCGCTAATAAATTCGTAAAGAAATAATCGGTGTGTTCATTTTCTTCACGGTATGCGGACTGTGCTGAGATATTAACGGGGTTATTATTGCGATCAATATCAACATAACTGGGTTTGATCAGTTTTGCTTTTTCATCACGTTCAGGTAGGCGATCAATCGCAAGTGTAAAGCTATTTTCTCGTGAAGCCAAAATCGGGTAAATAATAAGTGAAATCAATGCAATAACCGTGAGAACAGGGACCATTTTTTTAAGATTATCCGCACGATTAGCTTGACGCTCACTTTCATCGAACGTTACCGCTTCATTAGATTTTAAAATTTGATCCGGGTTCGTACTCACGTTTTGGTCGTTCCAATTCTATTGCCATGTTCCATTTATTGATTTTAATTGTCTAAAGGTTAATTTTGTCAAAATAATGGAGCATTTTATGACATATATTAAATGTAATCCTAAAGAGTGAACGCATCAAGACAAAAGGGTATATTTGAGAAAGAAATGTCGCAGTTAAGTTATTTTATTAACTATGGGCAAAAATGTCAGTGTTTTCCCAACCTTTTAGGTCGAGTTCACAGCGAGTTGAAAGAAAGTCAAAGCATTTTTTCGCTAAGTCAACACGGTTATGAGTGTTGAGCATTAAATCTAATTTTTCCATCAATTTATGTAGATGATATACATCTGATGCGGCATATTCTAATTGTGCTTTACTTAACTTATCAGCGCCCCAATTGGAGCTTTGTTGTTGTTTGGAAATATCAATATTAAGCAGTTCGCGCACTAAATCTTTTAAACCATGTCGGTCCGTATATGTTCTGACAAGTTTCGAAGCAATTTTTGTACAATAAACCGGTGCCACATTGGCGTTTAAATATTTTTTTAACACCGCAACATCAAAGCGGGCAAAGTGGAAAATTTTTGTGATGTTTTGATCTTCAAGGAGTTTTACTAAATTTGGTGCTTCCGTCTGACCTGCTTCGATTTGCACCAAATGCGCATTTCCGTCGCCTGATGATAACTGCACTAAACATAGTCGATCACGATTTGGGTTTAGCCCCATCGTTTCAGTATCAATCGCTACTGCACCCGTAAATTTTACATTTGCGTCTAGGTCGCCTTTATGAAGTGTGATCGCCATTTTAAGTCCTATCATATTTCGTTTTATCTATTATCTATATATCAAAATGCAAAGCAACAAAGAAATGCAAGATAAGGATCAATTGATTTGCGTTATAAGATAACCTATACTTTTTACACAAAATTTATTTAGGGAGAAAAATAATGAATTTATTTGGTAAAAAAGCTGCGATGATGCTTGGGATAGCGGCAGCATCGGCAATGGTGTTTTCTGCTTCTGCGCAGCAGCAAAGACCAAATTATGAAGGCAAACCCGCTTTTGCTGGGCAAACCCGCGCGCCACTTGCGAAAAAAAGCGCAAGATATGAACTTACCGATTTCGTTGTTGGTCTTAACCGACCTTGGGCGATGGCCCATATGCCGAATGGCAATATGATCGTGACTGAAGTACCTGGCCGTATCCGAATTATTAGCCCAGATGGTGATGTTTCGGATCCAGTAAAAGGAGTCCCCGCGGTTCGTGCATGGGGGTCACGCGGATTAAATGACATTATTTTAGATCCTGATTTTGAAAATAACAGAATGATTTACTTCACGTATCTTGGGGCTCCTGATGGATATGACACTGATAATTCCGATGAAGCTTATCAAAAATCTGGACAAGAGCGCCAAGAATGGAATGGACTGTCGCGCGAAGAAAAAGCCGCAAACCCTTGGGGTACATGGCGTGTTGCAAGCGCAAAGCTTTCTTCTGATGAGAAGAACCTCTCGAATGTTAAAGTCATTGTTGAGACAACACCAAGCCGTATGGCATTCGATGATGATGGAAAACTGTTGATTACGACACAGCGTAAAAGCCCAATGGGTTCACCAAATTTAAAGGATACCTTTGGCACGGTGCTTCGGATTAATAAAGATGGTTCAGTTCCAGCGGATAACCCATTTGTTGGTAACCCTGATGTCAATGACATGGCTTACGTTATTGGGCTTCGTAATTCAAATGGCATGGCCAAGAACCCAATTACTGGTGATTTTTGGGTCGCTGATCAGGGTGGGACTACAGGTGATGAAATTAATGTTTTAGCCGCCGGAAAAGACTATGGTTGGCCCTATGTTGCATATAGTCCTATGCCACGTGAGAGAGCAGAAGGTGAAAGTGGCGTTATGAAAGACGGCACAGAGCAACCAATTTATTACTGGGATCCGTCATTGGCACCATCATCAATGATGTTCTATACGGGCGATATGTTCCCACAATGGAAAGGGAACTTGTTCCTGACAGGGCTATCGTCTGCGCATGTGTCGCGTCTGGTGTTGGTTGGTGATAATGTTGCCGGTGAAGAGCGATTATTAGATGAACCTGGACACCGCTTGCGTCACGTAAGCCAAGGGGCTGATGGCGCAATTTACGTGCTTCAAGATATGCCGATGCGCAAAATTCTAAAAATTTCAGCGCCAGAAGAATAAAACTTTTTTAATATCAAGGGTGAGAAATCGCCCTTGATATATTATTTTCTATTGATTACAGATACCCGTAATTTTTCTAAATGATCAATCCACGGCTTATTTATGCCATGCATTTTCGCGCCCTTGATCATATATCCAAGATATTTAATAGACGGTGTAAATGGGCCTTTTGGGTTCATAACGCGGTAAAGTTCAGCGTTATACCAAGTGCCACCGGGTGCGATGACTTTAAAAGTTTCACGGCTATAAATTCCTAAGGGAACATCTTCTAAAATATCGAGAGCTTCGATTTCAGATTTCTTAATTTCGTATATTACGCCTTCAACGAGGCCACCTGGTTTTGGGATTATGCTACTGATGCCGCCTTCAAGGTCCGTTGAATATTTTCTAAATTGTATTTCGAAATTTGGAAGCTGCGCTTTGGTGACAAATTTAAGGCTTGGTGTCCATTGACGCATGTAATCTTCATCAAGGTTTGATCCATATCCAAAATGATAAACAATATCGTCACTATCAGGATTTTTTCCGCCAGTATCAAATTCCTGGGCTTGACTAAAAGAAAAGCAGAGTGTCATTAAAAGGATAGAAATTGTTTTGATTACATTTTTCATAATGAATTCCATAAGATTTATATTTTTGGATTTGCCGTTTTTAATGTTATTGCTGTAAAAGAATAAAAACTCAAGAGGATTTTATATGAGCCTATCGACACTCGATATTGGTATTTTTGCGGCTTATGTAGTTGGATTAATTGCAATCGCGACGTTTGTATCACGCGAAAAAGAAGGTCACGATAAGGATACCAAAGATTATTTTCTGGCTGGGAACTCTTTAACGTGGTGGGCCATTGGCGCTTCGCTTATTGCTGCAAATATTTCCGCTGAACAAATAATTGGCATGTCTGGGTCTGGGTATGCGGTTGGTATTGGTATTGCGTCTTATGAATGGCTTGCGGCCATTACCTTGATGATTGTTGGTAAATACTTTCTTCCAATCTTTTTGAAACACCGGATTTATACCATGCCGCAGTACCTTGAGAGAAGGTATAACCATGATGTCCGTCTTGTCATGGCGATATTTTGGATTGGGGTATATATATTCGTCAATCTGACTTCCGTATTATGGCTTGGGGCGTTGGCAATCAATACGGTCGCAGATGTTGATATTTTTTATGGCCTGATTTTCTTAGGCGCGTTTGCCGCGGCTTATTCATTATATGGGGGCCTAAAGGCTGTGGCCTTTACAGATATTATACAGGTTGTGTTGCTTGTCGCAGGAGGGTTTTATCTTTCTTACATAACGCTTAACATTATCAGTGAAGATGCGGGCGTTTTAGCGGGTTTTAGTAAGCTTATGGCATTAGCCCCTGAAAAGTTCGATATGATATTATCAGCTGATAATGAATATTATGAATTGTTGCCCGGCATTACGTCACTGGTTGGTGCGGTTTGGGTTCTACATTTCGCTTATTGGGGATTTAACCAATATATTATTCAACGTGCTCTCGCCGCAAAAAGCATTGGTGAAGCTCAAAAGGGAATCGCTTTTGCCGCAATGCTAAAGTTGATTATGCCTATAATTGTCGTGCTTCCAGGCATTGCTGCATTTGTAATTTTCCCTGAACTTGAAACATCAGATCAGGCATATCCTGCACTAATGAAATTGATGCCCCCGGGTATGCTGGGACTTGTATTTGCAGCATTGGTTGCTGCGATTGTATCCTCGCTCGGGTCAATGACCAATAGTATTTCAACGATTTTTACGATGGATATTTATAGCTATTATAAACCTGATAGAAGTCAGAACCATTATGTGATGGTCGGACGCATCGTTAGTTTTGTTTCGCTGATTATTGCCATAGTTATGGCAAAACCATTGCTTGGAAATTTTGATCAGGCATTTCAATATATTCAAGAATATACGGGGTTCTTTACACCAGGGATTGTTGTGATTTTCTTGCTTGGAATGTTTTGGAACCGGACGACACCAAAAGGGGCATTAGCCGCTGCAATAGGGTCATTTCTTGCGTCACTCGCATTTAAGTTAGTTTGGCCAGCATTGCCATTTTTGGATCGCATGAATTTTGTGTCTGTCATATGTTTTATTCTGGCAGTTTCGGTTTCGTTAATGGTTAAAGAAGAAAGTGACCAAGTCCATGCTATGGAAAAAGCGGATTTTCATACGAGTAAAAGCTATAACTTGGTTGGTGTTGCTGTCCTGATAGTCTTATCTGTTATTTATATTAGTTGGTGGTAATCACATTTATCAAATGTGAAAATATATGTTGTCTGCAACCGTGTAACCAATTACATAATAAGCCATACTTTGAGAGAAATATGAATGAAACTTGATTTTGTTATATTTGGTGGTGTGGGGGATCTTTCACTAAGAAAACTGCTTCCGTCACTTTATTTTTTGTTTCGTGATGGTAACATGCCGCGCGGTAGTCGGATTATATGCGCCTCAAGAGGGGCGCTCTCACGTGATGAATTCAATGAATTAATCGAATTGAAATTAAGAGAGTTTATGGGATCTCATTTTGACGAAAATGTTTTCGCTGACTTCTTCTCACATTTATCATATTTTAAAATCGATTTAATTCATTCGCCGGATTGGCAACAATTATCAGCTGAACTCTCATTAGCAGCTGAACCACGAAATATTATTTATTATATGTCTGTTCCGCCTACTTTATTTGCTACCGTATGTGAACAATTAAGCGCACATCATTTAAATCCGACTTATTCTAAAGTTGTTGTTGAAAAACCTTTAGGTGAAGATTACCAAAGCGCACTTTCAATAAATCAATTGCTTAGGAAGGCATTTAAAGAAGAACAAATATATCGCATTGATCATTATCTAGGCAAAAAAGCGATACAAGATATTATCAAAATGCGCTTTGAAAATAAGGCACTTGATAACGTTTGTAATAAAGATCATATCGAGAAAATAAAAATTACCGTATCAGAAACTGTAGGCGTGGAAGGGCGGATAGAATTTATTGATCGTGCTGGAATTTTACGGGATATGGTTCAAAACCATTTAATGCAGATTTTGTCGCTTCTTTTAATGGAAATGCCGGAAGAATTAAATGATGAAGAAATACGCGATGCAAAAGTCGCCGTTATTAATACCCTAAGACCCATTACGGAAACGAATGTTAAATCTCATACCATCAAAGCGCAATATAGCGATGGAGTTGTGGGTGGCGTAACTGTCCCATCCTACCAAGAAGAAATTACAGGAAAAGCAGAAGGGTGTGGAGAAACGTTTGTTGCATTAAAAGCATTTGTTGATAATCAAAAATGGCAAGATGTTCCGATTTATTTAAAAACGGGTAAAAGGCTATCTGATCGAAGCGCACAGATTGAAGTAATTTTTAAAGAAGGTAATAGCCAAAAAATTACCATAGAAATCCAACCAAACATCGAATTTAGAAATTTGACAGATTTTACGAACCTTATTAATGAGCAAGCGTTAAATGAACAAACAAATGCCCGTATCCCGGAAGCATATGAAAATCTTATTCATCAGGTGATAAAGGGTGAGCAAGCTAATTTCGTACGTGATGATGAAATATTGGCATCATGGAAGTGGATTGATGGCATCCGAGATGCTTGGGAAAAGACAAACCAAAAAATGATAGAATATAAAGCAGGGTCAAGTGGACCGGAATTGAAATAAAAATGCCGAACATAAAAGAATTCAAATTTGAAAATAAAAGCGAACTCGTCGCAAAATTAAACAAAAACGTAATAAAAGCTTTATCAACAGGTATCGAGATTAATGGCAAAGCTTCAATGCTTTTATCAGGGGGCACGACGCCTGGCCCCCTATATCAATCTATCTCGCAATCAGAGCTGGAATGGGAAAAGGTTTTCTTTGCGCCCACAGATGAAAGATGGGTTGCGCAAGATCATAAAGACAGCAATGAAAAATTAATCCGTGAAACTTTAATTCAAAATCAAGCAAGTAATGCCAATTATATCGGATTAAAAACATCACCTGAAAACCCAATTGATGGTCAAAAAGAGACGGAAATCTTAATCAATAAAATGCCCCGTCCATTTGACATTGTGCTTCTTGGTATGGGAACTGATGGTCATACGGCGTCTCTCTTTCCGGGGGTTCAGGATGCCATAGAAGCAATGGATGAAAATAATGATCAGCTATGTGCTGCCATCAAAAGAGGAAATGGTGAAGTAGACCGCATAACGATGACTTTAAATTGTCTATTAGATGCTAAAAAGATTATATTATATTTTTACGGTGATGAGAAATTAGCGGTCTTTGAGAAAGCAAAAGAAGCTAAAAGTTTATCACTTCCCGTTAGTTATTTACTGCATCAAAATAAAACCCCGGTAGAATTATATTGGTCGGTGTAATGCTTGATTGACATTGGCTTGATATAATGATGAAGTAGTGCGAACTATAAGATACCGCTGAGTGTATATGCAGCGTAGTGAATACAGGGCCGAAGTAAATGGATTCAGAATTTTTAGTTGCCGATATCGGTGGTACCAATGTGCGTTTTGCCATCGCAAATATTGATGAAAATCTCGATATTCAATTAAATGATGTCAATATGTACCCGACGGAAAATTGGCTTTATTTAGAAGATGCCGTTAATGATTATCTTGCTCAGGTTGGTAAGCGTGTCAAAAAAGCATCCATTGCATTTGCGGGACCAGTTAATAAAGATGAAGTTTCCATGACCAATGGGACATGGCAATTTAACCAGTCGGAACTTGCGTCATATTTACATATGGAAGAAGTTATAGTCATGAATGACTATTATGCGCACGCATGCTCGATGCCAATATTAAAAGATGACCAGTTGATCAAAATTGGCGGCGGTGAATCCATTAAAAACGGCAATATGGTTGTGCTTGGCCCAGGGACAGGTGTTGGTGTTGGCGCCATTGTTTCAGTTGGTGAAAAATGGAAAGCGGTTGCTAGTGAAGGGGGGCATATTGGCTTTTCACCAAGTGGCGCTCTTGAAAAAGAAATTTTCAAGATTATAGCAGACGACTATAATAGGGTTTCTATAGAGGAGCTAATGTCTGGCCGGGGATTAAGTAATATACATTTTGCACTTGGAAAAATTAAAGGTTTGGATCAATCCAAAATTAGACCCACTACAATAAACAAATTGGCGACTGAGGAAAATGATGAAAATTCGGTCCAAGCTATAAAAATATTCTCTGGTATGTTAGGTAGTTTTGCGAGCGATATGGCAGGAACATTTAATGCCAAAGCGGGTGTCTTTCTCGCGGGCGGGATGTTACCTAAAATGCAGCAGTTTTTTCTAGAGAGTGATTTTAGGGCAAAATTTGAAGAAAATGAAAAGTTGCCCTTTGTAAAATCAATTGAAACATATTTAATTATAGAAAAATACCCCGCACTTTATGGTGCCGCAGCCCATTATTCCGGTATGTTTCTTTAATCCTTACTTAAGTCAAGGAGCATAATATTGCGGAATTCGGTAGGATGAGTTTCCGCTTGTAAAGCAATATAGCCTTCAGTAACAGGCACACCATCTTTCATAGGATGAGCGGGTTGTTCTTCATCATTGGCATCGGCGATTGGTTTTTTATATTCCATCACGAGTTCACCATTAATATATTGACGCATATATTCATCGCCTTTTACTTCTAATTCCGCAGTAACCCATTGATCACCGTGAAAGGTTTTTGAATTAGAATCCATGCAATGTGTTTTCTCAAGTTTCCCATTTAGAATAATATGTGTTCCGGGCGTGCATACATTTCCAGTATGACGTTCTTTCCCATCATTAAGCCCTCCTAGTAATTGAAACTCTAGTGACACAGGCCAACCGTGCTCAATTTCCATACTTTCTGGGGACTGTGTATGAAACATAATGCCGTTATTGCGAATTCCCCAATCGGGTCCTCCTGTTAATTGTTCACCAGTAAAGCGATATTCTAGACGAATTTTATAATGAGAAAATTTATCCTTATAAAAAATATGTCCATATTCCCCTTTAAATTCATCATATTGATCATAATTCACTGACAAAATTCCGTCTTTCGCTTGAAAAGTGTCTTTATAATTATTGCCAACTTCAAATCCGCTGAATTTAACTGTCCAGCCATCAAGGTTTTCCCCATTAAATAACGATATCCATTTTCCCTCTGCCGCTGCGGATGAAACAATACTGGTTATAATCGCTGTGCTTAAAAGTATTTTTTTAATCATGGTTATTTATTCCTGTGCTTTTTCGCTTAATCAATTCAAAAGGGAGTAATTTATATTTTTCTTCTAGTTCATTGCCTTTCATCACATCAAATAACATTGACATGGCAAAGGAGCCAAATTCTTCTGCGGGTTGTGAGATAGTAGTAAGGGGCGGATCACTGTATTCTGCAAAGCTAATGTTATCAAATCCGGAAATTGAAATATCGTCAGGGACTGATAACCTTTTTTTCTTAGCATAGTGAATGGCGCCAATAGCCATTTCATCGTTCATACAAAAAATGGCAGTAGGAGAAGGTGAAATATTTAATAATTTTTCAGCGGCTTTTGCTCCTGATTGAATCGAGTAATCACCATATGCCACATTTTCAGTTTTAAATGTGATGCCCGCATCATTCAGTGAATTGATATGGCCAAATAATCTATCTTGGGTGATGGTGCTTTGTTCTGGCCCTGAAATAACGGCAATATTTTTATGACCTAATGATAACAGGTGTTCAGTCATTTCTTTGGCGGCAGAAATATTATCAATTTGCACAGATGGAATTTCAATACCTCTAACGCAATCACAGGCGTTAACGACCGGTGCCGTGATATTTTCCTGATCTTCAAATGGTATATGGCAATCCAATTGTATGATGCCTTCTGCTTGTGAGGTATCAACCATTTTAGCATATGTTATTTCACGTTCCCTTAACCCTTGAGTATCACCAAGAAGAACGGCATACCCGAGTTTTTGTGCTGTCTGTTCAATGCCACGAATAACACGTGAGAAAAACGGGTTTGCGATATCAGGAACAAGCACAACAACCGTTGATGATTTACGTGTTCTAAAATTTCTCGCAAGGATATCTGGCTTATAATTGGTTTCTTTAATGGCGACGTTGACTTTTTCACGGGTTTTCTGCGAGACTTTATCAGGTTTCGTTAGGGTTCGTGATACAGTAGCTACTGAAACCCCTGCTAATCTAGATACGTCACGAATTGTCGCCATTTTATTATCCGTATGGTTGATTTTATGATCAATTTTCACATATTCCAAGCTATCTTACACAGGGAAATAAATCTTGCCAATTAAAATGTAATTGATTACATTTTTTATGTGGAAATAATATAATTAAAATAATATAGAAATGGGGACGCAAAATGACAGATGCGACTTTACCTGCTAATCGAAGAATAAAAATGGGTATGGTTGGGGGCGGCCCCGGCGCTTTTATCGGCGAAGTGCACCGAATGGCTGCACGGCTCGATAATCAAATAGAACTTGTTTGTGGTGCCTTTAGTAGTAGTGCTGAAAAATCAAGGCAAGCTGGTGCCGACCTTTTTTTAGACCCTTCTCGTGTCTATGATGATTTCTATCAAATGATGGAAAAGGAAGCCTTGCTTCCAGAGGGGGAACGTATGGATTTTGTATCCATTGTTACGCCAAATCATTTGCATTTTCCGCCTGCTGAAGCCGCCCTTAAAGCGGGGTTTCATGTAATGAGCGATAAGCCCGCGACCTTAAATTTAGATGAAGCAAAAAAACTAAAAGAAATCATAGGTGAAACTGGATTACTTTATGGGCTGACGCATACTTATCTTGGTTACCCTATGGTGAAACAAGCCAGAGCGATGGTTAAAGATGGCAAGTTAGGCGAGATTAGAAAAATTTTAGTTGAATATCCGCAAGGATGGCTTTCGCAATTTGAAGAAGGCAATGAAGATAACAAGCAAGCCGGATGGCGAACAGATCCTTCACGTTCTGGAATAGCAGGATCAATGGGCGATATAGGTACCCATGCCCATAACTTAGCCGAATATATTTCAGGTTCACTAATGACAGACGTCTGTGCCGATATAAATATATATGTGGATGGCCGAAAACTTGATGATGATGGTTCGGTGCTTTTTAGAATGAGCAATGGTGCGTCAGGGACGTTAACGGCCAGTCAAATATGTGCTGGTGAGGAAAATTCCCTTAAAATAAAGATATATGGTGAAAGGGGCGGATTAGAATGGCATCAGATGAAGCCATATGAATTGCTGCATAAACCGCATGGATCCGCAATGATTACTTATACGGCAGGTGTTGATAAAACAAACCTTTATGCGGAAGCATACGCCGCATGTCGAGTGCCATCGGGACATCCTGAGGGGTATTTGGAGGCATTTGCCAATCTTTATACAGGTTTTGCAGAAGCAATACGTGCCTATGATGGTCATTACCGTGGATCAGATTTAATCGGTATCGATGAAGGCGTTCGCGGCATGGCATTTATCGAAGCGGTGGTTGGTAATTCAGCTTCAGATGTAAAATGGACAAAAATAGAAGATTAGGAGTGAATAGATGAAACAAATTAAAGGCCCTGCATTATTTCTAGCACAATTCGCAGGTGATGAAGCACCATTTAATTCACTGGAAACAATCGTCGAATGGGCCGCATCTATTGGGTACAAAGGTGTTCAAATTCCCACTTGGGATGGACGAATTTTTGACTTGGAAAAAGCAGCTTCAAGCAAATCATATTGTGACGAGGTTATTGCAACATGTGCAAAATATGGTGTTGAGGTAACGGAGTTATCTACTCATTTGCAAGGACAGCTCGTGGCTTGTCATCCTGCCTATGATACGCTTTTTAATGGGTTTGCCCCTGAAAAAGCACATGATAGCCACGAAGCCAAAGAAAAATGGGCGACGGAACAAATGATGATGGCGGCAAAAGCAAGCGGCTATATGGGTCTTACCGCTCATGTGACATTTCCGGGCGCACTTTTATGGCATACAGTATATCCATGGCCACAGCGCCCCGCAGGACTTGTGGAAGAGGGGTTTAAAGAGCTGGCGCGTCGCTGGAGGCCAATACTTGATGCTTTTGATGAAGTGGGCTGTGATGTCTGTTATGAAATACATCCCGGGGAAGATTTGCACGATGGTGCGAGTTTCGAGCGGTTCCTTAAGGCCGTCGACAATCATCCGCGCGCCAATATTCTATATGATCCGAGCCATCTTATATTACAGGGAATGGATTATGTGGACTTTATTCATATTTATCATGAACGAATTAAAATGTTCCATGTCAAAGATGCTGAACTCAATTGCGATGGACGCAGTGGCGTTTATGGTGGTTATCAAGATTGGATTGATCGTCCGGGACGTTTCCGTTCACTTGGTGATGGCCAAGTCGATTTCAAAGCAATTTTTAGTGCTTTAACACAGCATGATTTTGATGGATGGGCTGTCGTGGAATGGGAATGTTGCATGAAACATCCAGAGGATGGCGCACGTGAAGGTGCTGAGTTTGTAAACGAACACATTATTCGCCCTAGTGAATATAGTTTTGATGATTTTGCCGGCGGTGGATCAGATGAAGATTTAAATAAGAAATTGATTGGAATTAAATGATGTCGGAATTGAATAGAAGAAAACTTCTTAAGAATGTCGCGATGATGACGGGAGGCGCTCTTTCAGCATCAGTTATATCAGGTGTGATGTCCGGTGCTCTTGCGCAAGAAAGAATTGATGTTGATAATCCAGTCTTTTCGGATCAACAACTGAAATTGGTTGCCGAAATGGCGGATATGATCATCCCTGATACAGATACACCGGGCGCTATCGCCGCAAAAGTACATCATTACATTCATGCTATTGTTGGTGATTGGTATTATGATGATGAACGTTCCAATTTCATCAAGGGGTTAAATGCCGTCGATAGTCATTTCATGACAGGTTCCGCGCAAGAACGTCATACTATTATGACTAAAATGGATAATGAAGAAGGCGAAAAAACATTTTTCCAAGAATTTAAAGAATTAACACTCGTGGGATATTTTACATCGCAAATCGGCGCAGAAGAAGAATT
>DGPL01000010.1 GCA_002390425.1 Kordiimonadaceae bacterium UBA4441 | reverse complement strand
ATGCATCGGCATAATGCCTTTTTCAGGAAGAAGATAATTTAAAATAGAGAATACAGATTTTTTCATTTCACCTGCATATGACGTACCAGCGATAAGAACCAATTTACGTGCAATATTAATCGTTACAAGTGTTTCCGAATTAATGCCGAGTTCTTCTGGGTCCATCTTAAGTTCAGGTGCGTGTAAGATTGTGAAATCGGGTGAGAACCCTTCTAAATCGGCAACATCCGGTCTTACAAGAAGGTTTCTAATAAATAAGCTGTGCCAAGGAGAAGGTGAAATAGCACGCACTGAAATGCGGTGAGCGGGGTCTGTACCGCCGTAAAGGTCTTGAACATATAGATTGCGTTCGTTGAGATAAGCAAGGATTTGTTTTTCAGCAATATTAAAGTTTTCTTCGCTTATGGCTTTATTTACTTTGCCCCACCAGATGTTGTCTCTGGAGGAAGGCTCATCAACCATATATTTGTCATTCGCGCTTCGACCTGTGTGCTGTCCTGTTTCAACAACAAGGGCACCGCCTTTTGACATTACCCCTAACCCTTGTTTGATTGTATGTTCATAAAGAAGCTCTGGTCCGAAGTTCCAAAAAACATCATTCTTAGAATTAATGTTTTGGTTTTCTATGCCGTTATTACTTAAATACTTCCCAACGTTATTCATTTTCTATCCTTTTTTTTGAATTAGATATTCTACTATAATTCATTTAATTAACTTTGGCTTTCTAAGGGCATTATTAATAGAGATATTTTTAGGTCCAATAAAATTGATTTTACAACTTTTTTCAAACTATTGATTTATAAGGAAAAAAATGTCACATTTATGACACTTTTGTAACGCAAATTTTTTGAAATGATAAAGAATGTTGTGATATTGTTTAATAGATTCGTTTCATAAAAGGATAAATGTAGATGGCTGCTCTAATAACACTCGTAGATGATGATCAGAATATATTGGCCTCTGTAAAAATGGCACTTGAAAGCGAAGGCTTTGATGTGAGAACGTTTACAGATGGTGCAAGTGCCCTTGAGGGGATGAGTGGTAACCCTGGAGATTTAGCCGTACTAGATATAAAAATGCCGCGTATGGACGGTATGGAGCTACTGCGTAGATTAAGAGAAAAACAATCTTTGCCCGTTATCTTTCTTACCTCTAAAGATGATGAAATTGATGAGATGCTCGGTTTGAAAATGGGTGCTGACGATTATATTAAAAAACCATTTTCACAACGGTTGTTAATTGAACGAATTAAAACAATCTTACGCCGGATGGATGCCATCAAAAAAGTGGAAAGTGAAGACGAAGATGAAGGTGGAGTAGTTGTTAGGGGGCGCTTAAAAATCGACCCCGTTCGTCATATTTGTGATTGGGACGGCAAAGACGTTAAATTAACGGTTACGGAATTCCTAATATTGCAGGCGCTTGTACAACATCCTGGACATGTGAAAAGTCGTGATCAGTTAATGGATGTTGCCTATAATGATGATATTTATGTTGATGATCGTACGATCGATAGCCATATTAAACGTCTAAGAAAAAAATTCCGTAAAGTTGATGATAAATTCGACGGTATAGAGACACTCTACGGTGTCGGATATAGGTATAGTGAAAGCTAATAAAAAACACATCTTAAGAAAGCGGCGTATCATTTCGCCGCTGACAATCCGCATTATGGCGGTTAACCTTTTTGCGCTTATTTTTCTTGGCGTTGGCGTCTTATACATCGACCAAGTGCAAAATACACTTTTGCAATCCCGCATTGAAGAACTCGTTAAAGATGCCAATATAATGGCAGGAGCGCTAGGCGAATCTGCTACGGGTGGTCCTGACTCAACAGAGCTTTTGTTGGAGCCTACAAAAAATATTTTAACGAGACTGGTGGGCGTTACTAATATTAGAACACGTTATTTTGGGGTTAATTATGATTTATTAATCGACAGTCGTGATTTGAATATCAATCAGGTAATCGTTGAAAACACAATGCCTAAAGAATTAGGTATAGAGGATTTCTGGGAAATTATTAATCGGGAAGTGGGTGTACTCCTTGATAAAATTCAAAAAAGAGATGAACTTGAAGAATACCACGAAGTCGAAGATGAAACCGCTGAAGATTATCCGGAATTACTTGATGCATTAGCCGGCGAAGAAAGCAGCAGGATGCGCAGGTTAGATGCAGAACGAAATATAATTACTGTCGCTGTACCCGTTCAACGTTTTAGACGTGTTTTAGGGGCGTTGATGCTTTCGGCTGATACAGGGGACATATATGCAGCAGTCCAGGATGTGAGATTAATAATCATACAATTCTTCTGCGCAGCACTTTTAATTACTTTGCTGATGTCACTCTTTTTGGCAAAAACCATTGTTCGCCCTGTATTGCGATTAGCGCGCTCTGCGGATCATATAAGCTTGGGTGGCAAAACAGACATTCCCGATTTATCATTTAGGAATGATGAAATTGGTGATTTGTCACGTTCATTAAAAGACATGACAGAAATATTAGAAAAACAAATTGATGCTGTGGCAAGTTTTGCCGCCGATGTTGCCCATGAACTTAAAAACCCTTTGACAAGTATGCGTAGTGCAATTGAAACAATGGAATATGCAAAGTCAGAAGACGATATAAAAAAGCTGAGAGCCATTATCGGCGAAGATGTAAAAAGATTAGACCGCTTAATTACGGATATTTCAGATGTTTCTAGGCTTGATGCAGAATTGTCGCATGCGCAATTAGCTCAAGTGAATTTGACGGCATTATTAGAAACGCTTGTAGATATTTACCTTACAACTCAACAGGATACGCTACCAAACTTAATTTTAGACATTAAGAAAAGGCGCTTTAAAGGCAAGGACGGAAAACCGGCACCTTATATGGTTCGCGGTTTAGAGGGGCAGTTGGGGCAAGTGGTTCGAAATTTACTTGATAATGCTATATCCTTTTCTAAGAAGGACGGTAATATTTGGCTAAGACTTTCAAGACGCAACAATATGGTTGAAATTATTGTTAAAGACGAAGGGGTAGGAATTCCCATTGATAAATTGGATAATATCTTTGATCGTTTTTATTCTGAAAGACCTAAGGGGGAAGCATTTGGAAAACATTCTGGACTTGGGTTAAATATATGTAAGCAAGTTGTTGAAGCTCATGGTGGCGAGATTTTTGCCGAGAACCGCATGGATGAATCAGAAAAGGTTATTGGTGCTAAATTCGTGGTACTATTACCACTTTATGATGATTAGGGAATATGAATGACATTACACCATGCATCATGTGTAGAATATAAAGGAAAAGGAATACTCATTCTTGGCGAATCTGGTGCGGGTAAATCAGACTTGGCAATTAGATTGTTAGACGCAGGTGGAACGCTAGTGTCTGATGATTATGTAGAAATTATCAATGAAAATAACCTGATAATAGCAAAGACAGCGCCAAATATTGGCGGTATGATTGAAGTGCGCGGCGTAGGGTTAATGAATGTCGATTTCTTAGAGGAAATGAAATTGGACTTGGCTCTCGAATTATTAGCGCCAAATTTAATTGATAGGCTACCGGAAGATCTTTATTTTGAGGAAGGTAATGCTAAAATACCATTTTATAAGTTTGATGGGTTTTGCTCTTCGGCAATTGCTAAAATAAATCTTATAATGGATAAATTGGAATAGGTAATGGAAAACAAAAATGATAAGTTTTTAAAAGTTTTACTAATTACTGGAATGTCGGGTGCTGGTAAATCGACGGCTTTATCCGTTTTAGAAGATTTGGATTATGAGGCTATCGATAACTTACCCATTAATTTATTACCAAGCTTAATTGAGTTGGCGCAAAAGAATGACCCAGATCACAAAAATCCTGCACTCGCTATTGGTATAGATGCGAGAACGCGAAATTTTCAACCTGATAATATAATTCAAGTCTTAAATCAGATTAGAGACAACGTAGATATTGATTTAACAATATTATATTTTGATAGTAGTAATGAAATTCTTGCTTCAAGATTTACTGAGACAAGGCGACGCCATCCGCTAGCAAAAGACCGCCCCATTAATGATGGCATCATACGTGAACGACAAATGATGCAAATTATCAAAGCCGAAAGTGATTACGTTTTTGATACATCGGAACTAAATATTCACGATTTAAGAAGAATGCTTTCTCAACATTTTGTGCGCAAACATGATGAAGGCTTAAATATAACGATATGCTCATTTGGATACCCAAAAGGCCTTCCAAGAGATGCTGATTTAGTTTTTGACGTACGATTTTTACGCAATCCTCATTACGACGAGGTCTTAAGACCACAAACCGGACAAGATCAAAAGGTTGGCGAATATATTATGAAAGATCCCATCTTTGATAAAAGCTGGGAACAAATTTCGTCTCTTATTGTTACGCTTATTCCTGAATATAAAAAAGAAGGTAAATCATATCTTACAATTGCTTTTGGGTGCACTGGTGGTAAGCATCGTTCAGTGTTTATGGCTGAAAAGCTTTGTCATTTATTAAAAGAAAATAAGCATAATCTAAATTTGCTTCATCGTGAGTTATCAATATAAATTTTTGACGTTCTGATAAATTGGAATTGTCCTTCTTTAAAAGTCATATTATAGTTAACCCAATAAAAATATTATAAAAGGAATTACCAATGATCGGGATGGTAGTCGTCACACACGGCAGATTAGCTGAAGAATTTATAGCGGCAATGGAACACGTAGTTGGCCCGCAGTCAGCTTTACAAGCCATTTCTATTGGACCTGACGATGATATGGAGCAGCGCCGTCAGGATATTCTTGATGCTGTTACTGAAGTGGATGATGGTAGTGGCGTCATTCTATTAACGGATATGTTTGGAGGAACCCCATCAAACCTTGCCATTTCTATTATGGATTCGACCCATGTAGAAGTTATCGCTGGAATTAATCTTCCGATGTTAATTAAGTTAGCGAGTGTGCGGATTGATAGCACTATGGAAGAGGCCGTGAGTGCCGCTCAAGAATCAGGGAAGAAGTATATTAATATCGCTTCGCATGTTTTATCCGGTGAAAATTAATGGATGCTTTGAGCGACGACAATAGTCGTATCTTGACGATTAAAAATAAACGTGGCCTACATGCACGTGCTTCTGCCAAATTTGTCACTCTCATGGCAGAGTATGATGCAAAAATTACGGTCTCTAAAGATGGCACTTCTGTCTGTGGTACGTCAATTATGGGATTGATGATGTTAGCTGCGGCCATTGGTGATCAAATAAAAATCGAAGGTGAGGGGGCCCAAAAAGATGAGGCCTTAGATGCTATTGAATCGCTCATTGATAATAAATTTGGCGAAGATTGCTAATTCTTTCAATATTCTTTCTTTAACATTTTTTCAATATATAGATATATAAAGATTTCTTTATGCTTGATGTTTTTTAAATATGAGCGTATAGACTTATTAATTTTAAGAATATCAATAATAATTGATCAAATTTAAGGACAAAAGACCTATGAGTGAATTTACAGATTATAAGGTAGCCGATATTTCAGGTGCCGGATGGGGCCGTCGTGAAATCAATATTGCTGAAACTGAAATGCCTGGACTTATGGCGCTTCGTGAAGAATTTGGTAAAGGCCAACCTTTAAAAGGGGCTCGTATAGCTGGCTGCCTCCATATGACTATTCAAACGGCCGTATTAATGGAAACATTAATTGCACTTGGTGCAGAGGTGCGTTGGTCATCATGTAATATTTTCTCAACGCAGGATCATGCCGCTGCGGCGATGGCGGATGCTAAAATACCTGTGTTCGCATGGAAAGGAATGAATGAAGAAGAATTTAACTGGTGTATCCGTGAAACTATCGTCGGGCCGGACGGTTGGCGTCCAAATGTTATTTTGGATGATGGCGGTGATTTGACTGCAATGATTTATGATGACTTCCCGGAATTACTTGAAGATATCCACGGTATTTCAGAAGAAACAACAACAGGGGTTCTTCGTCTTTATCAAATGGAAAAAGAAGGTCGCTTAACGGTTCCGGCTATTAATGTGAATGATAGTGTAACAAAGTCAAAATTTGATAATCTTTATGGTTGTCGTGAAAGTCTTGTGGACGGTATTAAACGTGCAACAGACGTGATGCTTGCTGGTAAAGTTGCTGTGGTTGCTGGTTATGGTGACGTGGGTAAAGGTTCTGCTGCGTCACTTCGTAGTCAGGGTGCACGTGTATTGGTTACAGAAATTGATCCTATTTGTGCCCTGCAGGCTTCAATGGAAGGATATGAAGTTGTAACAATGGAGAATGCGGCCTCACGAGGTGATGTGTTTGTTACAACAACGGGTAATTTTGATGTGATAACCATAGATCATATGAGAGAAATGAAGGACCGAGCCATTGTTTGTAATATCGGACATTTTGATTCAGAAATTCAGATCGCTGCTCTAGAAAATTATAAATGGGAAGAAGTGAAGCCACAAGTTGACGAAGTTATTTTCCCGGATGGTAAACGCCTTATCGTATTAGCCAAAGGTCGCTTGGTTAATCTTGGTTGTGCAACGGGGCATCCAAGCTTTGTCATGAGTGCATCATTCACAAACCAAGTACTCGCACAAATGGAATTATTTAATAATGGTGATAGCTACGAAAATAAAGTATATGTACTGCCAAAACATTTGGATGAAAAGGTGGCGTTACTTCATCTTGATAAACTTGGTGTTCAGCTTACAAAGCTGAACGAAGAACAGGCAAAATATATTGATGTTTCAGTTGATGGTCCATTTAAGCCTGATCATTACCGCTACTAAATTTATTTGAAGTAAAATTTTAAAGCCCGTTCATTGGTAAAATGCCATGAACGGGCTTTTCTTTTACGGATAAAGTCGTTATCTTTGTAATAGGTAAGTGCTTGATATTTATCCGTGAAGGGGATAGGAAAATTAGCTTTAAGTCATTATTAATTAATGGGGTATCGGTTATTGGTTTTTCGTTACTAATGGTCGAACATTCTTTTGCGCAAATTTCTGAGGTTAATAATAATCAGCTAGCAGATGATGGTCAGTTTATGATCGGATTATCGGTCTTTTTCATACTGACAATATTCTTGATAATTTGGCTTCTCCTTAAACGTCAAAAAAGCGAAAAACTATTTTTACAAGCGTCTAAAAATGAAAGCTTTCTTAAAAGTGCTATTTTGGCACGTGAAGAAAGTTTTTATTTATGGAATGATAATAAAGAACTTATTTTAAAGTCAGCCATAAATATTCGGTTTGAAGATGAAACCATGCCCGATGATATGGATGATTTGAAAACCAGATTTACGCAAGATGACCAGAATGAATTTGACGAAAATATTCAAAGCTTGCTTAATGAAGGCAAAAATTTTTCTCAACAAATAGAACTTGCTCAATTTAACATGCATTTGTCAATTATTGGCGATGTCGTAATTGATCACCAATTAAATACAAAGTGCTATATTGTATGGTTTAAAGATAATACGGTTTCTGAAAAAATACAGCGTTTTCAAGAAGCTGAAGCAAGCGACACAGCACATAAAGCAAAGCTTTTAGAAAATGCCCTAAATATGACAAACTTTCCCATATGGATTAGAGGGAAAGATCTTAATTTTCAATGGGTTAATAAAGCATATGTTGATGCGGTTGATGGCATAACATATAAAAATGTCATCGATAAAAATTTGGAACTTACGACTAATACGCTTGGGGTAAGCCTGAGGAGTATGGCTGAATCTGTATCTATAACTGGTGAGGGACAATCTGAAAGTCATTTTATTGTTTTGGGTGGTGAACGCAAATCAATGGACTTTAATAATATTCCTTATGAAGTCGATGAAAATAAAGAAGCAATATTAGGATATGCTCAAGATATCACGGAACTAGAAGAGGCAAGAGGGAACTTAGCCGATCATACAGTATCTTATGCTGAAACACCTGATAAATTTTCAACGGCGGTTGCTATTTTTGATAGTGAGATGAGATTAGAATATTATAATAAAGCATATCTTCGTTTATGGGGGCTTCCAGAAAGCATACTGTTTAGTCACCCAAGTTATAGTGAAATTCTAGAAGCCTTAAGAGAAGCCAGAAAGTTACCTGAACAAGCCAATTTTCCAGAATGGAAGCAGCGTCAATTAGAAGCCTATAAAGAGGTCATTGATCCGGTTGAAAGTATGATGCATTTACCTGACGGTAAAACCTTAAGGGTAGTGATGCAGCACCATCCAATGGGTGGAATGCTGGTGTTCTATGAAGATGTGACGGATTATTTTGCGCTCGAAAGCTCATATAACACACTTATTGCAGTGCAGCGCGAGACACTTGATAATCTCAATGAAGGTATTGCAGTGTTTGGCTTTGATGGACGATTGAAGCTTTTTAATGATGGTTTTACTAACATTTGGGAAGTATCAAATGAATTCTTAAAAGCGGATCCGCATGCCTACGATGTATTAGATCGGTGCGGTAAAATCATGCATGATTTTGACGGCATGGAAGGTCTCAAAACCATGATCGTTGGGGGAGAAGTAAAAAAAGAAGCATCATCAGGACAATTTAAACTAACCAATGAAAAAGTGATCAATTATTCATTAGTACCATTGCCAGATGGTGCGGTTCTTCTCATTTTTATCGACGTAACTGATAGTTTCCGTGTTGAATATTCATTAAGAAAGCACAACGAAGCCCTAGAAGAAGCCCAAAATATTAAAACAGATTTCCTAGCCCATATGTCTTATGAACTTAGAAATCCGCTTAATAGTGTTTTGGGTTTTGCGGAACTTCTTAAAAAAGAATATCAAGGTCCACTCAATGAGCAGCAACATCAATATATGCGAAATATACTGAGTGCTTCAGATTATTTACTTGATCTTATTAATGATATTCTTGACCTTTCTGTTATTGAGGCCGGTGGTCTTTCCATTGAAGCGTCTGAATTTAACTTGCCAGAAATGATTGATAATGTGATTAGAAAAGTTGATGAAAGAGTTAAGCAAAAACATATTCATCTTAATGTGGATTATGATCCAGAATTAACGACCGTTAAAGCTGACCCTAAGCGAATTCAGCATTCTGTTTCTAACCTTTTAAGTAATGCGGTTAAATTTACATCTGAATCTGGCCATATTGATGTGAGAACGTGGCAAGATGAACAAAATTATTTTATAAGCATCCGTGATGACGGTATTGGAATAGAGCCGGATGAAAAAGAAGAAATTTTTGAAAAATTCTATACGGGATCAAACGTTCCCAAAGGAAAAGGAACAGGATTAGGGTTATCACTGGTGAAGATATTTGTTGAAATTCATGGTGGCGAAGTGATAGTTGAATCCGATTTAGGAATTGGTTCAGAATTGACATGTAGACTGCCAAAAGAACTACCTGAATTTGAGGATATTCAAGAGCAAGGCAAATACAGTGAGATACCGCAGTTATTGTCATGAGAGAGTTAAATTTTAATCTTCAAAATTTAGAGGCTACGCGTCTGTTTGCAAATCAATTGTCCGCCACCCTTAAAACCGGAGATATCATCACATTTGAAGGAACATTAGGAGCAGGAAAAACAGAATTTTGTCGCGCACTAATTCATGCAATAGGATACCACGAGGATGTTCCAAGCCCGACATTCAGCCTTCTGCAAACATATGAACCTGAACTTGATGATCAGCAAAAACCAGCGATTTGGCATTTTGATTTATACCGATTAGAAAATAGCGAAGACGTTTTAGAATTAGGGATAGAAGATGGATTTGACACTGCAATTACTTTGATTGAATGGCCTGACAAAATGGGGTCTTATTTACCTGATGGGCATTTAAAAATAATGCTTTCCATGGGGGATGATGAAGGATCGAGAAATATAAAAATTATCTGCGATGATTATTGGGCAATTAGATTAAAGGACTTAAAAGTATAGTATGAGCCGAAAAGACGACATTAGAAAATTTCTCGCGACTACGGAATGGGCAAATGCAGAAATAACACCGCTTGCTGGTGATGCATCATTTCGGCGTTACGACAGGGTGGTGCAAGGAAATAAAAAAGCAGTGCTTATGGATGCCCCACCTTTTTTTGAAGATACGAGGCCATTTTTTGCGGTGGCAAAATATATTCATTCAAAAGGATTAAGGGCACCCGCAATATATGCATTTGATTTTGATAAAGGATTTTTATTATTAGAAGATCTTGGGGATGACCTTTTTAAAAGAGTTTTAGAAAGGCAGCCAGAAAAAGAAGCTTCACTATATAAAAGGGCCTTAGATGAGCTGATATCATTAAATAAGCACGATGTCCCAAATGTTTTGCCCCTGAACGATCAAAAATATGAATTGCCAATCTATGATATGGCGCTTTATTTGACTGAGATTGCCCTTTTAACGGATTGGTATTATCCGGCAATACATGGAAAACGTTTATCAATTCAAAAACGTGAAGAATTTATGGATATCTGGCGTGATGCGTTATCTGAAATATCGAATATTCAAGAATGCATGGTGCTTCGCGATTATCATGCTGAAAATTTACTTGATATGGAAGATGGTGGCATAGGACAATTGGATTTTCAGGACGCGGTTTTAGGCCATTTAGCATATGACCTTGTGTCGCTATTACAGGATGCCAGAAGAGATGTGACTCCAAAAGTTGAAGAAGAAATGGTTGCATATTATGCGGGTGAAATGGATCTTAATCTTGAAAAGTTTAAAGAACATTATGCTATCCTGGGCGCTCAAAGAAATATTAAGATCATCGGTATATTTGCACGACTTTATTTAAGAGACGGCAAAGATGCTTATTTAGGGCTTCAGCCACGTATGTGGGGATTATTGGAGCGCTGCTTAGAGCATCCATCATTAGGACGTGTGAAAGGTTGGTTGGACGAAAATATACCGAACCTTCGCGATGTGCCGTTAATGGCGAAAAAATTAAACCCTGATCAGGCGATTATTTTAGCTGCTGGATTGGGAACTCGTATGCTGCCGCTTACCGAAGATATGCCAAAGCCACTTATTAAGGTTGCTGGAAAAGAAATGCTAACCTGGACACTTGATGCTTTAGCGTGGGCGGGTGTTAAACGTGCCGTGATAAACAAGCATCATCATACCGATCAAATAGATATGTTTGTAAATGAGCGTATTGATTGGCGTCCAGAAATATTATTATCTGATGAAAGCGACTTGTTGATGGATAGCGGTGGGGGGATCAAAAAAGGCCTTAAGCAGCTCTCAAATGAGCCATTTTTTATCATGAATAGTGACATGATATGGCAAAACGAAGGGCTTGATGCATTAACCAGATTAGCGACCACATGGGATGATAATATGGATATGCTTATGCTGCTTATTAAAAGAGAAGCAGCACACGGTCATGACGGTGCAGGTGATTTCCATATGGCAAAGGATGGTTGTTTATCTTGGCGAGGGAATAGCAGTACTGCTGATTATCTTTATAGTGGTATTATGATCATTCGTCCTGAATGCTTTGAAGATACGCCCGATGAGCCATTCAGTTTAAAAATATTATTTGACCGCGCTGAAAAACAGAAGAAATTATTCGGTATCGTTCACACTGGATCATGGTATCATGTCGGCACCCCTGAAGCGATTGGGGAAACAGAGAAACGATTAAAGGGGAAATAAAAAGCCTATGCCAAGACGGCTTAAAAAAAATCCCGAAATATATAATATTCCGGCGCATCAATCTTTTGTTGATGTGCTCGCGACCGGCATAATTGAACGTTTTGGCCATGACCCAATTTCTTTAAGTGAAGTTTTAATTTTATTACCAAACAGACGTGCCGTTCGGTCCTTACGAGAAGCATTTTTAAGGATCAGTGACGGAAAACCGATTGTATTACCGAATATGCAACCCATTGGGGATGTTGATGAAGATGGTTTGATAATGGGTGGTGGTACGCTTTATGATGATCTTTCCATAATGCCTTCTGTGCCACCATATATGCGGCAAATGCTTCTTATGAATATTATTCATGATTGGTATAAAAAAAGCGGAGAAGATATTCCAGAAAATTCTGGATGTGCCGTTCTCGCAGAAGCATTAGGTCAGTTACTTGATCAAGTTCAAACCGAAGAGATCAATTTTCATTCAATAGAAGATATCGTACCCGCAGAATACGCCATCCATTGGCAACAAACATTGGAATTTCTAAAAATCCTAACGGAAGGTTGGCCACATGTTCTAGCGACTACGGGCTATATGGATAGTGCGTTAAGGCGTAATAATTTATTGCAGGCGTTAAAAGAGACTTGGTTAAATAACCCACCGGAACATCCCATTATTGCCGCCGGTTCAACAGGTTCCGTTAAAGCGACGGGTGAACTTCTTTCAATTATTTCAAGACTGCCTAAAGGTATGATTGTATTACCGGGAATAGATCAAAATGTTGATGATGAAATTTGGGGAAAAATAGAGGACACCCATCCACAAACGACTATGAAACATTTGCTTGAAATTATTGGCGCTGACAGAATTGAAATTAATAATTGGGATGGAAGCGCACCGCAAATTGATAATGAGAAAACTATTCTATTTCGTGAAATAATGCGCCCTGCGGAGACAACCCATCATTGGCGTGACCTTATAAAACCGGAAATAAAAGACATTAAACAAATTGTTACACCGGGAAATCGTGAAGAGGCAGGCATTATCGCGATGATGATGAGGGAGCAGTTAGAAACCCCGGGTAAAACGGCGGCGCTCGTCACACCAGATCGAATGCTTGCAAGACAAGTTGCGGGTGAATTAAGACGATGGAATATTGAAATTGATGATAGTGCGGGAACACCGCTTTTTAACAAAGCCGTTGGGGTATATTTAAGGCTTACTGCAGAAATGGTGATGGAGAACTTTAGCCCGGTATCATTAATGAGTGCCCTTAAACACCCGCTTATGTCTGGCGGTAAAAAAATCGCGGACTTTAGGGGAAATGTCAGACAATTTGAACGTCGATATTTACGCGGTCCTAGGCCATCAGCCGGGCTTTATGGTTATGAAAAGATTATGGCCCATGAAAGTGGTCAGGATGATGAATTATATGAGTGGTGGTGTTCAATTCAAAAAGCAATTGAACCTTTTGATGCGTTAATGGCCAAACCAGACGTCACATTTGAAGAAATGCTGCTCGCTCATATTGAAATGGCTGAGAATTTAGCGGCAACCGATAAAATTTCAGGTGATAAACGATTATGGAAAGGCGATGACGGTGAAGCCGCAGCAACATTAATTGAAGATTTGCAACAAGCGGCACCCTACATGCGTAATTTTAATAGCAACCAATATGCTACACTTTTCGAGCAATTCATGAAACCAGTCACCGTCCGTTCAAAATATGGGCAGCACCCAAGATTAAATATTTGGGGACCACTGGAAGCAAGACTTCAACATGCGGATTTAATGATTTTATCAGGATTAAACGAAGGTAATTGGCCGCCTGATGCAGGGGATGACCCATGGATGAGCAGACCAATGCGAAAAGATTTTGGCATGCCGGGACTTGAGCAGAAAATAGGCTTAAGTGCACATGATTTCGTACAGACGGCAAGCGCAAAAAATGTTGTGATTACGAGATCAGAAAAGCAAGAGGGTACACCGACCGTCAAATCACGCTGGTTAAATCGACTTCATGCAATCATTGGTGATGAGCATCATCAAAAAGAAAGCAAAAAATGGCTTTCTTTCTATAAAGAAATAGATAGTCCAGCAGAGACAACAATCATTAAATCGCCTGCGCCAACGCCGCCTATATCTGCAAGGCCGCGTAAATTATCAGTAACCCGTATTCAACAGTGGATGCAGGATCCTTATGGCATTTACGCGAGTAAAATACTTAAATTAAAAAAACTTGATGAGCTGGATCAGGATCCAGGTGCCATTGATAAGGGTATTATTCTTCATGATATTCTTGATGATTTTATGAATGAATATGATGATCATATGCCGGATGATGCCTATCAGAAGTTATTAGATATCGGTAAGAACTATTTTAAAGAAAAAATAGATAGACCAACAGTGCGCACTTTTTGGTGGCCTAGGTTTAAGCAAATAGCAAAATGGTTTGTGGATAATGAAGCAAAACGCCGAGAAACCATAAAGACATTGGCAACAGAAACAGTTGGACAAGTAAAACTGAAAGATTTAGTTGGTGGTGAATTTACTTTGGACGCGACAGCAGACAGAATTGATTTACTACCGGACGGTACGTTAAATATTATTGATTATAAAACAGGCAGCAGTCCAAAGATCAATCAAATCAGGGCAGGATATGCGCCGCAGTTATCCTTAGAAGCCGTTATCGCCACAAAAGGTGGTTTCTCATTGCAGTCGACCAGATCAGTCTCTGAGCTATCTTATTGGGAATTAAAAGGGGGCGAAAAACCCGGTGACATTAAATCATATAGCCTTAAAGCAAGTGGCAAAGCCAAGATAGATATTGAAGAGCTCACTAAGCAATCATATGACGGGTTAATTAAGCTTGTCACGACGTTTGATATGGAGAAAACACCCTATTTAAGTAATCCAAACCCACTTGAAAAAGGATATGGTGACTTTGATCACCTAGCCCGCACGAAAGAATGGGGAGAGGGCTGATGGTTAAGCAAACAGCTGAACAATTACGTGCCTCGAACCCTAATGCTTCGGTCTGGGTTGGGGCATCGGCGGGTACAGGTAAAACATTCGTATTATCCAATCGCGTGCTGAGGTTAATGTTATCGGGCAGTCGCCCTGATAAGATTTTATGTCTGACGTATACCAATACCGCAGCCGCAGAAATGGCAATTCGCGTTAATAAACGGCTGTCTACTTGGATCACAATGGATGAAGCCGAGTTATATTCCGAGCTTGAGAGTGTTTTAGGGAAAGCCCCTGAAAAAGATCAACTGCTTCTAGCGCGTAAATTATTTGCAAAAGTTCTTGATGTGCCGGGCGGCTTAAAAATTCAAACAATCCATTCATTCTGTCAGTCCTTATTGGGGCGGTTTCCTGTCGAAGCTGGCATTGCGCCAAATTTTGATCTTTTGGATGATATTACGATCAATGAACAATTGCGTCTCTCGCAAGATGAACTTTTGCTTGAGATCGCGTACGGAGAGCGTGACGAGCTTAGTAAATCATTAGAACAAATATCAAGCATGCACGCGGAAAGCACCTTTACCGATTTAATGAGGGGCTTAACCAATGAACGGGGTGGTTTGGAAACTCTGTTTAAACGAAATTCACATTCATTTGACCGTCTGATCGCAAGTTTGAAAAGTTTATTAGGTTTTGAGAAAAAAGACACAAGAAAAAGTATTTTAGAAGCGGCATGTGATGATGAATTTTTAAATTCAACTGAAATTGAAGAAGCAGCAAAGAAACTATTAACGGGTACTAAAACCGATCAAGATCGTGGTGCTTTGATATTCGAATGGTTGAATAATACGGATAATAGAATTGATGGTTTTGGCATTTATAAAGGAGCTTTTTTAACGGCGAAAAATGAAATACGTGCGAAGCTTGCGACTAAAAAAATATCCGATGAATATCCGCTTGATCTTGAGATGTTATTTAAAGAAGCTGAAAGAGTTATGTTTGTGATTGAACGGCTAAGAAAATTTTCCCTTTTTGAAAACACGAGCAATATTTTAAGGATCGGGTTTGAGCTGATTAATAAATATAATCAACGTAAGAAAAGCCGTAATGTTGTTGATTATGATGATTTAATTGGAAAAGTAAGCGAGCTCGTACAAAAAATTGATGCCAGCTGGATTTTGTTTAAGCTTGATGAAGGTATCGATCACATTCTTATTGACGAAGCGCAAGATACAAACCCGGCGCAATGGGATATTATTCGTAAAATATCACAAGAATTCTTTGATGGTGCCGGTGCACGTGACGAAAGCGATAATGGGGGCCGTACAATTTTTGCTGTTGGTGATATTAAACAATCAATTTATTCGTTTCAAAAAGCAGAGCCGAGAAAATTTGATGAAAATAAACGATATTTCATCAAACAAGCACATGATGCAGGGCTAAAATTTGTTGAAGTGCCGATGAATTTATCTTTCCGTTCAACGGCAGCCGTTCTAGATACTGTCGATAAAGTGTTTGAACATGAAGAAAAACGCTTTGCCATATCATTTAATGATGCTGAAATTATACATGACACGTACCGAAAAGATGAACACGGATTGGTTGAAGTATGGGATACTATTGAGCCACCAGAGGTTAAAGAAGACGAATATTGGTCACCGCCCGTTATTCAAAAAGCAAGTCATGATCCAAAACAAATCGTAGCTGAGAAAATCGCGGATCAAATTAAGAATTGGATTGATAGCAAGAAGATTTTGCCATCCAAAGGTCGCCCGATAACAGCAGGGGATATTCTTATCCTCGTGCAAAAACGTAAAGAATTTGTACACTATATGATCAGTTCTTTAAAAATGCGCGGTATTAATGTCGCAGGACTTGATCAAATGGTTTTAACGGAACAATTACCTGTTATGGATTTGATGGCCGTTGCCAATTTTACGCTTTTGCCAAGTGATGACCTGACATTGGCTGTTGTTTTAAAAAGCCCTTTTATTGGTTTGGAAGAAGAAGACCTTTTTGATCTTGCGAACCCGCGGGGTAAAAATGAAAGCTTATGGCAGGCGCTTTTGAAACGCAGAAATGAGCGGGACAGTTTTAGAAAAGCGGCTGATGCCTTAACTGACCTAACCAATTATGCGGATTTTTATCCACCATTTGATTTTTTTACTTATTTGCTATCTGCACGTGGTGGTCGTCAAAAATTAATTGCTAGACTTGGGGAGCAAATTAATGATCCAGTTGATGAATTTTTAAATCAGGCAATGAAATATGAACAAAATAATATTTCGTCAATGCAAGGGTTTTTAAATTGGTTCACCAAAGGCGACATTAAAATTAAAAGGGAAATGGATCAGGGGGGCGGTATGGTTAGAGTTATGACCGTCCATGGTGCAAAAGGACTTCAAGCACCGATCGTTTTTCTTCCAGATACGTGTCAAAGTTCAGGATTAAAGGATAATTTATATTGGCATAAAGAAGGTTTAAGCGAACACTTGCTTTATGTAAGAAATGAAGAGACGCGCGTCGACATCGCAAAAACAGCGTTTGATGAGCGTAAACGTGAAATTGAAAATGAAAATAAGCGGCTTTTATATGTTGCTATGACACGTGCTGAAGATCAACTTTATGTCACGGGGTGGGAAGATAAACGAGGGCGTAAAGATGGAAATTGGTATGATTTAATTCGTAATGCCGTTGATAATATGTACGGTACTGAAGAAATTGATGTTAAGGGCGAACTTGTCTTAAGGTTAGAGAAGGGCACAAAAACCGCAGGAGATGTAAAAACGCCACTCATTAAGGATGATCAAGTAAAGGAATTACCATCGTGGGCATTTAATACACCGATGGTTGAACCTATGCCTTCTAAGCCGTTATCACCATCAAAAATTGATGAAGATGAAGAAGTGGTAAGAAGCCCTTTAAAAATTGCTGAGCAAATGAAACAGGATAAACGAAAATACCATCGAGGTAGGTTAATTCATAAATTGTTAGAAATATTACCAAATAAGAATTCTGATGAATGGCAAATATCAATTGAACGTTATTTGAAACAAGATGCCCATGAATTATCTATTGAGCAAATTGCGGACATTGAAAATGAAGTGTTAGAAATATTAAACAGTCCGTCTTTAGAAGGACTGTTTGGTCCTAATAGTCGTTCTGAAGTACCAATCGTAGGTCAAGTTGGTGATTTTACATTAAGTGGACAAGTTGACCGTTTGGCGGTTCATAATGATGAGGTTTTAATCATAGATTATAAAACCAATAGACCACCTGCAAGAAGTCCTGAAATGGTTCCAAAAATTTATCAAAGACAAATGGCCGCCTATAAAGCCGTCTTAAAAGAAGTCTATCCAGATAAAACAATTAAATGCTTTTTATTATGGACGGATATCGCAGAATTAATGGAAATTCCAGACGAGTTATTAAATAAATTTACATTTTAACATCCTTCCCCTTGACGAAGGTATGAGGGCTTCTTATGTTCACTACATATTGATTTAATTTGAGGAAAAAACATGAGCATTAAAGCAGTAACAGACGCCGATTTCGAAGCAGAAGTTTTGAATTCTGATAAACCAGTAATAGTGGATTTTTGGGCGGAATGGTGCGGACCTTGTAAACAATTTGGTCCTGTATTTGAGGAAGTTTCAAATAGTTATGGTGATGTAACATTTGCCAAGGTGAATATTGATGAAAACCCTGAAGCGCCTACTAAATATGGTGTGCGTAGTATTCCGACAATGCTTATGTTTAAAAATGGCGAAGTATCAGCGATGAAAGTCGGTAATACGGCAAAAGGTGATTTTGAAGCATGGATTAAAGAAAACTCATAATCCTGTTAATCATTAAAAAATAAGGGCGTCTCTTTATTAGAGAGCGCCCTTTTTCTTTGGGTTTTTATAACTTTTTAGCTAAAGAATTCTTTTTCATATGCTTCAACAAAAAATTGCATATCTTCCGGTCTGGCTGTACTGATCCGCATCCAATCTAACTTAGGTGGGAACGGGCGTCCAATTAATATGCCGTGTTTAAGAATACGCGCATTAACTTCTTTTGAATCCATTCCTGTTTCAAAAAATGTGAAATTCGCATTTGATTTTATATAACGCATATTGTGTTTTTCACAGAAATCATAAAGTATTTGAAGTGCTTCTGCATTTTTACGCAGAACAAAATTTTGGTATTCAGTGTCCTTATAACTTGCAATCGCGCCCCACATAGCGGGTCCATTAATTGAGCCTGTCATAAGGCTTTTAATTTTTGCAAGCATTTCTGTTGAACCAAAACCGAAACCAATTCGAACCCCAGCAAATGCATGAATTTTTGAAGCAGTGCGTGTCACAACAACGTTTGGATATTCTGTGACGAGTGGTATCATAGTTTGATAGTTTGGATCAGTAACATATTCAAAATATGCTTCATCAACAAAAACATAACATTTTTGCGACATTTCCTTGCAGAATTCTTTTAATTTTTCACCGTGCATGACAGTTGGGATAGGGTTATTTGGATTACAAAGATAGATGATCTTAACATCATCCGTATATGCTGCTTTCATTGCATCTAAATCAATTGATAGATCATCGGCAACAGGCACCCATATTTTTTCAATGCCGCGACGGTTACTATAATCCATAAAGGTATCATCATAAGTTGGGTTCGGGGCAAGAATTTTGCCACCTTCCATTGCGACCATAAGGGCCAGTGTTTTTAAGATCTCACCTGACCCACCAGCCACCATAACATTTTCTGTAGGTACTTTTTCCATAATTGCAATGAGTTCAGTTAGCGGGCCTCTTGCACCACCACCACTATATAGATGGCCATATTGGTGCGCTTCGTGCATTGCTTTACTTGCCGCTTTGCTTATACCGTAGGGGTTTTCATTTGCACTCATACGGATGGGATTTTCCGGGGTTGGCGTATACCCTTCAATGGTGACACTTTGTGCATGGGCATTTTGAGCTAACATAAGGCTACCGGCAAGCGCCGTTCCGCCTATGAGCCATTGTCTTCTGGTAATTTCAGTCATTCTTCTTCCCTTTTTTGTGATTTATGTAATCAGGATAGCAAATAATTAGTCGATGTCACCAAAAATATAAAAGGCACCGTGCTATGATAGTACGGTGCCTTAGTGAATAAAAATGATGCCGAATGTCAGGTGAACAGTTTCTCGTAAACTTCGGCGAAATATTGCATATCTTCAGGTTTGCCCATACTTACACGGCACCAATCAAGAAATGGCGGGAAGGGACGCGCAACGATGATACCATTTTCACTAAACATTTTTCGGACTTCTTGGATGTCTTTTCCGGTTTTAAAGAAGATGAAATTGGAATTTGATTTCACATATTCAACGCCATGTTTATCGAAAAGATTATATGTAATCTGAAGCGATTCACGATTTTTACGGCGCAGAAAATCTTGTGTTTCCGTATCTTTATAGCTTTCTGCAGCTCCCGCAACAGCCAGTTGGTTTGTGCCACCTGTCATGAATTCACGAATTTTCCTAATCCATGCTTCGGAGCCATAACCGATACCAAGCCTTACACCCGCAAATCCATGTATTTTAGAGGCCGTTCTGGCGACAACGATATTTTCATGCGTGGCTGTTAATGGCACCATTGTTTCATAATCTGGATTTTCAACATACTCATGATATGCTTCATCAATAAAGACCAGACACTTTTTAGACATATCAATACAAAAATCGCGTAACTTATCTTTATGCATAATGCTTGGAAGTGGATTGTTTGGGTTTACAAGATAGATAATGCTGACATCATCTGTATACGCTTCACGCATGGCATCCAAATCAATGGTCATATTTTCATCAACAGGAACGCGTGTAATTGGAACATCACGGCGTTCAGCATATCTTGTTAAATCATGATATGTCGGCTCAGCGGTTAGAACGCGCCCCCCTTCTACTTTGGTAATTAAGCCAAGCGTTTTTAAAATTTCACCTGAGCCACTAGAAAAAGTGATGTTTTTAGGCTCAACGCCCTCCATTTCAGCAAGTGTCTGTATGAGTTCCATATATTTTCCGCGACCATAATGATGGGCCGTATCGAACATTTTGATAATGGCATTGCGGGCTGCCCGCGAAATGCCGTATGGATTTTCATTCGTCCCTAAACGAATGGGGTTTTCTGCTGTTGGTTTAAAGCCGGGAACTGCCATGTCCTGCGCTAAAGCGCGGCTATTACCCATTACCATTGCAACGGCAGCCGCTGAGCCACCACGCAACCAATCACGTCTTGATATATCATTTGTCATTACTAGTTCCTTATATTTTTAATAATGTTATGAAATAATATAACTTAAGATAACGATTTTTCTGAAAAAGTCACGGATAGATTTAACACATAAAAAAAGAGCATCGCCACAATTGACAATGCTCTTTTAATTTCAATTTGTTATCAAGTTTATGAAACAAACTCTTTTTCATAAACCTCAGCAAAATATTTCATATCTTCTGGTTTTTGAATGCTCACTCTTGCCCAATCAAGGAATGGCGGGAAGGGGCGACCGACATTAATACCGTGCTTTAGGAAACGGTCTCTCACTTCAGCAAAATCAATACCGGTTTCAAAGAAGGTGAAGTTAGCATTTGATTTAAAATGTCTTACTTTGTGCTTCTCAAAAACTTTATAGACTTCTTCTAAGCCTTCTTTGTTTTTTTGAATTACGAAATCCATAAATTCTTTATCTTTGTAGCTGGCAAGTGCACCATGAACAGACGGGGTTGCAACTGTACCCGTAACGCGGCGGTTTATTTTTCTGAGAAGTTCCGGCTTAGCGATTGCAAACCCAACCCGAACGCCAGCAAACCCATGAATTTTTGACGCGGTTCTTGAAACAATAACATTATCAGTCGTTGCAGCCACTTGTGCCATTGAACCATAGTTAGAATCGGTTACATATTCATGATAAGCTTCATCAACAAAGACGATACATTTTTGCGACATTTCCATCACAAATTCTTGTAATGCTTTCTTTTCAATTATGGTTGGAATTGGATTATTTGGATTACATAGATAGATTATTTTTACATCATCCGTATAAGCGGCGCGCATGGCATCCAGGTCAATTGACATATCGTCTTTTTTGACTTCTACCCAAATGATGTCGGTTCCAACCCATTCGCTATAACGAACAAGATCGTGATATGTTGGGTTAGCAGCCATTACTTTACCACCATTAAGTTCGGTGATAAGTGCCATAACTTTAAGCACTTCTTTTGATCCACTAGCAAGTAGGATATTTTCAGGGGTTACGCCATTCATATCCGCATAGAGCTTTAATAATTCACGGCGACCGGACCCGCCATATAAATGAGATACATCGTATGCTCCAGCCATTGCTTTATGTGCTGCGCGTGCAACACCATAAGGGTTTTCATTGGCACTCATACGGATAGGGTTCTCTTTCGTGGGAGTATATCCCTTCAAAGTTACGCTTTGAGCTTGCGCGGAAGTTGCATAGGCTAGTCCTGCGGCAGCCAATGATGATGTGCCTTTTAACCAGTCACGTCTTGTTAATTCTCTCATGTTTTATCCCCTTAAAGGTTAATAGTTTAGCCAAAGTCCCGTTTATAAACTTCGACAAGATATTTCATTTCTTCTGGTTTTGCTGTGCTAATGCGAACCCAGTTTTTATATGGTTCATAAGGTCTACCGACCAATATGCCTGATTCAAGCAATTTATCTCTTACTTCTTTCGCATCCCGTTTTGCATTGTAATATACGAAGTTAGCATGTGCATTAACGTATGGAAGATCTAATTCGTCGAACATCTTATATAGAATGTTAAGCGATTCATAGTTTTTATCGATAACAAATTTATGATAGTCAGCGTCTTGATAGCTCGTGGTAGCGCCCATTAATGCAGGGTAAGATGTTGTGCCAGAACGAAATTTCATTAGTTCACGAATAGTATCTGGGTGAGCAAAGGCAAAGCCAACACGCACATTTGCAAACCCGTGAATTTTTGAAGCGGTTCTTAAAACAACAATATTTGGATTATCTTTAATAAGGTGTGCCATCGTTGAGAAACTATCATCACGTACATATTCATAGTACGCCTCATCAATCACAATCATCGCCTTTTTCGAAAATTCAAGACAGAATTCTTCCAATGCATTTTTTTCAATAATGCTTGGGATTGGATTGTTTGGATTACAGAGATAAATACACGTTGTTTTATCTGTAACGGCTTTTCTCATCGCATCTAAGTCAATGGTTAAGTCATCTGCTACAGGGACAGTAATGATATTGGCACCGAAATTTCTTGCGGACCTTAAAATACCACCGAATGTTGGATAAGGGGCGATCATATCACCGCCTGACATACCGCAAAGAGCGCCTGTTGCCATTAGGTATTCGCCTGACCCGGCGCCAACGGCAATGCATTCTTCCGGAATATTTTCCATTTCAGCAATGACTTTGGTTAATTCTCCTCGTATGGTGAAATTATAAGTATGAGCACGCTTATAGGCCTCAACTATGACTTTCATCGCCTTTGGGTTGATACCATAAGGGTTTTCATTATTGGTCATACGAATTGGGTTTTCAGGACTAATTGGTGCCCCCATATTCATAATGCTGCCCATGTCTTGTGCGGATGCACTACTTCCAAGCATAACGCCGCCAGCGACGGCTGACGTTCCGACTAACCAGTCTCTTCTTGTTAATTTTCCTGTCATTATATCCTCCCTGATATTTTATGATTAACCGAAGTCTTGCTTATATTTTTCAACGAAATATTGCATTTCTTCCGGTTTTGATAAACTTAATCTCACCCAGTTTGTAAATGGTGCGAATTCTCTACCAGTAAGAATATGATGTTTTTTCATAATTTCAGCGACTTCTTTAGATGGGCGTCCCGCATTGAAAAAGATAAAGTTCGCATTACTTTTCACGTACTCAAGATTTAGTTCATCAAGCATATTGGAAACGATTGTTTGGCATTCTTTGTTTTTCTGTCTCAAAAAAGCTTGATATTCCATATCCTGATAACTGGCGATCGCGCCGCGCATTGCTGGAAGAGCTAATGTGTTTGTGAATAATCCGAACATTTTTTTAATAATATCGGGATGCGCATAACAGACACCAAAGCGCATGCCGGCAAATGCGTGAATTTTTGATGCGGTGCGTGTAACAATCACATTTTTATTTTCTTTGACCATGCCGATCATGCTCTCGTAATTCTCATTATCCACATATTCAAAATATGCTTCATCAATTAATACTGTTGCCTGGTCGGAATATTCATTGATGAATTCTATTAAAGCATTTTTTTCAATGATGGTTGGAATTGGATTATTTGGATTACAAAGATATATTAATTTCACATTCTTCGTCATTGCGGCGCGGATAGCATCCAAATTGATGGCCATGTCATCACTGACCGGTACTTCAATAAGTTTTGAACCAAGTGTGCGACCAAAACGGGCGATGTCACCATATGTTGGCGTAGGCAATAAAATATCACCGCCAGCAAGCGCATTGAATACGGCTGCTTTTTCTAAAAACTCCGTAGAACCAGCACCAAGGCCGACATATTCTTGAGGAATATCTTCTAATTTCGCCATCAGTCCTAATAATTGAAATAAAGTTTGGAAGGCATATTTATGTGAAGCATCCGCAGAGTCAGCAATTGCTTTTCTTGCTTTTAAAGATTGCCCGTAAACATTTTCATTTAAATGCGCACGAATTGGGTTTTCCGCGGTCGGATTAACATTGGGTGCCATGAATGATTGTGCGGCGGCTTTACTGCCTGATAAGGCAAGAGTTGCTGCAGCTGCGGTAGCTGATCCCGTAAGCCAGTCACGGCGAGTTATGGTTTTTGTCATAATATGATTGTCCAAATATTTTTACGTTATTTTTTATTATTGAAATAATGTAACATATATAACCATATATATAACTTGAATCCAAGGAATAAAAAAGCACCTGTAGTAATCCACAGATGCTTTTTCTTAAATTAGAATAGAATAATATTAGCCAAATACTTTACGGTAAGTATCCGCTACATATTGCATTTCTTCTGGTTTTACGGTGCTCATTCTTACCCAATTTGTAAATGGTGGGAATGGGCGACCACTCCATATACCGTGTTTTCTTAATTCTTCTGCAACTTCGGTTGATGGTCGACCCGCATTAAAGAAGGCAAAATTGGTGTTGGACTTTACATATTCCAAGTTTAAATCTTCAAACATCTTTTCTAAAATATCCATGCTTTCACGGTTTTTTTGCTTGATGATTGATTGATATTCTATGTCTTGATAGCTTTCGATTGCACCTGCGACTGCAACATTACCAAGCGATAAATTAAATGGCCCTGCAATATAGCGCATTGTTTCAGGATGGGCGAATGCAAACCCTATACGAACACCCGCAAATCCGTGAATTTTAGAAGCCGTGCGGCAAATGATAATGTTCTTATTATCGACAACCAAATCCTTCATTGATTGAAAATCTGGATTATTCACATATTCAAAATAAGCTTCATCAATTACGACTAGGGCACGTTTTGACATTTCAAGACAAAAATCTTTAAGTGCATTTTTCTCAATAATACTTGGAATAGGGTTATTGGGGTTACATAAGTATACCAATTTAATGTCATCGGTCATTGCACTGCGCATGGCGTTTAAATCAATATGTAAATCATCACCTACAGGTACAGACACAACCTCAACTCCGAGCATTTTAGCGGTGCCCGTTACGCTTTGATAAGTCGGATCTGGGGCGAGGACTTTGCCGCCCTTAATGGCACAGGCCATTGCGGCTTTTTCAAGAAATGGCGTTGACCCATTGCCGATCGCAATATGCGATCCCGGAATACCTTCCATTTTCGAAATAACTTGATTTAACGTCCGTTGTTCAAAAAAGTTGTATAAGTGAGCTGTTTCGGCGGCTTTATCCATTACTTTCTTTGCTTTAAGTGAGGGACCATAGACATTTTCATTGAACCCAGCACGAATTGGATTTTCAGGTGTTGGGTTTAAGTTTGGATTAGGAACTGTTTGTGCGGATACCATTTTTGAAACGAGCATGCTACCTGCAACAGTTGCCCCACCAACAAGCCAATCACGGCGCGTTAATTCAGTTGTCATAGTTATTCCTTATATTTTGTCAAATTGGATAGCTTATATGTAATGTTTATTATTAGAGAGGCAAGCATAAAATAATTGATATTTTTTTTCGTAGCCCCCTTTACATTAGAATTGTTCTAAACTATATAACAACTATATTAATAATTAAAAAGGATTTAAAAATGAATAGAGTTCCAGACGTTACTTTTAAAACACGCGTTCGTAATGATGCAATTGAAGGCCCGAACCCATTTGAATGGAAAGATTTAACAACAGACGAGATCTTTAAAAATAAGAAAGTTGTTGTTTTCTCTCTACCCGGTGCATTTACACCAACGTGCTCTACAAGCCATCTTCCTAGATACGAAGAACTATACGAAGACTTCAAAACGGAAGGCGTTGATGCCATTGTTTGTATTTCTGTGAATGATGCATTTGTGATGTATCAATGGGGTTTAAGCCAAAATGCGAAGAATGTATTCTTGCTTCCAGACGGAAATGGCGAATTCAGCCGTAAAATGGGTATGCTTGTAAATAAAGATAATCTTGGGTTTGGGATGCGTAGCTGGCGTTATTCAATGCTCGTTGATAACGGTGAAGTTAAGAAAGTATTCTCCGAAGAAGGATACAGCGATAATTGTCCTACTGACCCATTTGAAGTATCTGATGCTGATACAATGTTAAATTATCTAAAATCATAATTTTAGTATAATTGTACTAATAAAAAAGGCCGGTAATTTTACCGGCCTTTTGTTTTTATGATCTAACTTAATCTAAAAATTATAAATCATTGAAACAGAGAATTTGTCACGTTTAATCGCGTGATTATATCTGTAATTAGTTGTGCCAACTTGTTCCAAAACACCAGCGACAAACTCATAAACATCTACATTGTCATTAGTTTGATGATTATGCGTTGAGCGTGTGTAGTTCGCTCTTATTGATATTTGTTCTGAAAGGTATGCTTGGATACCACCACCAAAAAGTAAACCAGAATCGGAATTGTTAAATTGTTCGTTACCCGCGAAACTATTTAGTTTTAGCTGTGAAAACCCAATTTGTCCAAAAACGACGACATCCGGTGAAACCCAAATTCCAGGAAATACTGAAACGCCGAATTCATTTGTTTGTTCAAATCTACTCGCTGCAGTAGGTTCATTTGAAATAAAACTATACGTATAATTTGCTTCAGCCGCTAATGTAAATTGTCCTTCTGAAATTCTATATCCTAAAAATACACCGGCGCCACCACCTTCAGCAGTATAAAGTGGGTTTCTTGTGGTTGTTGAAAGAATGTCACCTTCAAAAACAACACCATCAAATTCAGGGGTGATAATTGTTAAATCAGATTGACTGGTTTTCCCATAGGAACCTTCAATTCCCATATAAGCACCATCATGAATGCTTGTTTGTGCATTGGCTGAATAGGTACCAATTGAAATGGTTGCCAAAAGACCGCCAATCATAATTTTCATATTCATTTTATTTCCTTTAAGTTCTTAATTTATAAAAGACCTTAAAGGATGAAGTTTAAAATTTGTTTAATTGAGTAAATAAATTTATTTCATGTATGTCATTCGATAAACGGCGCCCGCTTCATCGTCAGCAATAAGCAAACTTCCGTCTTTTAATTCAAGGACATCCGTAGGGCGTCCCCAGGCTTTGTTGTTTTGTAAAAAGCCTGTGATAAACGGTTCATATTTAATGGCTTTTCCATTTTCAACAGTAACGAGCGTTAGCATATGGCCGGTATGACCCGCTTCATCAGTACGGTTCCAGGAACCATGTTCAGCAATAATGATATTATTTTTGAATTTTTCAGGAAGCATGTTTCCCTTATAAAACGCCATTCCAGTAGCCCCAGCATGTGGTGCGAGCTTTTGTGCAGGTGGCGTATAATCTGAAGCTTTTTTTCCTGACCCAAATTGTGGGTCTTGAAAGTCGCCTTGATGAATATAAGGATAGCCAAAATGTTCGCCGGGGGTTGATATTTTATTTAATTCATCCGCTGGCATGTCATCACCAAGGTTATCGCCGCCATTATCTGTAAACCATAGCTCATTTGTTTTTGGATCCCAATCAAAGCCAACTGTGTTTCTAACACCGCTTGCAACCTTGGTTAAACTATCATCGGGATTATTCACATCCATTGTATGAATAGCAGCGAAAATTTCCTCAGGTTCGCATATATTACAAGGCGCACCAATTGGAACATAAAGAAGACCGTCTGGGCCAAATTCGATAAATTTCCATCCATGATGAGTTTTATCAGGTAGATTATCCGTAATGATTTCAGCTTTAGGACTATCATTCATCGTCGATGTAATATCGTTAAAACGGTAAAGAGTATCAATGTCAGCAACATATAAGTCGCCGTCTTTATAAGTTAATCCAGAAGGTTGTTTTAAACCTCGCGTAATAACGGCGACATCATCAGCTTTATAATCACCATTATTATCAGTGATGGCAAAAACGCGTCCACGTGCATCACCGCGTGTCCCTACATAAACTGTACCATCATCACCAAGTGACATTTGTCTGGCTTTGGGAATTCGTGCGTAAACTTCAATGGAAAACCCATCAGGTAAAACCAGTTTCTCAAGCTCGATATCGGCTTTAGCAGGTAATATGGCCAGAAAAGATAGAATAAGTGACTTAAAAATTGTTTTTTTCATTATAAACTCCCTGAATTCTGATGAACTTTAACATAGGATTATTCAATAATGAAATCACTTATTGAATATCCTTGAATGTATAAGAGTGCGGTTAAGTCACTATGCTGTATTTTTACATCTGCTGCTTCTGCGGCTGTTGGGAAAGCATGATAGCCAACACCAGTACCTGCGCCAACCAGCATCGGTATATCATTGGCTCCATCACCAACAGCAATAATTTCATGTTCTTCTAATTTTAAATTTTTCTGAAATTCTCGTAATGTATTGACTTTAGTATCTGAATCAACGATTGGCTCGCCTACTTTTCCCGTTAATTCACCATTTGCATGAAGTAAAATATTTGCTCGATTTACCTGAAAACCGGTTATCTCTGAAACGCGTCCAGTGAAGTAAGTAAATCCACCTGATACTAGAACTGTCATGGCTCCATTCGCATTCATGGTTTTTACGAGCGTGATTGCACCTGGTGTTAAATTAACGCGTTCATCAAACACTTTCCCTAAATCCGCAACTTTAAGCCCTTTAAGAAGCGCGACACGTTCCCGCAGTGCACCTTTAAAATCAATTTCACCACGCATGGCGGCTTCGGTGATATGTGATACTTTTTCTTTAATTCCTAAAAAATCGGCCAGTTCATCAATGCATTCACATTGAATGATGGTACTATCCATGTCAGCAAGGAGTAAATTTTTGCTTCTTGTTGCGATATCCTGAATGGCATAATCGAATGTTTCATTATTTAAACGATCTATGACTTCCACCCCAATATCACCATCAAAAAAGATATCCAGTGCGACATTTTCATTTAACCATCGGCTTTTTGACGCATTCAGAAATTCTGAATATTGGTTTTTAATATCATTATTAAGTGTCGGGTTTTCCGGATCGGAAATAAGGGTCAGAACCTTGGTCATTATTTAAACCTATAGAATTATTGTTATGGTTGTTATAATTACAATATCAATATGAATTAGTGAACCGGAAAGTGTTTAATGCGAAAAATAATCGTGCTCGGTGGACCAACAGCAAGCGGCAAGTCATCAATTGCCTTAAATTGGGCGGAAAAACAAGACGGGGAAATCGTTAATGCCGACAGTATGCAGATTTACCGCGAGCTTAATATTTTAACCGCGTGTCCGTCGGATGAAGATATAGGGAAAGTGCCCCATCACTTATATAGATATTTAAAAGGCGACGATGCTTGTTCGGCGGAACGCTGGAGGGAGCTTGCCCGAAACTTTATAGATGATATCTGGGCGCGAAATAAAACGCCGATTGTTGTTGGTGGTACGGGGCTTTATTTAAAAGCGCTCGTATATGGTTTATCCAACGTCCCAGAGATAGATGAAAATATTCGTGCAAATATCCGTAATGAAATAAATGAATATGGTTCACAAAATGCACATAAAAAATTATTGGAACTTGACCCCGTTATGGCCAAGCGTCTATCGGAAGGGGACAGTCAACGCATCGGTCGCGCGCTTGAGGTGATATTATCAACGGGTCAAAGTCTGGCTGAGTGGCAATTGGCGCCATCAACCGGCGGGTTAATTGATGAAGACGTTGAAATTCACCGTCATATTTTATCTCGGTACCGTGCAGAATTATATGAACGTTGTAATTTACGGTTTGAAAAAATGATCCATGATGAAGGTGCTTTGAATGAGGTTCGGGAATTAATGGCACTTAATTATCCAAAAAATATAGCCGTCATGAAGTCATTAGGTGTGCCCCAGATTATTGATTATCTTGAGGGAAATATCAGTCTAAAGGAAACAATAGTCCTTGCTCAAACAGCCACTAGACAATTTTCAAAGCGCCAAATGACATGGTTTAGAAATCAATTTTCCGATTGGGAAAATATTAAATTGTAATTTTATTAAAGAAAAATTCATTATTTTGTAATTATATTTCAAAATAATAGTTGACTTGATAATTATATATCATTAAGTTGACTGAAATTTTGAATGGAAAATTATGCGTGTTTTCATTGTGTTTGGATTTGCTATATGGCGCAGAAGCCTTTATAAACCTACACTTATTTATGCAATACATGCTTGATTAATTGAAATATGGAAAGGTGGACATTATGTCTTCGAAAGCACTAACAGGCGCACAGATCATCGTTAAATCCCTAGAGGATTTGGGTGTGGATGTCATTTTTGGCTATCCGGGCGGCGCTGTTCTGCCGATTTATGATGAACTTCATGAACATTCGAAGATTACCCATGTTCTTGTTCGCCATGAGCAAGCAGCCGTTCATGCAGCAGAAGGATATGCGCGTTCAACTGGGCGACCTGGTTGCGTACTTGTGACGTCAGGCCCGGGTGCAACAAATGCGATCACTGGTTTAGCGGATGCGATGCTTGATAGTATTCCGGTAGTTTGTTTGACGGGTCAGGTTCCTGTTCAATTAATTGGTACTGACGCGTTTCAGGAAGCAGACACGGTTGGTATTTCGCGACATTGCACAAAACATAATTATTTAATTAAAAAAACCGATGACGCATCACGTGTTGTTCATGAAGCATTTCATGTTGCGACAACGGGGCGTCCCGGGCCAGTTGTTGTTGATATTCCAAAAGATGTTCAAATTCATACGAGTGAAAATATTCATACGGGACCAATTGAACACCGCAGCTACCGTCCAGCCTTTAAAGGCGATGATGCTGCAATTAAAGCGGCCGTTGATTTATTAGCGACTGCGAAAAAGCCAATTTTTTATACGGGCGGTGGTGTTATCAATTCCGGACCTGCTGCGTCTGATCTACTTCGTAAATTTGCAAAAATGACGGGTGTGCCGGTAACAAGTACTTTAATGGGGCTTGGCGCCTATCCTGCGTCTGATGATCAGTTTCTTGGTATGCTTGGAATGCACGGAACATATGAAGCCAATCACGCAATGCATGATTGTGACGTCATGGTTTGTATTGGCGCACGATTTGATGATCGTGTGACGGGTCGCATTGATGCCTTCGCACCAAAATCAAAGAAAATACATATTGATATTGATCGTTCTTCGATTAATAAAATTATTCCGGTTGAAGTGCCAGTGGTTGGTGATGTGGCTGCCGTGCTTGAAGTGATGATCAAGTTATGGAAAAAAGGCAAACATAAACTAGACGCTGATGCACTTAAAGCATGGTGGGGCGAAATCGAAGAGAATAGAGCGCGTAATTGCCTTGGCTATGCGAAACGTAATGATGTCATTATGCCGCAATATGCACTTGAACGCCTTCAAGAGCTAACCAAAGATAAGGATGTTTATTACACAACCGAAGTGGGTCAACATCAAATGTGGGCAGCGCAATATCTTCATTTTGAAGAGCCAAACAGATGGATGACATCAGGTGGGCTTGGAACAATGGGATATGGTTTTCCGGCGGCGATGGGCGTTCAAATGGCACATCCAAATGCGCTTGTGATTGATGTTGCCGGTGAAGCATCCATTCAAATGAATATTCAGGAACTCTCAACGGTTATGCAATATGGCTTACCCGTTAAGATATTTATCCTGAATAATGAATATATGGGGATGGTGCGCCAGTGGCAGGATTTAAACCACGATGGTCGTTATTCAAATAGTTACACGGCATCACTACCGGATTTCGTTAAACTTGCGGAGAGTTATGGTGCAACTGGACTTATGTGCGATCGTCCGGATCAACTTGATGAAACGATTATTAAGATGATTGAAACGGATGGCCCGGTTATTGTGGATTGCCGTATTGAAAAACTTGCGAATTGTTTCCCAATGATACCTTCTGGGGCAGCGCATAATGAAATGCTTCTACCGGACGAATCTGAAATGCAAGAATTTGAAGGAGGGGCCGCATTGGTTTAATAAACCAAGTGAGAAATGATTATGATAGAATTAGCTCAACATCAAGAACGCCATACATTATCCATTATCGTTGATAACGAAGCAGGTGTATTGGCGCGTGTCATCGGATTATTTTCCGGTCGTGGTTATAATATTGAACATTTGACGGTTGCTCCTGTTGATCTTGAAGGTAACGAAAGCCGTATCACGGTTGTGACTATTGGAACACCGCATATTATTGATCAAATTCAAGCGCAACTTGACCGACTTGTGCCCATTCACCGTGTTGCGGACTTAACCGACGAAGGCCCACATGTGGAACGTGAACTCGCACTTGTAAAAGTAAGCGGCGACCGCGAACAACGTGTTGAAGCACTACGTGTCGCAGAAGCATTTCGGGCAAAACGCGTCGATAGTTCGGCAAAAAGTTTCGTTTTTGAGGTGACAGGCAAGACAGAAAAGATTAAAGCATTCATCGAACTAATGAGTGAACTAGGATTAGATGAAGTTGTCCGCACAGGTGTTGCGGCATTACATCGTGGCCAAAAAGTTTTATAAGAACAGAATAATTTAAAAGAATTTATTTATACGGAGAATTTAAATGAGAGTTTATTATGATAATGATGCGGATGTAAATCTGATCAAAACAAAGAAAGTATTGATCGTTGGTTACGGTAGCCAAGGACATGCCCATGCAGCAAACCTACGTGATAGCGGTGTTAATGATATCGCCGTTGCACTTCGCGAAGGATCAAGCACACGTGCAAAAGCCGAAGGCGCCGATTTCAAATGTATGACGGCAGCAGAAGGCGCGAAATGGGCCGACGTTGTTATGGTTCTTGTACCGGATGAGCTACAAGCGGATTTATACGCAAACGATCTTGCACCAAACATGAAAGAGGGCGCCTCTCTTATGTTTGCGCATGGTCTAAATGTTCATTTTAAACTGATTGAACCACGTGCTGATCTTGACGTATTCATGATAGCACCAAAAGGCCCGGGCCACACAGTGCGCTCAGAATATCTTAAAGGCGCAGGCGTACCAACATTGATCGCCGTTCATCAGGACGCAACAGGTAACGCAATGGATATCGGTCTTTCATATGGTTCTGCAAACGGCGGTGGCCGCGCAGGGATCATCGAAACAACATTTAAAGAAGAGTGCGAAACTGACCTATTCGGTGAGCAAGCCGTTCTTTGTGGTGGTGCATCTGCGCTTGTACAATGTGGTTTTGAAGTGTTGGTTGAAGCGGGTTATGCCCCTGAAATGGCATATTTCGAATGTCTTCATGAATTAAAACTTATTGTTGACCTTATGTATGAAGGCGGTATCGCCAACATGCGTTATTCAATTTCAAACACGGCTGAATATGGTGACTATATGTCCGGTCCACGTGTGATCAACGAAGATACGAAAGCAGAAATGAAACGTATTCTTGCTGACATTCAAGAAGGCCGCTTCGTGAATGACTTCATGCTTGATAACAAAGTTGGTCAGATTAAACTGAAAGCCTCCCGCGCCAAAGGCGCCGCGCATCAAATCGAAGAAGTAGGCGCAAACCTACGCGCGATGATGCCATGGCTTAAAGAAAACCAAAAAGTTGATAAGTCTAAGAACTAATTTAAAACGTCATTCGCCGACTTGATGGGCGAATCCAATAATACGTTTTTTATAGACTCGCCGATCAAGTCCGCGAGTGACAAATAGAAGAAAAAGCCTTCACAGGGAACTGTGGGGGCTTTTTAATTTAGATTATGAATTTTCGTTTTCGACGCAAAGCGGAAGTTCAGTTTATAATTAATAATTCGATTATAAATTTGTTACTTCCTGTATATGGTGATAGGCTATTATTTAATGACGAGATGGGAATCTCGTTGTTTAGGTGGGTTAGGTTTCCCCCCCCAAGGACCTAGCCTGCCAACTTAAATAATGTCTCAGTATAGGCACTATTTAAAGTGGACATGTTTTTAGTTTCCGATTTAAAAAATATTAATCTAATTTTCATCACGTTTAGCTTGTGAAATAGCATCCTCGAGATTTGTGTACCGAAAAGTTTTGTAATGATATATGGAAATTAGAACGCGGTTTATACCGTATTTTTCCATTTCCTTATTGGCTTCTAATTCTTTATTTGTAATCTTTATAGTTGAAGTTGAATTATCGTCACTTGAAGCTTCAAAATGTGGTGTTAGTTTATCAGACATTAAATGCCTTTCTTTTTGTTGGTTTTATAAATGGGCCTGTATTTATGGATTTTTATTGAAAGTAAATTTTTTAAAATCAGAATTTAGAAATCATAGAATTGAACACTGACCATTTACTTTTCTATAGGGCTTATTACATTCCCAATCGTTTCCGCTATAATTAATATGCGAATTTTCAGGTTTAATAATCACTTCACAGATTTTTCCTACTGCAGAATAACCTCTGTTGCACTTCCAGCCATTGCCTCTGCCATCATTTTCAAGGAAAGCATTTTTGGGGATTTCTATTGCGGTGCATAACTCGCCAATCTGCCGGTAGCCATATTTACATTCCCAGCCTTGACTAATAATAGTCTTATTAAAATAACCGTTTTCAGGAATTATTATCTCCTTGCATTCGTTATCGACGGCTTTATATCCATTCATGCAACGCCATTTTTTTTCATAAGAACTTTTGTCAAGAAAAGCATTTTCCGGTAATATTATTTCCTCACAGACGCCTTTATTTTCCAAATACCCACGATTACATTCCCATCCTAAACCATACTCAGACGGCGAGAGATATGCATTTTCAGGAATGGTGATTGCAATGCATTCACCTTGATTTTCTCTGTACCCATGATTACAAAGCCATCCCATTCTATAGGAAGAGCCAGTTAAATAAGCATTTTCCGGCGCTATTATTTCGGCACATGTCTCGCCGTTTTTAATAAAGCCTGGATTGCATTGCCAACCGTTCCCATAGCTTATTTTCATCGCATTCTCAGGGATTGCACCTGTAGTTGATTGTGCAAATGTAGTGTTACTTAAAGCAATAAAAGTTATAAAAACTAATGCATGAAGAAATATAACATAAGTCTTTCGCTCTAGCTGTATGCTAGCTAAGTTCGACTGTATCTTCATATTTATTTCCAATAATATTAATATTAATGTTTTGCGATCTATCTATCGCGCCCTGGATCATGAGGCAAATGAGTTCATCATATTTTATATCCGCAGCAATTTTACATGCCCGCGGAAAATAGCTGGATCCTTTTTTTAGACCTGGAACAAGGTTTGCTTCCATAAATTTACAATTACCATGTTTATCCATTTTTATATCAATGCGACCGAAGTCTCTTATGCCAAGGGCTTTAAATGATTTTTCTGCTATTTCCAGAATCATTCTTAGGGTTTTACTGTCAAAAATTCTTGAAAGTATTTCAGAATTTTCTGTTTTTACTTTCGAACCCAGAATTCTTATGCCGTCTTCTTTAGGTGGAATTATTTCAATTGGAATTGCAATTAATCTGCCACCGGATTCAATAATGGAAACGGTAAATTCCAATCCTTCAAGATATTCTTCAACTAATATCGGCTGCATATATTCTTCGTATAAAGTAGATACTTTCGTCTTATATTCAGAAAATTCATGAACCAATGACATCGTATCAATACCATTACCATTTGCTGAATCTGATGGTTTTAAAAATAATGGAAAAGCAAGGGGCAGTTCTTCTGCATGTTTATATTGATTAGGTATGGTGGTAAAATATTTGCCCGTTGGTATGTTCTTAGCAGAAACTCTTTCTTTTCCAAGAATTTTATTTGAATCATATTGCAGGGTTTCTCTGGTCGATCCTGTGAAACTAATATTGTGTTTGTCAAAAAAGTCGCTGAGCCATATGAATTCCCCGCTTTCAATTACCACATATTTTACGGCAAGAACAACAATGTCAGGCTTTCTTTTTACAACACCATCAAGATCGGATAGGTTGTTGCAAACCGTTACGATTGCTGAATGATCAATTCTTAATAACGACTGTTTCACATTTTCACAGGCTTGGAATGGGCCAAAGCCGGTTTCTTTTAAATTATCATTTAAATTTGTAATTATTTCTATCTTCACATTTTTACCTTTTGCGCACCAATCATCGCTCGATGCAACCAGTGAAAGTTATATCGAACGACAAATGAATTTTTAAATATTGATGTTGCTGCAGAGTGCTATTTGCTATCGAAGTTTCAGCAAATAGATAAAATCTAATCTTTATTCTTGGTTTCTTTAGGCTTAACTTTAGGTGTTGACGGACCAACTAATTTAGGAGCGTTGTTTTGATCTTCTGTATTATCGTTGCTTTGAGGTATTTTTGTTTTAAAGAGATCTTTGTAGGACATGATAATGCCTTTCATAATAGCCACAGGAATATGCAGCTATGCTTTATATGGGGGCAACTTACTTTAATACAAGTGACGACACATGAATAACCATTTGAGCTGCTAATTGTTTATTTTTTGCCGACGGATAATTTGCCCTGGTCTTGCCTCGGTTGCGGTTTCATTATTCCAGACAAGTACCCCATTGACCCACACAGCAGAAATGCCACTTGAATATTTTAGTGAATTTTCAAATGTGGCATTGTCCCGAATTATAGAGGGATCAAAAAGAACCAAGTCTGCCGCATAGCCCTTTTTAATTAATCCGCGGTCCGTAATTCCTAGATTGCCTGCGGGTAAACTTGTCATTTTTCTAATGGCTTCACTTAATGAAATTACTTTGTTTTCTCTGACATATCGCGTGAATACACGGGCAAAGGCCCCTTGTCCTCGTGGGTGGCTGTCATCAATGCCTCCATCAGTCGTGATGGCTGTGAAGGGCCATTTCATAAATGTTTCAATGTCCGCTTCGCCAATGTTGCGGCCAATAACGCGTTCATAAAGATCGTCACGTTCCGCGCGTTGCAGCAGTTCCATCATTAAGTCCACCGGGTCTATATTCTTTTCTAATGCAAGCTCTTCTAATGTTTTACCGGTATATGTGGGTTCACCCTCATAATCGGTAATTGTAATGCTAGAGGGGGATGCGATTGAGTTTAAAGCATATTCAGCCGCTTCGCGGTCCTCATAATTTCGCGAAGGCATTAAGATGGCCATGGGGGCTTTCCAGCCGTCATAGGGATATATATCCGCCGTAATGTTTAAACCTGCTTCGCGGGCATTATTCAGTTTTTCAATGACCAATGGTGCGTCACCATGCAATTCATACATAGCAAGTTTTATATGGCTTATATTGGCGGGAATATCGGCCTCCCTCGCAATGGTAATGACTTCGTCGATGGCCTCTATAACTTTGATGTCTTCGCTTCTGATATGGCTTGAATATTTACCATCATATTCCGCCGCTACTTTAGCGAGCTCGATAACTTCCAGGATATTTGAATATAATGACGGTTCATATTCAAGCCCTGTTGATAAGCCCAGTGCCCCCGCTTCCATATCGCGGCGTAACATCGTTATCATTTGATCAAGTTCATCCAACGTGGCCGATCGTTTAAAATCATCCCCCATTACAATTTCACGGTAGGTATCATGTGGCGCAAAATAAGCCAAATTTATCGCAGCCGGTGTTTTTTCAAAAACTGAAAAATTATGTTCGATTGATATAAAAGGGTCACCAAATGTTGAGGCCCCACCATCCAAACCACTGACAATGGTTGTAATGCCTTGTGCGAGGGCGCTTTCGGGCGCCCGTTTTTTCATCAATTTTGTATCATGGTGACTGTGCGGGTCAATAAAGCCCGGTGCAAGTGCTAAACCATTCGCATCCCAAATTATGTCATTTTCATTGGCATCGAGACTGCCAATTTGCTTAATCAAATCTCCTTCAATTCTCACATCCGCAAAGATCCTTTTTTCGCCGGTACCATTATATATAAACGCATTTTTAATCAGCAATGATTTACCTGAAAATTCCGGCTCTTTATCGTCATTAACACCGCAGGAATATAAAAATAGCAAAATAAAGCAGAGCAATAGATAGCGAAAAGGAGTGATATTCATAATATTTCCTAGCAAGATAAAAATGATGATCTAAATCGAAAAAGAACTTAGAGATGTGAAAAAGCACATTTTGTTGAGTATGATAGTAGACCTCAATCAGTAATAGTCCATGCTTTATTTTTTAATCACCCAAATCATTCAATAAAATCGGCATGGAAAGGCTCAGATTACTCTAAAATCCTCACACTACTAAGGTGCCGCGCATCAGGCGTAAACCTACGTGCGATGATGCCATGGCTTAAAGAAACCTAAAAAGTTGATAAGTATGAGTGTGATATATATGGAAAAATTGAACATTCAGTAAGAAAGAAAATAAGACCATGCCTTGAAAAAGGCATATTTTCTATACATCTTCTTCGAACTGTATCCCGTCAGCCCAAGTTGGACTAATTAAGGGTATTGCATAAGAGAGTGTTTTTGTTTCATCGTAATGACGAAGGAACGAAGATGACACGTAAACACTCTAACAAATCAAATAGAACTGGAAGCGCGGAGAAGACGGTTAAAGATATACGCCGTGCAACCCGTAAGAACTATGGTTCAGAAGAAAAGATACGTATTGTACTTGAAGGCTTGCGCGGTGAACATAGCATAGCCGAGCTATGTCGGATAGAAGGCATTAATAACATTACCAAAAAGGTAGGAAGCAATAGTAATTTGTAGTCAAGTAACTGAGAAATATTGAAAAAGCTATACTCGGTGTACTTGTCACCAAAATACACAATGAGAAAAACCAGATAAACACCTGCAATAATTCGACTGATATGCATTGGTATATTGAAAATATTTTGTCCCCTGAATTTATACCTCCTTACTTTACTTAAGCGCGAGAAATTAATAAAGAGAAATACCAACGTCCGCTTTGGGTCGAAAGCAGTCATTTAATTTTTCTGCTGAAAGTTAATGCAAATTTTTTTATCATTAAACTCGCGGATATATTTTAAACACTATTCCATGCTTTTTCGATCAGCATTTTTGTAGCTTTGATGCCGTCGGGTTCACTTAAATGCTCGCCTTCATATTCAATGCCGATATAGCCGTTAAAGCCAGCTTCTTTGACGATTTTTAACATTTTTGCGTAATCGAGTTGCATTTCATTGCCCATGTTATCAAATGCATATGCTTTTGCGCTTACCCCTTTTGCATAGGGTAAATATTCGGCAACACCGCGATATGGATCATAAATATAAGGACAAGAATTGTTGGCAGTACCGCCCCATTCTTCACTTAGGCACCAATTGCCGAAATCAGGCAACGTACCGATATAGGGGCTATCCACTTCTTTGATGACATCAACGATAAAGGCCGCGTTTGATGATTGAAGTCCATGATTTTCAATGAGTATATTAACGCCAGCCTCAGTTCCGAATTCTGTGAGCTTACCTAATCCGTCAACAAGCGCATTTTTAATTTGGGTATCGGTTCCTTTACCGAATGCATTGACCCTTATGGAATGGCATCCCATTTCGCGGGCGGCGTCGATCCATGGGCGATGATTGTTGATGGCCATATTGCGATCCTGATCGGATGAACTACCAAGCTCACCTTCACCATCAACCATGATAAGTAAATTTTTGACACCTTGATCGGAAGCAATCGTTTTCATTTCTTTCCAATAGCCTGAATTGGTTTTCTGCTCTGTATAAAAATCAGCAACATATTCAACGGCGTTTAGGTCAAACATTTGTTTCGTATCGGATGCGAATTTTTTCGGATCTAATGTGTTATCACCATATGCCCTATGCAGTGACCATTGTGCCAATGATATTTTGGGGGATGACATATTCATTTGTGCATAAGCAGAACTGACCAGTGAGCCCACACCAGCAGAAAGCCCTGTTGCTGCTGTTAGGCTTAAGAATTTACGTCGATTAAAATTATTCATAAGTTTTCCTTTTTATTTTTCTACATCGCTTTTTTAGCAGCTTCAAGTGCACTTATTACGCCATTTTGATCTGGATTTATAGCAAGGGATGCTTCGTATGCTTTAATTGCATCTGCCGTATTGCCATTATTCATATGGGCATTACCAAGAATAGTATGGGCATATGCTTCATTCGGGAATTGCTCAGTGCCGAATTTTGCCATTTCAACGGCATTATCGTTTTTACCTTCGTTTACTAAACGGTTTGCATATTCAGCAAGGGTAAACCCTGTGAAATCATAGGTGTGACTGCCGTAATATTCTTCTTTTAATTCAAGGTATTTATTTTTGGCGGCCGTGGTTCCCCCTTCGGCTATTTCATTATTCATTATTTCTTCAATTAAAAACGGGTTTGCTTGGCCGCGGTGGCATGATGTACATACGAATGCGGTTGGTTTATGGTCAGGATTATCTGGATATAGGTTCGCGGTTACCTGTCTTACGTGTCCTACCAGTTTGATCATTTCACGCGTCACGCGTTTATTATCATTATTATCCGTATCCCAAACCATGCGGGCGCCATTTTCGTCTTCGACCCGATCATGGCAGTATGTGCACCTTTCACCAAGCGCAAAAGAAAAGCGGCGCATTATTTGTCGCAATTGATAGCCCTTAATTGTTTCAGGGAGTACTTTTAGATTTTTTGGTTCTGCAAATGGATTTTGCGCATGAGCAAGCGGCGCCATTATAGCGGTCAATAGAATAGCGAATAAAATTTTTTTCATGATGTTCTTCCAGAGATTTTCTTGAGTAGAAAATAAATAAAAGAAAATGTCAAATACCATGCATATATTTAATCAAATAATGTGTCAGAAATTATTCATAAAAGATTAAATAAATTGATATGAATGAGTCAAAAATTCGCCGCATTTCCTTCAAAAAAAGTTATTGAAATTGTCAATAATCAGTCAGCTCACTGCCACAAATGATCGTCATATTCCTGCTGCTCCTGATGGGGAGAGTTGAGTCTCACTATTACAGAAAACAAGGAATATATAATGAATTCTACACTAAAAAATAAACAAGATGATCACGCAAATATGTTATGGCGTGTACTTCTTGGAACATCTGCAATAGCAGGTGTTATGATAATGTCGGCTTGTTCAGCATATGCAGAAGAAGCAGAAGAAAAAATACCACAAGCAGTTGAAATTACGACGGCAGCAGCGGGCGCGGGGCAAGATAGCGCCGAGATAGATACTAATGATCCTGAAGTTGTTGTCGTGGTTGGGCGTCCTGCAATTTATGCGAATAACTCGACAGATAATGTTATGATTGGTCAACAACCATTAGTATGCGCGGATTTAATGTCGGCTTAAGCGAGCAGCAAATCGGTATGACGATTGACGGCCTTCCAAACGGTAATTCAAATTACGGTGGTGGGTCAAAAGCAAATCGTTATATTGATTTTGAAAATCTGGGCGTGCAGAAGTATCACAAGGGACGTCCGATATTTCATCACCGTCACACGAAGCACTTGGTGGTACGATTAATTTTGTTACCAATAACCCTTATGAGGAAACACGACTTCGTTCCGGTATTAGTTTAGGTGATAATAACGCACGTCGTTTTTATATGCGCTATGACACGGGCAATATAACGGATAGCACATCGGCATATTTAAGTTATTCACGACAATCACTGGATTCATGGATTGGGAATGCTGGATTTAGTGACCGCGATCATATTGCCGCAAAATTTGTCACTGAACTCGAAGACTGGACAATCACAGGACGCTTTTCATGGGATGATGCCCATGAGGATAACTTTCAACGTATAAGTTTGGCACAATTTGAAGAAAACCCGAATTGGGACCGTTTAACGGATACAATTACTGGTATTCCATATGTCGACCAGGCTTATCGCCCATCTTGGTCAACATTAAGAACAAATTATTTTGCCTATCTTCGTGCGGCATATTAAGGTGAGAATTTGAATGCGGAAATAACTCCTTATTTCCATAGTCAAAATGGGCGCGGTGATTGGGTACCGCAATATATCGTTGATGTGACGAGTGGAACAACGACAATGCCCGCTGGTGTTCGTGATCATGATGTTGGCCCGAATACTATTTTTGGTGGTTTTTTTCTGGAACACATTCATTCGAGGATGCCGCTGGCAATGCCTTATCACCAACGGAAGGATGCACGGCACGCCTCACATTTACTTATGGCGGCGGCGGTGCCGCAGATAATCCGGCTTGTTATGAAGCCGGTGCTAACCCTGCAGGATCATATCGTCATACACATTATAACAAACAACGTTATGGTTTAACGGCCAATGGTTCATATGAAATTGAAGATTTCAATACCATCGCAGCTGGTCTTTGGTAGGATCGCGCGGACCGTGATGAAAGCTGTGATTGGCACCGCATTATTGATCCAAGAAGTTCTCATGAATTTGATCATAATGCTTATTGGCGCCAATATGACCGTAACTTTATCACTGATACGATCATGATGTACGCGGAAAACACCCTTGAATTAGAAGATTTTGTCATAAATGCAGGTATCCGAAAGTTTTTAGTTGATATTGAAAGAACTGATAATCTAGGTATTCAAGATCCATTTTTGAAAGAAACGGATTCTGATTTATTGTTTAGCGCGGGAATTCTTTATAATGCGACAGATGAGTTAGAATTTTTTGCAGGATTTGCACAAAACTTTGCAGCCGTAAAAGATAGTGTGGTTGAAGATTCAGCAAGCAACGCTAGCTCACCTAATGCGGACATTAGACAATCATTTGAGGACTTAGAGCCGGAAAATGCAGATAATTTTGATGATGGCTTTAGATATAGAACGGATGACATTCGTCTTTCCTTGACCGGATATTACATTAAATTTGATAACCGTATTACAGGAATTGCGCTGGGCGATGGAATATCAGGTGTGGACTACCTTGAAGAAGGTGACACTGTTTTCCTAAACGTTGGTGGTATTGAATCAAAAGGTATTGAGGCAAGCGTTTCTGCGGATGTGTTTGATTACTGGAATATTTATTCTGCGCTTACATTAAATGATTCAGAATATACTGATACCGTAAGTAATATCACAAAAGGCAATACCGTTGCGCTTTCACCTGAATTTCAATTGGTTGGAACAGTAAGTTATCAAAAAGACGGAATATTTGGTGGTGTTTCGGCGAAACATGTGGGTAAACGCTGGGGTGATTTTACAAACACGGATCGTTTGCCGTCCTATACGACAGTTGATATGTGGGTCGGTTTTGATGTTGAAATGAACAACGCTACTGGTTTAAGCAATATGAAAGTAAGTCTGAACGTCAATAACCTAACTGATAAACGGTATCTCGGTGGTGGTACGCCAGGTGCATACTTCATTGGTGTTGGTCGTCAAGTGATGGGAAATCTGACATTTGATTTCTAATCAGTTTAATAGAACTTTTATTAATTTAAGGAGGCCTTCGTTTGTGCCTCCTTTTTTTTAGAGGTAATATTATATTACATGTAAAATTGTTGCTTGACGAATAAGCAATCCCTGATAATTTGGATAAAGAGAGAGTATATGGGAGGTATAATGAAAGATTTGCATTTATTAAGTGCTGGGGAATTGCTTAAAAAGTATCAAGAGAAAACTACTTCACCAGTTGATGTTATTAAAGATGTGTTCGATGCCATAGATCGACATGATGGTAAGGTAAATGCTTTTGTTATGCTTGATAAGGAAGGGGCATTTAAAGCCGCCGAACAATCAGCTGAGAGATGGGCAGAAGGTAAACCCATTGGTCAGATTGACGGGGTTCCGACAACGGTGAAAGATGTCGTGATCGCCAAGGGTTGGCCAACCTTAAGAGGATCAAAAACCACAACAGATGAACCATCAAGCGAAGACGCCCCGTCCGTGGCACGGCTCAGGGAGCAGGGCGCCGTACTAATCGGAAAAACCACAACCCCGGAATTTGGGTGGAAAGGGGTCACTGATAGTGCAAGAAACGGTATCACAAGAAACCCGTGGAATTTAGAGAAAACAACGGGAGGATCTAGTGGCGGGGCGGCCGCTGCTGCGGCTCTTGGTATGGGGGCACTTCATATTGGTACCGATGGTGGTGGCTCTATCCGAATGCCATGTGGTTTTACTGGAATACCGGGTATTAAACCAACATTTGCAAGGGTGCCGACTTACCCATTAAGTCTTTTTGGAACGCTGTCACATGCAGGGCCAATGGCGCGTACGGTCGGTGATGTGGCATTAATGTTAAATGTTATGACGATGCCTGATGTTCGGGACCCTTATTCAAAACCTTATATCCCAGAAGATTTTACCAAAATTATCGAAGGGGGAGTTCGCGGACTAAGGATTGCATATTTGCCAAAAATGAATGATGGCCCGATTGATTCTGAAATTGCACAATGTGTGTCAGATGCCGTTGACAGTTTTCGCGATATGGGAGCGACCGTTGAACGGCCAGATTTAAATTTACCAGATACAGATGATATTTTCCGTGTGCATTGGTATTCGGGAGCTGCGCGTGCAATTCGTGTCTTAAATGAAGAACAACGTCAAATGGTGGAACCTGCGTTAATTGAAATTGCAGATGAGGGTGAAAAATATTCACTTAGTGAGTATCAAGATGCCAGTGCTGCACGGGAAAATTATCAGGTCGCTATAAACGAAGTTTTTGAAAATTATGATTTGATTGTTACACCAACATTACCGCTAACGGCCTTTGATGCGGGTATAGAATTTCCGGATGGTCAGGGCTATGAACGTTGGACGGATTGGACGCAGTTTACCTACCCCTTTAATTTAACGGGGCACCCAGCGGGCAGTGTCCCGTGTGGATTAAGTAATGATGGACTTCCAATTTCAATGCAAATTGTAGGGCCAACAATGAAAGATGCTAGAGTGCTGCGGGCAATGCGGGCCTATGAAACTACAAATTTCGAACCGCTTCCTGCGATGGCGTATGAATAGAATGGATTAGTGTAACAGCTTGCTGAGTTCAAATTTATGCACCGTAGTGCAGAAATCACAAGTGACATTGATGGTGCCGTCTTCGGCGATTTGGTTTAATTCTTCAAGATCCATACTGGTGAGGGCGGCTCTTATCTTTTCCTGACTACAGCGGCAACCTTCTTTAATTAAGGTATGATCAAAAATGCGCACACCGCTTTCATGATAAAGGCGTATCAATAAATTTTGAAGGCTTAGATTTTCATCAAGTAGTTCTTCTGGTTTCAAACTACCCAGTAATACACTAGCCGTATTCCAATGATCTTCGGTTTCATCTTGGTCTCTTATCTGCTCTTCTTCGGTGTTGCGGGCATAATGCTGTATCATGATTGCGCCTGCTTGCCAGTGGCCGTTTTCATCCTTTTCACAGGACAACATGACTTTTGTTGGGAGTTGCTCTGAACTTCTGAAATATTCTTCTGCGGCGTTGGTGAGTGTTTCACCTTCAAGCTTTACAATACCTTGGTAGCGCTCCATAAATTTGCCCTGATCGATGGTAATCGCGAGATATCCTTTATCGCCGAACATATCTTCAAGGGTGTCACCTTCAATGATGCCATCATTAAAAGACGCATAGCCGCGAATATCACCAATCATTTTATTTTCTGCCGATTTATAAAAATCACTGACCAAAACACGAAATGGGCCATCGCCTTTCATTTGGGTAGTGAGTATACCGTCATATTTCATTAATGAACCAATTAAGGCCGTAAAGGCCAGCGTTTCACCCATAAGCTTACTAATATGATCGGGATAGTTATGCTTTTTTAAAATTTCATTGACGGACCGATCAAGTCTCACCACTCGACCTTTGATATCCTGTCCTTCAATTTGAAAAGGAAGGCAGGTATCGGTAAGAAGCGGTAATTGATTATTTTCAGTCATAGGTTGCTCGTTATTTTCCAAAACACCACATTAATATGGCTTTTTGAATATGCAATCTATTTTCGGCCTCATCCCAAATAACGGATTTTGGACCATCAATAACATCGGCACTTACTTCTTCGCCGCGATGCGCTGGTAAGCAATGCATAAAAATGGCTTCTTTATCTGCTTTATCCATTAAGTCGCCATCGACCATGTATGGGGATAAGTCCTTTAATCTTTGATCCGCGTCGTCATCACCCATTGAAACAAATGTATCAGTAATAACGCAATCTGCATATATGACAGCCGCATTTGGATCTTCGGTTAGGGTTACTTTTGCGCCGTTATTTTGTGCCCATTGTATTTCCTGTGCAATTGGCGAATAATCAGACGGGCAGGCGAGTGATAATTCACAGTCAAAAAGAACGGCTGCATGTATCCATGAAATAGCGACGTTGTTTCCGTCCCCGGACCACGCGATTTTCTTGCCGGCTATATTGCCTTTATGCTCTTCAAAAGTAAGCACATCAGCCATGATCTGGCAGGGATGAGAAAAATCGGTTAAGGCGTTAATGATGGGAACCGAAGAACATTCTGCCATTTCAAGAAGGTCGGCATGACTATTGGCACGCAACATGATGGCATCTACAAAACCGGAAAGAACCTGCGCCGTATCAGAAATACTTTCACCACGCCCAAGCTGCATATCATGATTTTGCAAGACGACTGATTTGCCGCCTAATTGATGCATTGCCATTTCAAATGAAACACGTGTACGTGTGCTTGATTTTTCAAAAATCATTGCAAGAGCTTTGTTTTTGAGCGGTGCATCAGGGTGTACAAAACCCTTACTTTGGTTTTGTTTTTTCGCTGCTTTTTTAAGCGTTTTAGCGGTTTCAATAATTTCTCTTGCATCCTCAGGTGTTAATGAGGAAATATCAAGGAAATGTCTATGGTCTTTTAATAATTTAGCATGGGCCATTTCATCACCTATAGTGATAGATTATTAATCTAACGATTTATTTTTCAAAATGTCTTGGCAGGTCATATCCATAAGCTCAATCGCTCTGTCAATATCCTCTGCCGTAATATTAAGTGGAGGCAAAATACGAACTGTGTTTTCACCGGCACCCACCAATAGCAATTTGTTTTTAAAGGCCGTTCGGACAAATTCTGGTGGTTCAATATGAAGTTTGATACCCATCATTAAACCTAATCCACGCACCATATCAATTACGTCTGGGTATTTTTTTCTAAGCTTCATTAAATCCAAGCTTAATTTATCGGACATTTTTTGCACATTTGCCAAAATGTCTTCGTTTTCTATGGTTTCAATGACTGCAATACCCATCGCCATTGCAAGTGGATTACCGCCATATGTTGAACCATGGGTTCCAAGTGTCATATGCTTGGCTACTTTTTCAACGGCTAAGCAGGCACCAAGAGGAAAACCGCCGCCAATTCCTTTGGCGATTGGCATTATATCAGGGGTTACACCGGCGTGTTCGTGTGCAAACATTTTTCCAGTACGACCAACACCGCATTGTATTTCATCAAAAATCAATAAGATGTCATGCTTATCGGCAATTTGACGCAATTTTTGTAAATTTTCTCTGGAAACCGGGCGAATACCCCCTTCACCTTGAATGGGTTCAATAAGAATGGCTGCTGTTTCATTGGTAATATGGTCTTCGACCTTACTCATATCACGGTAAAAACGAATAACATCAAACCCGTCCATGACGGGACCAAACCCTTTTGTAAGTTTTTCTGAACCGCCCGCTGCTATGGTCGCAAGTGTTCTACCGTGGAAGCTTCCTTCGAATGAAATAACACGAAATTTTTCAGGGTTTCCATTTGCATCATGATAACGGCGCGCCATTTTTATGGCGCATTCAACGGCTTCTGCGCCAGAATTCGTGAAAAACATACTATCTGCAAAAGTTATGTCGCATAGTTTATCAGCAAGTGTAGCTTGCCCATCGATATGGAAAATATTAGACGTATGCCAAAGCTTGCCTGCTTGGTCCGTTAACGCTTTCACGAGAGCGGGGTGGCAATGCCCAAGGCAGTTTACAGCAATTCCACTCCCAAAATCGTGATATTGTTGATCATTGTCATCATATAACTTGCAACCCTCGCCACGGATGAATTTGGCATCCATTCTGGCGTATGTTGGTAGTATTGACGATATATTATTCTGTTTTTCGACCATAATTTCGTACATTATTTTGTTTAAAGAAAGGTCTTTTGGCCTAAATTGACCAAACATTCAAGTAAAAAATGTATATTTTTGCTTACGCGCGAAGCTTATATCCACTTTTAAACATTCTATAGCAACATACCCAAAGAGTGATATTGATGCCAAGGATATATAAAGCCCCCACCATTGTATTTGCTTCTGCCTGACCTGTGAAGCCGTATCTAAAGCCATCAATAAGATAAAAGAAAGGGTTTACCTGACTAATTTGAAACCAAACACCGCTTAGTCTATCGATTGAATAAAAGGTTCCTGAAAGAAAAGAGAGTGGCATAATCACAAAGTTACTAATGGCAGATGTTTGATCAAATCTTTGCCCCCAAATCCCGGTCATGATGCCAAGCAGTGATAACATCATGGAACCTGATAAGCCAAAATATAAAATGGCCCATAAGTGAGTAAATGAAAGATCAGTCATAAAGCTCATTGCGATCATAACCGAGCATCCAACCATAAGGCCGCGTGTTATACCGCCAAAGGCATAGCCCATTGCAATCTCTTTTGCTCCAAGTGGCGCCAAAAGAATATCAACAATATTACCCTGCATTTTTGAGCCTATAATTGATGATGATGTGTTTGCAAAACTATTTTGCAAAACCGACATAATAATAAGTCCCGGGGCGAGAAAGACTGAATATGGTATATCGCCCATATATCGGTCACTTCCACCAAGCGCTAACGTAAATATCATCATAAACATGAGTGTTGTGACTACAGGTGCCCCGACGGTTTGTCCAAACACTTTTAAATAGCGGCGGACTTCCTTTTCATATAATGTACGAAAGCCGGACCAATTAAATGATCCCATGCGTTTTGATTGAAATTCATTAATACTGTTATCGCCGTTTGCCATGTTTACTATCCTGAATGCATTGATGCGTTCTTATAGAATAAAACTATGGTATATCGCAATCTCAACTTGACGTTTTCTAACAAGAATATTAAATAGCTGCTTTCTGGTTAGAAATATTTGGGTAATTAAAGCAAGTATGCTATAAATCATCCGGATTAAAAACAAAGTAAGGATTACATATGGCTTGGACAGATGATCGCGTAGAGAAACTCCGTGAATTATGGGATAAAGGTTTAAGCGCGAGCCAAATAGCCAAAGAATTAGCAGAAGGCGTGACAAGAAACGCCGTTATCGGTAAAGCACATCGGATGGGGCTTGCATCACGTCCGTCACCTGTGAAATCGGATCCTGCAAAACGTGCTGCCGCGGCCGCCGCGAAAAAGAAAGTGGCTGTTCCTAAAAAAGCACCCGCGAGCAAAGTGACGTCAACAGGTGGTAAAGTATCGATACTTGATCTTACGGAAAGCATCTGTAAATGGCCAATTGGTCATCCGGGTGAAGCGAATTTTCATTTTTGCGGTAAACCGTCACAGCCAACCTTTCCATATTGTGCGAACCACTGCGTAGAAGCATACCAAGTACAGCAACCACGCAAAACACGCCGCAATACGCGTCGCCGTATCATGGCAACACCGGTTAAATAACAAATTTTTCTTTTTTAATTACGATTGCAAGCGAGCTTTATTCATATTAAGCTCGCTTTTGTCGTTATGGGGAAAATAAATATAAGAGGAAATAAAATGAAGATATTGTTTAAATCACTGTTGCTTGTCGTCAATGTAATTGCATTCATCGCAGTGCCGGTTAAAGCTCAGGAATATAATCCTGCAAGTTTTTCTTCGCGTGATGGGTTTGTTCCGGTTGTTGGCAAAAACGGTATGGTAACCGTGCGTGAAACGATCGCTGCTGAAATTGGTGCGGAAATTCTTGAAAAAGGCGGTAACGCGGTTGATGCTGCTGCGGCGGTTGGTTTTGCGCTTGCGGTTACGTATCCACAAGCCGGTAATATTGGCGGTGGTGGATTTATGGTTGTACATATTGCCGACAAAAATGAAACGGTTGCCATTGATTACCGTGAAATGTCCGCAGGAACAGCTAGTCACGACCTTTATGTTGTTGATGATAAAGTTGATAATAAGCTTGCAAAATATCACCGTAAATCATCAGGCGTTCCCGGAACCGTTATGGGTATGGCGCTAGCAATTGAGAAATACGGAACACTTAGTTTAAATGATGTTCTTGAGCCAGCCTATAAACTCGCGAAAGATGGTTTTCCTGTTTATACACAGCTTGAAGCATCACTCATTCGCAGTAAAGAGCGTCTTGGTGCGGATCCAGCTGCTTCAAAGGTTTTTTATAAAGCGGACGGTAGTAATTATAAAACAGGTGAAATCCTCGTTCAGGAAGACTTAGGATGGTCCATTAAACAGATTATGGATAATGGCGTTGATGCTTTTTATAAAGGTGAGATCGCTGAAAGAATTTCTGCCGATATGGCGGCGAACGATGGTATTTTAACCATGGATGATTTCGCGGCTTATAAAGTTTATGAACGTGAGCCGGTTTGGGGTTCATATAAAGGATATGATATTGCGACAATGCCACCTCCATCATCAGGAGGAATGCATATGGTTCAAATGATGAATATGCTTGAAAATGACGATCTTAAATCAATGGGTCATAATTCAGCTGCGACACTTCATCTATATATCGAAAGTATGCGTCAGGCTTATGCTGATCGCTCACTTTATGCGGGTGATCCTGCGTTCTTTAATATTCCGGTCGATAAATTAATTGATAAAGAATATGCAAAAGAAATTCGTGCCCGTATTCCTATGGATCGTGCCCGCGACAGCTCGGAAGTGGCACCGACCAAAAACCTTGCTTATGAAAGCCCAGAAACAACCCATTATTCCGTTATGGATAAATGGGGTAATGCGGTAAGTAATACATATACGCTGAACTTCGGTTTTGGTAATGGTATCATGGCAGAAAACACAGGAATATTACTTAATAATGAACTTGATGATTTTGATCATGAACCCTATAAGCCGGACGCAAATGGTAACATTAGTGGTAAAGCAAACGCACAAGAACCGCACAAGCGTCCTCGTTCATCAATGACACCGACTATTGTGTTTAAAGATGGTAAACCATTCCTAGTAACCGGATCACCGGGCGGTGGCACAATCATTAACACCGTTTTCCAAACGGTTATGAACGTGATTGAATTTGATATGAATGTGGCAGCAGCAAGCAGTAAGCCACGTATCAATCATCAATGGATGCCTGACATGACCACTATCGAAGCTGGTGTTAGTCAGGATACCCTTAATATCCTTGAAGGAATGGGGCATAAATTCAATGCTGGCCGCCGTACACTCGGTAGCACGAACAGTATCGTATACCGCGATGGTTGGTTTTATGGTGCTCATGATCCGCGCAGTATGAATGCGGCGACCATTGGGATTGAATAAGATTACTTGATATAATTAATTAAAGGCGGGTCATTCGATCCGCCTTTTTTGTTGGTTCATATATGAATATTCGTTAGAGTGATATTTCATTTTATTTTCAAGGCTGACACTATGATTAAAAATATAATTACCGCTATTTCAATTTTTGTATTTGTGACAAGTTTTTCCGTTGCACAAGAAAAGCCCTTACCAGATTATGATGCTGTCGATGGATTTGTACCGATAATCGGATCAAAAGGAATGGTGAGTAGTCGACGTAAAATTGCGACAAAAGTTGGCGCTGATATATTAGAGCAAGGCGGCAACGCCATTGACGCGGCAGCGGCCGTTGCTTTCGCGCTTGCGGTTGTCCATCCCGAAGCCGGAAACATTGGCGGCGGCGGGTTTATGGTTTTACATAAAGCGGATCAAAACCTCACTACAACAATTGATTACCGTGAATATGCTGCCGATCGTGCGACACATGATATGTATGTTGTTGATGGTAAAATTGATCATTTCCTTTCATTTCAAAGCCGAAAATCAGTTGGGGTGCCGGGTACGGTGTCTGGCATGGCGATGGCCGTTGAAAAATACGGTACAATGTCATTAGCGGATGTAATTAAACCGGCATATGAACTTGCAAAAAATGGATTTAAGGTTGGGCGCCATTTGGAGCGTACATTTGAAACCCACAAGGAAAAATTGACTGCAGCACCGGAAACAAGAGCCGCTTTTTTCAAGCCGGACGGAAGTAATTATTATTTTGGCGATACGCTTATTCAAAGTGATCTTGCGCAATCATTAAAAATGATCATGGATGACGGTGTTGATGCTTTTTATAAAGGGGAGATCGCCCGTAAGATTGTAGCGGATCAAGAAAAGTATGACGGTATTATCACCATGAAAGATATGGCGGATTATCAGCCAGTTGAAAGAGAACCGGTTCGCGGAACATATAAGGGATATGAAATTGCCGCCATGCCACCCCCATCATCTGGTGGCGTTCACGTGATGCAAATGTTAAATATGCTTGAAAATGATGATATCAAATCAAAAGGGCATAATAGTGCCGCAACCCTTCATTTATATATTGAAGCAATGCGTCAGGCTTATGCGGACCGTAGTCTTTATACAGGTGATCCTGCCTTTTTTGACGTGCCGGTTGATAAATTAACGGACAAAACATACGCCCAAGAAACCCGTGCGCGTATTCCAATGGACCGTGCAAGAAAATCATCTGAACTTGCACCGACAAAAGGGCTCCAGTCAGAAAGTCCGCAAACAACACATTTTTCAGTAATGGATAAATGGGGCAATGCCGTCAGTAACACTTATACAGTTAACTATGGTTTCTATGAGGGCATGATGGCAGGGGGAACTGGAATTGTGCTTAATAATGAAATGGATGATTTTGATCACTTACCCTATGAGCCCGATGTTAACGGAAATATAAGCGGTAAAGCAAATGCGCAGGAGCCACGTAAACGCCCAAGATCATCAATGACACCGACCATAGTTTTAAAGGATGGCTTGCCGTTTTTATTAACCGGAAGCCCGGGGTCATCAACCATCATTAATACGGTTTTTCAAACGATTATGAATGTGATTGAATTTGATATGAATATCGCTGCCGCCAGCAGCAAACCAAGAATAAATCACCAATGGATGCCGGATATTGTCGAGGTGGAAAGTAGCCTTAATAAAGATACGATGAATATACTTAAAGATATGGGGCATAATCTGGTTTATCGCGCCGACAGTAATAAATATGGGTTCATGACTTTAGGGGAAACCGCAAGCATTGTTTATAAGGATGGTTTCTTTTTTGGCGCACATGACCCCCGTAATATGGATGCGGGTACGATCGGACTTGAATAATTTTCGGAATATTTCCTGATCTAACGGACTAAAACTCTGCAAAATCGGATCAATACCGAAAACGGTAGCAGTACGCCTTTTTCTTTTGCAGAATCATTTTTAGTGGTTAGAGTGTTTTCATTGAACACATTGAGAGAGAAATAATGAAATCAAAAATTTTAGTTTTAGTAGCGTTTTTCGCAGGTTTTGTCGTCAGTCCTGCATTAGCGCAAATGGGTGATGGTGGTGCTGCAAAAACACCGCGTCTTAACACTACGGACCGTTTTGTTCCTGTAATTGGACGTAACGGTATGGTTACATCACGCGAGAAAATGGCTTCACAGGTTGGGGCAGATATTCTTAAAGCAGGCGGTAATGCCGTTGATGCAGGTGTGGCCGTTGGTTTTGCCCTTGCAGTAACTTACCCACAAGCCGGAAATATTGGTGGCGGCGGATTTATGGTGATCCACCTCGCAGAAGAAAATAAATCAATTGCAATTGATTACCGTGAAATGGCACCAAGCAGAGCGCACCGTGACATGTATCTTAACGAAGATGGATCTGTTGATAATGACCGTTCTAAATATGGTGCCCTAGCGGCAGGCGTGCCAGGCACCGTTGCAGGAATGGTTCATGCACTTGAAAATTACGGTACAATGAGCCTTGCTGAAGTTATCAAGCCAGCATATGACCTCGCGAATGATGGTTTTCTAATGTATAACTATCTGCAAAGCTCACTTAATGGCCGTAAAGAACGTTTGATGGAAAACGAAGCGGCCGCAAAAGTTTTCTATAAAGCAGATGGTTCATCGTATGATTATGGCGAAGTTCTAAAACAAAAGGATCTTGCTTGGTCATTAAAGCAGATCATGGATGGCGGTAAAGACGCTTTTTATAAAGGCGAAATTGCAAAACGTATTGTTGCAGATCAAAAAGCACATGGTGGTTTAATTACGATGGACGATATGGCCGCTTATGTTGCCAAAGAACGTCCTGCTATTGTTGGCGAATATAAAGGCCATAAAGTGGTTACAATGCCACCACCTTCATCAGGTGGTGTTCATCTTGTCCAAATTATGAATATGCTTGAAAATGATAACTTAAAAGAAAAAGGTCATAACAGTGCAGCGACACTTCATCTTTATATTGAAGCGATGCGTCAAGCTTATGCGGACCGTAGTAAATATTTAGGTGATCCTGATTTTTCTGATGTTCCTGTTGCGGAATTAACAAGTAAAGAATATGCGGCACTAACACGTGCACAAATTCCAACTGATAAATCACGTCGTTCAACCGATGTTGCACCAGCGCTAAACTTAATTGCTGAAAGCCCTGATACAACTCATTATTCCGTAATGGATAAGCATGGAAATGCGGTTAGTAACACATATACGCTGAACTTTAGTTACGGCAATCACATGATGGCTGAAGGAACAGGTATCATGATGAACAATGAAATGGATGATTTCTCTGCGAAGCCAGGTACACCAAATGGTTACGGCCTAATCGGTGGTGAAGCAAACAGCGTTCAACCAAAGAAGCGTCCATTATCATCAATGACACCGACTATTGTCCTAAAAGATGACAAACCGTTTTTCGTAACCGGTAGCCCGGGTGGTAGTACGATTATTACTGTTGTGCTTCAAAGCGTATTCAACGTTCTTGAGTTCGATATGAATGCGATGCATGCGCTTGCTGCGCCGCGTATCCATCATCAATGGTTACCTGATGCGGTTATGGTTGAAGAAGGTGTGAGCAAAGATACAACTGATATTCTTAAGAATATGGGGCATGTATTAGCGCCAATGCGTTTCACACTTGGTTCACTAAGCACAATTATGTATCGTGATGGTATATTTTATGGCGCGTCTGATATCCGTAGTATGGATTCTGGTGCTGTATGCGTAGATTAAATCATTAAATATAATATAGAAAAAGGCGGCTTAATTAAAGCCGCCTTTTTTATTTTATATTCTCGAAGATCATAAATGCTAAAGCATTGAGAATAATAACACTTAATCCACCTATCCAGAAAACTGGCTGCGATAAGATATATTCTGGTCCCAGTCTTAATGAAGTAATTATCACCCCCAGATGGATAATAAGAACTATAATTCTAAAAACTGAAATGAAGTCTCTCTTTAAAAAATTTCCCCGCCAAAAAATAATAAATGCTACAAATTGAATTGGTAAGTAAAATTTTATTATTTACCAATAATTTAAAAATTCGGTCACCTGATTCCAATAAAACTTTATATTCACTTCTGAAGTAAAATAAAAATAACCAAATATATAAAAGCCTATTAGAAGCCCTAAGACATCAGCTAATGTATAAAGTAACCAAAATTTTATTGATCGAATACTAAAATAATCTTTCAACATATTATTTGCCCCAATTTCATTTCATAAGCAGTATACGTATTAAATAATTACTAGATAAGGTTTATTTTAACAGCTTACAATTTTCTCCATGCCTTTACCTGCAAAGCTATTGATGCGCCAGCCTTGTTCGACTTTTTCCATGATATAGACGGTACCGTTCATTCTGATGATGCTGTCATCATCGGCACGGCGGGTGTTATAGCCGCTAACGAATGCCGTTCTTGGTGATAGAACGCAAATATTTTGAATGGTAAATTCTGAGCGGTCATATTCGGGGTTATTCTTTTTAATTTCAGCAAATGAATCGAAATAATTTTTATTTGATGCTTCAGGTGTCATGAAAATTCGGTCTGTACCTAAGATTTTCCATGGAATAGTATGTGTTTCCGTAGGAAACTTATCCATCTGATTTGCGGAGAAATATTTATAATAGCGATTAACGATTAATGTCACTTCTTCTTTGATCTGGATTTCTTGAGAAGGGGGGACAAAACTCGGGTCGAATTGCTGTGAAGATACACTGGTACTCATCACGCAAAGCGCGACTATTGTTGTAAGTAAAGTTTTCATTTATTCCTCCTGTTGAGTTTTAGACTTAAAGAAACTGTTTAAGGGCTTCTCTGTAATTTCGGCTTGCTTGTAATTCTGATCCGTTTTTAAGCGTGATAAGATATTTACCACCCGCATTAGAGGCCAGTTTTTCAATCATGTTAATATTAACGATGGTTGATCTATGGATACGTTTAAAGATATCAGGTTCTAACCGCTTTTCCATATTTTTCATAGTTTCGCGTAAAATATGAGTTTTGCCGGATGTATGAAGGCACATGTAATCACCAGCAGCATCAATCCATTCAATGGTTGAGACATCAACCAAAGTGATTTCACCGCGGTCTTTGATGTTAAAATGGCTTTCGAACTGTTTCTTTGAGGCAATATCGTCTGACGTTAATATTTCAGATAATTCGATTTCAGGGGGCGCGTCTAATGATCTTATTAAATCAATAAGACGCGCATTTTGTTCAATGGCTATATGTTCTGAAATTTGTTCACGGACTTTAATAATTGCTTGTTCTAGGCGTTCTTCTTCAATAGGTTTAAGCAGATAATCCGATGCATGCGCATCAAATGCTTGTATGGCATATTTATCAAATGCTGTTGCGAATATAATAATTGGTAATTCTTCATTAGCGAGCGCTTTTACAACATCAAAGCCGTTCATTCCTGGCATTTGAATATCCAGAAATACGAGATCTGGTTTTTCCGCACGAATTTTTTTAACGGCTTCCCGCCCATTGGATGATGTGCCAACAATTTCAATATCCTCAAAAGGCTTTAGTCGAATATTTAAACCTTGTAAGGCGAGGGGTTCATCATCAACCAAAAGGGTGCGAATTTTTTTCATTTTATTCCGTTTCGTTTTCTTTTAATTCAAAGGGGATATCAATTGATATTTTTACGCCGCCTTCTACGCGGTTTTTAATGTCAATATTATGATCACTTGGATATAATTCTTTCAACCTATTTTTTGTATTTGCGAGGCCAACACCGCTCGAATTTTCATCATAGATCGGTTTTTCGCCAGTCTCATTTAAACCTGGGCCATTATCGCACATGGTAATAGATAATCGATTATCGTTTTTTTCAACATTCAAAGATATTGTTCCGCCATTTTCCATTGGTGCAATGGCATATTTAATTGCATTTTCTATTAAAGGCTGCAGTAATAGACTTGGGATTAAAGCATGATTGGCTTCTTCGGTTACATTAAAATCCGTTTTCAATCTGTCTTGAAAACGTACTTTTTCAATATCAAGATAAAGCCATAAGGCATAGACCTCTTCTTCAATGGTAATTTTTTGCTGTGGCTGATTTACTAGGCTAAACCTTAAAAAGGCACTTAATTTTGTGAGCATGCCGTTTGCTTCTTTGGTTTGTTCACCAAGCACCAATGTTGATATGGCATTTAAAGTATTGAATAAGAAATGCGGGTTTAACTGATATCTTAGCATTTGCAGTTGCGATTGGTGGGCTTGGGCAACAGCTTGCAGGGTCATTTCTTTTTGTTCAAGAAGCAAAAAATGATAATTTATGATGAAATATGCACCGGTCCATATAAGAAGCACAAAAACGTCATAAAGCGTTCTACCGGCGAATTCATTTACTTGTAAGTCAATGAAATAAATCTGCACGACGATCCATATATCAATGACGCTCAAAATGATTGCGGAGATCACTATGCACGTGATTACAGAAAGAACCATGGTAGAAGCGGGGAGATTACTTTGCCTAAGTTTGCGATAAATAAGCCGCAAGATGACGGTAATGATAAAACCGCTGATGACAGAAGCGGCGACGATAAATTGAAAATTTATATCGTCGCCGAGTGCGAAAGAGTTTAATGCGCGAGTGGCCCCAAAAGCGAGCCACCCGGCAATTTGTAGTTTCCAAAATAAGCTTTCTTTTTGCTTATATTGTTTTTCAATAAAGTTTTCCAATGGACCTCTTTATTTGACGTTTGATACAATATGAACGTCTTGTTGTGGGTAAGGGAAACTAATTTCTTTATCATCAAAGCGATGTTTGATTTCTTTTGTAAGCGCCGCTTTAAGTGGCCAGTAATTACCACTGGCAGTCCAGGCACGCACTACAATATCAACTGAGCTTGCACCTAATTCACCTACAAAGATTGACGTTGCTGGATCTTTAAGAACGCGATCATCTGCATCACATACTGATCCGATTTCAGCGATTGCTTTATCAATATCATCATCATACCCAATACCAATGACGAGATCGACACGACGGTTTTCGTTAGATGAAAAGTTTTTAATTGATGAGCCCCAAATTTGGCTATTTGGAATAATGATTTGTACATTATCACCAGTTGCCATTTCAGTGACAAACAATCCGATATGCTTTACGGAACCGGCATGACCGGCAGCATCGACAAATTGTCCGATTTTGAAAGGACGGAATATTAGTAACATCACACCCGCTGCAACGTTGCTGAGTGTGCCTTGCAACGCAAGGCCAATAGCTAAGGAAGCGGCACCGAGGATGGCGATTAAGCTTGCTGTTTCGACACCGAAACGGTCAAGTACAGCAAGGATCGTGAAAATAATGACGACATATCGCGCGAGACTTGAGAAGAATGCGCCAAGCGTGTCATCGATCTTTGCGCTCTTTTTGCACATTTTGATGACCATGCGTTTCACCCATCCGGCAGCCATCATACCTATGATGAGAATCAGTACTGCAAAGACGATGTTTAATCCATATTGTGTGCCATATTCTACAATCATGTCAGTGTATTCTGTTAGGTCTTGTTCCATATTACCCTTTTAATTGTAGTTATTGTGTTGTTGTGTTTGTTTAAAACTACGCATTATCCCTTTGAAGTGCAATAAAATTTTAACCATAAATTTTCAGATATCACAAAAACGTGACACAGAATTTATGTGCAGTTCTTAGAAACATGATTAAGATTTCCCGTGTGAAGGGTAAGAACTCTAAAATTAAACAAACAAAGGAAATAAAAATGAGTAAGAAAATTAACAAAGCAGGTTTGGCGATGGCCGTTGCAGCGGCAAGTATGTTTACAGCTGCCACTTCAACATTACCGACTGTAGCACAAGAAGCAAATGTTCAATGTATGGGCGTAAATGCATGTAAAGGTCAAGGCGCATGTAAAGGTCAAGGTTTCTTAATGATGTCAGCTGAAGATTGTACTGCTAAGGGCGGTAAAGCTGCTCCGATGAAAATGTAATTTAGACGTTTTTAAATTAAAGCGGTAATCGGTTTAACGGTTGCCGCTTTTTTTATGATATAAGTGATTTTATGAATAATAACAAAACTGATAAACCTTTTCTAGGGTATGGTCTTGGTCTTCGTACCGAACATTACGAAGAAATTTTTTCAAGTGAGCCACCAATTGATTGGTTAGAAATTATCTCTGAAAATTTTATGGTTAAGGGTGGCAGGCAATTATACCATCTTGACCGGATTAAAGAAAAATACCCGCTCGTTATGCATGGGGTCTCACTAAGCATTGGTTCTACGGACCCGCTTAATATGGATTACCTTAAAGATTTAAAAGAGTTAGAGAAGAGAGTTGAACCAAAATGGATTTCAGATCATTTATGTTGGACAACATTTGGCGGACATAATACGCATGACTTGATGCCTTTGCCTTATAATCAAGAAACATTGAAGCATGTTGTTGAGCGCGTAAAAATTGTACAAGATTATCTCGGGCGACAAATATTGTTAGAAAATGCCTCTAGCTATGTCACCTATAAAGCATCTGATATGCAGGAATGGGAATTTATCAAGGCTATTGCTGAAGAAGCGGATTGTTTAATGCTGCTTGATGTTAATAATATTTATGTCAGCGGGTTTAATCATGATTTTGACCCTAAAACCTATATTGATCACATTCCATCTGAGCGCGTGTGGCAAATTCATTTAGCGGGTCATGAAAATAACGGCGACTTTATTGTTGATACTCACGATCATCCGGTGATCGATGAAGTTTGGGCGTTTTATGATTATACTCTTTCAAAGATGGGTAATGTAACCACTATGATTGAAAGAGATGATCATATCACACCGTTACCAGAATTAATTAAGGAAATTGATCGAGCAAGGAAGATTGGAAATCTTCATGCTTAAAAATATCAAAGCAAATTTAAAGATGCTGTTATCTCAGGAAAAGAAGAAGATTTTCTGCCAGAGATAGAAGAGAGCGGAAAAATTGGTCCAAAGCAAAGATTATTTATTTATAGCCATGCCTATAAAGCAAGACTGATAGAAACGTTAGAAGAAGATTTTTCAGTTCTGCATTCGTTAGTTGGCGATGATATGTTTAATGATATTTGTTTGAAGTATATTGATGATTTTCCTTCGAAGCATCCTTCATTAAGATACTTTGGTCAACATATGCCCGTTTTTCTTAAAAATAGTAATGACTTTTCAAATTTAATACCAGCTATTGAAATGGCTGAGTATGAATGGACTTTTAATGATGTGTTTGATGCCGTTGATAAGAACGCTATAAAATTTGATGATGTTGCGACAATTGCACCAGATGCCTGGACGACCTTGAGGTTTGAATTACAACCGTCATGTCATATTCATAATCACAAATGGAATACGGCGGCCCTTTGGTCAGCGGTTACAAATGAAGAGGAAATCGTTCCGGTCCCCGAAGAATTTTCTGAGAATATTTTTTGTCTTCAATGGAAAAATGATCTCAATTGTTTTTTCAGAACGATGTCTAATGATGAAGCCGGAGCCTTAATGTTGGCTAGGGACGGCAAGGCCTTTCCTGATATTTGTGAGTGTTTATATGAATTTCATGAAGATGATGCCACCATGCGTGCCGCGGAATTATTGAAAAGTTGGGTAGAAGAAGGTCTGATTGTCGAATTGGACTATCTTAAAATTTAGTCCATTTCATCAAAAGCCTTAAGAAGGGCTTCAAAAGGCAGAGTAACACATGTTTTTCTACTTTTATGTTCACGCACGACGTTAAATACATCAAGGTCCTGCCATATAGCAGAAGGCCAATTGTTTTCTGCTGGTCCATTCTCATTTTCTAGAGATGAATTTATTAACTCGATTAATTCGTTGAGTTTTTTTTTGTTTAAACCATAAAAATGTTCGCCTAATACCGATGCACTCGCTTGGCATAATGCACATGCTTTCGCTTCATGGGTAAAGTCAACGAGTTCATTATTTTGCATTTTAATGTAAACTTTAATACGGTCACCACACATTGGATTATTAACCATTAAACTGTGATCTGCATCATCAAGAGAACCATGTCCCGTTGCATTCGCAGCATGTTTTAATATTGTTTTTTGGTAAAGTTTATCAATCATGATTTACGACTAATATATTAATGCTAAGAAGTCTACCCTAGATATCAATACCTTATGCATTCCTTGAAAAATCCAATGAAGTGAATTCGATTTTGATTGCAATTTCGCTCAATAATGTTAAATTTCATCAAAATTTAGGGTAATAGGGAATCTATACGTATTTATAATGAGATGAATTTCATAAATGAACTACATTTTGATATTCGTTCTCTTTGAATTTTCTAAATTTTTCAATTTAACATTTTAAAAAAAGAGTTATTTTAATGGAAGAATTAGTCTTTAATAACACGATGTTGATCTCAGGGATTATTCTCGCTGTGACTTTCATTGGTATTTTTACAGAGCATGTTCACGGTTTTCACCGTGCTAAATTTGCTATGCTTGGGGCCGGAACAATCTTGCTTATCGGTAAGGAAATGGGTTTCTACAGTGTAGATCAAGCCTATGAAGCTGTTGACTGGAATGTGATTTTCCTTCTTGGATGTATGATGACAATTGTAGCCATCATGATCCCAACAGGTGGTTTCCAAAACCTTGCTGTATCACTTGCTCGCTTTAGTAAAGGTCGCTTATACCTTATGCTTGCTTTGATTGGTACCGCAGTTACGGTAATCAGTTTACTACTAGATAACGTTACGACAGTTGTTATCTTTGGTCCATTGATCATTATGATTGCCCGTACTCTTGGCGTTTCTCCACTCCCTTATTTGATGGCGGCTGCGCTTCTATCTGATACTGGTGGTGTTGCAACACTTGTAGGTGATCCACCGAACCTAATGATTGGTTCTGCTGCGAATATCTCATTTAATACTTTCCTTATTCATATGGGTCCTCCGGTTCTTGTTGCTTGGGTTGCAGTGCTTGTTGCGCTTAAATATCTATTCAAAGAAGAACTCGCTGAGAAGCCAAAAGACTGGCAAGATATTGAAGAAATTCCGATTACTAACAAAAAAGTTTGGTATTCAGCGGTTGCAATTCTCGGTCTAATGACTGTGTTATTTATGGCTCATGGTGCCCTTCATATGGAACCTTGGGAAGTATCAGCACTTGGTCTAACACTATTATTCTTTGCTAGCCGTCACATTGAAGTGGATGAGTCATTAGAGCAAGTTGAGATATCACTTCTTCTCTTCTTTATCTCACTCTTCATTCTAATTGGTGGTGTTGAGCACAGTAAATTCCTCGAATTTATTGGTACACAAATTCTTCCGTTGGTTCGGGAAGACTTGTTGCTTGCATCAGTACTTCTTATGTGGGTAGCTGCTATTCTTTCTGCAGCGATTGATAATATTCCGTTCACTGCGGCAATGATTCCAATTATTCTTGGTCTTGAAACACAAGGTATTAACGTGTCACCGCTTTGGTGGTCACTTGCTATCGGTGTTGGTATGGGTGGTAACGGTACACACATTGGTTCAACAGCCAACGTTTATATTGTTACAATTTCCGAACGTCTTGCACGTGAAACAGGAAATCCAAAAATGGCAATTACGCCTGGATTATGGATGAGAAAAGGTCTGCCAATTATGTTCTTAACATTGGTCCTTTCAAGTATCCTGTTCTATATATTCTTTGATTGGTTTACAGCTCCTGTAAACTAGGATTGGATAAAAATATTTTATTAAAACCCGGTCTTTATGGCCGGGTTTTTTTATGTTTCGGAAAAAATCTATTCTTAAGTCTTAAAAAATACATTTACCGGAATATTTCCAGTTAGCTTAAAAAAATATATTAAATCCTATACCTTGGGGCAGAATCTCTATAAAGTTTACCCTTCAAATAAATATATAAGTCATAAATTGACAGTACCAATTGTTATTAAAATAGAGGGATTAAATGTTAGCAATAAATGATTTTTTGATATTCATTGATGGATATCTGGGTAGTTCTCCGTGGTTTCCATATTACTTGTTGGGTATAGGTTTATTCTTTACCATATATTTAAAATTCCCACAGATTAGATTTTTTAAGCATGCTTGGAGCGTGCTGTTTGACCCCGAAGAGAAAAGTAAAGCTGGCGGGGAAACATCACATTTTCAAGCGATGTCGATGGCGCTTTCTGGAACCATTGGTACCGGGAATATGGGGGGCGTTGCTCTTGCTATTTACTTAGGGGGACCAGCGGCCATTTTCTGGATGCTGATGACGGCGGCGATGGGGATGACGACAAAATTTGTTGAAGTATCCCTTTCTCATAAATACAGGATTACTACTGATGATGGCACTGTTGCGGGTGGCCCAATGTATGTGATGGACCGAGGACTTGGTTGGAAACCTCTCGCTATTGTGTTTGCAGCGGCGGTTGTCTTAAGTTCGTTTGGTTCAGGTAGTATGCCTCAGGTCAATAATATTGCGCAGGTCATGAACAGTACCTTTGGTATCGAAATGTGGATCAGTGGCCTTGTCCTTTCCGCTTTGCTCGCATTTGTTATTATTGGCGGAATAACACGTATCGCAAGCTTTGCTTCGCGTGTTGTTCCTTCGATGGCGGTATTATATTTGATTGGATCATTTTGTGTGATCATAACCAATTACGATCAGGTTATTCCATCTTTCGTATCAATCTTTGCTGATGCGTTTACAGGGACGGCAGCCGTAGGTGGCTTTATTGGTGGGGTGTTTGCACAGGCCTTTAGTATTGGCGTGGCACGTGGTCTTTTCTCCAATGAAGCTGGGCAGGGGTCTTCAGCTATTGCGCATGCTTCCGCGATTACAGAAGAGCCAGTATCTGAAGGTATGGTTTCGTTACTAGAGCCGTTCATTGATACGATTATGATTTGTACACTTACAGGATTGGTTATTCTTTCCTCAGGTGCTTGGACGGAAAAATATGAAAATACATTCCAGGCGGCTGATTTCAGCATTATAGCCGGAGAATATTCAGAAGATAATGCAGCACAGAAAACCGAACTTTTTGAACATTTAAATGGACTGCCAGGATCAACCGTTGAAACGTTAACAGGTGAGATTGAAGTTATTGGTGGTAAAATGGTTTCTGGCGGAGCGACAATTATTAATGCTCGTTCCTTTGCAGAAGATGTCGTTTTCTCAAAAGAAAATGACAGTGGTGAGTTAATACCAATTACTGGAAAGGTTGCAGTATCTAATGGTAATCTTGAAGATGGCAGCGTTGTCGTAAACGGGAAGTCCTTAGTGCATTCAGCGACGCTTACGAGCATGGCATTTACAAAAAGCTTCCTTGGTGAAAATGGAAAATACATTGTCGCTATATCACTCACATTATTTGCCTTTTCTACGGCTGTTGCCTGGTCATATTATGGAGACCGCGCAATAACCTATTTATTGGGTGCTAAGGCCGTAATGCCATACCGCTGCGTGTATGTGATTGGTTTCTTCTTAGCGGCTATTTCTGATACGGCTATCATTTGGACTATTGCCTTAATTACCGTAGCGTTAATGACTATACCCAATGTGATATGTATGTTTATGATGCGTAAAGAAGTCAAAGAAATGGTTGAAGATTATTCTGCAAAGATAAATAAGTAACCATTTTTAAACAATCTTAAGTTGAAAAGGACTGCTTTTTCGCAGTCCTTTTTTTTGTTAATGCCCATAATGAGGTGTGTACTAAAATTAACCTTTTATTAATAAATTTATTAATACAATAGTTTTTATATTAGTAATCTCTTGATTTGATGGCTTTTTTTTAATAAACTTTTAAAACATGTGGCGGGAACTAAAGTTCAATATGTTAATTTTTTAAAAAATTAGAGAATATGATAGCGATTTAGAGCAAGTTTTTGTTTTTTAATAACCTCGTTTAGGTTGCAGAGGTTATCTCAAGGTGTTGAAAATAAAAGCTTTAAGTAATTAAATAGTTATTTTATGGGAAGTATAAGAAGATGAGTAGCAGCGCAATTAAAGATGTGACGACTGATAGTTCGGAAGAACTAAAAGTGGGGTCAGCAAATGTTACTGAAGACCAAGGGGGTGCTTCGACATCAGAACACTTTGATGAGATTATTGGTAAAATCAAGTGGTTTGATGACGTAAAAGGGTATGGCTTTATTGAAGCTGATGATCAAGAGAATCGTGATAAAGGTGATATTCTAGTTCACTTCTCAATTCTTAAAGAACATGAACGTGGTTCCCTTCCAGAAGGTGCAAAAGTAGTTTGTTTATCTGCAAACAGACCAAAAGGTAGACAAGCGGTTAAAATTCTTAGTTTTGATCTCTCGACTGCAGTTGAAAAGCCAGAAACGGAAAGCAATTTCAATATCGATGAAAGTGATTATTCTGACGAGGATTATGTTGATGTAACCGTGAAATGGTTTAACAAAGTTCGTGGGTATGGCTTTGTAAATCGTGGTGATGGCGGACAAGATATCTTTGTACATATGGAAGTATTACGTCACTATAACATGGATCAACTTACACCTGGTGAAACACTTTCAGTTGTTGTTGGTGATGGTGAACGTGGATTGATGGTAAACGCTATCAGAAAAGAAACATAATTTCTGACTTACATTTCAGCTTTATTTAAATACACAAGTTTGGCCTTTAAATTGCCATTCTTTCCTGTCATTATGTCTTCTGATGATTGAATAGGTCATCATAAGAAAGGAAAGAAATATGAGTTCAACTGTGTTTGCGTCAAGAATGCAAGAAATTATTGTTATAAATTTATTTACCGCGTTCTTTATTCTCTTTTCGCAAAATTCTCATTCACAAGAAAAATTCCCTACGGGCGAACTAACGGTTAAAACCCAAGACACCAGTTATGATTTTGATATAGAGTTAGCATTAGATGATAGCCATCGTCAGTATGGTCTAATGTTTCGCACAAACCTTCCTGAAATGAATGGAATGTTATTCATTTATGAAGAGAAAAAACGCATCAGTATGTGGATGAAAAATACCTTTATTCCACTTGATATTCTTTTTATTGATGATGATGGTAAAATCATTCGGATTGCGAAATCACAACAGCCTCGATCACTATCATTAATACGTTCCGGTGGTGAAGCCAAAGCCGTACTAGAGCTTTATGGCGGGCTTACAGATAAGTTGAATATTGCCGTTGGAGATGAGATCATCTATCCAACATTTGGAAATATGAAAAAATAGTGATTTTTACGAAAATAACTCTTGCACCAACTCGTTGCATCGCGTATTAACCCAACCACAATTTGTTTTCAAATTGTTTCTTCGGTCGGGGAGTGGCGCAGCCTGGTAGCGCACCTGTTTTGGGTACAGGGGGTCGCAGGTTCAAATCCTGTCTCCCCGACCATTTAATTTCAAAAATGAATATATTTTACGAAATTGCTTCTTGATAAATTGCAAATTGTTTTTTGGCGACATTATGCCAACGAAACTCTTTCACTGTTTTTGCAATTTCTTCGCGGTTCCAATTGGTTTCTTTTACTTTTTCCAACGCATTTAAAAGATTATATTCGTCTCTTTCTTTCAGAAGAAGACCATTATGTTCATTAATCACTTCTGGGATACCACCAACGTTTGTTGCAACGACTGGCGTTCCGACCGCAAGGCTTTCTAGAACAACATTCGGCATTCCTTCCATAGAAGACATTAGTATTGTTGCTGTTGCGCCGGCATAAAATTCGGCTAATTTTTTCTGATCTAAATGTTTGATCATTTGCACTCGTCCTTGAATACCCAAATCTTTAGCTTGTTTTTTCAAATCGGATCTTTGCTCGCCATTGCCGACTATTATCAAACGCTGCTTAGGCATTTCAAAGAATGTATTTAATGTAATATGATGGCCTTTTAAGGGAACGAGATTGCCGACAGTAAGATAGTATTCTTCTCTTAAAGGATTAATCGGAGCCTTGGTATTAAAGCATTCCGGATCAACACCATTATAGATCACTACCAATTTTTTTTCTTCTACACCATAACTAAGTAATGCTTCTTTAAGTGCACGGCTAACGCAAATAACCTTCTCGGCATAGTCAATGGCATCAAGAATTTTTTCACGGGCTTTCTTATCATACATCCAGTAATTAACGTCGCTGCCTCGTGCCGTCAGTATAAGCGGTTTTTTATGGGCTTTCGCTACAATAGATGCCGCTACACCATCAGGATATAGAAACTGACCATCTACAAAATCAAAGGAATTATCGGTGTCATATATTTGCTCGATAATTTCTTCTGCTGCCTTGGCCATAGATGTTGCATTATCAATAAAATATCCACCAGGAAAAGTGATAAACTTAGGGTGATAAACATCAATACCTTCCTGGTTTTCATATTCAGGAAGTGCTTCATACTTTTGGTATTTTTTGAAAACCTTCCTTAAAGGTGGGCAATGTGGGACGGGCGCAATGACTTTGCGATTAAAATTTTCTAACTCGTCCAAAGCATTCAATCGATTTTTAATAAAAATACCGTGGCGGGGTTCAAGTTCATTTGGATAAAGGGTGGTTATCGTCAGAACGTCCATTTTTAAGCGTGCCTTGCCAAAAACTGATCATACATCATCAATGTCCAAAGAGGTGCGCTATGATCTCTTAAGCCTGATTGGTGGTCGTTAATTAAGGTTGTTAAGTATCCTTGATCAAAATAGCCACTATCAAGCATTCTTTCACTTAAGACTGCGCTTTTTATTTTTTCTTTTAATTCATTTCTAAACCAGCTTTTTAGCGGAACACGGAAGCCCATTTTAGGACGGTACAGAATGTCGTGGGGCAAATCTTTCTCAAGCAATTTTTTGAATATATATTTTCCTTCACCGTTATTTAATTTAAATGAAGAAGGTAAAGTCGCTATCCAACCGACAAGTTCATGATCGAGTAATGGAACACGTACTTCAAGTGAATATGCCATAGAGGCTCTGTCAACTTTTGTTAAGATGTCGCCGGCTAGGTATGTTTTGATATCTAAATATTGGATCATTGAAAGCGGGTCATCCGTATCGGTTTCAGACGCATGCTTATTAAAAACTTCAAGGGCAGTGTAATCCTGAAGATCACTTTTCATTTTAGGGCTATAGAGCTTTTGTCTCATTTCCGGTTTTAAGATTGAAACACCATGAAAGTAACTTTCAACATGTGATCTTGCTATTCCTTGGAATGTGGTTTTTGCTCTGAAAATACGAGGTGCCCAGTCTGCTTTAGGATAGATTGACCCTAAAGTGCCAAAAATTGGTTTTCGAATGGCGGAAGGTATTTTGGATCTTAAGTTTTGCTCGAACATTTGTAATTTATAACGACGATAACCCGCTAAATGTTCGTCCCCGCCATCACCGGAAAGGGCAACGGTGACATTTTCGCGGGCAAGTTCGCAAACGCGGAAAGTTGGCAATGCTGAGCTATCAGCATAAGGTTCATCATAATAATCCATCAATTTGTCAACTAAGGAGAAATCGTTTGGATCAACAAATTTTGATTTATGGGATGTTTTATATTGTTCAGCAATTTGATCAGCATAATCAGATTCGTCAAAATCCGCCTGTTTAAAACCGATTGAACAAGTATTGACCGGATCAGCGCTATTTTTTGCCATATTGGCAACGACGGCGCTTGAATCAACCCCGCCTGATAAAAATGCACCAAGCGGAACATCAGCCCGCATTCTAATGCGCACGGCTTCTTCAACACGGGCATCTAATTCTCTCGACGCATCATTGAATGACCCTTTATAATCAGAATTAAATTCAATATTCCAATATTGATTATTCTCAATTCTGCCTGTCATGGTATTTATAAGTAGCGTATGACCCGGTTCTAGTTTCATGACGTTTTTATAAATAGTATGGGGCTCAGGAACATACCCTAAGGCGAAATACTCTTCCGTACTTTCTGTTCTGAGACTTGAATTAAAATTTGGATGTAGTTTTAAAGATTTTAGCTCAGAGCCAAATACAAAAGTATCACCGGATAATTGCGCGTAAAATAAAGGTTTTATACCCAGCCTGTCTCGGGCGATGAACACTTCATTATTTTGTTTATCGTGGATAGCATAGGCAAACATGCCGCGAATTCGTTCGACACTTTTTGGTCCCCAGGCATGATATGCTTGAAGTATAACTTCGGTATCACCGCTTGTTTTAAATTGATAACCTAGTGCTTTTAATTCTTCTCGTAACTCAGGAAAATTATATATTTCACCATTATAAGTAATTGTGACGCGGTCATCAGATGTGGTCATAGGTTGATGACCACCTGCAAGGTCGATGATTGATAATCGGCGATGGCCGAACGCGATGCCACCTGAAATATAAGCCCCAGAGCCATCGGGCCCTCGATGTTCAATAACATCAGTCATTAGTTTTAATAAATCTTCCGATGGAGTTTGACCGGAAAAATTAGTGATCCCTGCGATACCGCACATACTTATTCGCCCATTTTTTAAAAAGGATTATTTGCCTTTATACTAAAGAACATATTAGATTATGAAAAGATATAAACTGTTCAATCATAAGGAAAATTATTTTGCCTCCTGTAAATCTTATTGCTAGCGACTTACCCCTTTCCGTGGAATGGAAAGAAGAGGGGCTTTTTATTTTGGATCAAACAAGACTTCCTCATGATGTCATAATGGAAAAACATGATAATGCGGAGCAAGTTTGGTACACAATACAGCAATTAAAAGTGAGAGGGGCACCAGCCATCGGGGTCGCTGCCGCTTATGGCTTATGTGTAGAGCTTAAAAAATATAAAGATTTATCACCGGATGAATTTATTCAAAAAACAATTAATGTAGCACGCTATCTTGATAGTTCGCGGCCCACAGCTGTTAATTTAAATTGGGCGATGAAGCGTATGGTTGGTGCAATCATGGAAATGAAAGTCGTAAGTGCTTCTGAATTATATAAGAAATTAATAGTGGAAGCGGAAGCAATTCATGAGGAAGATCGGCAAATCAGCTATGGTCTCGCTAAAATGGGAAGCGATTTGATAAAAGAAAATATGGGCGTCATGACTCATTGTAATGCAGGGTCGCTCGCGACCTCTATCCTTGGGACGGCGACGGCGCCGATGTATCTAGCGCATCATGATGGGATAAAGTTTAAAGTTTATGCTAATGAAACCAGGCCACTATTTCAGGGCACACGATTAACATCATGGGAATTGGATAAAGCAGGAATTGATGTGACATTGATTACAGATAGTATGGCTGCGCATATGATGGCATCAGGCGAAATTGATTTGGTTATTGTCGGAACAGATAGGGTCGCTGCAAATGGCGATGTTGCCAATAAAATTGGAACGCTTGGGGTTGCTATTCTCGCAAAATATTTTGATATCCCATTTTATGTTGCGTGTCCGTCATCGACAATTGATATGAATACACCGAGCGGTAAAGACATTCCAATAGAAGAGCGTAGCGGTGATGAAATCACGACCATTTTAGGGAACCCAGTCGCAGCAAAAAATACTAAAACCAGAAGTCCAGCTTTTGATGTAACGCCCAATGAATTAGTGACAGGTATAATTACAGAAAATACCATAATAACAAGACCTTACGATAAAGGGTTAAAAGATTATTTTAAGGAGAAAAAATAATGATTAAGGGAGTTAAAATTGTATTTTTATCATTATTATTCTGTTCACAATTAGCTACCGCACAAATTGCCGATTTTGAGCTTGATGAAATTACCGTTTTGGAACTTAATAATGCCTTTCAAAGTGGTGAGTATACATCCGTAAAGGTGGTAGAGCTTTACTTGGAAAGAATAGAAAAGCTGAATAAAAATGGCCCACACCTTAATGCGGTTATATCTATAAACCCTGATGCGTTGGAAACGGCGGCGGCACTTGACAGAGAGCGTAAAAATGGCAACGTTAGGGGGCCTTTGCATGGTATTCCTGTGCTTCTAAAAGATAATATTGATACAAAGGATAATATGCCGACGACGGCGGGCTCGTTGGCGTTAAAAGAGAACTATGCAAAAGAAGATTCACCGTTAGCGTCAAGTTTGCGAGAAGCGGGTGCGATCATTTTAGGAAAAACAAATTTAAGTGAATGGGCGAATTTTAGGTCGACTAATAGTTCAAGTGGTTGGAGTGGTATGGGAGGGCAAACAAGAAACCCATATTTACTAACCGCAAATACATGTGGATCAAGTTCCGGATCCGGTGTCGCAGCCGCAGCAAATTTAGCAACATTGACGATAGGAACGGAAACGGACGGCTCAATAGTTTGTCCCGCCGCTTATAATGGCGTAGTTGGCATTAAGCCGACCGTAGGACTTGTTAGTAGAACAGGGATTATTCCCATAGCGGCTGCTCAAGATACTGCAGGACCAATGACCAGAAGTGTTGCTGATGCAGCTTATCTGCTTACAACAATGGTTACGAAAAACCCTGAGGACCCTGTCACATTAAAACAACCGCAGATAAAAATTAAATATGAAAACTATTTAAATAAAGGTGGCTTAAAGGGAAAAAGGATCGGTGTCATTAGAACCCCATTTCGGATGCATGACGATTTACCAAAGATTTTTGATGATAGCATCAATATTATGAAAGCAAGTGGAGCGGTAATTGTTGACAACATTGAATTTGGTGACCGTGACGGGATTGGGGAAGCAGAAGGAATTGTCCTTCGTTACGAATTTAAGCATTATTTGAATGCTTATTTAGAAAATACGCCTGGGACAGTGAAAACAAAAACGCTCGCTGATTTAATTGCTTTTAATATAGAAAACCAATCCACTGAAATGCCTTACTTTAAGCAAGAAACTTTTATCCGTTCAGAAGAGAAGGGGCCGATAACTGATAAAGACTATTTAGATGCATTGTCGAATAGTAAAAATGCGATGCAAAAGCTTATAGATGAATTGATGGATAAGCATGACCTTAATTTAATTGTGATGCCATCGCGGAACCCTGCGAATAGTCAAGATCTTATTAATGGTGACCATCCAAGCGGAGGGGGAACATCCTCCTATGCTGCTGTTAGCGGATATCCGTCGATAACAGTTCCGATGGGATACATTCATGTTCTTCC
>DGPL01000005.1 GCA_002390425.1 Kordiimonadaceae bacterium UBA4441 | reverse complement strand
TCATAAGCTTTGACGGGGTACAATGCAACCGTAACCTCATGCCCCTGCTCATGAAGATGCTTCACCATATTAAAAGAGCGAATTTTATCGCCTCTGGTTGGTGGGTACGGAAACCTATGACTTAAAAAAAGTATTTTCAAAATATTCCCCAAACATTACGTTTGTTGTTTTATTCTAACGTTGCCAATAATGATTTTGCTTCAATATCATAGCTGGCAAGTTTTACCGTTTCAGTTAACACATTTCGTGCATCATCTAACTTTTCTTGTAGAATCAGCACCTGTGCATATGTTTTTGCCACATCAACATTAAAATCAGGTAAATTATATGCATTAAATGCATATTGATATGCTTTTTCTAAATCCTCTTGTTGTAAATAAATTAGTGCCAGATTGTTATTGGCAACGATGTCATTTTGATTTCTATCTAGTAAATATTCATAATGAAAAATCGCTTCTTCCGTATTCCCATTTTCAAACTGAAAAAGCGCAATAAAATGCCGCATATTAACATCATTTTCATCGGCGGCTAAGTGACTTGAGGCAATTTCAATTGCATGGTCCTTATCACCGGACTTTGAATAAGCTTCCGCAAGTCTATACAAAACCTGATTATCAGAAGCACCTGCTTTTTGCGCTCTTAAGAAGACGTCTATCGCATCAGCGAACCGTCCTTCCACAATATTGATTTCCCCTTGCAGGATATTACCAATACTTAACGTCTCTTGTTCTAACTTTAATTGATTGGCAAATTGATATGCTTTTTTAAAATCCCTATCTATCTTTGTAATTTCAATGGATTTTAAGATCAGTGGCACGCGGTCCTCAACAAATGGCATACCACGCCCTAAAGCTTCTCTTGCTTCTGAGATTAACCCTTTACTGATGAATGCTTCACTCAAAAGCAAATGACTATCTCTTGTTCGCGGATCAATCTCTATTGATCTCTTTAATAGCCCAATTGCATCATTAATCCGCCCTGATAACAAATAGCCCTTACCTAGCAAAAAATTTGCGATTGAATAATCCGGAAATTGTTGAAGTAGCTGTTCTGCTCTTCTTATGGCCCTTTGAACAACATTTCGTTCATAATAATATTCAATTAACTTTATTCGAGGCGTTATGATATCGGGGTTCGCGCTAATCGCCGTTGATAAATAACGTTCTGCGCGGATATCATCACCTCTGGAAAGCGCATATTCATATAACAACTCATAGGCCGGTATATAACTCTCATCTCGATTTAAAATAGAATTTAAATGATTAACAGCACTATTCGGATTATCTAATGCAAAATCTATACGGGCTAGCTGAATACGTGCTTGAAAAAAGTCACGGTTTAATTCAATCACTCGTCTGAAATTACTTCTTGCTTCATCGACGCGTCCTTGCTCTAAATATATCAATCCTAGCAAATGATACCCAACTGCATTATTTCTATCATTGTTGACCAAATCTGCTGCTATTGAAAATGCGTGTTCAAAATCCTTCTTATCGATCGCGTTATTTACATCAATGATCGCTTTTTGACTGTTCATTTGTGTTTTATTAATAATACCCGGCAAATCGATAACCACCCCAAAGCTATCCCCTCTTTGAAATTGGTTTAATATATCTTTTTCTTGTCCAGTTAAATTTTCAGACTTTTTCTCAGATGCCGCAGAAAAATTAAGCATAGCATTGTCATTATCACCAGCGAGCGCATATGCGCTTCCTAATAAAATATGATCAAGCTCTGATAAAATATCCAACCCTGAAAGATAATTTAATGTTTCTGCTGCTGCCATTGGGTTGTTTAATTGTAAGTATGCCGCTGATAATAAGGTTCTTGCTTCATGATGATCAGGATCAATATCTATTAAATCTGAAAGTGGCGCAATTACACTATCATAATCCTTGGTGGCATAAGCAAGTTTGCCCCATAACATTAATGCAGGCGGATAATTTCCATAAGCAGTCAGACCGGCTTGATTTAAATATCTGGTCGCCGTCCTAATATTGTTCCCTTCAGCAAAAAGAGTGGCAATCATAAAGTTTGCAAAAGGGTGCCTACTATCTTTTGCTAAAATGCGCCTAAATAAAAGCATACTTTCATCATGACGCCCCAAATTATAAAGCGCAGAACCAAGTTTGCTTTCAATTTCAATTTGATCAGGCTTATGAAAATTTGCGCGTTCAAAATATTGATAAGAATTTGTTGAACCCGATCTACGTTCAACCAAAATCCCTTTTAATAAAAGAAATTCTGGATCAATACCGTTTAATGATAATGCTTTATCTACGTATAGCTCCGCCCGGTCATAATAGCCAATCCGGCTATAAAGTCTAGCCATCGGCGCGTATAAATCTGGATGATCATTAAGCAGCACTTCAGCCTGATAAAAATTTAAAAACGCTTCTTCGTAATTTTCTAACTTTTCATATGCCATTCCAAGAACAAGATATGTTTCACCGTGGATGTGTGTCGCTGCATTTTCAATACTTATTTTTTCGAAAAACTCATCCATTTTATTTTGCAGTAAATATGAACGCCCCAAATCCGCTAAAAGTTCATTTTCAGGAATGCCTAATTCTAAAGCACGATTAAGCTCATGCTCTGCAATATCGCCATTATTTAGTTGATTATACTTTTGCGCGATTTGCTGTCTTAACGCGCCGTTATTTACATCATCAAAAATCGCACCCCATAGACCCTCAATTTCATCATTGAGCGCATATCGTTTAAGCTCTGCTTTTGTTGGCTCCCTGGGGACGTAAACTTCTTCAACCTCAAGATCAAGACTATCCTGAGATAAGGAAACATCCATCATTAGGACACCCATAAAAAGTGCTATACTCCCCATACGATAGAGTGATCTCATGCCCATATCCATAATTTGCGCCAAACTCCAAAATCTATCCATTATTTTTCAATATTTATATTATATTGCTTTGCCAAACCATATAGTGTCGGCCGGCTAATGCCAAGCAATCTCGACATTTCGCTAATATTTCCATTCGATAAACTAAGTGCTTTGATGATTGCTTTTTTATCATTCTCTTCTCGAATGGTTTTCAAGTCTAGCTGAGGGTCATCTTGATGATCTGGATCAATTTCTAAATCAGTTACAGATATTTTTCTTTTATCACTCATAATAATTGCAAGTTTAATTTTATTTTCCAGTTCACGTACGTTCCCCGGCCATGAATATGATAAAATTGCCTTTACGGCATTTTCATCTAACTCTTTAACTGACTTTGAAAATTCTTCTGAAAATTCTTCAATAAATTTATTTGCTAGCAATACCGCATCATCCTGACGGTCTTTTAAATCAGGAATATTGACAGTTATTTCGCTTAATCGATAATATAAATCTTCTCTAAAATAATCTTCTTTAATTTTCTTTTCTAATGATTGATGCGTTGCACTAACTGTCCTTCATCAAATGATTTGAG
>DGPL01000044.1 GCA_002390425.1 Kordiimonadaceae bacterium UBA4441 | reverse complement strand
TTTTGAAATACCATTCCGACACGAGCCCGAAGTTGCACAACATCAAGAGCTTTATCATTTATATTTTGATTATCAAGCGTGATTGTTCCTTCTACTCTGCAAATGTCTATCGTATCATTCATCCTGTTCAAGCAACGTAAGAAAGTTGATTTACCACATCCTGAAGGACCAATTAGTGCCGTGACCTGATTTGGATTAATATCAAGACTGATGTCTTTGAGTGCATGATTTTCACCATAAAAAACATTAACTTTTTTAGCAGACATTTTAGGGCTATTGGCCGTCATTTTGTTTTCCAAGTTATCATTTACATTAAATACATTCATAAGCTTACTGTTTTTTCTCAAATCTATGTCTAAGCCAAATGGCCAAACTATTCATTATGATAAGAAATAATAGCAATACCATAATTGCTGCGGACGTTTTTTCAAGAAATCCTCGTTCTGGGCTGTCTGCCCATAAAAAGACTTGTACGGGCAGGACAGTTGCGGCTTCGGTTATGCTACTGGGCGTATCAACAATAAACGCTACCATTCCAATCATCAATAATGGGGCTGTTTCGCCAAGAGCCTGTGCCATTCCAATAATAGAGCCTGTCATTATACCTGGCATACTAAGGGGTAACACCTGATGAAATACAGTTTGCATTTTTGAAGCACCTAAACCAATTGCTGCTTCTTTAATAGATGGCGGAACGGCTTTTATTGCTGCACGCGCCGTAATAATGATGGTAGGCAATGTCATTAACGCGAGCGTTAATCCACCGACAAGTGGAGCGGATCTAGGCAATTCCATAATATTAATAAAAATAGCCAGTCCTAAAAGACCAAAAATAATTGAGGGAACAGCTGCTAAATTATTAATATTAATTTCAATTAGGTCCGTAAAGCGGTTTCTTGGTGCGAATTCTTCTAAGTAAATAGCGGAACCAACTCCGACAGGAAAAGATATCACAAATGTAACTAGTAAAGTCAGCAATGAACCAACAGTGGCGCTCCAGATGCCAGCGAGTTCTGGTTCTCTACTGTCACCAGATGTAAAGAATGACCAATTAAAGCCTTGAATTATTTTGCCTTCCTGAATGAATTGATCAATCCATTGTAATTGTTGATCAGAAATTTTGCGGTCACCCTCTATTATTTCTCGTGAAATTTTACCTTTAATCAGCATGTCTACATCACTAGATGCTTTTAGGTTCATCGTAACGGTTTCACCTATTAAGTTATGATCATTTAATAATGAGTTACGAATTTCTGTCTGTGCGCCAACACTAAATAGTCGAAGCATCTCAAATATTTCACGTCTACTGGTTACATTGGGAAATTTTTCTCGCAGCGCATTAATTATCATTTGGTTAGCATTTATGGACGGAATATGCCGTCTTAATTCTTCATCGGACATTGATGAAAGATCACCGACAATGCGTTCATCCATATTTATATCAAGTGTAATTCGTGTTTCTTTAAAACCACTAACCCCTGTTATAAATACACTTGCTAAGACGACGAACAATGCCACTAAAGCAGATAGAAGTGATGCAATCGCAAACCCTTTAAAAATACGCTCTATAAGATATCGTTTTTTTAAACGATCTTTTTGCTCTTTAGAGTTCCAGTCAACTTTCGAAATATAAAGATTATCAGAGGAATTATCAGTCATATTCTTCCCTATATTTTCTTACGATATAAAGCGCAAAAGCATTTAGCGCTAAAGTTGTAATAAAAAGCGCTAATCCTAAGGCAAAGGCAGAAAGTGTTTTTGCACTGGCAAATTCTTGGTCTCCTGTAAGTAATGTAACAATTTGTACCGTAACTGTGGTTACGGCTTCAAGTGGGTTGATTGTTAAATTTGCGGCCATGCCAGCTGCCATGACCACGATCATTGTTTCACCGATCGCGCGTGAAGTGGCTAGTAATAGTGCCCCAACAATTCCGGGCAAAGCAGAAGGCAAGATAACTTTTATTGTTGTTTCAGTTTTGGTTGCTCCAAGACCTAAAGATCCTTCACGTAAGCTTTTAGGGACAACACTTATGACATCATCTGAAAGAGAAGATATTAGAGGAATAATCATAGCAGCCATCACGATACCTGCTGCAAGGGCACTTTCTGATGCAATTTCAAGACCGATTGCCTCACCAACATTGCGAATGAACGGGGCTACAACGAGTGCCGCTATAAACCCATAAACAACTGTAGGGATGCCGGCAAGGATTTCGAGAAGAGGCTTAGCAATATTTCTTATACGGTCACTTGCAAATTCAGCCATATATATGGCAGACATTAAACCTATCGGACCTGCTATAAACATTGCTATCGCCGTTATTAACATTGTACCTAAGAATAAAGGGACTGCGCCAAATGCCCCTGAGCTTCCGACTTGATCGATGCGAATAGCGGTTTGCGGGCTCCATTGTGTGCCAAAGACAAATTCAGTAATAGAAATTTGATCAAAGAAACGGATGCTTTCAAAAAGTAATGAAAAAACAATGCCAATTGTTGTGATAACGGCAATAACAGAAAAAATAACTAAAACTATTTTAATTATAAATTCCAAATTATTTCTTGAATTGATGTCGGGTTTGATATTGTTAAGAGTGCGAAACCCTGAAAAACAGCAAGCAGCTATCGCACTTAAGAAAAATGTCCATGCGATCCGCTCGGATGTTGTGATGTAATATTCTACATGTCTAAGGAGTTCTGGGTCAGGATTTGCACTTTCAAAGTATTCTTTTATTGAATTTAGTAAGTTAGTAAGTTCAAAAGACGCTAAGTTTGCAGATTTTTCACCAAGATGAGAAATAAGAAGCTTATCAATAATATACCCTTCGCTTAACATCCAAATAGCAAGAATGCAAAAGCCCGGTATAAAACTGTTTATTCCTACCGAATAGCCATAATGAACGGGACGAGAATGTAGATTTCTTATATTACTTTTGACCATTAATAATGATTTATTTTTGCCTAACACAAAAAAGATAATCATTAATAATATCAAGATTAAGAATAGTGAAAACGTGCCCATTAATTAGCATACCATAAATATTTGAATTCTAATTCTTTATAATTTAATTGTAATCAAAAGGCTATAATTGATGGAGCCTTTTATCGATTTTGCTATGCTAAATTGTAATAAATAAGTAAAAATGATTACAAAATTATGAAGTATCAGATGAATTATATGAAAGAGAATAGAAATGGCGACGATCAAACCAATTGACAACCTTGAGGAAAACCCAAGAGTTAAGGCGGTTTTTGATGATATTAGAGAAACAAGAAATTCCGATTTTATCAATAACATGTGGCAATATATAGCGCTTGATGAAGACCTTTTGGAACGCACATGGGCTGATGTCAAAAGAGTTATGGCTGAACCTTCTTTAATTGATCCTGTGACTAAGGAAATGATTTATATCGCCGTTTCTATTGCAAACAGCTGCACATATTGTGTTCATTCGCATACGGCAATGGCAAAAGCAAAAGGCATGACGGATGATCAACATGCTGAATTGATTAAAATTGTTTCATTAGCTGCGAGAACTAATCATATTGCAAACGGCATTCAAATCCCTATCGATGAAGTTTTTGAAGCAGAAAAACAGTAAAGGCTTATTGTTTTTATAAGGTATCTAAACCTTTTAAACTAAGTTTAAGCAGAACTTCTTCAATTGCATAAAGTGGAATGGTTGCTTTTGCTTTGCCCGGATCATCGCCTACACCCGTTATAAAGGTTATGATCCCATCTTTTTTGATGGGGTCAACCCAAAATTGGCCTTGTAATCCATAGGCGGAACCTAGATGCCCGTATAAAATTCTGCTTTCTGTGAATAGTCCCCAATCTTTTAAATCAACGATATGCGTGGATAAACCATATGCCGTCATCATGCCTTCTGCCGTTTTGTCACCTTCGGCGGTTTCACCGCCGGTATGCCCGTTATTAAGGTTAGAGTCATATTGCCATACTGTTTTCATCATTTCGGAAATTGATGATGTAGTTAAAACCTGTTCTCCGTTATGCATCCCTGCATTTAAAAGCATCTGCATGATTACGGCCAAATCACGTGATGATGCACGAAGACCGCCTTGCGGCGAGAATAGGGTAGGGTTTTGGCCTAACTTATAATTGTCTAAAGGTAATAAATCCGGAGTTTCGCCGCGGGAATAGCTTTCACTTTCATAGTAGCAACGAATAGGGTCACCATCTACTTGCTCAACCCATGGGCCATCTGTATCCCAAGTTTCGCCGCCATCACCACGACGATAAAGTGTGGCAAGGCTTTCAAAATTATTTGGGTATAAAGTACACACACTAAAGCTTGATGAAAGTCCGAGTTTATCAAGCAGCCTTTCTTTAACGAAGGTATCCATGCGTTGACCGGAAACTTTTTCAGCGATACCTGATAAAATTCCGAAATTTAAATTTGAATATGTGAAATAACCACCTGGTCCTTGATTGGCTCCGTTGGCGAAATGATTTCCATTGTCATAATGTTGGGCACTTCGGTCGCTATTGCCTCCTGGAATAAAAAAGTCCTGGAAGTTTTCGGATGATCCCATGAAATAATAGGCACCATCACGAATGGAAGAAGTGTGAGAGACAACTTGTCTAGTTGTAATTATTTTGTCTGGGAAATTTGGATTTCTTAATGTGAAGCCTAAGTAATCTGAAACATCAGCATCTAAGTCTACTTTACCTTCTTCAACTAAAGTCATAAATGCAGCTGTAAGAACAAATTTAGATATCGAGGCAATTCTTACTTTATGGTCGTTGGTTAAAGGGATTGCCACATTTTCTAATCTTCGCGCCGCGCCTGCAGCATGTTCAAAGGCAATCTCGCCGTTTTTAATTAAAATCATTTGAACACCAGATATTTCAATAGGGGATGCTCCATCCAATTCAACAAGGTCAGTTAATTCAGACTTCAAATCTAATTGGGGATCGTTTGCAACCGCTTCTAAACATGCCTTAATTGCGGCGGGTTTATCCATGTCATCTTGTGTGACGCTATCTGTAATTCGTTCAGGATCATTAAAATGTGAGGCGAGAACATCACATTGCGTGATCTCGCAACTATAGTCATCTCGATTATAGGTTTTTATGTCATCAAATGGGCCAGCCATCGCGGAACTTAAGAAAGCAAATGATAAAGAGATCGAGAGTAATAATAATTTTAACATGTGTTTTCCTTAGGTTGTGCCGATGAATTGTTTTGATAATATGATATGCGGAATTTCTGGCTATGCCAAAAGTCATTAATCAGTAAAAAGTTTCTAAGTCTTCTTCTTCGCTGTGTTTTGTCATGAGTGAAATAATCACAAGTGTCGGTAGCGATATAGCCCATCCTAAATATGATGAAGTAAAGCCCATAGGTTCACCCATAACAGTCCAGATCACAGCAGATGAACCACCGAAGATGATGCTCCAGAAAGCGCCGGTTGCTGTGGCCCGTTTCCAAAAAAGTAACCCAAGCATTGGAAAGAATATCCCCGCCGCCCCGAAGGTATAAGCATAGAGTATCAAATCAAGAATGTTTGGAACAAGAAATGCGCAAGCAATTGTAAAGGCCCCTAAAATAATGGTAGAAATTCGTGCCACTTTGATCAATTGCGCGTCGCTGGCATTTGGGTTTAGTAATTTTTTATAGATATCATTTGTGAAAATGGCGACCGGGCCGATTAAGCAGCTATCAGCGGTGGACATAACGGTTGCGATATAGGCGGCAATGACAAGTCCACCTAACCCAACAGGCAGTAACGTCATAATCATATAAGGTGTAGCGAGTTCAGGATCGGCAAGTTCGGGCATTAAAATACGGGCAAACATTCCGACCATCGTGCTGCCGACCGCGAATAATGGCCATTCAATTGGAATGCCCGTTAAGAAGAAAGCACGCTGCGCCGTTTTAACATCACGTGCGGCAACGATGCGCTGCAATCCAACGATGGCAATAAACCAAATTGGGATAACGGCAAAAAACCAACCAAGAATTTGTTTCCAGCCCGCCGCCGTCCAATCAAGCATGGGTGCAGTATCAGGGTTCGCGGCAAGTGTATCCATCATGTTTCCAAAACCACCGACTTTAATAAGGCCAATAGGGACAAGAATAAAAACGATACCCACCATTAAAATTACCATTTGAAATACATCGGTATAGATCACAGCTTTAAGTCCCCCCATCGCCGTATAGGCAACGATAATAATACCGACAACAAGGGTAGCGATCGTCAGATCAAAATTCATAGTAGCTTGTAATAATTTTCCGCCGGCCATGATTTGACCACCAACAAATGCGGACCATGCAAGGCCAATAACAATTGCGGCAACGGTTCCTGTCTTTCGGTCATAGCGGGTTTCAAATAAATCGCCTGTGGTTAATCCCTTCATTTTATCAGCCCAGTTTTTTACTTTAGGGACCATTAAGAAAGACACCAAAACGATACTCAACGCCGATACGCCGATGAGCCAAGAAGCGGAAAAACCAAGTGTAAATCCAAGGCCGCCCATGGCGATGCTAAAACCACCACCGAGATCGCCGGCCGCCGTCGTGCTTGTGGTTTGGAAAAGGTTCATATCACGGTCAGCGGCAAGGAAGGATTCCGTTTCACCGCTTTCTTTTTTTGAGCGCATCGTAAAGACGCCGACCAAAAAAAGTATAAGAAAATAAAGCCCGATAGCCCCATAATCCAATAAATGTAAATCCCGCATTGACCACCCATTATGATTTTTTATTTTAATCATAGCACACTATTTTCCAATTGAAAAAAAAGTTGTGTTGGCTAGACTAAGGTGAAATTTTCTGGGAATTGTATCCCGTCAGACCAAGTT
>DGPL01000024.1:3425-39018 GCA_002390425.1 Kordiimonadaceae bacterium UBA4441 | reverse complement strand
CTTGTATCTTCTTTCATTTCCAAGACAATATTGGATAGTTGTTTCCGGATAATATAGAGCTTTAGTTCGAAATCACAATTTCGTTTAATGTTATCTGCTTGGCCAACAAATCCTTGGGCAATAAAAGGTTCGGTTGATTTCACATTTTCACTAAATTTGGAATTGTCCGTCGGCACATCACGCCAGCCCAGGAATTTTTGACCCTCTTGGGAGACCAAATCTTCAAAAACGTTCTTAATTTTTTCACGCACTTTTTCTTCGTGCGGCAAGAAAATCATCAGAATGCCATATTCGCCTTCTTTAGGTAAATTAATTCCTATTCTCTTGGTTTCTTCTTGCATGAATTGATCTGGAATTTGTAAAAGAATTCCGGCACCATCACCCGCAAGAGGGTCTGCGCCGACAGCACCACGATGAGTGAGGTTCTCCAAGATTTGCAAGCCTTGTTTTACAATAGAATGACTTTTTACACCTTTAATGTTTGCTAAAAATCCAATACCGCAACTGTCATGTTCGTTTTCAGGGTTATAAAGTCCCTGTGATTTTGGCAGTCCGCGACGATACAATGGCACCTGAGGGGTCATTTCAATTGTCCTTACAAATTTTATTATCAATACACACGGCGCTAAAATTTTTTAAAACATAAAAAAATTTAACGCACAATTAGACCGAGCATCTCGGATCATCGATTCCAACAAGGAATGCAAGTTAATCCGTACCCGGTATTTTTGTAGACGATTGCTGCGAACGGTTTCGTTAAACAGGGTTTAACCCGTCATATGCAGCACTCTATAACTGTATCCAAGGGCTATATGTACAGTGTGAAATGAAAAATGCAAGTTTAAAAATCAACAAATCCGCAGAAAATTCTTTTACATGTAATATAAAGGAAAGAATATTTTAGAATATGGTTATCATTCACTTAGATGATTTAGAATATTTACATTGTTGATTAGGACATTTAAACAAGAAGTTATGACTTCACCGTTACCTATTTATGAAATTATTCCTGAAGTAAAAAAGAAAATTTCATCACACAATTCATTGGTTTTACAGGCGCCACCTGGCGCGGGTAAGACGACCGTTGTTCCACTTGAGTTATTAAATGAGCCATTTTTAAAGAATCGCAAAATCATCATGCTGGAGCCGCGCAGATTAGCGGCGAGGGCGGCCGCAAACCGCATGGCGTCCATTCTTGGGGAAAAAGTAGGAGAAACCATCGGGTACCGAGTCCGTATGGAAACCAAGGTAGGCCCAAATACAAAAATTGAAGTTGTTACCGAAGGTATCTTAACGCGACAATTACAGTCTGATCCAGAGCTTAAAAATATTGGCTTAGTCATTTTTGATGAGTTTCATGAACGCTCAATTGAAGCAGATCTCGGCTTGGCTTTATGTCTTGATATTCAGGAAGGTTTAAGAGACGATTTCAAATTGATTATTATGTCTGCGACTTTAGACGGTGATAAAGTATCAATATTAATGGATCATGCGCCCATTATTACCAGTCAAGGTCAAGCTTTTCCTGTTGAAAAGCGGTTCCTGCCGCGAAAACCCAATGAGCGAATTGAACAAGCCATGACATCCGCTATTCTTAAAGCGCTTAATGAAGAAAAGGGCAGCATATTAGCATTTTTGCCGGGCGCAGGAGAAATCGAAAGAACAAAAAAATTATTAGAAGAAAAGCCGCTGGGTCATAATGTATCTATCAATCCCTTATACGGAATGATGAATTTTGCTGATCAAGATAAGGCGATAAAACCCACCAAAAAAGAAGAACGTAAAGTGGTTCTTGCAACGGCAATTGCCGAAACAAGTCTTACCATTGAAGGCATACGTATCGTCATTGATAGCGGCCTTTCAAGAAATGCATTTTATGATACCAAAAGCGGCATGCCAGGCCTTGAAACGAAAATGTTATCAAAAGCGTCCGCCGACCAACGGATGGGCAGAGCAGGAAGATTGGAAGCCGGTGTATGTTACCGGCTTTGGTCAGAAGCCGCAGACCGATCACTTATTCCTTTTACGGTTCCGGAAATAAAACGTGTCGATTTAACGTCACTGGTTTTAAGTTTAAATCAATGGGGGGTACGTAATTTAAGCGATTTAAAATGGTTGGATCAGCCAGATAAAGCGGTCATTGATCGCGCAATAGATTTGCTCAAATCATTAGAAGCATTAAATGATAATGGCATCACAGCATTTGGAAAGAAGATGGCGTCCCTTCCCATGCATCCGCGATTATCACATATGGTGATTAAGGCTGAAGAAATTGGCCACGGTACATTGGCCCTATATATCGCAGCGCTTCTTGAAGAACGCGATATTTTATCTTTAAAGCCGGATCAAAGAACCGCTGATTTGCGCCTTAGAATAGAGGCATTAAATCATATTAAGAAGAACGAAATTACAGAGGCGAAAAAATTAGGGTCTAAAATAACTGTAGCAAAAAGAATTCTTCAACAAGTAAAGATAAGGCACAGAAATTTTCGAATGGATGAAGCTTTCGTAGATATTGACAAGACAGGTTTATGCCTATCATTTGCGTTCCCCGATAGAATAGCCGGCTTGCGAAAAGGCTCTGAAGGGGCATATTTGTTATCTGGTGGCCGTGGAGCCAAATTACTGCCAGATGACCCATTGATGATAAATCAATTTTTGGCAGTTGGTTACTTGGATAAAGGTGCGAAAGACGCAAGAATATTTTTAGCGGCCCCAATCGATCGTCAAGACCTTGAGGATTATTTTAATAAGCAGATTGATACCGAACCAGACATATCATGGGACGATCGCTCTAGATCTGTTCTTGCAGAAGAAAAAACACTTCTTGGGAAATTACCTCTTCAAATTGTCAAAATAAATAATCCTGACAGCGATCAAATATCAGAAGCCATGCTCTATGGAATTAGAAAACTTGGTTTATCCATCTTGCCTTGGAATAAAAAGAGTATGGCATTACGCCGCCGCATTGAATTACTTAAAATTCACAATGAAATCACTGTGGATTTTTCCGATCAAGCTTTATTAAATAATATGGAAGAATGGTTGTTGCCCTATTTATATGGTATCTCGACGATTGCCAATTTATCAAAATTAAATATGACAGAGATTTTGAAAAACGCACTTGATTGGCAAGATCAGAAAAAGCTTGATGATTTAACGCCATCACATATTAAAGTTCCAAGCGCCTCGAATGTCAAAATTGATTATGAAGTGAACCCACCCGTGCTGGCGGTGAAATTACAAGAAATGTTTGGTGCCTTAGAAAGTCCCAAAATTGTTAATGGAAAAATCAATCTAACTTTGCATTTATTATCTCCTGCCGGCCGACCATTACAGATCACGACTGATTTAAAAGGGTTCTGGAATTCCTCCTATAAGGAAGTGAGAAAAGAGATGAAAGGACGCTATCCAAAACACCCTTGGCCAGAGGACCCTTTTATTGCAACGCCCACAAAAAAAATAAAGTCAAAAGTCAACTAATATTTTTTTGTTCCCAAGCCCGCAGGAATGTTAACATTTGATATTTTTTAAAAAAAAGCGACATACTAGCTGTTGACAACTTCTATGCACATAAATACCATATCTTGTGTTATTTGGAATTTTGACGGGTGTTGTTCTTGAAAATGTTTATAAAGCAACAGACTAGCTAAAATTGTTGTAACAACCAAGGTGGTCGGTGTTGTGAAATACCAGAAAAGATTGCCATTAAATATACAAGAGACGATATTGAAAAGCCGCGGTTAGGTTCATTTTTTATGATATCTATATTATGAATTTGGCCTTTTTTAGAGTCGTTTTAGGAAAAGCGTTTTGGCCCGAAGAAATCGGGTTGGATTTATGGGAGTGGAATATTGTCTGCGTCATTGTTAAATGAAACTATTCAAGTAAAAGATCATGCACGTGTAAAAACCGATGATCGAAGAGACGACTTACTTACGGATTTCGGTAAAGCGACCTTAACTGATCGTTATCTTATGCCGGGTGAAACTTTTCAAGATATGTTTGCGCGCGTCGCAAGTTATTATGGTGATAACGAAGCACATTCGCAGCGCTTATATGATTATATAAGTAAGTTATGGTTTATGCCTGCGACACCTGTCCTTAGTAATGGAGGTACAAAACGTGGTCTTCCAATTTCCTGTTTTCTAAACGAAGCAAATGACAGTCTTTCAGGTATTGTAGAACTTTGGAATGAAAATGTATGGCTTGCATCTAAAGGTGGCGGCATTGGCAGTTTTTGGGGTAACCTACGTTCAATAGGTGAGAACGTCAGTACAAATGGTAAAACATCAGGTATTATTCCTTTCATTCGTGTAATGGATAGTCAAACACTTGCTATTTCACAAGGATCACTTCGTCGTGGTTCTGCGGCTGTTTATCTTCCTATTAATCACCCTGAAATTGAAGAATTTGTGGAAATCCGCCGTCCAACCGGTGGCGATCCGAACCGGAAGGCTCTAAATCTTCATCACGGTGTTGCGGTTTCTAATGCCTTTATGCGTGCCGTTGAAAAAGACGATGAATGGGCTCTTGTTAGCCCTCATGACGGTGCCGTACAAAAAACAGTTTCCGCGCGTGAGCTATGGATTAGAATTCTGACGGCACGTATTGAAACGGGTGAGCCTTATATTCTGAATATTGATCATGTTAATGATGCAACACCAGAGCATCATAAGCTTGCGGGCCTTAATGTGAAAACGTCTAACCTTTGTTGTGAAATAACATTACCAACCGGCATCGACCATTTGGGAGAACAACGCACAGCCGTATGCTGTCTTTCATCCATAAACTTAGAAATGTATGATGAATGGAAAGACGAAGAATTATTCATTGAAGATCTCATGCGTTTTCTTGATAATGTTCTGCAAGATTTCATTGACCGTGCTCCTGACAGCATGTCTCGTGCTCGTTATGCTGCGATGCGTGAACGTAGTGTTGGTCTTGGTGCAATGGGTTTCCATTCATTTTTACAAGACCGCATGATCCCATTTGAATCAGTGATGGCACAAGTTTGGAATAAGAAAATCTTTAATCATATTAAAGAGGGCGTGGATAACGCGTCTCGTTTGCTTGCTGAAGAAAAGGGCGCATGCCCAGATGCTGCTGATTACGGTATGATGGAACGTTTTTCTAATAAAACGGCAATTGCACCGACGGCATCGATTTCTACGATTTGCGGTGGAGCTAGCCCTGGAATTGAACCAATTGCAGCCAACAGCTTCACACAAAAAACGCTTTCCGGCTCTTTTAACGTTCGAAATCGTGCGTTAAGAAAATTACTTGAGAAAAAAGGTCAGAACACGGAAGAAGTATGGTCTAATATTACGATTAATGGCGGATCCGTGCAGCATCTTGATTTTCTTGATGATCTTGAAAAAGATGTGTTTAAGACAGCGTTTGAACTTGATCAACGTTGGGTGGTTGAACATTCAGCGGACCGCGCACCAATGGTCGATCAGGCGCAATCTGTGAATATTTTCTTACCGGCGGATGTACATAAACGTGATCTTCATCAAATCCATTTCCAAGCGTGGAAAAAAGGGTTGAAGAGCCTTTATTACTGTCGTTCACTTTCGATCCAGCGCGCAGAAAACTCTAATGCGAATGGTGAAGACGCAAAAGAAGAAATGTTAAAAGCAATGGCAAAGGCTCAAGAATCTTCTGATTATGAAGAATGCTTGTCTTGCCAATAATTAGTTAGGTAAAATACGATGCCATTACTTGAAGAGCGGGTCTCTTATAAACCATTCGAATATCCTTGGGCATATGATGCTTGGCTTACGCAGCAGCGTGTTCATTGGCTTCCAGAAGAAGTACCAATGGCGGATGATATTAAAGACTGGAATATGAAAATTTCGGATACGGAACGCAATTTGCTGATGCATATTTTCCGGTTCTTTACTCAAGCCGATATTGAAGTGAACAACTGTTATATGCAAAAATATAGCCGTGTGTTTAAGCCGACAGAAGTACAAATGATGCTCGCGGCTTTTTCCAATATGGAAACAGTTCATGTTGCCGCTTATAGTCATCTTTTGGATACACTTGGCATTCCGGATACGGAATATGAAGCCTTTCTCGAATATTCTGAAATGAAGGATAAATACGACTACATGCAAATGTGGGGTATTGATACCAATGAAGATATTGCGAAAACGCTCGCTGTTTTTGGTGCCTTCACAGAAGGATTACAATTATTTGCGTCCTTTGCCATTTTGATGAACTTTCAGCGGTTTAATAAAATGAAAGGTATGGGTCAAATTGTAACTTGGTCCGTTCGTGATGAAACGTTACATATGACATCGATAGTTAAGTTATTTCATTCTTTCGTTCATGAGAACCCAGAAGTCTGGACTGATGAATTACAACATGATTTAACGGAAGCCTGTAAAACGGTTGTAAAGCACGAAGATGCTTTCATTGATCTTGCGTTTGAAATGGGTGATATCGAAGGCTTAACTGCTAAAGAAGTAAAAGATTATATTCGTTATATTGCGGATCGTCGTTTAACACAGCTAGCGCTAAATCCAATATATTTTGTTGGCAATAACCCACTACCTTGGATGGATGAAATTCTAAATGGTATTGAGCATGCGAATTTCTTTGAAAGCCGTGCTACAGAATATTCTCGTGCTTCCACACAAGGAAAATGGGAAGAAGCGTTCGATTAATTAATCTTTGTTATTTTCAAAATCCAGGGCTGCGCTGTTGATACAATAGCGTAGCCCTGTTGGTTTAGGGCCATCTGGAAACACGTGCCCTAAATGTGCATCGCAGTTCGTACATTTAACTTCTTCACGTATCATACCATGGCTTGTATCTCTATGAACTGTTACGGCTTCATTACTATGAGGTTCATAATAACTTGGCCAACCACTTCCGCTATCGTATTTGGTGGTGGATGAAAAAAGTGGAGCATCACAACAAATACAATTATAGGTACCATTTTCTTTATGATTATAATATTTGCCACTAAAGGGATGCTCGGTGCAACCATGACGGGTCACTTGATATGATTCTTCATCAAGTTTTTCGCGCCATTCTTGATCGTTTTTTTTCATAATATTGACATTTCGATATTGTTGATTACCTATGAATACTAACACAAACTAAAAAATAAAAATAAAGGATTTGTTGTGCAATGCCGTACTTTGGGTAAAACCGAATTAAAAGTTTCCAATGTTTCTCTCGGAACCATGACGTTTGGACGCCAGAATTCAGAACCAGAATCACACGAGCAGCTCGATTATGCTTTTTCTCGCGGGGTAAATTTTATTGATACGGCGGAATTATATGCAGTTCCTTCCGGTCCTGAATTTGCAGGCGAGACAGAAAAAATAATTGGTAATTGGCTTAAAACCAAATCGCGCGATGATGTGATGATTGCTAGTAAGGTTGCTGGCCGCTCCAATATGGATTTTCTACGTGAAAGCCATTCGGAAACTCGTCTGAATAAGGAACAAATCACAGCCGCTTTAGAAGGAAGCCTTAAACGGTTGGATACAGATTATATTGATGTTTATTATTTACATTGGCCTGATCGTAAAATTGGATTATTTGCCGATAGCTTCGGATATGAACATCAAGAAGATCCAGGTGCCATACCGATTGAAGAAACACTTAGCATTCTTGATGGGTTTCAAAAGGCTGGAAAAATAAGACATATTGCTGTTTCAAACGAAACGCCTTGGGGCGTTATGAAATATCTTGAACATTCAAATAATGGCGTTGGTCCACGACCAACCATTATCCAAAATGCTTATAGTTTAATAAATAGATTATTTGAGCACGGATTGGCTGAAATTGCTGCACGTGAAGATATCGGGCTAGCCGCTTATTCGCCGCTTGGTGGTGGCTCACTTACGGGTAAATATACCAATGGTGCCTTACCAAAAGGTAGCCGCCGCGAAAGGTTCCCTGGCTTTACAACCCGCTATCAGTCGAACCATACCGCAGAGGCCATTTTGAAATATGAAAAACTCGCGCGGGAGCGTGGGATATCATTAACACAACTAGCGCAAAAATTTGTCGATACGCGGCCCTTTATGACCACAAATATTATTGGCGCTACGACTATGGATCAGTTAAAAGAAAATATAGACGCATTTGAAATTGAATGGGATGATGAGTTAGAAGCGGCCGTTAATAAAATTCACCGCGAAAATCCTTCACCAGCTCCATAGGAAAGGAAATCAAAATGGAAACAGCAATTTTTGCAGCAGGATGCTTTTGGGGGGTTGAACTCAATTTCTCAAAAGTAGACGGTGTTAAAGAAACACAAGTTGGATACATCGGCGGGGATACAGAAGACCCAACCTATGAAGAAATCTGCGGTAAAACAACGGGTCATGCAGAAGCCATCGAAATAAAATATGATCCGTCGGTTATAGGTTATGAAGGATTACTTGAAAAATTATGGGAATTTCATGACCCTACGACATTAAATCGGCAAGGACCTGATCAAGGGAAACAATATCGTTCTGCTATTTTTTATCTAGATGAATTACAAAAGAATATAGCTGAAAAATCTATTGCAGCACTTGATGCTTCTGGCAAATTCCAAAACCCTGTTGTCACGTCTTTAGAAGTCGCAGATAAATTTTGGCGCGCGGAAGAATATCATCAAAAGTATCTTGAGAAAAAAGGCATAACGATTGCTTGTGTCTCTTAATACTTAGGCAATCGATAGGGCTTCTTTGCTTATTTTATTGCGAACATGATTTTCACTTTTGCGATATAGTAAGTCAGCAACAGCGGTTACAGCGATCAGGAAATAAAGAATATCAAAGAAAGCCATATTCAAGGTGAGAGACATTACCATATATCCACCTATGGCAGCTCTTAAAGCCACGGATAATTCAGCAGGTTTCGATATTTTTCCTGGTGTGCGCGTTGCTTTATGGAATTTTCTAGCCGTATGAAAAATCAAATAAAGCATGGTTAAATATATTGCTAAACCAAGATAGCCATGTTCCGCAATCATCTGGAAATATGATGAATGAATCGCGAGTGGTTCTAGGTCACTAGGAATATATTTAGCGATGACCTGTGGAACGTAAATAACATCAAACCCGCCTCCAAGAAATGGGTGGTCAGTGGCAATGCGGTAAGAAGCTTTCCACATTTCAACACGCCCTTGAAATGATCCGTCTGTTTCTAACTCTGTAGACGTGGACATTCTTTCTGACCATGTATCGGCCATGAAGAAGAGCGCAACCATTCCAATTGGAACAATAAATAAGAGGGCTTTGCTGAGTTTTTTAATGTGCCAAGTATAATATAAAAATGTAGCTGTTATGGCGATAAAACCTGTCCGAGACTGCGTACCAAGAATAGCAACAGCAGAACTTAAGGCGCAAAAAATACTGAAATATCTCTCAAGTTTGTAATCTGCGTGCGAAATAAAATATAACATAAATGGAAATGTCATCGTAAGCGTTAAAGCCATCGCATTATTATCTTCAAAGAAGCTAAAGGGAGGGCCGACGACATGGTAACCGCCACCTGTAAGAAGCGTAAATATTCCGCCTTTAATGCCATAAAAACCAATCGATAAAACAAAGACTTTGAGAAAGGTGTTAATGCGTCTTTCGGTATTAAGCATAGCAAATATTAGGTAAGCCAACACAAGTATTTTCGTAAAGCTAACCCATTTTTCATAGGCCATATCAACATCAAATGCATTATATGTCGTTATGCACGTAAAGATATATAAGAAGATCACATATGTAATGAGGTAATGGTGCTTATAATCTTTAAACCCTTGCCAAAGCATATAACTGGCAAAAGTAGTCATAAAGAAATAATCAAGCCATGGCATAGTTAAGGCGAAACCATAAACATTGCTTTGTGGATACATGAATGAAATGAATCCGATTATCAAAGCCCCAATATGATATCGATAAAGGATCATAGGAAAGGCCGAGAAAAGAAAAAGAGCTAGTAATATATCTCTCACAATTAGTCCTGCTTATTTACGATTAATGTTTGCAATAACTTTAGCATTATTATCCTAATAAAATATAAATTCCCAGAAATTTAAGGTATTATTTATAAATGTGAGATAAGTTAAGCTTATTCAATTTGATAATAAGGAATGATATAAAATGGTTAGTTTGCTAATGTTCGGAATGATATTCCTTGTGTTTTTTGTTATATATGAATCTCTCTATCAAGAAATTAAAGAAGAGAAATCTCTTAAAAAGAAGAAACAAAATAATGAATTGTAATATGGATTAGCCCCAGTCTAGGATTACTTTACCAGACTTCCCCGATCTCATTATTTCAAAAGCTTCTTCATAATCATCAATTTTATATTGATGGGTCATAACGGGACTTAAATCCAGCCCACTTTCAAGCATAGCTATCATTTTATACCATGTTTCAAACATGCGTCGCCCATAAATTCCTTTGATTTCCAATCCTTTAAATATGACCTGGTTCCAATCAATTGGTGTTTCATCTGGCAGGATACCAAGTAAAGCAATTTTGCCACCATGGTTCATAGTATTGAGCATATCTGAAAAGGCGGATGGATTACCGGACATTTCTAATCCGACGTCAAACCCTTCAGTCATATTAAGCTCACTCATTACATTTTTTGTCGATTTACGTGACACATTGATCGCACGTGTTGCGCCCATTTGTTTCGCAATGCCTAAGCGGTAATCATTGACATCTGTTATGACTACATTTCGCGCACCCACATGTTTCGCGATGGCCACAGCCATAATACCAATCGGTCCTGCGCCCGTAATTAATACATCTTCACCTACAAGGTCATAACATAAGGCGGTGTGCGCAGCATTTCCAAGTGGGTCTAATATCGCTCCGAGATCATCACTGATTGTTGGCGGTAGCGGGCAAACATTTGATGCGGGGACACTGATAAATTCCCCAAAAGCACCCGGGCGATTAACACCAATTCCGATGGTGTTGCGACACAAATGACGGTCTCCCGCGCGACATTTTCGACAATGCCCACAGGTAACATGCCCTTCCGCGGAAACACGATCACCAATTTTAAGTCCTGCGACTTCTGATCCTATTTCAACAATTTTTCCAGAAAATTCGTGACCAACGGTCATGGGAACCGGAATGGTTTTTTGTGCCCAATCATCCCAATTGAAAATGTGAATATCAGTTCCGCAAATGGCCGTTTTCTTAACTTTTATTAAAACGTCATTATGCCCAATGGTTGGTTTGTCGACGGATTCAAGCCATATTCCGATTTCGGGTTTTGATTTAACTAAGCTTTTCATAATGACACCTATTCAATGATGGAAAGTTCACGGCCAATTTTAGCAAATGCATTAATGGCGTGATCTAGTTGCTCTCGGCTGTGGGCCGCTGACATCTGCGTACGGATACGCGCTTCACCTTTTGGGACAACTGGAAAAGAAAAACCAATAACAAATATACCTTCTTTTAAAAGCCGCTCTGCCATTTCTGATGCAAGCTTCGCATCACCAAGCATGACGGGTATGATCGCATGATCTGCCCCCGCTAGTTTGAAGCCAAGATCTGTCATTTTTTCTCTAAAATGAGCGCTATTCTCTCGTAGTTTAGTCAGTAACTCACGTCGTTCTAAAAGAAGGTCAATTACTTTACATGACGTTGCAGCAATAACCGGTGCAAGAGTATTAGAAAAGAGATAAGGCCTAGAACGTTGGCGCAACCATTCAACAACTTCAGCGGATGCGGCTGTATAACCACCTGACGCACCACCCATGGCTTTTCCGAGCGTACCTGTAATGATATCGATGCGGTCTTGAACCCCAAAATATTCAGGGGTCCCAGCACCAGTTTCGCCTGTAAAGCCAACGGCATGACTATCATCTACCATGACCATAGCGTCATATTTTTCTGCTAAATCACAAATGGCTGGCAAGTTTGCGAGGATTCCGTCCATAGAGAAAACACCATCAGTTGCAATTAAACGAAATCTGGCATCCGATGCTTCTTTAAGGCAATTTTCCAAAGCATCCATATCATTATTGGCATAACGAAAGCGTTTTGCTTTACAAAGGCGGACACCGTCAATAATACTTGCATGATTAAGAGCGTCCGAAATGATGGCATCTTCTGGACCGAATAGCGTTTCAAAAAGACCCGCATTAGCATCAAAACAACTAGGATAAAGAATAACGTCTTCCATTTTTAAGAATGTAGCTAATTTTTGTTCTAACTCTTTATGAATATCTTGTGTGCCACATATAAAACGGACTGAGGACATACCATACCCATATTGGTCAAGTGCGGACTTTGCCGTTTCAACGAGCGTTTTATCATTGGAAAGGCCTAAGTAGTTATTGGCGCAAAAATTAATAAATTCATTCTCATTGGATGAACTTACTTTCACAGCGGCTTGTTGCGGCGTGGTTATCACTCTTTCAGATTTATAAAGGCCTTCATCTTTTAAGGACGAAAGTTGTTCATTTAAGAAATTTTTGTAGCGGTTTGACATGACCATCTCCAATTAATTCAATATATGAATCATTAAATATAATATATTAAACAAAATATCCAATATATTATATTTAATTATGGCGTATGAACTATTAAGAGTGCCTGAGCAGGCCATTCTTCATTATTTTTTATAAAGTGTTGGCAGTCTGCATTATATCTTGCGGTATCGCCTGCTTCTAATATTTTTTCTTCGTCTTCGGTCGATATTACCACAGAGCCACGCAAGACTGTTAAATGTTCTTGAGTGCCTTTGCTGTGGGGATCAGAATTAAGCAAGCCGCCTTTTTCCATATTAACCTCATACCATTCTACTTTTGAAACAAGATTAAGTGGACCTAATATTCGAAGTGTACAAAGGCCATCAGCACTTTGTATCTCTGGTGTTTGATGAGATTTAATGACAGTTATATTATCTCTAATATCATTTTTTTTAGGGGACGCGCCCAGCAAGTCACCAATATCAATATTCAGTGCTTCCGTTAAACTCCATAATGTGCCCACAGTAGGGTTCGTTTTATTGCGCTCTATTTGCGAGAGCATGGATTTGGACACACCGCTGCTCTCTGCTAATTGATCAAGTGTCAAATTTTTCGCGGACCTTAATTGTTTAATGGTTTTACCGATATCTGGTAATTGTTGCTGTGCCATAAATATACTTTCTTAAAAAGAAGTTCACTATATTGAACTTCTTGATGGCTTACAACATTAATTCTTCACTACGGTCCAAAAGTCGGCGCCCGAGTTCATCCATAAAATCTTCTTTATTGAGGTTTTTAGGCATCGGTTTTGAATATTCCATGATCAATTTACCGGGCCACTTGATCCAGGATTTTTTGGGCCAACAAACACCTGCATTATGTGCGGCAACAATTACATCAAGGTCAGCTTCTTTTTGATAATAATAGGCACCAGATTTTAAAGGGCGTCTTTCCCCGACCACGGTTCGTGTGCCTTCTGCAAAAATAATAAGTGGTGTTTTTTGATCTATTAAGATTTTTGCAATTATAGGTGTTTGTTTTTGTGCTTCACTTGCACCACGGTTAATAGCAATCACACCCATTTTTTTAAATACAAGATTTAATAAAGGAACGCGGAAAAGCTCTTTTTTAGCGAGTGCCGTTAAGTTAGGAGAACGTCGATAAAGGATGAGCGCGTCCATATTGCTCATATGTTTGCTGCAATAAATAAACCCTTTATCTTGGGGAATATTTTCTATGCCACGCTCTTCAATTTTAATATTAGCGACCTTTTCATACATTAAAATAATTATATCAATCATCGTGCCAATGGCGTTTCGCATCGGTTTAGGGGATTTTTTAAAGGATAATGGAACCAGCCAAAAGATTACCCCAAAGGTAATATAAAGATAAAAAAAGCTATTAAACACTATAGAGCGAATGACTATGGATAATGAGAGTTTTCTATTGTGTTGTATCATATGTTGGTTTTTTAATCATCGTTAGGTAAAAGAAACGCGAGCTTAAAAGGACCATCGACAAGAAGCTCGCATAAATAATACATTCAATCAGGCCAATGGTCTTATGATCTAATATAAATGTCAAATAATAAGCGAGTGGGATCATAAGAGCACTATAACAGATAAAGTAAAATATTGCCGGAACCCAAATATCTTGTGCACCTCTCAAGGCATTGCCTATAACGGTTTGGGCCGTATCAAGAAAGAGCATCCATACAGATAAGGCAATGAGAGGAATAGTTGCCGCAATTAAAATTGCATCGTCAGTAAATAGTCCCGCAATTACATCCGGGAAAAAATATAAAATTGCCATCATCGGGATACAAATCATACCGTTAAATGCAATACCACACAGGCCGGCTAAGGCCATATCTTGATGATCGCCGCGTCCCATAGCAATGCCAACGCGAACGGATGTTGCCCCTGCCACGCCATAACAAATCATAAAAGGAACGCCAAAAACGGTAAACGCAATCGTTAATGCACCAAGACTGACATTACCAAGATACCCTGCAAATACATAAAGTGCAGCAAATCCAAGATGCTCTATCGTATTGGTCATACCTGCTGCATATCCAATATGTCGGTGTTTTGTCCAATCTGACCATTTTAAACTGACTTTATCAAAAATGCCGTATTTTTCCCGGTCTAATTTCATGAAAATATAAATAAACATGGCCACTGTTAAAAATGTTCTGATGATGCTGGTTGCCCAAGCAGAGCCAACCGCCCCCATAGGATCAAATCCAAGATATCCCCATACAAGAACCCAATTGAGAAAAATATTAAGCACATTGGCGATCATCATGAAAACCATTCCTGGAAGTGGACGATTAATACCTTCTAGAAAAAACTGACACCCTAACATGACTCCTGTCATCAGAAGTCCAATGGATAGAACCTGAGCAACTTCTCCACCGCCTCTTGCAATGTCGGTGGTTTGGCCCACCATAAGCAGGATTTTTTCCCCAAATAAACAAACACTCATGCAAACAATACCAATACCAAACCCATAAGGAATGGACCGTCGTAAAATGCGTCCGCACCTCTTATAATCTTTTGCGCCATATGCGTTTGATGTGAGCACCATTGTGCCCATCATTAGACCGATTGTGGCCACGATTAGAGTTGAGCCGATCGCACTGTTGGCGATTCCTTGATAAGCTACTTCAGTTGAGGAAAAACGCGCCACCATCGCCGTGTCGACGATCCCTAAAGTCATAATCCCTAGACGTTGCATGATAATAGGCAGCGAAAGGCTAACCAGTTGCGAAAACTGCCTTTTTATGCGGATGCTATCCCATTTGCCGTAATGTGTTTCTGGTGTCGTCATCGTGCTCTCTTTACTTCATAAATAAGAGGTACACGAATTAAAAAATATAGCAAATATTATTTTGATTAGCAGTTAAGGGGCTCGTCGACCCCTGCTTGACGACAGGCGGCTGTTACCGTATTGGCAAGCAATACAGCGATTGTCATCGGGCCTACGCCGCCAGGAACCGGAGTAATGGCACCCGCTCGTTTTGATGCTTCTTCAAAGTCAACATCACCAACGAGTTTGGTTTTGCCGTCCTCTTTTTCAATACGATTGATGCCAACATCGATAACGGTTGCACCTTCTTTAATCCAGTCACCTTTAACAAGTTCAGGAACACCGACGGCAGCAACAACAATATCAGATCGCCCCACGACTTCGGCTAAATTTTTTGTGCGGCTGTGGGCTATTGTGACAGTACAGCTTTCATTGAGTAAAAGCTGAGCCATTGGCTTTCCAACGATATTTGAGCGGCCAACCACCACGGCATCAAGTCCACTTAAATTCCCCAACTTATCTTTAAGCATCATAATGCAGCCGAGTGGCGTACAGGGAACCATTCCTTTTCCGCCGGTTGCCAGAAGACCTGAATTGATCACATGAAATCCATCCACGTCTTTTTCGGGCGCAATGCTTTCTATAACCGCGGCTTCGTTAATATGTTTTGGAAGCGGTAGCTGAACCAGTATGCCATGAACTTTAGGGTCGTTATTAAGCTCTTCAACTTTAGCGATAAGGTCGGCTTCACTCACATCATCATTCATAAGATGTTCATAGCTGTTCATACCCGCAGCTAAGGTCGATTTATTTTTGTTCCTGACATAAACCTGACTGGCGGGATCCTCACCGACAAGTACTACTGCGAGCCCAGGGACAAGGTTATAATTTTCTTTTAAGTGAGCAACCTTATGGGCAATATTTTCTTTTAAGTTCGAGGCAAAGGCTTTGCCGTCTATGATATCTGCAGTCATGGAAAATCCTTAATATGCAAGGCTATAAATTGCTTCAGCTATAAAACGCGCGCCAAATTCAAGTAAGAGAAAAACAATAATGGGGGAAAAGTCTAATCCACCCATGCCGCCTCCAATTAAGTTTCTAATCGGTGAAAGGATTGGTTCAAATAATTTATAAAGAGATCCATAAATCAAACTTACGAATTGGTTGTAAGCATTAATCACATTAAATGAGATCAATAAACTTAGAATAATATAAATAAATAATAAGAATTTTGCGATACCAGCAACGGTTAAAACCAAATCACCTAATATGATAGCAAAGTTACCCATTTTTAATTCCTAATATTATAATTAATAGTTTTATTTATTTAGATGTAAATGGTGCGGGCTTATCTTTCAATAGCAACTTACTGAAAATAAGAGAAATCTTAAGGAAAATACATATTTTGTTAACAATTTCTTACTATTCTATATAGTGCAATATTGCATCTGAAGAAATCAGAGATAGAAAAAGTGGTCGACTTTAATTTAATCAGTTTAAACGTGTCGTTACTCGGCAGTCAGTTTAACGCCCAAAATGGCATTGGAACGAGTTCGTTTGGAACGTCGTCTTCGACTGCATTTAATCGTGGTCCAGCTGTCATAACTCCATGGGCAGAAGAAGATGATCGATCCCTTCTGAGCCGTTATAATCAGATAAGAAGCAAAACATCATTTATTGACGAAAACACAAGCTCAGTGCGTGAAGCAGGCCTTGATCAAGATAATAAGGCGTTGTTCACTCTTTAATGCGGCTCTCAATGACTTAAAAAGAATTGCTGAATATGCGTCGGATAGTAAAACGTCATCATCGTTAATTGCAGGTTTAAGTACGCAATTTCAATCCGGTCTTTCACAAGTTGATCAATATGTCCGTGATACTGAATTGGATAAGTTGATTTTGCTGGCCGGTGAAAAGAAGTCTTTTGTGACGTCTGAAGTGGGGCTCGGTAAAGACGAACGTGATATCACGGGTAATGTCGTTGCAGCTATAAGTGCGACAACCGCAATCGTAGGACTAAATGGTGATGAAGAATTCACAATAAACATCGATACCATTTCTGATAATGATGATATCACGATTGATCTTTCAGAAATTAGCGGCACTTTATCGCTCGAAAATTTAAAAAATTTGATTAACACAAAAATCAGAGACGTCACGACTGTTAATGATGACGGTGAAACAGTAAGTAAGTATAAATCACGGGCCTCCGTTGAAGAAGTTTCAGACGGAAAGTTTGCGCTTAAGTTTGATGTTGAAGGCATTGAGAAATTATCATTTAGTGCGGCATCATCTGATCCCGCCCTAATAGTAGCGGGCTCATCTAGATCCAGTGATTTTAACGCAATTACTCAAGGAAGCCTTACAAAATATACAAATCTTGATGACGAAAACCAGAAAGAATTATTTAGTGCAGAGATTGTTGGCATCGACGCGAATGGTTTTGTTATTCCGGCAGATGCCGATGATGATGAGGCGCAAGATACGTCTTCGACAAAAGTACCTTTTAATACAGTCCCAACAGCTGTGAAAATTGATAGCCAAGGAAATAGCTTTGTTGTTGGCACCACAGAAGGTGACATTGGAGGACAAATTAATGGTGCAAAGACAAATGACGTTTTCCTGTCAAAATATTCTTCAACAGGCGATTTATTATGGTCAAGATTATTAGGCGCGAGCGATGAAGCGGAAGCGTTTGATATAGCAATCGACGCGGATGATAATGTAATCATTGCTGGCAAAACAAATGAAGAATTAATTGCATCGGATGTCTTTTCAGGGACAGACAGTTTTGTCACTAAATTTTCTAATTCTGGCGAAGAACTTTGGACTAGGCAAATAGATACGATTGCGACGGACCAAGCCAATGGATTAACTGTTGATGCAAATGGTGATATTTTTATAACGGGACAAGTTTCAGGGCGAATAGATGCAACCACCACAGCAAATGGTGGCGAAGATGCAACCATATTCAAATTGGGAAGTGCGAGTGGAATTATATTGGATAAGGCCCAATTTGGGGGTGCAAATAATGACATTGGTAAGCAAATCGCCATCGCGGATGATGGAAATTTACTGGTATTAACGGAAGAAGACGGTAATGCCGTCATTAGAAAATTAGATAAAGATAACCTTGATAATACATTGGCCAGCTATGATTTAGGTGACTTAAACGGTGGATCTATTTCCGATATAATTGTTGATGGAACGGATATTTACGTAAGCGGCACAACGTTATCTGGGTCAATAAATGGCGGAAATGTCATTGATGGTTACAATGGTGGTCGCGACGGTTTTATCACAAAATTAAATGATAATGGTGGTGGATTTTCCGCTGATTGGACGACTTATGTCGGCACAAGTTCCTCGGATACTGTTTCTGGAATTTCGCTATCAAACGGTTCAATCTATTTGGCAGGAACAACTTCAGGCACCTTAAGCGGTGAAAGCAAAACCGGTTTAAGCGATAGTTTTACGGCTAAAATTGACGCGACATCTGGTGCAACAATCTGGCAGCAACAATTAGGAGAGGCTTCCGGCGGATATAATGAAGGTGTGGCCGTCGCATTTTCTGAAAATGGGTCGTAAGTTTTAGATACACTGGGACTAGCAACGGGACTGGCTGATAACAACCAAGAACGGGATCTTGCGACACAAACGTCTTTGAGAGCAGGAGATTATTTTAGTATTTCTATTAATGGTGGTCGCGAATTAAAAGTAGAATACCGCGAGGGGGATACATTTGAAACGTTGTCTAATCGCATCAACACGTTATCTACCCGTAATTTAAAAGCCAGCTTTTCAATCGGTGAAAACGGACCAGCGTTAAAATTAGAGGCGAAAAACGGCGCGACAGTTGATTTTATATCAGGGTCAGATGGTCGCGATGCTTTGTCAAAACTAGGACTTGAAGAACGTAATATAATTTCGCCTGAAGTTTTATTTGATTTGGGAGAAGACCAAGGGATCGATCCAGAAAAACTTGGCGGTGTTTTTGCCCTTAGATTGGATAATGGTTTTGCATTTAGCACTAAAAAAGAGGCGGAATATATTTTAACTCAAATACAAAATTCATTGAATGTCATTGAAAGTGCTAATCGTTCTCTAACATTCGATCCCATTCGTGCCCAAATTTTACAAGCGTCAAAAAATAATTTTGGGCCGGCACCGGCATATTTGTAAGACCGGTTGGCAAGATATCAAGATGGATTACAGCGCGTACTGGCTGTCACAGGCGGCACAATAATTTAAAGGGTTTATGATGAAGTTTCGATTATTTTTTATGATAGCAATTGGATGTTTATGGAATAACTTTGTAGTTGCAGCGCCAGCACCTGAGGCTAAACCATCAGAGGAAGAAGTTAACGAATATGTTGAAATCCCGCCCATAAGCGTTGCTATGTATAATAAAAGGAAGCGTCCCGCAGGCACCATGACTGTAATGATGCAACTTAAAATTGACGATGAAAATCAGCGTGCCGTCGCGCGTAAAATTATGCCGCGTCTAAAAAACGCATATATGCAGGAAACGTTAAAACTCGCTCTTAACTTCTTTGATATTAGTCGTCCCGTAAACGCTAATATTTTAGGTCGTTCTTTACAGAATGTCACCAACCAGGTTTTAAAGCACGATTAAGCGCGCCTCTTAATAGGTGATATTGCCGTCTCAAAAAGATAAATTTAATGCGCTTCGTTCCAATTATCACCAATGCCACAGTCAACGGTAAGAGGAACTGAAATTTGGAGCGCCGGCAAAGCCGCCTTTTCCATAACAGACGTAATGATTGGGGTTGTTTTTTCTATTTCCTCTTCAGGAACCTCAAATACCAGCTCATCATGAACTTGCAAAAGCATTTTTGCATTCAGTCCCGCTTGCTTAAGCGCATCAGGCATTTGAATCATAGCGCGCCTAATTACATCGGCGGCAGAACCTTGAATTGGCGCATTAATAGCCGCGCGTTCACCAAATGAACGACGCATGCCATTTTTATCATTGATACTACCAATGTGGATTTTTCGCCCAAATATGGTTTCTACATACCCTTTATCACGGCAGTATTGCTTAGTATCTTCCATATAATGACGAATGCCGGGGAAGCGCTCAAAATATTTATCAATAAATGTTTTGGCTTCTGTGCGGCTCATACCAAGCTGGTTTGCAAGACCGAATGAGCTGATCCCATAAATAATGCCGAAGTTAATGGCTTTGGCTTGTCGGCGAACAATAGGGTCCATTCCTTCTATTGGCACACCGAAAACTTCTGATGCCGTCATTGCATGAATATCAATGCCGTCATTAAAGGCTTTTTTCAAACTATCCAATTCAGCGATATGTGCCAGTAATCTGAGCTCAATCTGACTATAATCAGCAGCAACAAGCTTATATCCTTGTTCCGGAATAAAAGCATTTCTGATTTTTCGACCTTCTTCAGTACGAATAGGAATATTCTGCAAGTTAGGGTCTGTTGAAGATAAGCGCCCGGTGGTAGTGGCCGCTAATGAATAAGACGTATGGATGCGTCCTGTATCCTTGTTAATGATATTTTGTAGTGCGTCAGTATAGGTGCTTTTCAGTTTCGCAAGGGCACGCCATTCTAAAACTTTCTCGGGTAATTCATGTCCGTCAGCGGCAAGTTTTTCTAATATATCAGCTCCGGTGGTATAGGCGCCTGTTTTACTTTTTTTACCACCCGGTATTGCCATTTCTTCAAAGAGAACTTCGCCAAGTTGTTTAGGGGAGGCGATATTAAAGGCATGACCTGCTAAATCATGGATAACACCTTCTAAATCAGAAAGTCTCACGGCAAATTCATTGGATAGGCGATTGAGCATATCTTTATCAACTTTAATGCCATTATGTTCCATATCAACAAGCACTGGAACGAGCGGTCGTTCTAATGTTTCATAGACGGTGACCATCTTTTCCTGAACAAGTCGCGGCTTAAGAAGACGATGTAAGCGGCCTGTGATATCCGCATCTTCAGCGGCATATTCGGTTGCTTTATCAATAGCAACTTTATCAAATGTTATTTGTTTTTTGCCCGTTCCGGCAATTTCTTTAAAGGGGATTGTGCTTAAATCAAGATGTACGCGAGCCAGTTCATCCATGTTGTGTTTATTGACGCCCGCATCTAACACATAAGATAAAAGCATAGTGTCATCAAGTGGGGTAATTTCCACGTCATACTTTTTAAGAACAAGCGCATCATATTTCATGTTTTGCGCAATTTTTAATATTGCCGGATTTTTAAGTAATGGTTTTAATAATTCCAATGCCTCTTGCATTGGTATTTGATCGGGAATTGGCTCGGCACTGCTTTCCGATAATAAATCAACAGGTTCATCACTATGGTTTACGTGCGCTAATGGAATATAACACGCGTCACCGCTATTAATGGATAATGAAATTCCTACCAAATCAGCCGCCATTGCATTGGTTGATGTGGTTTCTGTATCAATAGTTATCTGTCTGGCATTCTCAGCCAGTTTAATCCAACGCTTTAAAACCTCAATCGTTGTTACCGTTTCATATTTTACTTCTTTTGGCGTAGCGTCTTCTATGGGTGCGAACTCGGCAGAAACGTCAGGACCTAAATGAGTAAGTATCCGTGTTTGAAGACTTCTGAAGTTTTGCTCTTCTAAAAAAGGAAGTACTTTATCGGGATCAATATCACCAAGGGCAAAATCATCAATACTTGGTAGATCAGGTACATCTAAGGCTAAAGTTACAAGTTCTAAACTAAGCTTGGCTTGATCGGCAAATTCGATCAAATTTTCACGGCGCTTATTTTGCTTAATTTCACCAGCCCGTGCAAGAAGCGTATCAAGATCACCAAACTCAGATAATAAGAGAGCCGCCGTTTTAACACCAATGCCGGGAACGCCAGGGATATTATCGGCGCTATCACCCGCCAGAGCTTGAATTTCAATGACTTTTTCTGGTCCTAATCCAAATTTTTCGGTGACTTCTTCAATGCCAATATGGCGGTTTTTCATCGTATCAAGCATTCTGACATCATCACTTACCAATTGCATCAGGTCCTTATCGGTTGAAACAATTGTTACTTTACTGCCATTACTTTCAGCTTGCTTGGCATAGGTGGCAATAATATCGTCGGCCTCATAACCTGCTAATTGAATGGAAGGCAGATTAAAAGCTTCGACAGCGTCATGAATGATTTTGAATTGCGGTTTTAGATCGTCTGGCGCTGGTGGGCGGTGGGCTTTATATTCAGGGTAAATATCATTACGAAATGTTTTTTTGCCAGCATCAAAAATGACCGCGAGATGACTTGGTCGTTCACTATCATCCAAATCACGTAATAATTTAAAAAGCATATTACAAAATCCAGAAACCGCGTTTACGGGAGTACCGTCAGGACGGTTGAGTGGCCTGATGGCGTGATACGCTCGAAAAATAAAACTTGATCCGTCAATAAGATATAGATGATTGCCGTTTGACATGCTTTTTATGTTCCATTTTTTTATATAATAGCCAGATTATTCATTGACCCGTAGACTAGCGAGTGATACCGAATAAGCAAGCTCATATTGGATCATATAACATGACAGATCAAGAACTCGCGATAAAAATTCGTGGCCTTAAAAAAACTTACGCAGCAGATGGGGCGTCAAAACCGAAAGAAGCACTCAAAGGAGTAGACCTTTCTATACCGCGTGGCTCTATATTTGGATTACTAGGGCCAAATGGTGCTGGTAAATCAACAACAATAAATATCATCGCTGGTATTGTAGATAAAACGGCAGGGTCAGTTGAGGTTTGGGGCTTTGATATTGATAAAGATATTCGAAATGCCAAAGCAAACATTGGTATAGTGCCGCAAGAAATTAATTTTGATGTTTATTTTACGCCTTATGAAATGTTGGAACTTTACGCCGGACTATATGGCATTCCAAAAAACGAAAGAAGGTCCGATGAAATATTGGAAGCGATGCGTCTTGTTGAGCAGCGCGATGCGTATACACGCTTTTTGTCAGGAGGAATGAAACGCAGGCTTCTTGTTGGTAAAGCAATGGTTCATAATCCTCCGATACTGGTTCTTGACGAACCGACCGCCGGGGTTGACGTGGAATTAAGACAGCATATTTGGCAATATGTTCGAGAATTGAATGAAAAGGGTGTAACCATTGTACTTACAACTCATTATTTGGAAGAAGCCGAAGAACTGTGTGATGAAATAGCCATAATTAATCACGGTGAACTTGTGATATGTGAGAAAACGCCAAATTTATTGAAACAACTTGATGAAAAGATGGTGGTAATAACGCCTGTTAATGTCATCAATAAAGTACCTCAGGTTTTAAGCGACATCGGTGGAAAGCTGAATGAAGAGGGTGATATTGTTATACATTTTAGCCCGAGCAGCATTACTGTCGGTGAAATTCTCAAAAAAGTTTCTGAGACAGATATTGAAATTGCCGACTTAAAGACGGAAGAAAGTGATCTGGAGGATATTTTCTTACAGCTTACCAAAACGATCGAGACGTAATCATGACTGTTACACACGATTTTGATGTACTTGTAATAGGAAGCGGCGCCGCGGGATTAAGTTTAGCTTTGCACGTGGCGGATCATGCTTCTGTTGCCGTGCTTTCAAAAAATAAACTTTCCAGTGGCAGTACGTCTTGGGCCCAAGGTGGCATTGCTGCCGTGCTTGATGATCGCGATACTAAAGAATCTCATATTGAAGATACGTTAAATGCTGGTGGTGGCCTATGTGAATATGATGCTGTTAAATTCGTCGTTGATCAGGGAAAAGAAGCGATTAATTGGCTTATTGAAAATGGCGCAGATTTTACAAAAGAAAGTAGAGAAGATAAGCAAAAAGCCGTTGAAGGGGATTATCATTTAACCAAAGAGGGCGGCCATTCTTTCCGACGCGTTATCCACAGTGCGGATGCCACCGGTAAAGAAGTGCAAATTTCACTTGAGAAAAAAGTAAAGGCGCATCCGAATATCACACTTTTTGAAAATCATATGGCCGTTGATCTTATTAGCAATGATCGCCGTAATATCAAGACGCAAAAATGTGTTGGCGCTTATATTCTTGATACCAAAAACGGAAAAGTCGAAGTTTTTCGCGCAAAATCGACGGTGATTGCAACAGGCGGCGCCAGTCGAGCATATCTTTATACATCAAATCCTGATGGTTCAACCGGAGACGGTATTGCGATGGCTTGGCGTATGGGCTGTCGGGTAGCCAATATGGAATTTAATCAATTTCACCCAACATGCCTTTATCACCCAGAGACGCGCACTTTCTTATTAACAGAAGCTTTAAGAGGTGAGGGTGCTTATCTGCGTCTTCCAAACGGTGATCGGTTTATGGACCGGTTTGATAAGCGTGCGGAACTTGCCCCTCGCGATATTGTTGCCCATGCGATTGATCATGAAATGAAACGTTTGGGGGTTGAATGTCTTTATTTAGATATTTCACATAAAAATGATGAATTTATCATGGAACATTTTCCAACCATATATAAAAGATGTCTTAAGTTAGGGTTTGATTTAACAAAAGAACCTATCCCGATTGTTCCTGCTGCTCATTATACCTGCGGTGGTGTGATGACGGATTTAAAGGCGAGAACAGACGTTAAAAACCTTTATGCGATTGGGGAAGTTGCCCATACGGGACTTCATGGCGCGAACCGCATGGCCAGCAATTCTCTACTTGAATGTCTGGTTTTTGCTAATGCGGCCGGAAAAGATATTGTGAAGCTGATAAAAAAAGAAAAATTCAGTACAACAATCAAACCATGGGATGAGAGCAGGGTGGCTGATTCTGATGAAGAAGTGGTGGTCTCCCATAACTGGAACGAACTTAGACATTTCATGTGGGATTATGTTGGCATTGTAAGATCAACACGTCGTTTGCAGCGTGCGGCCAGACGCATCGAAATGTTAGCAGGTGAAATTCGTGAATATTACGGTGCTTTTAGAATTACGTCTGATCTTTTGGAGCTTAGAAATCTAGTCACGGTTTCTGACTTAATTGTTCATTCTGCACTACAAAGAACGGAAAGCCGTGGCTTACATCATACCTTGGATTTTCCAGATCGTGATCCTGACATGGATGGTCGCAATACGGTGTTAAAGCCCCCTCGAAAACCATTTAGTCGTTAATCATTGTACGAGCTTTATCAGCTTTTTATCAAAATGTTTTAAGACCTGACGTAATTCTTGTCCACGTTTTAAGACCTGTCCCTGACTGCCAATAATAGCATAGGCACCTTGCTTATGCCTTAGAGAGGGTGTTTTCGTAATGCGATAAATGGGGCGTTCACTTGCTTTTTGAAATACAGCAAAGACGGCTTCATCTTTTGATCCTGATATGGCGTAATCTTTCCAATGACCTGATGCGACCATTTTACCATAAATATTCAAAATGGCTTCAAATTCGGGTCTTTCAAAGAAAATATTGGCAACTTGGGCCTTGCTATGCTGGCTTGTGGAAAACGGAATTATTGTTGTTTGATCAGTCATTAACTTGAGTTTGCGTCCAGATTAAATTGATTGCAACAAAAAATGCCACAAAATGACCTTATTCTAAACCTAACTCCGCCTTAATTAAATTCTATACCTATAATTGTTAGTCCCTGCAGCCAGTTTTTTGAAATATTGCGAACCCTTTTCCCTCCCCTTCACCCAGCAATATGGAACGAACTGGCTGCTATTTTTTTGAAGCATGTAATTTAAAGCATGATATAACGAGAAAAATACAAAAGGGAATTTTCTATGAAATTATATGAATTAGTTGGTCGTGATTCTGAAAAAGGGTTTAGCCCGTTTGCGTGGCGCATAAAAATGGCACTTGCTCATAAAGGTCTTAATTATGAAAGTGTTCCCTTACATTTTACAGAAATTAAAGAAACACTTACATTCGCAGACAGCAAAACGGTTCCCGTTTTAATCGACGGCGAAAATTCAATTTCAGATAGTTGGAATATCGCCTGTTATTTGGAGGAATATTATTCAGAAAGGTCAAGCTTATTTGAAGGTGAAAAAGGGAAGGCCGCTGCCCAGTTAATGGGTCATCAATTGGCACGTCCATTATTAATGCCGTTATTTAGAGTTTTGGTTTCTGATATTTATAATGTGATTGATGAATGTGATAAAGATTACTTCAGAGAAACAAGAGAGCCGCGCATTGGCTGTAAAATTGAAGAAGCGGCCAAAGATTATGATCAGGCATTAAAAACGTTTCAAACAAATCTTTTACCCTATCAAGACTATTTCAATCAGAATGATTTCTTAAGTGGTCAAAGTGCGGCCTATAGTGATTATATTTTATATGGCATGTTTCTTTGGGCCAGAGCCACCAGTGGTAAAATATTAATCGAAGATGATAGTTCAGTAAATCTATGGATCAAAAGAATGGACGGGCTCTTTAATGGTCTTGGCGGATCTGTTTCTTTGATAAAATAAGTCATTTTTTATTACTTTCCCTCTTGAAAAGCATTCAGAACATTCCATATCTGATCTATTAAGAAAAATTCAAACGGGAATAGAAAAAATGACAACTGAAAAAATGGGTTTTGAGGCGGAAGTCTCACGTCTGCTCCATATGATGGTCCACTCTGTTTATAGTGACAGAGAAATATTTTTACGTGAATTAATTTCAAACGCATCTGATGCTTGTGACAAACTTCGTTACGAAGGATTGACCAATAGTGATTTGCTCAAAGATTCGGGCGATTTTGCCATCGATATTCGCCTTGATAAAGAGAGCAAAACATTAACGGTTTCCGATAATGGTATCGGAATGAACCGTGAAGACCTTATATCCCATTTAGGAACAATTGCCCGTAGTGGGACGTCCTCATTTATGGAAAATATTTCCGGGGATGAGAAAAAAGATGTGAATTTAATCGGCCAATTTGGCGTTGGGTTTTATTCTGTTTTTATGGTTGCGGATAAAGTCGAAGTGCTTAGCCGCAAAGCCGGTGAAGAAAAAGCGTACCTTTGGTCTTCGGATGGTATTGGCGAATATACCATTTCTGAAGCGGAAAAAGTAAGAAACGGAACGTCAATTATGCTTCATATTAAAGATGAGGCATATGAGTTTATAGAAATACACCGCCTTAAGAATATTATCAAAACGTATAGTGACCATGTCACCATTCCTATTACGATGATCAGCAAGTCAGAAGAAGACGGTGCTGAAGATGAAGAAACAAGTGAACGTGTGAATGATGGAACGGCACTTTGGGCAAGATCAAAATCGGATATTACCGAAGAACAATATAAAGAATTTTTCCATCATGTTGCGCATGCTTATGATGATCCTGGAATGACAATTCATTACCGCGCTGAAGGCAAAATTGAATATACTGTGATGTTATTTATCCCTAGTCAGCAGCCAATGGACTTGTTTGACCCTGCTCGTAAAACAAAAGTAAAATTATACGTAAAGCGTGTATTTATAACGGATGATTGTGAAGACATTCTTCCAGGATATTTACGCTTTATGCGCGGCGTGGTAGATAGCGAAGATCTTCCCTTAAATATTAGCCGTGAAATGCTGCAAAATAATCCAGTGATGTCTAGTATTTCCAATGCAGTGACAAAACGTATTCTGTCGGAATTAGAGAAGAAAGCGAAAAAGGATAAAGACGGCTATAATCAATTCTGGGAAACGTTTGGCCCAGTCCTTAAAGAGGGTATTTATGAAGATTTCGCAAGACGGGATCAAATTTTAAAAATGTCACGCTTTTATTCAACGGCAGGTGATGAATTAACATCACTAGATGATTATGTGTCCCGGATGAATGATGGCCAAGATACGATTTACTATATTACGGCCGATTCATTAGAAGCCGCGAAGAGATCACCGCAACTAGAAGGGTTTAAAGCAAAAGATATTGAAGTTATCTATTTTACCGATCCTGTTGATGAGTTTTGGCTGCAAATGATTCCAGAATTTGACGGCAAAAAGCTAGCATCCGTGACGCGAGGCTCTGCAGATCTTGATGATAAAAAAGAAGATGACAATGAGGAAGAAAAAAGTCCTGAGCTTGAGGCGCTTCTTTCTGTTCTTAAAACGAACCTTGGTGAAACTGTGAAGGATGTCAGAAAATCAAATCGTTTGACGGATAGTGCTGTGTGTCTAGTAGCCGATGATAATGACATGGACATGCATATGGAACGTATCCTCAAAATGCATAACAAATTAGATGGTGCCGCAAGTGCAAGGGTCATGGAAATTAATGCTGACAATGACTTAATTAAAGCACTTTCTAAAGCAGCCACAAAAAAAGGATCTGTCGATTTATTAAAGGATGCGTCACAAATGCTCCTTGACCAGGCTAAAATTATGGAAGGAGACCTTCCTGATGATCCTGTTGCATTCGCCAGCAGGCTTTCAAAAGTGATGGAAGCCAGTTTTAAATAATTTTAAAGCCGTTTGTTAATTCAAACGGCTTTTTTCACAAAATAAATAAAAATCTTCCAATCTGGTAACTTCTTATTTATGAATAGCGAGTATTATTGTTTTTTTTAATAGTGCCCGGAGCTTTTTGTGTCAGACTTTTCTAATTATTCCCGTTCTTCGTCTGATAATAAAATATCCGTTACAGATGTTATGAGGTTTAGTTATACTTATTTCGTCGATAACTTTTCTCTTTTCGTAAAACTTTCCATTGTGCCGATGTTACTGTGGATCTTGCTTAATGTCTCTGCTGAGGTATTATTGAATGAATATGGTATTGCGTTTAATCACCTCATTCCGCGTGCTTTTGTTTCGGCATCATTTGCACTTGTATGGTACCGTAAGTTTTTATTAGGTATGGAGCAAGAATCTTACGGGAAACTCTATACTCATTTAAAATCGAGACGGACTTTTAGTATCGCATCAATTCTTAAATCCATTTTAAGAGTGGTCATTATAGCAATGGTGATTTTAGTTCCAACGCTGATGGTATCTCTCGCTGCAGTGGTATATCAAATTTCTCAAGGTGTAACGATCACTAATGAAATGTTGGAACAATTGGTTCAAATAACGACGTTTATTGTTTTACTGACTGTTTCACCGATTTTAATACGATTTTCTTTTTATTCAGCGAGTATTGCATTAGGGCGCCGTCAAACGCGACTGCGTGATGTGTGGCGCAAAACCACTGGTTATACATGGAATTTATGGCATCTCGTAATTAGAGCTTTCTTACCTTTAAGTTTATATACATATGCGCTTAATGAAGGATTTTCTAAAATTGCAGAAAAATTTGAACTTTCTTATGTTGCCACAAGTCTTCTCATAAATATACCGTCTGCATTTATGGTCTTTATGATGTTAGCGATTGTAGTGGCGGCGAATGCGACCGCCTTTAAGCAAATTTTTGGCACAGGTGATAAAGAAAGAACATAAAAAAAGCCGGATCATTTGACCCGGCTTTTCATAAAGTTATTTTCTTTTACTTACTGTGAAGCAAGATTTCTAAGTACGTAATGTAAAATGCCGCCATTTTTGAAATATTCAACTTCATTTGCTGTATCAATCCGGCTCAAGACAACGATGTCTTTTGTTGCGCCGTCAGCATAAGTAATCTTAACATTTAAATCTTGTTGTGGCGCAATGCCGTCGGCGATACCAGAAATATCGAATGTTTCAGATCCTGTTAAACCAAGGCTCTCGCGATTGTCATCGCCTTTAAATTGTAAAGGAAGAACGCCCATACCGACGAGGTTAGAGCGGTGAATACGTTCAAAGCTTTCAACGATAACCGCTTTTACTCCAAGAAGATTGGTTCCTTTGGCGGCCCAGTCACGTGATGATCCGGTACCATATTCTTTGCCGCCGACAACCACGAGCGGTGTTCCTGCGTCTTGGTATTTCATGGAGGCATCATAGATGCTCATTTGTTCGCCAGTTGGAATATAGGTTGTAATGCCACCTTCCGTAGTCGGGGCCATTAGGTTACGAAGACGCACATTGGCAAATGTGCCGCGCATCATTACTTGGTGATTACCGCGACGCGAACCGTATGAATTAAAATCAATGCGTTCTACACCATTCGCTGATAGATATTCTCCCGCTGGGCTGTCTGCTTTAATCGCGCCTGCTGGGGAAATATGATCGGTCGTGATACTATCACCTAGAAGTGCGAGTAAATTAGCGCCCTTAATGTCTGAGATATTACTTGTTTCCATGGTCATGCCTTGGAAATAAGGAGGGTGTTGAATATATGTGCTTGTATCATCCCATGCGTAAGTTTGACCTTCTGGGAATTTAATATCTTGCCATTGCTGAGTGCCCGTAAAGACGTCTTCATAACGCTCAACAAACATTTCGCGCGTAAGAGTGTTACGGATTGTTTCATCGATTTCAGCGTTTGTAGGCCACAAATCTTTTAAATAAACATCATTGCCGTATTTATCCAGACCAATTACATCTTTTGTAATATCAATTTGCAATGTACCTGCAATTGCATAGGCCACGACAAGTGGCGGTGAAGCAAGATATGATGCTTTAAGATCTTGACTTACGCGACCTTCAAAATTGCGGTTACCTGATAATACGGACGCACAAATCATTTCATTGTCATTAATAGTTGTGCGCAAGTCTTCTGCGAGGGGACCAGAGTTACCAATACATGTTGTACAGCCATAACCCACCAGATCAAAGCCGAGAGCATCAAGATGTGGAGTAAGACCCGCTTTATCAAGATAATCTGTTACAACTTGTGATCCAGGTGCAAGAGAGGTTTTAACCCATGGTTTTGAATTAAGTCCAAGCTCATTTGCTTTCTTAGCAACAAGACCAGCCGCCATCATTACACTTGGATTTGATGTATTGGTACAAGATGTAATCGCAGCGATCATTACGTCACCATGATGAAGTTCGTAATCTTGACCTTCTACCGCGAAGCCTGTGTCTTTTTCAGCGGCTTTCCCACGCTCTTTAAGAACTTCATTAAACGCATTCGTCGCATTGCTAAGAGAAACACGATCTTGCGGGCGACTAGGGCCAGAAAGACTTGGTTCGACCTTTGAAATATCAAGTTCAAGACCAGATGTATATTCTGGATCAGGCGTATTTTTATCGCGCCACATGCCTTGTTCTTTGGCATAAGATTCTACCAATGAGATAGTATCTTCATCACGACCTGTGAATTCTAGGTAATCAAGTGTAGCCTGTGACACTGGGAAGAAACCACATGTCGCACCATATTCAGGAGCCATATTGGCGATGGTTGCTTGATCGGCAAGTGTCATTTGGTCAAGACCGTTACCGTAAAATTCTACGAATTTACCAACAACACCATGTTTACGGAGCATCTCTACCACCGTCAGAACAATATCTGTCGCTGTGATGCCCTCGCGTGCTTTACCAGTTAGTTTGAAACCAACAACTTCAGGGATTAACATTGAAACAGGTTGGCCGAGCATCGCTGCTTCTGCTTCGATACCCCCTACACCCCAACCGAGAACGGCAAGACCGTTAATCATTGTCGTATGGCTATCTGTACCCACACAGGTATCTGGGAAAGCAACCGTTTTACCGTCTACATCTTCGGTCCAAACTGTTTTCGCGATATATTCAAGATTAACCTGATGACAGATACCTGTTCCAGGGGGAACAGCGGAAAAATTATCAAAACTATTCTGCCCCCATCTTAGGAATTGATAGCGTTCATTGTTACGTGACATTTCAAGATCGACGTTCTTTTGAAAAGCGCTATTATCACCGAAGTTATCAACCATCACACTATGGTCAATTACAAGATCAACCGGGCTTAAAGGATTAATTTGATCTGGACTGCCACCGAGGTTTTCCACGGCATTTCTCATCGCAGCTAAATCCACCACTGCAGGTACGCCAGTGAAATCTTGCATTAAGACGCGTGCTGGGCGATATTGAATTTCGCGGTTCATGCGTTTTTCTTTTTGCCAGTCTACGATTGCCTGCACGTCTTCTGTTGATACCGTTACGCCATCTTCAAATCTAAGAAGATTTTCAAGAAGCACTTTCATAGAATAAGGAAGGCGTGAAATGTCGCCTAATTGCTTTTCTGCTTCTTGGAGAGAATAATATGAATATTCTTTGTCGCCCACGTTAAGTGTGCGGCATGTTTTCAGGGTATCTTGACCAACGGTTGCCACGGAATTTAACTCCTCATAATTTTCATTGAATTTTCTTAAGGCTCTTTTGAATGAAAACGACTAATTTTTCAAGGAAAATCCAACCAAAAACGACGCGGATTGTATAAATTAAGGCGATACAGCCTTTATTTGTCAGAAAAAGACCTTATTCGTGCCAAAGAATCACCAAACCTGATTTTTATATTTGTCGTCAGTTATGAATGATGAGGAAATATGATGATTAAGAGAAAAAACTCAAAACATGAAATTTTAAACCGATTTCTTAATATGAAATTTATAATGATTACGTTAATGGTTGCGACTTTTATGATGTTTGCATTTGGTTCAGCGACGAACATTGAAGGAAGTGAAATAACATCCATCATGGTTGGCGCAAGTCTTTTTGCATTGGCCAGTGCTATGCTGTTGAAGGCTGGAGAGATATCAAAGAAACTTTATAGATAAGTTATAGAATAGAATACTATTAGATTTATTCTGGGCTTCTCACTTTCCCAATATGCTGCTATAGCTTCTTATGTACATGTGATGTAAGAAAAATAAGCAGAACTAAGTGATCATGAATAATAATTATTCAGCAACCAATTTAAGCGTAAGAAGAAGTGAAAAAAAGATTTTTGAAAATCTCTCTTTTTCTCTGACTTCAGGCAAATTACTTAAGCTTATAGGACCGAATGGGTCAGGAAAGTCAACTCTGCTAAAGGCCCTCATTGGATTGATAGAGCCTGAGACGGGCGATGTAATTTTCGACCAAGAATCCGTCCTCATGGATCAAGAATGGATAAGCGAGAATATCTGCTACTTAGGGCATAAAAACACTTTAAAACGTGAATTCACAGTAATTGAGAATTTACACTTTTGGACGAAAATCTGGGGAACACTTGATCAAATTGATTATTCTCTCAAGTTAATGGGGATAGAATATTTACGTGACACCCCCGTTAGATATTTATCTTCCGGACAAACAAGGCGGGCCGCATTGGCGCGATCAATATGCCATCCGGGGTCTATTTGGCTTTTTGATGAACCGACCGTTGGTTTAGATGAAGAAGGGCTTTCTTTATTATCAATTACAATGAAATCGCATCTTGATATGGGCGGGATTATTATATGCGCCACGCATGTAAATTTAGGGATCGATCAAAAATATATAACAGTATTAAATCTTGCAGATTTTTCATTACAATCTAATTTTGAAAAGCGAGGGTGGTAATGTTCTCTCTTTTTAAAATTATTACCTTACGGGATATAAAAATTAGCTGGGCAGGCGGCAGTACCAGCAGCATGGTAGTTGCTTTTTTTATTATTGTTGTGACGTTATTTCCACTTGGTGTCGGACCCGAACTTAATATGCTTAGTCGTATTTCGGTTGGCGTCATTTGGGTTGCTGCGCTTTTAGCGTGCCTTCTATCTCTTGATCGAATTTTTCAAGCAGACTTCGAAGACGGCACATTAGATCAATATGCATTATGCCCATTATCACTGGAGTGGTTAGTGCTCGCTAAAGCATTAGCGCATTGGCTTACAACTTCGCTACCTTTAATATTAATAACCCCGCTTTTAGGCATTCTATTGAATATGGATGATGCGGCTTATTGGCCGTTGATTTATGCAATGTTACTTGGAACACCAGCGCTGTCATTAATAGGCACGATTGGTGCATCATTAACAGTATCTTTGAAAAGAGGCGGCGTCTTGCTTTCATTGCTTATTTTACCACTTTATGTACCAGTTCTTATTTTTGGTGTAATGAGCGTCGAAGCCATGACAATTGGTAATGGTGGTTATACAACCTTAATGATATTGGGCGCTGTTACTTTATTTAGTATCGCGATCACCCCTTGGGCCGCCGCCGCCGCAATTCGTTTGGCTTTAGACTAAAGTAAACGGCTATGAATTCTTACTTTGATAAGTCATAGCCGTTTAATTGATCTACCAGGTGATTTGTTCAACATTTTCGAATGTTATTGAACCACCATCTTCAAATTCAATTGATCCGGCGCTATCTTCTGATAATAACATCACGCCTGCATCTATATCTGACGATTCGATAACATGCCCTTCATCAAGATTAAGCGTCCAGCCATCTTGTTGGTCCAGACCACTAAAACCTTGTAATTGGATGCTATCACTCCATCCTTCACCACCATCAACCGTGTCAGTGCCTTGATTAGCAAGAAACACAAGATGATCATCACCATCGCCGCCACGTAAGTTATCATTACCGGTGCCCCCGATGATCACATCATCGCCGGCTGATCCGGTGATGGTATCATGACCACTGCCGCCATCGATATGTTCGATATCGGTGAGGGTGGTTTCAGAGAAATCCATGTTATTGTTTGAACCGTCGCCGGCAATGGTCACGCCGCTGTTGCCATCTGCGGAAATCTCTTCAACGCTATCGGCCGGATTAAAGTGTGTGTTAATGCCGATGGTGACATTGTCTTCGGTTGCAACGATGGTATCGGTGCCTTCACCGCCATCGAAATCATCGAAGCCATCGCCCTGACTGATTTCAAAACGGTCATCACCGCCGCCGCCACGTAAATTGTCATTACCGGTGCCACCTACTATGACATCGTCACCGCCATTACCATTAATCGTATCATGTCCGGCATTTCCTGTGATATAATCAGCTTCTTCAGATCCATTTAAAGTATTATTTCCTGAACTACCGTCAATGGCATTCAGTTCATCGATAATATCTACTTTTATATTATCTAATAATGTCCCTAAAGAATTCGAATCTGTTGCCTGGAATTCAAGCCGTGCACTATCGCCATCAGCAGTTACCTCATAGCTATGGTTTTCCCAACCAAAGCTATCGCCTGGTACAATTGTGTCAATTAATTCACCGTCCCAATAGACCTCAACGGCTGAATCTTCTCCGCCTCTTCCACCACGGGCGGAATGATCAAAGCTAATTTCGATAACTTGGCCAGGTGATGTGTCAAAATCCTTGTATAGGTTACTTTGATCACCACTATCGGCTTCTAGTTCAATAATAACATTGGAGCTATCTGAACCACCATAAGTCGTTTCTTTTCCAACTTCAATTTTACCACCATCATTATCGGTATACCAGCCGTCCAATCCTTCATCAATTTGACCCCAGCTACCTGAAAATGCCGCATCTTCAACATCTGTTAAACCAAAACCTGCTTCGGCCTCTGCGGCTTCCTTCGCGGCAGCTTCCTCAGCGGCGGCTTTTTCT
>DGPL01000024.1:0-3402 GCA_002390425.1 Kordiimonadaceae bacterium UBA4441 | reverse complement strand
TTTCTTCAGCTTCTTTTGCAGCGGTTTCCTCAGCGACAGCTTTTTCTTCAGCTTCTTTCGCGGCAGCCTCCTCAGCGGCAGTTTTTTCTTCGGCTTCTTCTGTGACTTCTTTTACAACTGCTTCGCGCTCATCATTACTTTGTGGGTTCGAAGCTTTACTTTGTGGCGTGGAACGCGCCTGCAATGTTTCAGGTTGTTGCTCAGGATTATTTTGAATTCCTGTATTATCATTTTGAGGAGAAGTTAAATCAATTTCTTCACTTGCACGACCGGAGGACAGAGGTTCTTCTTGTTGCCGTTCCTCAACCGATTGCTTAGTCACCCTGTTTGAAGTGGTTTCTTGATTACTTTGTTCTTCTGAGGATTGTTTATTTTGTGGTGTACGACCTACACTTTTTGCCTCTTCAGAACTAAATCGTTCTTGGTTTTGAGGAGATGATGAGCTTTCGCCTGACTTTGCTTCGCCACGTGAATGATTCATTTGTATATTTGATCTGGTTTGAGTGTCTTCAGGTTCATCATTCTGTTTACTAAAATAATTGGAAAGACGATCATGATTCTCGCTGGTCTCATCTGACCGATCTGATTCATAAATACGAATATCGTCGCCATTTTTATCAAGTAAATCTTCTGAATTTTTTTGATGGTTTTCTTTTGCCATTAGTACACCTCTACCTAACGTAGGTTAGAATTTATATAAAACTACAGGCAACAGGCTACATTAATAATATAAATATACCGTTACTTTTTATGGTTATTAAAAAGTAAACAATTATTCTAATGAATTGATTTCAAGGCATATTATTTTTCAAGTTTGATGAGAAATTTTTATTTTACCAAATTATTAATAATCTTTGACATTTTTTGAGCGTCGGTACTATCAAGCTTTTCAAGGGCATTAACCATTCCGCACAATTCGGGCTGTTTTTTATTTTGTCCCGCTTTACATTTACCTTCCAATTTAGTGATCTCAATTTCGATGCCGACGATGCCATTAATTTGTTGAGCGACAAATTTTTCAGCTGCATCTGATACTTTCCAAGGAACGTCTTCAATTTTTTCATTTTGATCCGTTAATTCGTCAAGGTGATGTCTTATCCAATCGGGATCTTCTATTATTTTTAAATTTCCATAAGCATGAACAACAAAGTAATTCCAAGTTGGGACTTCTTTGTGGTGCTCTTGTTTCGAAGGATACCAATTTGGTGAAATATAATGGTGAGGACCCTGAAAAATAACTAAGATATTATCAGTTTCTTTAATTGTTTTCCATAGAGGGTTGCCCTTAGAAATATGAGCACAAAGCGTGTTATTATCTCTTAAAAAAAAAGGGTAGGTGATTGGCGTTTATTTCGCCGTTTTCCAATGTCACTAAAGTGCCGAAGGAATGTGACCGGATAAGATCGTGCAAAACGTCTTCACGTTCTTCTTTAAATAAGGGCGGTTGATACATCGTTTATACTCCAAAGTCATGATAACAAAATATAACGATATAATTCTATTCCGCCAAGTGTGTCGGGTCCGTCTCATCAATAACTTTTTTAAGAAATTGTGGCATATAAGGATGCAAACGCATTAATTGACGACCAACAATCGGTAATCGCCTTCTCAATTTCTGCATTTTCGTTTTAACCCAATGACTTTCAGAAACGAGAATGCTAAGGCCGATAAGGGCAACGATTTGTCCAATAGGAATAGGAATCGGCGCGGTAATAATGCCGACGATAAGCATTATCCAACCGATGAGTAGTTTCAAGGGTCTTTTGATCGTTTTTAAGCCCATAATCTTTTAACTTTGTTTCCTATTATTCGTTCTGAATAGTTTATATAGTAAAAGTTAAGAAAATAAGAAGGTCTAATTGTGGCATCATGTCGATTTTTTTCACTATTTCTTGATTATGAGCCCTGAAAAGGATAGATCAAACCTATGCATAAGTTCGCGAATCCAGCCCGTTTTTTACGGATCAGCAAAATGATAACGCCGTGGTGTTTTTTTCTCACGGTGATTTCGCTGGTTGTGGGTTTGTATTGGGGATTATTTATCGCACCGGAAGACTATCAAATGGGTAGCGCTTATAGAATAATATTTGTGCATGTGCCGTCTTCTTATATGTCAATGTTTGCATACGGCTTTATGGCTCTTGCAAGTGCCGTTGGTATTATATGGAAGCATCCTTTGGCGGATCAGTCTGCACGTGCGGCTGCCCCAATTGGTGCTGGTTTTACCGCACTTGCTTTGTTTACTGGCAGCCTCTGGGGCAAACCTATGTGGGGCACATACTGGATTTGGGATGCGCGCTTAACTTCGGAACTGGTTTTATTATTTCTCTATTTCGGATACATGGCCGTTTGGGACGCAATAGAGGATAGTGCAAAAGCAGCACGAGTAGCAGCAATCGTTGCTCTGGTTGGTGCCGTTAATTTGCCGATTATAAAGTTTTCCGTTGACTGGTGGAATACGCTTCATCAACCGGCGAGTATTATGAAATCAGGCGGAAGCAGTATCCATCCTGACATGCTTTGGCCGCTTCTTATTTGTATTTTTGCCTTTAATCTTTATTTTATCACGGTGGTACTATGGCGTATTCAAAGTTTAATTTTAAGACGTCAAATTAGAGGATTACAGATGCGAATAGCAGAGAGGGGCGGCGATCATGGGTGAATATTCATTTTTCGTTTGGCCAAGCTATGGCGCGGTTGTTATAATTCTTGTCGTAATTGGGATCCAAAGTTGGCTTTCAAAACGTAAAGATGAGAAAGAATTAGAAATATTAAGTCGTAAAATTGAAGAATTAAGCGATCAGGAATAAAAATATGTCCACACCAACAAATTCGCGTGCTGCGAAGCGAAAAAAGAAACGGTTCTATCTTGTTTTAACAAGTATGACAATTTTAGCGCTTGCGGTTGGCCTCGTTTTAACAGCTTTACAAGATAATATTAGTTTGTTTCTCGACCCGACAGAGCTTAAAGAACGCCAAATTGCTGAAGGACAGCGTATTCGTCTTGGTGGTCTTGTAGCCGAAGAGAGCTTTAAAAAAGATGATGACGGATTAACATATCATTTTGATATCACCGATGGCGCTGAAACAGTGAGCGTTGTTTATAAAGGGTCACTACCTGATCTTTTCCGTGAAGGGCAAGGGGTAGTTGTTGAAGGACAAGTCGGTGGTCCAGGAATATTCCACGCCAGCGAAGTGCTCGCAAAGCATGATGAAAATTATATGCCAAAAGAAGTCGTCGATAGCCTCAAAAAACGGGGCGTATTCCGACATGCTGAAGAAGAAGAAAGTATATGATTGCTGAGCTAGGTCATTTTGCCCTGATACTTGCTTGTTCATTATCGGTTATTCAAGGCGTTTTTCCACTTTATGGATCCATCAATGGTAATGGCAGAATGATGG
>DGPL01000050.1 GCA_002390425.1 Kordiimonadaceae bacterium UBA4441 | reverse complement strand
CCAACTTTCCCTGATGACGTACAAGGTATTCCTCAGGATGCTGTGGAGGCTGAGAAGTGGTTTCGCTTAGCTGCCAATCAAGGAAATGCAGATGCCGGATCCTTTTTGGATACCATGAATGATGTTGATCCAACTATTCCAACCTATATGTTGGTGATTTCAAAAGAGGAAGGATGTCTGAGATCCTATAATACCCTCTACAACGATAATTATAAACTTAAGGATAGCACATACTATGAATTAAAAGTATCGAAGGATAGTAATGACGTAGCTGAGGAAGAATTAATGGAGTCACTTATTGATGGTGCAAATAATATAGGTAAACTCTTGCAGCAATAACTTTAGTTTAGGCACGCGGTCAAATCTATCATTTTAAATATTATTGCAGTAGCACTTTATTCAAAGAGTTAATTAATTATTCACTGAATTAAGACACCAATTGACCGTCAAACCTGGCCAATTATTAATAGGTATGCGTTTTTATAGCATATTGGTGCCGGAGAGGGCTTTTGTGAATTCTGGGTGGAGTTTGAGGGGTTGATGGTATACATTTTTTTGTATAAGATTTACCCAATAAATGACCTACAAAACATATGTTCGGCCGATAGATAAAAATGCGTTCAAAATCACCACAATTACCCTTTACCTCTATTAATCCGTCATTACTTCTTCGGCAAGTCCAAAAAGAAAAATTTCCAAGTATTAAAACAGTTGTAGATGTATTTTTCGTCAATATGGATTCACTCGCCTGTATTGTTCAATTTGGGAAAAAGCTTAACCTAATTGAATTAATAGGTCAAAATGGCAAATTCTCGAAGTCCGCTTTGGATCGAAAGCAAACATTCACTTTAACTTCTTTAATCAAACTAGATTTATAGTGTTTTTATTGGTAGAATATTGATATCGAATAGGTGAATATTAGAAATCACTAAGAAGGAAATTTTATGACCCTGAAGCGATTATCATTTGTAATATTGTTCATCCTTTGTTTAGACAAAAGTGCCTTTGCAAAATATAATTTAGGTGATCAGTATTCAAAGTCCGAATTTAAAATAACAATGCGTGACGGAAAAAAACTGCATACAATCGTTTATTCGCCAAAAGATACTTCAACACTTTATCCAATCCTACTTTTTCGAACTCCATATTCCATAAGTCCGTACGGTCCAGATGATTTGGCTGTACCTGAAAAAATGATCCCTCATCCAGATATGATATCAAAAGGTTATATTTTTGCTTTTCAGGATGCGCGGGGGACCTTTAAATCAGAGGGTAAGTTTTCCGATATACGCCCCCCAAGTAAAACTAATGGGACTGTTGATGAAAGCACCGACAACTATGACACTATCGAGTATTTGATTAATAATATTGAAAATAACAACGGCCGAGTGGGGCAATGGGGAATTTCTCATCCCGGTTGGTATACAGTCATGGGCATGATTAGTGCTCACCCGGCGCTTAAGGCAGCTTCTCCACAAGCTACTACAGGTGATCCCTTCATTGGCGACGATGCACACCGAAATGGTATTTATCGTTTAATGCCACGCATGGCTTGGGCTTATCAACAAGTTGCTGGTACGGCGTCAGACCGTGATGATCCTGCCAAAATTTTGGTAAAGCCTGATTTTGGTACTAATTGGGGCTATGAGTTTTTTCTTAATGCTGGTCCTATCGATAAAATTAACGAGATATATTTTAATGGGCAATTAGGTAGTGAATGGGAAGATGTGATAGCTCACCCCAATTATGATGAATACTACCAACGTCGCCATATACCAAAATATATGAAAAATGTTTTAGTACCGACCTTAAATGTTATGGGCTGGTTTGACGCACCTGATCCATATGGCACAATTGCTACTTATCAAGGTATAGAAAATCTATCGCCAAACAACAAAAGTACCCTTGTAGGTGGTCCTTGGGTTCATGGTGGTTGGCTTAGTAGTAAAGGGGAAGAAGTCGGTGAAATATCCTTCGGCCAAAAAACAAGTGATTATTATAATAAAAATATTTTAGTACCTTTTTTCGAGTATCACCTGAAAGGATCTGGCAATTATCAAGTGGTGGAAGCACATATGTTTGAGACTGGGGGCAATAAATGGCATCGATTTGAACAGTGGCCGCCTAAAGCAATGAAAGCAACTCCCCTTTATTTTAACGATGATTTTACGCTAACATTTGATAAGCCGGAGACTAATGGTAAAGACAGCTATATCAACAACCCGATGTTACCAGTCCCTTATTCAACAAAAATTGAGTTTGGTTATGCTTATGGAGCATATCGGATCGAAGATCAACGTATAGCATCAACTCGTCCAGATGTTCTTAGTTATTCTACTAAGGAGCTTGATAGTGATGTTACTATTGCGGGGCCCGTGCTTGCAAAATTGATAACAGAAACAACGGGAACTGATGCCGATTGGTTTATTAAAGTGATTGATGTCTTCCCGGCCAATGATGAAAATAACCCAGGATATCACATGCTGGTTGGTGCCGAAGGAATGCGTGCAAAATACCGCAAAAGTTTTTCTAATCCAGAGCCAGTAAAACCTAATGAAGAGACGCAGATTAATTTTGAAGTGCGTGATAAGTTTCACACATTTAAAGCGGGTCACAAAATAATGGTTCAGGTCCATAGCACTTGGTTTCCTGTTTATGATCGTAATCCAGGCCAGTTTATGAATATATATGGCGCTCACAAAGAGGATTACATAAAAACTAAACAAACGATACACCGTAAAGTCCAAAATTCTTCCCATCTCGTTCTACCTGTTTTAGTTCGTTAAGAGATATTAAGAAAAGACCAGAATTTGCTGAAAATTATTTTTTAAGTTAGTCATACATCAATCGTAGATGGGATAAAGAGTGTCGAAGCCGTTTTCGCAGAAATTGCCGGGGTCGTTAAAACGGTGATTGCGGTTAAGGGCGGTTATTGCGGCCATTTCATTAGCTGTTAATTCAAAATCAAACAGCGCTATATTTTCAGTCATACGGTTACGGTTGGAAGATTTGGGAATGATAGCAGTACCTCTTTGTAAGGCCCAACGAAGAACAATCTGCGCAGGGGTGCGTCCAATTCTTATCGCGGCCGCTTTAACCACAACTTCATTTAATACATTGCTCCCTTCACCGGCCATATTCATCGGAATATAAGAAAGGGCTGCTAAAGGTGAAAAGGCGGTAACAGCAATATCCCGTTGTTGGCACATCCTAACCAACCGATCTTGTGTCAGATAAGGATGGGATTCAACTTGCAGTACGGCGGGTGGAATTTTTGCATAACTTAATAAATCATGCATCAGCCCGCTGGTAAAATTACAAACACCGATGTTTTTCACTTTTCCGCTTTGAACCAATTCTTCCATTGCCGCCCAAGTTTCATGGATTGGCACCGGGTCAATCTGCATTTCTTGGATATCTTCATCAAATAACCATCCGGGAGGATAACGTTTACTATTCGGTACGTGCTTAAGAGAAATTGGGAAATGAATAAGATAAAGATCAAGATAATCTAACCTAAGATCATTTAAACTGCGCTCACAACCTTTTGCCACGTGTTCAGGTCGGTGGTCCGTATTCCATAATTTGGAGGTAATCCAAAGATTGTCGCGGGCGCATAACCCTTCATTTAAAGCCGCATATATACCATTGCCAACTTGCTCTTCATTTCCATAATCAGCAGCACTATCCAGATGACGATAACCGATATCAATTGCATCACGTACAGTTTTTGCCGCGATATCATTATCTAGTTTCCATAAGCCCATACCCACGGCAGGGATTTTACATTCACCGATTAAGCTATTGTTGGTCATTTTTACACTCTTTTATTGCTTCATACATAAAATGCCATTAGTTGTATTAAGTGATCATATGACCACCTATCCAATCTCTTCTTTCAGCAAGAAGAGACTTTCCAAGTTGATACAAATTAACTTCAGGTCAGCTAAGAGACAAACTCTTTTTCATAGATTTGTCCGAAATATTCCATGTCCTCTGGTTTTCCCACGCCATAATGGTCAAACGCCCGATGTCTAAAAGGCCCAACCGTAAATCCATTTTTGTAAAGCTCAACCGTTGGATTTAACAACTCCTGCCAAGTTAAATTAACACTTCCGTAGTTTTGGTGTGTAAAAGACAAAACTTTCAGATTTGATGGAATGGTTGTTGCGGTTCTTCCGTTAACAAGTTGAGTACGAGTAACTGAACTTGGTATGTTGGCAGGCGACAATGTGCTGCCTTGAATTACAAATGGTTCTCCCCCCGCAGGTTGAACAAGCATTACAGTTTGTCCAAAAACTCCCGACCCTGCAGGTTCTGAGGCACCAAGAGCAAGTGATACAGCAACGGCGACATCAAATGCGTTGCCGCCTTGTTCCAAAATCTCCACACCAATATCCGTCGCTTCAGGAGATGCTGAAGAAACCATTCCTTTAAACTCGCTATCTTGCGACAGTGAATGTTGGGACGAATAACTGGTAAATATGAATATGCAGAAAAGAAATCTATACATGTAATCCTCCGAAAGCGTGTAAATTAAATTATCAACTATTTTAGACGGTCTTACCACACAAAAATTTCAGCAATTGTAATGAACCACGAATGTCTGCTTTGGGTCGAAAGCAGACGCTCAAAAATAGTTGTTTTTCTATAATATTACCCTATCATTCTTTTGCCCCTGTTAGATGTGATTGATAACCTTTGCTTCAAATTGCTGAAGTTGCACGCCGATACTCAATAAAATAGAGTTGAATTAGAATTTTTCGGAGTAATAAAAAGNNAATCCTTGGAATCGTTGCTACGAAAGCGAACAAAAAATGCCTTCTTTTCATAAACAGTAACAATAAAAAATCTTCATACAAGTAACCGCTAAATATGCTCATCAATGGAGTTTTTAGGAGTAATAAAAGAGATTTACCGATTGTAAAAAGGTGGATAGAGAATAAGTTACTTCATTTTTATGATTATGAATTGATACTCATAATGGTTGAAACCTCAAAAGCTTTAATTGAAGAATTAAACACTATTCCAATACCATCAATTAGATAAGATAATCGCATTAAGTACAGTATTAATTGTGGGTATAATTGTGGGTATAATGATAATTTCGTAATATTATTCTTTATTTACAACAAATAGTGGCGGAGAGGAAGGGATTCGAACCCTCGGTACCCGTGAAGGCACACTCCCTTAGCAGGGGAGCGCTTTCGACCACTCAGCCACCTCTCCGCCGCCGTTTTTAGTGAAGCGAAGCTCTCTTGTCAAAGCATTTCTAATAAAAAATCAATTAAAGAAAAAAAGAAGGTATGGAAATAAATTCCATGCCATTCATAAGGTCAATATATATAGCAATGAGAATAGTAAAAAATTAAGAACTCAACTCTTTACTTATACTACAAAACTATACTTATTAATGTGTTACTACCCATTCGCGTGCTTTACGTTGCGCTTCAGAAATTTCCATATTTGACATTATGTCTGCCAATTCTGCACGATCAACTTGTGCACTGATCATTCCACGCATTGCTGCGAGATTAAACCATTTGTGTGCTTCGATATTATCTTGCTCAACACCATGACCAATTGAATATAAAATTCCTAAATCATAAAGTGCTTCTGCTTTACCCTTTTCCCCCGCTTCGATGCGATTTTGAATGTAATTTTGGTCTACCATTCCCATTATGCTTGCTCCTATATTAACTATAAAACTTGTTTTTTTAATTTCAGCGCTTTTGGCGCGCCTTATGGTTAACAAAATTGGATTATAACCTTAAATAAATGGTTAACGGTTTGAAATTTATTGTAAACAATTGATATTAAAAGGAAAAAATTATTAACCATTAAAAGTTAATATTCATGGAAAAGGTTAATTTTGCTCAATTAACGGCTTTTTTAAGTGATTCTTAGATAAAATTAGAATCGCTTTTTCTATAATGATAAGAAAGCATAAACCATTTTTTTTGAGCCGTTTAGAAAACATAAAAAATAAGCCGATGAAATATTCATCGGCTTATAAGAAAAATTATTAGATCGTATACCTTAACCGTCCAATTTTGGTTTTAGCAATTGATTAACAACTTGCGGGTTCGCTTTACCGCCTGTTTGCTTCATCACTTGACCAACAAAGAATCCATATAGCTTGTCTTTCCCACCGCGGTATTCTTCAACCTTATCAGCATTAACGGAAAGAATTTCATCAATCATAGCTTCAATTGCACCTGTATCGGAAACTTGTTTAAGCCCCTTCTCGTCTACAATCGTTTCAGGTGACTTCCCACTTTCAAGCATATTTTCAAATACTTCTTTGGCAATGCGTCCTGAAATTGTTCCCTCAACTTGAAGGTTTAAAAGCTCAGCCGCATTCTCAACTGAAACAGGGTTTTCTGAAATGGTTTTACCAAGTTTTTTCAACGCTCCAAATAGATCACTTGTAATCCAGTTTGAAACTAACTTTCCAAGCTCAGACACAGGTTTCCCTGTTTTGTCAACAGTCACAGCAAGCAACGTTTCAAAATAATCAGCATTTTCTTTCTCAGCAACCAACACACTCGCGTTATAAGGTGTAATGTGAAGGTCCGCGATAAAGCGTTCTTTCTTCGCATCTGCTAATTCTGGCATTTCTGCAGCTAACTCATCTACAAATTCTTGACTGAATTCTAATGGTAAAAGATCAGGATCAGGGAAATAACGATAATCATGCGCTTCTTCTTTTGAACGCATCGTTCGAGTGGTTCCTGTCGCCACTTCAAATAGACGTGTTTCCTGATCTACCGTTCCACCATCTTCAATTAAATCTATCTGACGACGAATTTCGCTCTCAACCACCTGCATCACATAACGAATGGAATTTACATTCTTTGTTTCTGTTCGCGTGCCTAATTCTTCGCCGGGACGACGCACGGAAACATTGACATCAGCGCGCATAGAGCCTTGATCCATATTGCCATCACAAGTTCTCGCATAACGAACCAGAGATCGAATTTTCTTAAAATACTCAGCCGCTTCTTCCGGTGTGCTCATATCAGGCTTTGAAACGATCTCCATAAGAGCAACACCAGAACGGTTTAAATCCACATAAGTCATAGTCGGATGTTGATCATGCATGGATTTTCCAGCATCTTGCTCAAGATGAAGTCTTTCAACACCAATAATTTTTGTTGAACCATCGGATAGTTCAATGGCTATTTCGCCTTCACCAACAATTGGGTCTTTAAACTGTGAAATTTGATAACCTTGTGGCAGATCAGCATAAAAATAATTTTTACGGTCAAATATACTGCGCAAATTTATTTCACAACCCATTGCAAGGCCTGTGCGCACCGCTTGTCGAACACATTCCTCGTTTATCACAGGAAGCATCCCCGGTTGCGCTGAGCAAACAAAACTCACCTGTGTATTCGGCTCCGCACCAAAAGTCGTCGCCGAACTAGAAAATAATTTAGCCTCAGATATAACTTGAGCATGGATTTCAAGCCCAATAACAGCTTCCCAATCACCTGTGGCACCTGGATATAGTTTTGTCATAATTACTCTCCCCACCACTTAGTTGGTTTATAATTGAATGATGCCGCACCTTCGAGCACGTCAGCCACATTTAAAAGTTGTTCTTCGCCAAATGCTTGACCGATCAATTGTAATCCTAGCGGCAAACCTTCTGCGCTAAGACCAGCAGGAACAGAAATACCTGGAAGTCCTGCTAATGAAGCCGGCACTGTAAAGACATCATTTAAATACATAGCAAGTGGATCTGACACTTTTTCACCTAGATTAAAAGCCGCACTTGGTGCTGTAGGTGTTAAAATAACATCACATTTTTGATATGCCGTTTTAAAATCATTCGCGATCAATGTACGTATTTTTTGTGCCTTTAAATAATAAGCATCATAATAACCCGCTGATAAAACATAAGTACCAATCAAGATTCGGCGTTTTACTTCATCACCGAAACCAGCAGCACGGGTTTTCTTATACATATCATCTAAACTATCCCCTGTTACTCTTAGGCCGTATTTAACACCGTCATAACGTGCGAGGTTTGATGAACACTCAGCTGGCGCGACAATATAATAAGTCGGTAGTGCATATTTCGTATGCGGTAAGCTAATGTCTACAATCTCAGCACCTGCTGATTTGAGCCACTCTTTACCTTGCTTCCAAAGGTTTTCTATTTCCTCAGGCATACCGTCGACACGATACTCACTTGGAATACCGACTTTAAGTCCACGAATGTCACCATTTAATGCAGCTTCATAATTAGGAACTGCTATATTTGTTGATGTGGAATCTTTCGGATCATATCCCGCCATGCTTTCCATCATAATAGCCGCATCGCGAACCGTCTTTGTTAGTGTTCCCGCCTGATCAAGAGAAGAGGCAAATGCAATCATTCCCCAGCGTGAGCAACGCCCATAGGTAGGCTTAAGCCCCACTAGGCCAGTAAACGATGCAGGCTGGCGAATTGACCCACCGGTATCCGTTCCCGTTGTTGCAATAGCAATATCCGCAGCAACAGCGGCAGAAGAGCCCCCCGATGACCCACCAGGAACCGTATTTTTATCAGATCCTTTCGCACGCCAGGGGTTTTTAACTGGGCCATAATAACTATTTTCATTTGATGACCCCATGGCAAATTCATCCATGTTGGTTTTCCCGAGCATCACAGCACCATCATCCCAAAGGTTTTGCGAAACCGTACTTTCATATTCTGGTTTAAATCCGTCAAGAATATGGCTACATGTTTGGCTATGAACACCCTTTGTACAATATAGATCCTTCATTCCTATCGGAATTCCCGTCATCCCTTTTGCATTTCCAGATTTGATTGTTTCATCAGCAGCTTTTGCCATATCCATGGCTTTGTCACTGGTCACTTCGATGAAACAGTTTAATTCTTTTGCTTCATTAATAGCACTTATATGTGCTTGCGTAATTTCAACGGAGGAAATGTCCCCTTTGTGTAATGCGTCTCTCGCTTCAGATAAAGTAAGTTTTGTTAGATCAGTCATTTCCCGTTCCTATTCAATAACTTTTGGCACAGCAAAAAATCCATGCTCTGATTGCGGGGCGTTTTTAAGAACTTGATCGCGATATCCGCCATCTGTAACTTTATCTTCGCGACGTGGAAGTGATGCATCAACGACACTGGTCATTGCTTCAACGCCATCAGTGTCAACTTCTGAAAGCTGCTCTACCCAATCAAGAATATTATTTAATTCGCCCACTGTACTTTCCAACTCATCTTCGGAAACCTCAATGCGGGCAAGATTTGCGATCTTCGCAACCGTTTCTTTATCAACTGACATATCAATGTGCTCTTTTCATTATTTCAAGCGAATTTAATTGCCGGAAACTAACACCAGAGGCTTCATTTCGCAAGAGTTATAGTAGTTTTCAGATACTAAAATTTTTTGCTTTTTTTAACACTTGACATACAAATATAAAAAGATTAATTAATACTTGAATAATCAAGTATATTTAAAGTAATTGGAAAAAAATGAATACAATAAATAAAAACAGCGAAACCGCAATAACATTGTGGGTAAAAACGGCATCCTTAACACGAAAAATGGACGCATCACTTGCATCAGTCCACGGCATTGGGTTTCTCGAATATATCGTTCTTCATCGTTTAATAAATGCCCCCGGCAATGCTATGCGCAGAATTGATCTCGCTAATGCGATTTGCCGCACAGCGTCAGGAGTGACACGTATGCTTAGCCCGATGGAAAAAATTGGCCTTGTTGAAAAAGCAGATAATCCACGCGATGCTCGTGTAAGTCGAATTAAAATCACCAAAACTGGTGAAGAAATTTATCATGATGCGACAAATTCATTGAACGAAAAGTCTAATCAAGTCATGACACATGTTTCTGAAAAACAGATTGAAGGCATCATTGTATCCCTAGATCATATGAACTTGTGATATTTGCCATTCTTTAAAATATTTTATAAAGTAATTTCTCATAAATACTGGGAGAAAGAATTTGACAAGATTAATAACAATAGTGGCGACGGTTTTACTAATGATATCATCAGCAACTGCCGCTGATGTTGATGGAAATTGGAACGTAATGTTTTCAAGTGCAGAAGGTGGTGTAATGGTTCCAATGGAAATTAAAGTTGATGGTGAAAATGTTACCGCCATGGCGGATGGTGATGAATTAACCGGGACATATAAAGACGGTGAGTTAAAATTAAAGGGTCCTATGTATGTACCCGAAGCTGGTATGTCTGCAACATTAGATATGACCGCCAAACTAGAAGGTGAAGATCTCGTTGGAAAAGCGACATGGGACATGTATGTAGCAAGCGTGCTAGGAACAAGAACTGAATAAAATAAAATTCTGATTAAAGAGAGGTTAATTCAAACTCTCTTTTTTTTATTCTTTTTTATCGCTCCAAAGAAATTCACTTTTATAATTTAAAATTACCTTTTCCATTTGTGCGGCCATCATATTATACCCCCCTGCTCTAAAGACGCGAGCAATTGAATTTCAAGAGCATTGGATTTGCCCATAATTTCCCGGCGCCTGACGCCCGTTTCTTTTCCTGCTTTTTGAATAAGCGATTTTATTTCATCTAATAAATATGATTCGTACTGTTTCCCAGTAGTGGTTTCATCTGGAGCTTCAGGCGGCACATATCCTGGCTCACTTTTTCGCTTAAGCCATTCTTTAATTTTTATTTCAGATAATAAATCAAATAATTTCATCGCAGAACAAGTATACTTAATTAATGCAAAGATTAATATTTAATTTTAAAGCCTAGTCTTACGGTAAATGGTTCAACTGGGTGATAATGAATATCAGATACTGCATTGGCTTCGCCTTGCAGTTGAGATTCGTAAATATAGGTTATATCTCTGTCGTTAGTTCCCAACAAATTAAAGATATTAAATTCAATCGTGTAATTTGAAATATCATAAGCGGCGCCAAAATTAACCAAAGTCGTTGATACAGACCTGACACTATTATCTTCAATCAATGGGGCACTTCCAAAATGGCGTAAACGTAGACTTGCCGTTAAGCCATTATCAAGTGTCAGAGTTGTACCAGCACCAAGAACGGCACCTACAGAACCTGGAATATAATTATCATTATCCAAATTGAATTTTGCATCCGTCGTTGCTGCTGTGACATCAAAAGCAAGCCATTCATTAGCCTGCCAGAAGGCGGCCATTTCAACACCGTACCGTATTGAGCCGTCGTTAACTTCTGTCGTACCGGCGTCTCCCACAAAAACAAGTTCGCTATCAAGTTCAAGCCAGAAACCAGAAACAGTGAAATTAATATCAGCAGTTGGCTCAAATCTTATTCCAAGTTCACCGCCCCTACTCTTCGCAATGATGGGCACGTTCGGAACCGGGTCTCCTGATACTGGATCAACTGTAATCGCTGCGCCACGCACATCATTTGAATGAAAACCATGACCATAGTTTGCATAAACTTCTGCTTGCTCACTCAATCTATACGCTGCAGCAAACTTTGGACTAAGAACAATGTCATTTCCAGTGCCGGAATTAGCGGCTCTAATGGCATCAACAGAATAACTATATCGATCGGCACGTAATCCAGTAGTAATGCGAAGGTTTTCGCTTAAATAAAATTTCAAATCAGCATAAGTACCCAATGCCAACTCATCAACTTCATCATCACGAATGGTTTGAAATCTGATACGACTTTCAGTTTTATGAAGGCCAACTTCTGAAATATTATCATATCTTAGAGATCCGCCAAGCGTCCATACAACATCAATATCATCAAGCGTTAATTCATCCGAATATGAAATATTACCACCCCAAACTGAACGATTGTCAACTTGTTCAAACTCGTCCCCTCTGATCGGATTTTCAAGGAAATAAGTAAAGTTAGAAAAGAGATTAAAATCATAATATTGACCATATATTTGGGTTTTAAGATTTTCTGTTTCAACCTTAGCAGATAATGTCATACGGGTCGTTTCACCGCCTAAGTCATCATCAAGATTTCCTCTTTCATCTATCAAGCCACTTGTAACTGCGCGAGAAGCAATTTGATCAGTAGCATTCCAAGTTGAATGATACGCAGTGGCCAATAGCTCTGATTTCATAAACCCATGATCACGACTATATTTTAACATGGCATTATATTTCTTTAAATCATCATCAAGAACCCAAGGGCCATCATTTAATTGACCTTCTGCGGCAAATAATAAATTCCCGTCTGAAATTTCGGCACTACCGGCGCTGACAATTCTGTAATACCCATATTGACCAATGTTAATTTCGGTAAAGTTTTCATCTAAACTGTCATAGACATTAAACGTGGTTGATCCGGCAGATGAAAAATCACCAACTTCACTACTATAAGGCCCTTTTCGGTATTCAACTGTTTCAATAATTTCTGGAATAATGAAATTTAGATCAAGGTACCCCTGTCCGTGACCGTGTGTAGGCAAATTTATTGGCATTCCTTCTAATGTAGAAAGAAAATCCGTACCATGATCAAGGTTAAATCCTCTTAAGAAATATTGATTTGCTTTGCCTGAACCACTGTGCTGTGTTGCAACCATGCCCGGGATTACTTCAACTAATTCACCTACTCGCAATAATGGTCTTGTCGTAAAATCGTCATAACCAACTACACCGTCCGATGCCGATTCTGCGGTTCCAATTAATTGTTCCGCCCGACCGTAAGTTACGACACGATCAATATTATTCGCTTGGTCAAATTCGCTATTTTGAAAATCATTATCTTGCGCCCAAGAAATCGCTGGAACAAAAAAAAATGCTGCTGAATAATAAAAAATGCACTTAACTTTTGGCACAGGCCACCCCTCTTATTTGATGTTATAGTATAACAAAAAAGGTATGCCAAATTTATAAAAAAAGTTCAAGCACTAAAAAAGGTTACTCAACTAGTTTTTCGATGGAAAAGCCACTAAACGGTTTAGTATTTGCTAATACAACATGACCGCTAATATTTGCTGTTCCTTCCATTCTTTCAATCAATGCATCATTAAGTGCCAAATATCGCTTCATATCAGGACAAACAACGCGGAGAAAATAATCAAAGTTACCACTTACAGTATAACATTCTGTAATTTCCGGAAATTCTTCAACAGCACTGTTAAAGGTATCAAAGTTTTCATTGGTATGATCGTGCAAGCTGACCGTTAAAATAATGGTTACGGTTCGACATACTTTATCGAGATTAATATGCGCCATATATCGGTTTATATATTTCTCGTCTTCCAAGCGTCTTACACGCTGAAGGCAACTGCTAGGGGATAAATTCACTTTATTGGAAAGTTCATGATTGGTTATTCTTGCATCACTTTGAAGAATCGAAAGAATCTTCAGATCAATATGGTCAATAGCCTTTTTTTTCATAATTTCTCTTTCAATTATAAAGTTTTTATTTTCACATAAGCCTTGTATTATGGGGTTTATAAAACATAATTTACTATAAGACAAGCTTACCGAATAATATTTGGCATTTTCTTTAATAATAGTTATTTCATTTATGTAAAAGCCAGTAAGATGACTGAAAATTAGATACACTCACTAATAATTATCAATGCCAGCTATTTTAAAAGGGTTTTACGATGACAGATAAAGTTTCACTTATCGGTGTACCAAGCGATATCGGCGCAAGCGACCGTGGCGCATCAATGGGGCCAGAAGCATTACGTGTAGCAGGACTTGCAAAGATGCTTATTAAGCAAGGTTGTGAAGTTCGCGATATCGGTGATCTAAACGGCCCTGAAAACCCTGAACTTCCGCCAAAAGACGGTTATCGACATTTAGATGAAAATGTCGCATGGGCAAATAAAATATCAGATACAATCTATTCTGAAATGAATGATGGGCATTTTCCAATAATGATGGGGGGCGACCATGCGATGTCAATTGGCTCTGTTGCCGCGGTTGCAAAATACTGTGCAGAGAAAAATCGTCCCATTTGCATTTTATGGATTGATGCACATGCAGATTATAATACGAATGACACTTCACCCTCTGGAAATATCCATGGTATGCCTGTGGCTGTTGCTACTGGCCTTGGGCATCCTGATTTACTATCTGTAGGCCATGCCATACCAATGGTTGCACCAGAAAATGTTTATCAAATCGCCATACGTTCCGTAGACCATAATGAAAAAAAATTGGTTATTGAAAGTGGTATTAATGTTTATGATATGCGACGTATTGATGAAATTGGTATTCGCCAAACAATGCAAGAAATTTTACATGAAGTGTCAGAAAAAGGCGCACATCTCCATGTTAGTTTTGATGTGGATAGCCTTGACCCTTCTATTGCACCAGGAGTTGCAACAACAATTCCAGGCGGCTTAACATATCGGGAAGCACAGCTTTGCATGGAAATGATTCATGATAGTGGCCTTATGGGTTCTTTGGATATTGCAGAAATTAATCCTGCACTTGATACAAACAATAGCACTGCTAAAATCGCCGTTGATCTAACAGCGAGCCTTTTTGGTCGTCAAATATTTCCAATTCATTCACTTTACCAAGGCGAATAAATATTCTTACAAAAGGAAATAATCAAACAAAAAGACGAAATTATAGGAAAAGGAATGTTCATCTGTATAGAGCTTCTTAAGTCAGTTTGGCTTGCCCGCCCTTATTGTGAAGCTCTGTTAAAAAAGCATGCTTTACAAAGAAGTCCTTTGAGTCTGTGATTAGATTAGCACTTATTTAATCCAATCAAGTCCCATATTACGGTAACGTTCTTTATCATCGCTCCAATCTTTTCTTACCTTTACGAATAGGAATAGATGTACTTTGCGGTCAAGTAGCTCCTCTAGCTCCTCACGGGCCATTTTACCGATCACTTTAAGGCCCCGCCCTCCCTTGCCGATAACAATTTTCTTCTGACTATCTCGTTCTACATATATGACTTGTTCTATGCGTACACTGCCATCTTTTAATTCTTTCCACCTTTCGGTTTCAATTGTCGCGGCATAAGGAAGTTCTTCATGAAAACGCATAAAAAACTTCTCACGAGTTATCTCGGCTGCCAACATACGCTCGGTAATATCTGTTAAGTGATCTTCAGGATATAACCAAGGGCTTTTGGGAAGAAATTCAGCAATCTTATCTTGTAAATCATCAAGGCCATTTCCCGTTTTTGCTGAAATCATCAAGGTTTCATTAAATTCACCCAGTTCATTTAATTCTTTAGTTTTTGCAAGCAAACTATCACGTTTTATAAGATCAATTTTATTTAACACAAGAACGGTTTTCTTGCCGCTTTTATTTAAACCTTCTGCTATTGCACGGGTACTATCATCAATGCGTAAAGTCGCATCAACCATAAAGACAACAACATCCGCGTCATTGGCCCCTTCCCATGCAGCAGCAACCATGGCACGTTCTAATCTCTTTTTGGGTGCAAAAATACCCGGCGTATCGACAAAAACCATCTGGTTGTCGCCATAAACCGCAACACCAATAAGCCTTGACCTTGTGGTTTGTACTTTGTGGGTAACAATCGCAATTTTGCTTCCGACAAGCGAATTTAACAATGTTGATTTGCCTGCGTTCGGTGCACCAACAAGTGCAACAAAACCGCAACGCTTATCTAATTGATTTAAATCAACGTTCATATATATCTCTCAATTTTTTTAAATTTTCCATTCGGACTTTAATCTTTTTAATATCTTTTCTGCAGCTAACTGTTCAGCATCTCTCTTCGAAAAACCTTTTGCTGTTTCTTCGCCTTCTCCTTGTACACTTACGACTATTGTAAATGTTGGTTGATGATCAGGCCCCTTCTTGTCTATGGTTGTATAGACAGGAGTACTTTTCCCCCGTGACTGCACCAACTCTTGGAGTCTGGTTTTCGCATCTCTTTTTGCGACTTTAACGTTATGCGCCATCTCATGCCAAAATTTTCTTATAAATTTCTCTGCTTCTAGATAACCAGCCTCAAGATAAATTGCGCCAATAACCGATTCACAAACATCTGCGATGATTGTTTCTCTTTTACGCCCCCCAGTGTCTTCACTGCTTTTTGCCATATGGATAAAATCGCCTAAATTCAAGTCTGCCGCAATTTTGGCGCAAGCTTCTCGGCGAACCAAATTAGTATGCCGACTAGCCAACCCGCCCTCGTCTGCATTTGGGTGTAGCTCAAACATCCATGCGGCAATGGCTAATCCTAATACACGGTCTCCAATAAACTCTAGACGCTGATAGCTAGGGGTTCCTTCAAGACTTGGATGCGTTAGAGCCTCTCTAATGAGGCTCTCATCTTTAAATGAATATCCAAGTATTTCATATAGCTCTGAATATTGACTACTCAAATTAAGTCCCTAATTGATTGCGGAGAAAAAGCGGTCTCTTCGTTCAGCTGGGAACCATTTCCAGAACTCCCATAGCGCACTTTTATTATCAAATGAAAGCGTCAACCATTTTGCTTTACCAACTATATTTTCATAAGGCACAAACCCTACTCCAATATTGCTTGGCCAGCGGCTATCCATTGAATTATCACGATTATCCCCCATGGCAAAATAGTGCCCTTCTGGTACTATAAAGACTTCGGTATTATCGGCAAGTGGACGATGTTCAATGTTAAGAGCGATATAAGATTTACCGTTAGGCATGGTTTCTTCGTACTGTTCAAATCGTTCTTCACGGCCATATTCATTAATGCGAACATAGTCATCCAATTTGATGCGAGGCACAGCGGCGCCATTTAATTGTAGCTCTCCATTTACCATTTGAATTTTATCGCCCGGGGCGCCAACAATTCTTTTGATATAATAGGTTCCAGGATCACGCGGCAATCTAAACACCACAACATCGCCGCGCTCAACGTCATCGGCAAAAACTCTTCCAGGGATAAGTGGCAGACTAAAGGGAAGTGAGTGTTTAGAAAACCCATAAGAGGATTTATTAACCAGAAGAAAATCACCAACCATCAAGTTATTCAACATAGATTCTGACGGAATTGAAAAGGGTTGCAAAACAAAAGTTCTAAAGGAGATCGCGATTATAAAAGCATAAAAGATCGTTCTAAAAAACTCTCCCCAAGTCTCATCATCCTTAAGTAGCGCTTTTTCTGCGCTTTCTTTAACTGTTTTCTTATTTTCGTTACTGTCCATAAACTAAATTCACTTATTTTATAATATATCTATTTCTTAGCCAAACACTAAGGGTTTTGAAGAACTTATCAACATTTAACTGCAGTGAGTATAACTATCGCCTGCGCTAAGGGGTATTCATCCGTCAAACTTAAATCGATTTGCGCTTCCATGCCGTCGGGTGTTAATGACTTTAATTTATTTAATGCTCCACCAGATAATTTCAACGAAGGCTTGCCTAATTCGTCATTTATTACTTCCATATCTTTCCAAAACACACCTTGCGCAAATCCTGTGCCTAACGCTTTAGAACATGCTTCCTTAGCTGCAAATCTTTTAGCAAAATTTGAAGCCTTATTACCTTTAGATTTTGCATATGCAATCTCGCCGTCCGTAAAGATACGCTTCATAAACCGTCCGTCAAATCGGTCAATAGATTTTTCTATACGCCTAATATCCGTTAAGTCATTACCAAGGCCAATAATTTTCATAAAACATTTCCTTTATGGCATAAAAATGACATCTATGGTTTAACCTCTAGCCTTATCCATTAACTCGCGCATTTTTAAGATAGTTTCTTCTAGACCAACAAATATTGCTTCCCCCATAAGGAAATGGCCAATATTAAACTCTGTAAATTCAGGAATTTTTGCGACCGCTTCAACGGTGTCATAGTTAAGCCCATGCCCTGCGTGGACTTCTAAGTTGATTTCACCACAATATTTTGCGCCTGCTCTTAACCTTTCGAGTTCATCTTCCTGATTTTTACCTTCAGCATCAACATAAGATCCTGTATGCAATTCAACTTTATCAGCACCCAATTCTTTAGAAGCTTTAATTTGATCTAAATCTGGATCAATGAATAGCGAAACACTTACTCCTGCTTGCTTTAATTTTCCTATGTAAACTTTCAAATTATCGTAGCCACTAATAACATCAAGACCACCCTCAGTGGTCAACTCTTCTCTCTTTTCGGGAACGATACAAGCGGATGCTGGTTTTAATCTAGAAGCGATTTTAAGCATCTCTTCTGTAGCTGCCATTTCAAAATTGAGCGGAATAGAAATATTTGCCATTAATCTTTCAATGTCTTCATCAACAATATGACGCCTATCTTCACGAAGATGGGCCGTAATCCCATCTGCACCAGCTTCTTCTGCAAGCAAGGCTGCCCTTAATGGATCTGGATGAAATCCACCTCTCGCGTTTCTAACTGTTGCAACATGATCAATATTGACACCAAGACGAATTCGATCTTCAGCCATTAGTCGATAACCTTTCTATTCTTTTGACGCCTTTTAAGTTGTTTAATTTTATATTCCGAAACCAATTTATATATTGGCCAATAAATAAAAAACCATAATGAAGCACCAATAATAGTACCCCCTAATAGCATAGGAAAGAAAATAGTTTCTAAAAAAGGACCTAATGCATTTAATGGGTCGTTCACTAAATCAACAATAGTAAAATTACCAAACATTTTATCCAATTGTCCCATTAAATCATTTGTTGCCGTACCACCTAATAAATTGATACCTACATTGTAGCTAGCCGCCCAAATAAAAGGAAAAGTCCAAGGGTTTCCAACCGCAGTACCAATTGCAGAAGTTAATATATTACCCCGCACAATCCATGCAATTATTGCCGCAAAAATAAAATGGAACCCTACAAATGGCGTAAAGGAAACCGCCGCGCCCGAAGCAAAGCCAGCGGCGATCGCATAAGGCGAACCATCAATACGCGCAAGTCGGTGCTTCATATAATGCCCCGCACGACGCCATCCGGCTGAAGGCCATAAGAATTCTCTTACCTTGATTAAAAATGATTGTTTTTTTCGGCGCCTAAACAAGGGCTTTCCCCCTGATTATTTTTTTAGATCTCTACTGCCAGGCTTTACTGCATCTGTTCCTTCTAAATGATCTGGAAGGTTATCTTTATCATAAGCCGCAATTTCAAGGCCAATAAGCGAGACCAAAGGAACTCCTACATCTATCTTTCCATTACTCCGGTCAATAAGACAGCTGGCCGCAACAACATTGCCACCAAATTTATTAATTGTTTCAATGCACTCTTTTGATGAAAGCCCAGTGGTCACTATATCTTCAGCCATTAAAACATTTGCACCCTTTGGAATTTCGAACCCTCTTCTAAGTTCAAACTCACCATCAACACGTTCAGTAAAAATCGATGGCACCCCTAGCTGTCGCCCCATTTCATAGCCAACAATTACGCCACCCATTGCAGGAGAAACCACAATATCAATTTTCTTATCAATAGTAGCATTAATTTTTTCTGCTAAAGCTTTACAAATCCTAGCGCCTCTCTCAGGATCCATCATAACACGGGCACATTGCAAATACATTTCACTATGAAGTCCCGAAGAGAGTAAAAAGTGCCCTTCTAACAATGCATTAGCATCTCTAAATTCATTTAAAACTTCTTCTTTATTCATGATAATCTTTCGTATTTCTTTATGTATATGCGCGCTCAATTGAATTGATATATTTGCTTGCTTGAAGTGCCGTAATCACATCCGTTAAATGTTTAGCATCTCTGACCTCAAGATCAAGCTCAATCCGAAAAATATCTATCGATCTTTCAATAAACTTTACGTTCGTTACATTTCCTTGGTCTTTTGCAATCAATAAAAGAACAGACGCTAATGCCCCAGATACATGCTTAAGAGTTATATTAACTCGAGCAATATGAATTGAGGATTTGTTTTCCGGATATTGCCATGATAGGTCAAGCCAATCTTCTGGCGTGTCCGTATAAACCTCAAGAGCTTCACAATCGATCGTGTGGACCATTATCCCCTTACCTTCAGCAACAATGCCAACTATTCTATCTCCTGGAATGGGATGGCAACATTTAGAAATATGAACATCCAGGCCAGAGGTTAATCCTTTAATTGGCAACTGATTGTCACCCGCTTTGTGGGGACGGCTTTTATCAACAACGATTGCCGAAGTGGAAATAGTATCCTGCTTATTCTTTAAGCTCGGAAACACAATTTCTAAAACCGCGCGATCAGAAAGTTCACCACTTCCAACTTTTTCAAAAACTGTCGCTGATCCACCTTTTAAATTCAACTTTTTTGCCACGGCTGTAATGGCTTTCTTAGTATAGTCTCGCTCTTCTTGCTCAAAACTAAGTTTGAGAATTTCTTCACCTTGGGTGATATGTTCTTTTTTCTTTTGCTGCCTTGTATACCGACGTATTGCAGCCTTTGCCTTTCCAGTGACAACGAAGTCGGCCCAATTCTGATGGGGTATTTGAGCTTTAGATCTCAAAATTTCAACTTGATCACCATTCGCCAATATTCTGTTAAGTTGTGCTGGTTCGCCGTTTACTTTTCCGCCCACACATGTGTCACCAACATTTGTATGAACTGCATAAGCAAAATCAACAACTGTTGAACCTGCAGGAAGGTTGATTAATTCTCCTTTTGGTGTAAAGCAAAAAACCTGATTTTGATACATTGCAATTTTTGTATGTTCTAAGAACTCTTCAGGATCTGCCGCATGCTCTAAAATTTCTAATAAATCCTGCAACCAGCGATAATGAACATTATCTTTTTTTGAACTTTCATTTTTATATCGCCAATGGGCAGCAACCCCTTTTTCAGCAATAATATCCATCTCTGTAGATCTGATTTGCACTTCGATCCGTTTTCTTTGTGGTCCGATGACAACTGTATGAATTGATTGATACCCATTTGGCTTGGGCATAGATATATAATCCTTAAGAAGCCCAGGCACCGCTTGCCATGTATTGTGAATGACCCCTAGCGCTTTATAACATTCTGCAACATCATCAACAATCACACGAAAAGCGAATAAATCCGCCTGATTTTCAAGACTTACATTTCTAAATGTAATTTTTTTCCAAATTGAATAGGGCTGCTTTCGTCTACCGACCACTTCAGCATCAAGGAAATTATCAGCAAATATTTTTTCTAATTCCCTAATCACTTCATCACGAACATTTTCGGTATTAGAGTATAAATAATCTAAGCGTTTCATGATTGATTCGTGTGCTTCTGGATAAACATGCGGAAATGCAAGATCCTCAAGTTCATTCATCAATTCCTGCATTCCTATCCGTTCGGCAAGTGGCGCATAAATATCAAGTGTTTCACGAGAAATTCGCGCCCTCTTTTCAGGTTTCTTAATATAATGAAGCGTACGCATGTTATGAAGACGGTCAGCAAGCTTAACAAGCAAAACCCTTATGTCATTAGACATTGCCAATAAGAATTTTCTAAAATTTTCGGCTTGTTTTGAAGTTTCTGATGTATATTCAAGTTCAGATAATTTTGTAACACCATCGACCATTTTGGCTATTTCTAAGCCAAATAATTCTTCTATCTGCTCATATGTAGCAACTGTGTCTTCTATTGTATCATGCAAAAGCGCAGTGACAATCGTATCACAATCAAGTTGCATTCCTGTCAAAATACCCGCTACTTCTAGCGGATGAGAAAAATAAGGGTCACCGCTAGCACGTTTCTGCATTCCGTGTGCTTTCATTGAAAACACATAAGCCCTATTTAGAAGCATTTCGTCTAAATCTGGGTCGTATGCTTTAACCATATCAATCAATTCAAATTGACGTATCATGAAATCAATTCCATCTTATTTTTCTATTTATGCATACTGTACAAAAAAAGACTTGCTGAGAACACCTCAAACAAGTCTTTTTTTTGAAAAATTTTTATTGGCGTTGAAACTTATGCTTCGCTATCACCTTTTAATGCCGCCTCAAACTCTGCTGCTGCATCAGCTTCCGCAGTTGCGATGTCATTTTTAACTTCCGTGGCAACCTTAGCAAGGTTATCAGCAGTCATATCCTGGTTATTTTCAGAGAGCTTCTGTTCAGCTAAAAGAAGTGAGATATCATCTTCTTCAGGCTCATCAACTTCAACATGCTTTTGAAGTCCATAAAGTACAGCTTCTTGAAGATCATCAGCAACAATAGTTTCATCGGCAATTTCACGAAGTGCCACAACAGGGTTCTTATCGTTATCACGTTCAACAGTGATTGGTGCCCCTGCAGAAATCTGACGTGCACGACGTGCAGCTAGCAACACAAGATCAAAACGGTTTGTGACTTTATCTTCACAATCTTCTACGGTAACGCGTGCCATATTGCACATTCTCCATATAATATTAATTTTGCCTTATTGGCATACAAAGATGGGCTTATACAATTCCTAAGCCATTCTGTAAAGTCGCTATATTGATAATTTAACCTATTTTTCAGATAAAAGCCGCACTGTTCCGACTGAAACTAGGTCATCAAGCAATTTTTGAGTATTTTTCTTGAAAATTGGGTGTTGCCAATCGGCTGCGACATCACTCATGGGAATCAGAACAAAGTCTCTTTCATGTAATCTGATATGTGGGATAATTACACCTTTTGGCACTTCTTCTTTTACTTTTTTCAACCATATTTTTTCATTTGGAACGATAAGATCATTATAACATAATAAATCAAGATCAATAATGCGCGCTTCCCATCTTTCTTTTCTAACTCTTCCCAACTCATTTTCAACATCATGTAAAATGTTTAATAGATTATCGGCAGCAAAAGATGTTTCAACTCGAATGGCTGCATTTACAAACCATGGCTGGTCAGATTTTGGAACAGGTTCAGTTTCATAAAAATTTGAAACTTTTCTAACATCCAAACCTTTCTCACGTAGCAATGAAATCGCAGCTTCTAAAATCTCTTTCGACGTTAAATATTTCTCTGTCGTAAGGTTGCTGCCTAATCCTATAACTATCATTTTATCAATCTACTCTAATAAATCGTCATGAAACTATATGATGAGGACTTGAGAAACCAGAAAAAACGAATACCCCCAACTTATGGTTTCAGAATTTCTTTAAAAATAACCCCTTTCGTGTTACAATTTGGAATATTTTATTTATATTTTAGGAATTTATTATGTTATTTTATCCCGATGAAAAATTGGCGATCTTTATTGATGGCTCGAACCTTTTTGCGACTGCAAAATCACTTAACTTTGATATCGATTATAGCAGATTACGTCGTTATTTTGCCGACAAAAGTCGATTAGTGCGCGCCAATTATTATACGGCACTCATCGAAGATGCCGATTATTCTCCCCTTCGTCCGCTAGTTGATTGGTTAGACTATAACGGTTACACCATGATCACGAAACCAACCAAAGAATTTACAGACGCACACGGTGATAAACGCATTAAAGGTAATATGGATATGGAGCTGGCCATTGATATGATGGGCATGGCTGAACATGTTGACCATATGGTTTTATTTTCAGGCGATGGAGATTTTAGAAGATTGGTAGAAGCGGTACAAAGACGAGGCGTGCGTGTTTCCGTTGTCAGTAGCACAAAAACCAACCCTTCAATGATAGCTGATGAATTAAGAAGACAAGCTGATAGTTTTATTGAAATTGCAAATATGGAAGAGGCCTTTGGTCGCCAGGCATCATCTGATGAAATTGGTCATCCATAATGCGGGAAAATATTGACATCATTGAAAGACATCAAAAATCCCTACCGGGAAATGCCCCTTTAAATTGTAAAATGTGTCCTAGACTAGTTAAATTTAGAAATAGTAATATTGAAAAATTTCCAGAGTATTTTAATGGTCCTGTGCCTGCATTTGGCACAAAAGATGCTGAACTCTTGATCGTTGGATTAGCCCCCGGATTAAAAGGTGCTAATAGAACGGGCAGACCTTTTACGGGTGATTATGCCGGTGATCTATTATACCCAACATTACTTAAATTTGGTTTTGCAAAAGGTGAATATGGTTCACGCATAGATGATGGTCTTTCTATGCATAAAGCTATGATTACTAATGCAGTGCGGTGCGTTCCACCGCAAAATAAAACCATCGGTGAAGAAGAGACAAATTGCCGCCCCTTTTTAATTGAACAAATAGAAAAAACGCCAAGCATAAAAATTATTCTTGCCTTGGGTGGCGTTGCCCATAATGCCGTGCTTTCAACATACGGCGAAAAAAAATCCGCCTTTAAATTTGCTCACAACCAGACACATGCTTTATCAAATGGTTTAAAACTAATCGATAGTTATCATTGTTCTCGATATAATACCAATACGGGACGGTTAACGACAGAAATGTTCGAAGATGTGTTTAAAAACATTCAAGAATTTTTGGGCTAACCTCAGTCATAAAGCAAGCTTTCTGAATGATTACAGCATTATTCAGTTTGAGTTCAGGTTAATAAAGTATATTATTATTTAGGTGGACGGGTTCTATTAATTAAATTTGAAGGAATAGAACATGAGTAAAATAAACAAATTCCTAAACAAAACCGTAGTAATTTCAGGTCTTTTTGTTGCTAGTTTAATAGTATTACCTATGACAGCATCATCTCAACAGCGCGGTAAAAACAAAAATCGTACAATCATTAATAATAACAATAATGTTATCGTTAATAACGGTGGAAATCGTGGTAGATTAAGCTTAAATCGCGGTATGGGTGGGCGTCAAATTGGCTATAATAACCGCAATCGCAAAGCATTCAGACGTAACGCACGCGTTAATAATCGTGCCTATAATCGTGGGTTTAGACACGGTCGTCGCAACAACGGCGGAGCTTTTGTAGGCGGCCTTTTCACAGGTGCAATTATTTCATCTACTTTTAATAGCAGAAACACACACGTCGGCGTGAACTATAATTATGGTCATCCAGGATACGGTTATGGTTATGGATATCCTGGATATCGTTTTGCACCTAGAACCAATGTAGTTTATGTGGAGCGTCCTGTTCAAACGGTTGTACAGCAAGTGCCTGTTTATCAACAACAGAACCCATACTTACAATCGCAAAATCAATATCAACCTACACAGCAGCAGGCTGTAAATAACAATTGCTTGCAATCTCGGGAATATACGACAACGATTGAAATTGGCGGCGAAGCAGTTCCCGCATACGGTCAAGCTTGCTTGCAACCCGATGGAAGTTGGAAATTTGGTGATCCGGTCGCGGTACCGAGCTTCTAAAACGAAAATAGAACCCGTAATTTACTGAATACCCGCCAAATTGGCGGGTATTTTTTTATTACTGATGATCATTTTTTAAGATGCGACCCTGTTCACGGTTCCAGTCCCGATCTTTAACGGTTGCTCGTTTATCATGGAGCTTTTTACCTTTGCCTAAACCAATCATTAATTTCGCACGGTTCTGATCATTAAAATAGATTTTTAGTGGTACTATCGTCATACCTTTACGTTGCATTGCCGCCATTAATTTATTGATTTGCTTACGGTGTAATAATAATTTTCGTGGACGCTTAGCTGCGTGATTAAAGCGGTTCGCTTGCTCATACTCTTTTATATGAGCATTAATCAAAAAAGCTTCCCCGTCTTTCACTTCTGCGTAACTATCAGCAATATTCGCTTCACCCAGGCGTAGTGATTTTACTTCTGAGCCGGTCAGTACAATACCCGCTTCAAAATCTTCTTCTATATGATAGCTAAAGCGCGCTTTTCTATTTTGCGCTATCACCTTATAGGCACTATTCTTATTATCACTACTCATTAGGCTTCCTAATCATTAATCCCTGCAAAATAGGGATATGACGCTCTAACTTCAAGTGTTTAAAATAAAAAAAAGGCGAGAGATATCTCTCGCCTTTTAAGTAATGCGCTTTTGAACCTATGGGGTAAATTCATTGCACACGGGACATTCTATATTATCTGCCGTCGCGACCGCCCCTTCGGCCTCTCTCACCACGATCACGGCGATCGTTTAAAATACCGTCATCATTTCGGTCCATTCGGTCAAACATTTTATCGCCAGCCGCTGCATATTCTTCTGCTGTTACTGTTCCGTCTTCATTCTCATCAAGACGATTGAAGCGTTCTTGCAATCTTTCTGCCATTTTTGCTTCGCGTTCAGCTGATCGTTCCTCTTTTTTGGCCTCTCTTTCGGCACGACGTTCCGCGCGTCTCTCTTGCCATGCAGCACGATCTGCTTCTGCTTTAGCCTGATATTCTTCAAATGTAATACCATCGTTATTTGTATCCGTTTCAGCAAAACGTTTTTCAAACATAGCAGTGAATTCTGATTTTTCTACAGTACCATTACCATCTGTATCCATCCGGCTCATGCCTCTGCCAGGACCACGGTCTTGTGATATGGCTAAGCCTGCAACAGACAAAGTTAGAACACCTGTTATTAGATAAATTGATTTTTTCATTTTAATCTCCAAAATATTTCAATCCCATTCCCACAAGTCATGTACCCATAGTACGGGGCACCTTTAGAAAACCCGACAATTTATTTTAATTTTAAGATGAAATGTTTATTTTTTGCGATAAAAGCGAATAACTGAAGCTAAAAATGCAGCAAAACACATTCCCGCCATTGCGAGATAAGCATCACCAGCTGTTTTTTCATATATTAATCCACCCGCATAGGTGGCCAACCCCATTCCAAGCCCTAAAGGTAATGATGAATATAAACTCTGCGCCGTGCCGGCATTCTCACTTAATACTTTCTGGCCTATATATTCTATCGCCACCAAGTGGCTAGCACCAAAGGTAAAGCCATGGAGAAGCTGGACAATAAATATGACCGGCAATGATACTGTCGACGCCATAACGACCCATCGCACCACCCCCATTAATCCGATAACAGCAAAAATTGCTGAAATTGGGTATTTTTTAACCATTCCCCCACCAAATACAAAAAATAATATTTCTGCAACTACGCCCACAGCCCAAAGAAAGCCGATTATATTCTCTTCTAAACCATTTTCTTGCCAGAAAATACTACCCATCGAATAATATACACCATGGCTGGCTTGCAAAAGTCCTACAATGCATAAAAACCAGAGAAAGTCCCTACTGTATAATAAATCTTTAATCGGTGATTTTTGCTGTTTCTCAACAACATTTTTATTTTGCTTGTTCCCGCTTGGTAAAATCAACACTGACATTAATAAGACCAACAAGCTGCCAAAAGCATAATATAGTATTGCATCAATTGCTTGGCTGCCTATTAGCCAACCGACAACGACAGCAGCAAATATAAATGAAAATGATCCAAATGACCTTATTCTACCATATCGTAATTTATGTTTTGATGTTTGCGCAACAGTAATCGTTTCCATCAGCGGAACAATTGCAGGATAAGTCAAATTTACCAATACGGTAATCGTTAACAACATCCAAAATCCATCTGAAAAAAAATAGAATGTCGAAAAAACAACACTAGATAACACGCATAATATAAGTGGCCTTCTGTATTCTTTACGTCGATCGGCTGTTTGGCTAATGAGAGGAGCAACTATAATTTTTATAATATAAGGAATAGCAATTACTACGCCAATTTCACTGGGACTTAATCCTTTATATTTAAGCCAAATAGCCCAAAATGGCGTCATGACACCAAGGTATATATACATACTAGTATAATTAAGAGCGAGTTTAGAAAAAACGGTACGACTAGTTTCCATATAATACATCTTCTAAATCTTCGAGTTTTCCCTTTAATATCTTTATAGATTCGCTATATGAGTAACCTGCTCGTGCCATTGAGGCTAATTCTTTATCAAAAGTTGTTTCATTTAATTCGCGAATACGAAAAGGGCCAAAACGTCTTTTTTTTGCATATTTGATGGCACTCTTAAAATTAATATCTGGGGTATTGCTTATCGCTTCATTGATTACATCGTTAATTATGTCTTGTGGAACACCTTTGGATCGAAGTTTATTTTTTATATTGGCTAAAGAGTTTCCAGAAAGTGAATATGAATTCATTTTACTTTCGGCGTATAAACGATCATTAACAAGTCCATGCTTCACACACTCTACAACTACTTCATTAATCCACGCTTCAATTTCACTTATATTAAAATCTTCTTGATCGTTTTGACTAAGAATTCTATCCGTTTTCCTCTTTAAAATGAAAAATAAATTCGCCTCTGTAGTTGCATATCTTTCAAGGTAGCGATAGGCTGCGCCTTGAAGATAGGATTTTGTAATATTTCTATTATTTCGCTTTTTATACATAAAGGGACAATAACCATTTCATATGACTGATAATAGACCAATTTCTCATTATTTTTACTTATTATTCCTTTCAACTGTCTGGGGCTGTTCATTTTTGTTTCTAAAAATTATGGCCCCTACCGTTCCTCCCTTAACAATCGCAGCCGCAAGAATAACAATCGGCGCAGTAATAATTGCTGCATATGTATTATTTAAAGGTGGAAAATTCCCAACCCACTCATCTATTTGGATTAAAGGGACCATAATTGGGTTCATTGGAACCTGTATACCATTCGTTTTCATAAACTGGTCTATGAACTATATTAATAGTGGTGTTGGGGCTATTTGCATGTCCATCATTCCGTTATCTGTTTTTGTTATGGCCCATTTCACAACCCATGATGAAAAAATGAGTTGGACTGGCCTTGTTGGTATAGTGAGTGGTGTTTGCGGTATTCTCGTACTATTTTATGATAATCTTTCCGCAGATAATAGTACACTCGGTACATTAGCATTAATAGCGATGTTATTAGCCGCTTTTGGTTATGCACTCGCAAACATTTTAATAAGACGCTATGTAAAAACGGAGCCTATAAATACCTCATTAGTCATACTAACGACTTCCTCAATTATTACCTGGCCCATAGCGTTTATATTTGAAAGCCCATTAGAGGTAAATTACGGTACTTTTGAAATATTATCATTAATTTACCTTGGTGTTTTGCCGACAGGTATAGCGACAATGGTCTTAGTAATTTTTACTCAAAAAGCCGGCTCAACATTCGTTTCATATAATACTTACCTTATACCAATTGTCGGAGTGTTAGCTGGTTTTATTTTCCTTGATGAAGCATTAAAAGAAACGACTTTTCTTTCCATTTTCTTTATTGCTATTGGGATCTATATTTCTCAAAGACCAAAGAAAAATGCTTCATTGTAGTATTTTAAAAATTTAATAGCTTCAATTTGAACTATATTATTTGTTTGCAAAAACCTATCAGCTCTATAAAATATCTACTGAAAAAGATAAAAAACTACTTGCGATATAATGCCCCAGCATGTATCGAAGGGGAATTATTTAATACGAAAATATAACATTATAGTTTTTTTTATATTAAACTATATAAACAAAAGATTGTCAGAATCGTAACGACTGATTATTCTTGGGTTATTTTATAGAAAACAGCTAAGTGACAAAACTCATATATGCTTAAACCTACTCCAACACAAGACACCACCCTCCCTAGAAGGTATGCCGATTTTGATACTCTCTTGGACGCATTAGATTATGCGGCTCAAGGTAAGCGTGGGTTAAACTTTTATTCACCACGTGGTGAGTTGGAAACAAGCCTTACATATGGACAAATTAGAGACCGGGCACATGAAATTGGTCGGCGTCTCGTTCATTTTGGTATTGAGAAAAACTCTCGTGTTGCACTTATTGCTGAAACTAACGAAGATTTTGTGTGTTATTTTCTAGGCTGTCAATATGCTGGATTACTTCCTGTACCTCTTCCCCTTCCAACATCATTTGGTGGGCGCGATGGATATACAGAGCAACTGCATCAACAAATGAAAAGCTGTGAGGCAAGCGCCGCACTTTCTGCATCTTACATGTTGCCACTTCTAGATGAAGCGACGAGTGGTTTAAATATGGAATTTGTTGGCACGCCCGACACTTTTGAAGCACAATCAAGTTTAACAGATATCAAAAATGTAAAATTACCTGAAGTAGCTTCAGATGATTTGGCTTATTTACAATATTCTTCCGGCAGCACACGCTTTCCACACGGCGTCGCCGTGACACACAAATCCCTTATGTCGAATTGTTATGGTATTGGTAAAATAGGCATGGAAGTGGACGATGACGATCGTGCTGTATCCTGGTTGCCGTTTTATCATGATATGGGTTTGGTTGGTATGTTAATATCGCCAATTGCCTGTCAGGTTTCAATTGACTATTTAGCGACAGAAGCATTTGCAAGAAGGCCGATGCAATGGCTAAAACTGATTTCAAAAAATAAAGGCACAATGTGTTCTGGACCAACTTTCGGATATGAAATATGTGCTAGACGTGCAAATTCTACGGATTTAGAAGGTCTTGACCTTTCTTCATGGAAAGTGGCGGGTATAGGCGCAGATATGATACGCCCTAACGTACTTGAAATTTTTGCTGAAACATTCAAAGAATGCGGCTTTAATAAAAAGGCATTTATGCCGAGTTATGGCTTAGCAGAATGTACCCTAGCGGTAAGTTTCGGTAAAAAAATATCCGGATATTCCGTCGATCTTGTTAGCGAAGAAGTGCTTAATGGGAATGTAAAATCCTTTAAAGAACATAAGCTTAATGGGAATGGAGCTAATTACCGTGAAGTTGTTGACTGCGGTAAGCCTCTTCCTGAATATAATCTTGAAATTCGTGGTGAGCATGACAAAGCACTTGGCGAGCGAGAAATTGGTCGCGTTTGTGTAAAGGGTCCAAGTGTTATGGTTGGTTATTACATGGACGAAGAAGCCACAAAGCAGTGTTTATCAGAGGATGGATGGCTTGATACTGGCGATATTGGGTATCTGGCGAATGGTTCATTATTTATTATCGGTAGAATAAAAGACCTTATTATTATCAATGGAAAAAATCATTGGCCACACGATATTGAATGGGCTGTTGAAAAATTACCTGAACTTAGGTCAGGTGATAGTGCTGCTATTTCAATCCCCGGTGATAACGACGAAGAAGTTCCCGCTATTTTAGTACAATGTCGCAAACGTGATGAAGAAGATCGTGAAGACCTAGAAAATAGAATTATAACAGAAGTTCAGGCGGTTATTGGTAAAGCTCCAATAGTTATACTCGTGCCTCCTCGCTCACTACCGCGAACTTCGTCAGGAAAGCTTAGTCGCGTAAAAGCGCGTCGGCAATATCTTGAAGGTCAACTTACCTAAATAGTATAAGTCGATTGACGAAACCGTTTCAAGAACGCTAATCTATAATATAGACTAGCGTTTTTTATTTGGGAATGTAGATGACAAAAATAATAGCCTTAACAGGTGCGACAGGTTTTGTTGGCCGTCATTTGCTTCATACGCTAGCATCGCAAGGTTTTATTATAAAAGCCTTAACTCGAAGACCTCAGCCTGAGTTAAAAAATGTAATTTGGGTGAGCGGTGATTTAGAAAACCAATCTTCACTCAAAGAATTAGTAGCAGACGCAGATGTCATTATTAATGTTGCAGGATTGGTAAAGGCAAAAAACTTAGATGATTTTCTAGATGCAAATGCAAATGCCATTGAAAATATATTAAACGTAATAGATAGTCATAAAAAACCACATTTCCTTCAAATTTCATCGCTCGCGGCTAGAGAAGAAAATATATCTGATTATGCCTTTAGTAAAAGGCAAGGTGAAATAATCCTGCAATCTAACACCCATCAACTACCTTGGACAATCATTCGCCCTCCTGGGATATATGGGCCTAGAGACACTGAAACCTTGAAAATTTTTAGAATGTTAAACGCTGGTCTAGCACTTTTTCCTGAAGATAAAAATAATCGTGTTTCATGGATAAACATCAATGACCTTATCATTGCAATAGTATATTTAATGAATAATAAAAATTATTTCCAAAAAACTCTGGAAATCGACGATGGGAACCAGAACGGTTATTCACATGAAGAATTTTATAAAACTGCAAGCGAAATTCTTAGCGTTAGTCCTTTTTATATCACTATACCAAAATTTCTTTTAAAACTATTTGGACATATAAATGACATATTCGGGCGTATTTTCAACTATGCTCCCATGGTATCTGCTAAAAAAGTAAACGAAATATGTCACTCTGATTGGGTATGCAGAAAAAATAATGACTTTGACATAAATGGATGGCACGCGAAGATTGATTTAAAAACAGGCCTAAAAGAAACGCTCGACTGGTATAAGAATAACGAATATATTTAATCTAAATTTTATAATAGATTTTAAAAGCGATATTCTGTAAGTTAACGACCTATTTTAAAGGTATAAATAATGACACTTAGTACAACAGACATTTTTGATCAGATTTGCGTTCTAGTTGAACCATTCAACCAAAAAGCAATAGCGGTAACAACCGAAACTACTTTTGCCACTGATCTTGAATTAGATTCACTTTCAGTAATGGATATGCTTGCTGCCATCGAAGATCACTTTGATGTTACAGTCCCTCTCAATATATTACCTGACTTAGAAACAGTCGGGCAAGTAGCAGAAGCCATTAAAAAAATTCTTGAAGAATAATATTTCTCTTATTTGGTAAGACCATAAATGACACTTGATTTATTTGAAAAATTTGATGCCACCTTAGATAGCTTTAATCAGCTCCCAAAAGGTGATTTAAACCCTTTTACTGTTAAAATGGATCAAGTTATTTCCCCAACAGAAGCCATTATTAATGGTCGCAAGACAATTCTAGCTGGCACAAACAATTATATGGGCATGACCTATAATCAAGAATGTATGAATGCCGCAGAAGATGCGCTTAAAAGCTTTGGTACAGGTACAACAGGATCGCGTGTTTTAAACGGCACTTACCATGGCCATAAACAGTTAGAAGAAACACTTAAGGATTTTTATGATGCGGATCATGCCATTGTTTTCTCAACTGGCTATCAAGCAAACTTAGGAGTAATTGCAACCTTAGCTGGCCCCAAAGATTATGTCGTTATTGATGCAGATAGCCATGCGAGTATCTATGATGGGTGTGCTATGGGCAATGCAACGGTCGTAAGATTTTCCCATAATGATCCAGAAAATCTTGAAAAAAGACTCGCACGTATCAGAAAAAAAGATCCCGAAGCAGGTATTCTAGTGGTTATTGAAGGAGTCTACAGTATGTTAGGCGACCAAGCCCCAATTAAAGAACTCGCTGAAGCGTCTAAAAAACATAATGCATATGTGCTCGTTGATGAAGCACATTCAATTGGTGTATTTGGTAGTTCTGGACGTGGTGTCGCACAAGAACAAGGTGTTGAGGCCCTAGTAGATTTTACAGTTGGTACATTTAGTAAAAGTGTCGGCACAGTTGGCGGATATTGCGTATCAAACCATCCTAAATTTGAAGTATTAAGACTTGTTTGTCGTCCTTATGTCTTTACAGCGTCACTTCCGCCATCAGTCGTTGCATCCGCAACGAAGGCGTTAGAGTTAATCAAAGATAGTAACCTACGCGTCAAACTTCTTGATAATTCCATGAGACTTAACAAAGGGTTAGCTGATGCTGGCTTTAATGTTGGCACTACAGGTGAAAGCCCTATCGCTGCGATTATAATTGATGCTCAAGATACCGCTATCGCATACTGGCAACGTATGATGCAAGAAGGTGTATATGTCAATCTTGCGGTTCCACCTGCAACGCCAAATGGTTTAAATCTTATGCGCTGCAGTTTGTCAGCGGCGCATAGTTTTGATCAGATTGATTATATGTTGGAAAAATTTATTGCCGTTGGAAAAGAATTAGGCGTGTTAAGCTAATTAATCTAATCTAATAAAAGTAAGTTTTTCAGATGACGTGATGAACAATTCTCCACTCAAGTCTGTTTCATAAAAACAACCATCAACAACAAATCTTTTTTTGAATACCAGTCTTGAATGTTCAACTTCCGTAATAATATGCCCTGGAAGCATTGCTTCCTTATATTCACCTTTTAACAGTCTATTGCCAGTTTTGAGAATGGCATCTTTTGTATTTTCAACACTTAAAAAATTCAACGTATCAGCACTTTTTTTAGGGGGAAACTTTGTTCCTAAGAAAATCCAATCAAGGCTACTAATAATAACCATAAAATAACGCCCTACTACGGCGCCTCTCTGGTTTCTATTAATACGTATCATATCTTCCACGTCACCAGACATGCGTGAACCAATATACGCCTTATAAAGAAGAGAAACTATTGTGCTATAATTTTGAACTGTTTGCTTTAGTCCTGAGCGATGCAGAATGCGTTGAAACAATGACTTTTGTTCAACTATATCACCAGCACAAAAATATAATCCATATAGCTTACCCACATGCATCACACCTTCTACTTTCATCAACGGAGTTTTAACCAGATGGTTAAGAAGTGAGCCGGCTCTATGTTTTTTAAGAATATTTTTAAGATCATCCTCTACGTTAGGCGCTGTTGCACCAAAACTTTGTGAAATGAACCTCTCGTTACCGCCAGATAATACGGAAATCGGAATGCTTTTTTTACCAAATGGTTTTTTATCTATTAAATATTCAAACGTAGCCGACGATATGGCCTGCCCACCCACAATAATTATCGCGGAAACATTACATTGTTTAAATCGTGTTAAAGCCTCACCAATATCATTGAAATTTTTCACTTCATAGTGAATAATTCCTGATCCCTCTTCTTTGATAATAGCCCGAATTTTATTCATTTCATTTTTTTTCTGAAATGATTCAGGGCTACTTAAAATGGCAAGCATGCTTATTTTTCCAATTTCTTGTATTTCGTCGACATAATATTATTAAAGTAAAAAAAACAATTTTAAAATCAAATTGCCTAATATTGACCATAAAGTTTTAGCATACACAAAAAACATTTATTTTGTTGCTATTTTTCCATACTATAAAGATGCATATCACTTAAATAAGTTATATAGTTAGCCATAAATGAGCTATGATAAGATTACAAGTCAATATTAAGACAGTTTATAAATAATGCTAAAAAAAGTTGATTACTATATTTTAAAAAACACAATCGTGCCTCTTTTAGCCACGCTAGGTGTTGCAGCATTATTGCTTCTTCTGGAAAAAATGCTTTCCCTATTTGATTTTGTTATTAATCAAGGCGGCCCTATTGATGTTGTTTGGCAAATGTTAGGCAATTTAATGCCTCAATATCTTACATTGGTCATTCCGCTTGCCATGTTTTTAGGTGTGCTACTCGCTATTCGTAAATTTGCATTAAGCAGCGAACTAGACGCATTTTTATCATGTGGACTTAGCCTGCATCGCCTTTTATTTCCGTCATTTCTGATTGCTCTTACTTTGCTCGCCATCAATATTATCGTAGTAGGTTTCGTTCAACCATATAGCAAATATGCTTATGAAGAACTTATCTTTGATGTCAGAAGCGGCGCACTTGGCGCTGCGATTAAATCCAATGAATTTACGAACCTTGGTGAAGGACTGACCCTTCGTATTGAAGAATCACGTAATTCCGGACGTGAACTCATTGATATCTTCGCTCAAAAAGAAGATGCCGATGGCCATATATTCTCCGTGAGTGCTAAAAGCGGAAACTTCTTCGCATCCCCTGATCAAAAATATATTATTTTAAGGCTATATGAAGGAAGTCTGATTGATTTCGATGCCAGTCAAGACCGCCCAAGAATACTTAATTTTGATATGCATGATTTACCATTAGAAGTTCCAATGTTTGAACAATTCAGAAACCGTGGTGATGAAGCTGCGGAAATGACATTTCTTGAACTTTGGGCCGAACGCAATTCAGGGGATACTGCAATTATTGCAACACTGCATTCAAGAGCGGCGCGGGCCTTATCTATCTTAATTGTGCCTTTTCTTGCCGTCCCTCTTGGATTGGTTGCAAAAAGGTCAGGACGTGCACTTGGTATTTCGGTAGGCGTTTTTCTACTGCTTCTTTATCATAAAGTGCTCGAATTCGGTTTAGACTTTGCCGCTGAAGGAAGCATCGATCCTATTATTTCTATATGGTTACCGACCGCATTATTTGTCCTTCTTACGGCGCGATTATATTATATTGGTGCTTATAAAGTAGGTGGAACCCCGCTTAAAACGCTTGAAATGATTTCTGAAGTGATCTCCGAGGCGGCGACAAAAATATTCAAACGACTGAAGATGGCGAGCTGATATGGTGGAACGCGTCATGAGCTATGGTGGACATTTTGGCAGGTTTTTCAATCCTGGCAGTATGGATGTTTATCTCGCAAAAATCTTTATCACTCGATATGCAATTATCCTCGTTGGGCTAATTGCAACTCTACAAATGCTAGATTTACTAGCTAAATCAGAAGAAATTCTTGCAGGTGATGGTGCAGTATATGCTGACCTATGGCGATATATAACATTAAGAAGTCCGCATCTCATTACATTATTCTCACCATTTGTCGCTCTATTATCTGCTATTTTGACCCTGTCTGTTTTGAACGTGAATAGTGAAATCGTGATAATGAAAGCATCAGGATGGTCGGCCTTTCGGATCCTTGTACCTTTAATGGGAATTTCTCTTCTCATTGGTTTGGTTACATTTGTATTTTCAGAAACCGTTACTGTTCATGCAAGAGCCGAGCTTCGTAACTGGGAAGCCAATGCCTTTGCTGCTGATATTCCACCTGCCCCAGATTCCGTCTATGATTCCTGGGTTGCTGACGGTCAAAACTTAGTTAAAGCAGAAAGTGCTAGTAGAAACAGTAGCATCCTACTTCTTGACCAAGTGACACAATATATTCGTGATGAAAATAAAAACATTACCAATATAATTAAAGCCGATTTTGCCGTTCATCGCGATAACAAGTGGAAACTATTTGAGGTTAAAACATTTGATTTGGAAACACTTGAAATCACCGTACTAGAGAATCTAGATTGGGACACAACAATACCTCCAGAAAGATTTATCTCACTTGCCATAATTGCCGACCAAGTTAACTTACCGCGACTTCGCCGTGCAATCGATCAATTGCAATCTGAGGGTCATGGTACAGACAATCTTGATACCATGCTCCACCAGAAATTCGTAACGCCACTAAGTACACTATTAATGCCTTTATTGGCCGGGCTTGCTGCCTTTGGGTTACATAGGGGCGGAAATTTATTTGGCCGAATACTGATCACTCTTTCTATGGGTTTTGGTTTTTTTGTCGTCAATAATCTCTTCATCGCATTAGGGCAATATGGCGCGGTCCCACCTATCATTGCTGCATGGCTTCCATTTCTATTATTTGGTCTGGCTGGCATTAGCTTTATCTTATTAACAGAAGAATAAATATTAAAAGGATCTTTTGTGTCTTCACATTCAATTGAAATAAAACCCGTTCTGAGCAAAAAAGATCGCAAGATTTTTGTTACGCTACTGTGGGATATCTTCAAAGATGATCCAAATTGGGTTCCACCGCTTATCATGGAACGTATGGATATAATTGATGAGAAAAAAAATCCATATTTTCTTCATGCGGATGTGCGGTTATGGATCGCTTATAAAAACGGTATGCCGGTAGGACGAATTAGTGCTCAAATAGATGAGCTTGTAGAACCGCAGCATGGCGTTAAAACCGGACATTATGGCTTTTTTGATTGTATTGATGATCAAGACGTTGCCAATGCTCTGTTTGACACTGCCTGTTCGTGGTTAAAAGAAAATGGAATGATCGAGGTTATTGGCCCCTTTAGCCTTTCCATTAACGAAGAAACAGGTATGCTCGTTGAAGGATTTGATACACCACCCCGCCTTCTTATGGGCCATGCACGCCCCTATTATGAAAAGCTGGTCCACAATTATGGTTTATCGAGTGTTAAAGATACTTGGGCTTATACCCTTGATATCAGCGACCCTATCCTTCCACCTACGATACAAAAATTGGTTGATCGGGCTGTTGATAAAGGTCAGGTAAAATTTCGCCCTATCAATATGGATAAATATGAAGAAGAATTAAAAATCATTCTAGATATTTTTAATGATGCCTGGATTGAAAACTGGAAATATATTCCATTTACTGAAGCTGAACTTGATCACGCGGTTAAAGAACTAAAAATGATTATCCGAGAAGACTTCACCTATATTGCAGAAATTGATGGTGTACCGCAAGCGATTATGGTAACTCTGCCTAATATCAACGAAATCATAAGAGACTTAAACGGAAAATTATTCCCATTTGGTATATTTAAACTCCTATGGAGACTGAAAATAAAACCTAGTTTCAAAACCGTAAGGGTTCCTTTGATGGGAGTTAGAACAGAATATCAGAATAGCCGTTTAAGTGGTATCATGTCATTTGGGCTATTTGAAGCTTGCCGACAAAGTGCCATTAAAATTGGCTGTGAACAAGCCGAACTTTCTTGGGTACTAGAGGAAAATACACGTCTCTCTAAATTGTTAGAAAGCATTGGCTGCGTAAAATATAAAACATACAGACTTTATCAAAAAGATTTATAAATGACCGAAATAATAGAACCTCCGAAAAAAGTAAGCCTTTTTCATCGCCTTAGAAATTATTTTCTTACAGGACTTGTTGTGGCTTCACCAATTGGTATTACGATCTACATTGGTTGGTGGTTCATCACTTTTGTTGATGAAAGTGTAAAACCACTCATTCCAAATGCATATAACCCTGAAACATATTTACCGTTTTCTATTCCTGGTCTTGGCCTTGTCGGGGTTGTCGTTTTCCTGATCATATTAGGGGCATTAACCGCTAACCTTTTTGGGCGAGCATTGCTTAGATTTGGAGAGAAATTTGTTGACCGCATGCCAGTTATTCGTAGTGTTTATAGCACATTAAAACAAATATTTGAAACGGTTGTATCACAGGAAGCCAAAAGTTTCAGTGATGTTGTTCTGGTCGAGTACCCTAGACCAGGCCTATGGGCAATTGCGTTTGTTTCTGGCGAAAATACGAGCGAAATTCAAGGACGAATGGAAGATGAAGTGGTCAATTTATTTCTACCCACAACACCAAATCCAACATCTGGGTTCTTGTTATTTGCCCCTAAAAAAGATTTGATTTATTTAGATATGACTCCAGATCAAGGCGCCAAATACGTCATCTCTGCTGGCCTCGTAAATCCTGAAGATTTGCCTAAGAAAAATGGCTAAAAAAATTCAAGAAACGCTTGTTTGTGATTTTGTTGGGGGTCCAGTAGGTCATCGCTTTCGATCTGGCGGCGGACGCGGACAAGCACTTCCAAAAGCAATTGGTTTAAAAACCGGCATTAATCCAATTGTGGTTGATGCCACCGCAGGATTAGGTAGAGACAGTTTTTTACTCGCATCATTGGGGTTACACGTCACATTAATCGAACGAAATAAAGAAATGCATCAGCATTTAAAACTAGGATTAGATAAGGCACGAAATGCCAGTGACGAATATAGAGAAATAATTGATCGCATGACCCTGCTTTATGGAGATGCGAAAGATATTATCCCTACATTAGAGCCAGACGTCATTTTGGTCGATCCCATGCACCCAGAACGAAAGAAATCTGGGCTCGTGAAAAAAGAAATGCGTCTCATACGAGAAATTGTCGGTACAGATCCAGATGCGAAAGAATTGATTGAGATTGCCTTAAACCATGCAAAAAAACGTGTGGTGTTAAAATGGCCTATGAAAGCAGACTCTATTCAAGGACTTAGAATGCCATCTCATCAGATAACTGGTAAATCAACCCGTTATGATGTTTTTATCCAGAATTAAGGTAGCGCACACCTTCATCTCTTTCAAAAAGATATAATAAAATCCTTAAGTTCTTTCCACGCTCAGACGTAAGATCCATGTCTTTTTCCAAAATCAATCGTGCATCATCACGTGCCATTGGAATTAAATGATGATGTTCTTCAAGGCTTGCCACTCTGAACTTTGGTAATCCGCTTTGACGTGTACCTAACACTTCGCCCGCGCCTCTTAATTTCAAATCCTCTTCAGCTATAATAAACCCGTCCTCGGTTTCACGCATGATGGTTAATCGCGCTTTCGCTGTTTTTCCAAGTGTTTGACCATATAATAAAAGACACGTTGATTTATCAGCCCCGCGTCCGACACGTCCCCTAAGTTGATGAAGTTGTGAAAGACCAAAACGTTCCGCATGTTCAATAATCATAACAGTAGCTTCAGGAACATTAACGCCCACCTCAATAACCGTGGTAGCAACCAAAATATCAATTTCACCATTTGAAAACCGCTGCATTACTTCATCTTTATCTTTTGATTTCATCTTTCCATGGACAAGACCAACACGATCGCCAAATATTTGGGATAAATGACGATACCTTTCCTCTGCGGCGGCTAAGTCAAGTACTTCCGATTCCTCCACGAGTGGGCATACCCAATAAAGCCTAGCACCATCTTGAATAGCACGACGTGCAGCGCCAACAATATCATCTATTCGGGTTAATGACATAACGCGGGTATCAACAGGCGTTCGCCCTGGCGGCTTTTCATCAAGTCTTGAGACATCCATATCACCATAAACGGTCAACGTTAAAGTTCGCGGAATTGGGGTTGCTGTCATGGCAAGAAGATCCATACCAACACCCTTTTTCCCTTTCGCCGAAAGAGCCATTCTCTGCTCTACGCCAAATCGATGTTGCTCATCTATAACTGCCATTGCGAGATCATTATAAATAACGTCTTTTTGAAATATTGCATGTGTACCAATTAATATATCAATCTCGCCCTTCGCTAATTTAGAAAGTAAAGCCTCTCTCGTTTTTCCTTTATCGCGCCCTGTTAAAATTGCGACATTGATATCAAGACCACTTGTCATTTCTGACAAGCTATCAAAATGTTGCCTTGCTAAAATCTCAGTTGGTGCGAGGATTGCAGCTTGCGCATTATTTTCAACGGCAACCAACATAGAGATAAGCGCAACAACTGTCTTGCCACTGCCCACATCCCCCTGAAGTAACCTCATCATCGCTGAAGGATCCTCCATGTCCTTTTTTATTTCATCAATAGACCTTAGTTGGGCATTGGTTAAGGCGTAAGGAAGCTGATCAATCACTTGCTTAGTTAAACTATCATTAGATGCCATTACCCGACCTTTTTTCTTCTTAGTTTGTCTACGCATTATTTCTAATGCAAGTTGATTTGCTAGTATTTCATCATAGGCCAATCTTATTCGTGAAGGAGTATCACTGAAGGTGTCTTCTTTATTCTTGGGATGATGCATATCAATTAAAGCATCATACCAATTCAACCATTTCTCGCGATCCAAAAGACTTTGATCTAACCACTCGGGTAACGGTTTCGCCTTTTTAGTTGCCTCGCCAATTATGCGTGCCATAACTTTACCGCTTACCCCGGCAGTCAATGGATATATGGGTTCAATATGCGGAATTTCGTTTCTTTTATTAATTGGCATTATATATTCTGGGTGGCTCATTTGAAGAGCACCATTATAGATTTCAACTTTTCCGCTAATCAGTCGATTTTCGCCTTCTGGTAATTGCTGTAAAATATAATCCCGTCTCGGGTGAAAGAATATTAATTGCATCGATCCCGTATCATCATGACACCATACCCGATAGGGTTTACGGCCTTTCCCTTGTACACCTTCATGTTTTCCGACGGTAATTTCAACCGTGACGATTTGATCGAAAAGAATATCTTTTAAGGCTGGGCTATTACGTCTATCAATTACGTCTAAAGGCATATGCCATAAGAGATCAATGATCTTACTGCCAGCTACTTTTTCCAAATTTTTTGCGATACGCGCGCCTACCCCTGGAAGAGTTTCCGTATCAGCAAATAAAGGATATAAAATTTCCGGTCGCATTAGGTTTGTCTTTTTTTAGGTTTAATTGTTTTCATTTCAAACATATTTTTATATACACATAACATACCTTATCAATTGATGAATGAGAAGTTAAGTGACACGTTTTAACACACCCGGTTTTATCGAAGGACAAATAGATAAAAACGAAAGTATCGATATCCGTAAAAAACGGCTTAAATTCCGAAGCTGGCACCGCGGTATAAAAGAAGCCGATATTTTATTGGGCTCATTCGCCGATCAATTTTTACATGATATGACAGACGAGCAACTTGATAAATATGAAACTTTGCTTCGCGAAGCTGATTCTGATCTTGTCGCCTGGATAACAAATGATCGCCCCGCACCAGAACATTATGATCATGATGTCATGACAATGTTAAAATCCATTGATTATATCAAGATATTAAAGTGAACGATATTTCAGAAGAAAACACCTCGTTAACTTTAAGCAACGTACCAGAAGGTATGGACGCACTTATAATTGCTGAAATTGCAAATTCAGTTAATGCAAACCGTCCATTAATGCATATCGCACGTGATTATTTGCGCATGGAAAATATAGCTGAACTTGTTCAGTTTTATTTTCCTGAAGCTAACGTTATTACGTTTCCAGCATGGGACTGCCTACCCTATGATAGGGTATCCCCAAATCCTGACATTCTAGCACGGCGTATGACCGCCCTTATGAATATCTTAAATCCAACTGATAAAAAACAAATTATCATCAGTACCATTAATGCCGTCACACAGCATATTCCCTGTAAAGAGATCATTAAAAATGCAAGTTTCACGGCTAAAATTGGCAGCACCATTAATATTGATAACCTGACAAATTATTTAACTCATAACGGATATAGCAGATCCAGTACTGTAGTTGACCATGGTGATTATGCCATTCGCGGCAGTATTATTGATATTTTTCCACCTGGTAATAAAAAACCCGTACGAATTGATCTTTGGGGTGATGAGGTTGATACAATAAAGTTATTTGACCCTGTTAGCCAAAGGACCGACACCAAGATAGACGGTATTAAGCTTGTTCCAATGGGGGAAATTTTTCTTGATGATAAATCAATAAGTTGCTTCAGACGCAAATATGTCACCGAATTTGGCCCTGCACGTGGCAATGACCCTCTTTATGAAGCCGTAACAGATGGCCGCAAACATGCTGGTATGGAACATTGGTTGCCGTTTTTTCATGAGAAACTTGAAACTATTTTCGATTATCTAAATGCACCTTTAATTACAATGGATAATCTCAGTACCGAAGCCTTAGAAACACGCTTAAGTGCTATATCCGATTATTATCTATCTCGTAAAACCGCCTATTCAGAAGCCCCTAATAAAACAGATACAATCGCTCCTTATAAACCAGTTCCGCCGGAACAGTTATTTATGAGTGCGGCTGAATGGAACGATTATTCTGATCAATTAAATTTTCATCAGTTTAACCCATTTGAAGTACCACCCGCTAAAAACACCCGTTCTTATAAAGGGTCACAAGGTCGCAATTTTGCACCGGAACGTAATGATAAAAAAATCAATATTTATGACGCGCTTAGAAAGCATATCGTTGCGAAACAAGAAGCGGGCAAGAAAATATATCTCGCAAGTTATAGTATCGGTGCACGTGACCGCCTAAGTGCAGTGCTAAATGATCATGGAATGTCGCGCTATAAGTTATTAGACAGTTGGAAAAGTGCAAAGCGGCTACCCCGTGATACGATCGGTCTTATAATTTTACCGCTAGAGCATGGTTTTGAAACTGATAAGTTCGCGATTATTTCCGAGCAAGATATTCTTGGTGATAGACTTATTAGAAAAGTTAGACGCACGCGCAAAGCAGAAAACTTTATTTCTGAAGCTTCCGCATTAACGCCGGGGGATCTAGTGATCCATATGGACCATGGTATTGGTCGATATGTTGGACTTAAAACAATTGATGTTGGTGGAGCCGCACATGATTGCGTTCTTCTCACTTATCATGGTGGTGATAAACTTTACGTTCCCGTTGAAAATATTGAAGTTTTAAGCCGGTACGGTAACGAAGACAGTGACGGAAAACTCGATAAGCTTGGTGGTCTAGCATGGCAAGGCCGCAAAGCTAAACTTAAAAAACGTATCCGAGAAATGGCGGATGAATTAATAAAAGTTGCTGCAGAGCGTGCCCTACGTAAAGGGGAAGTTATAAAACCCGCTGATGGTTTATATAACGAATTTTGCGCACGTTTCCCTTATTCAGAAACAGATGATCAATTAAATGCTATAGGCGATGTAATAGAAGACCTTTCTAGTGGTCGCCCTATGGATCGATTGATTTGCGGCGATGTTGGGTTCGGTAAAACGGAAGTCGCCTTAAGAACGGCATTTCTTGCCGTTATGGAAGGCTTCCAAGTCGCGATTGTCGCCCCCACCACCTTGCTTGCGCGACAACATTATAAAACTTTTTTAGAACGCTTTCGCGGATTTAATATTAAAGTTGGCCACTTATCACGGTTAGTAACGGCAAAAGAACAAAAACTTACAAAAGAAGAGTTATCAAAAGGTGATTGTGAAATTGTTGTAGGCACTCATGCTGTACTTGGGAAAACGATCAATTTTAATAATTTAGGCCTTCTCATTATTGATGAAGAACAACATTTTGGTGTTGGTCATAAAGAACAATTGAAAAAATTAAAGAGCAATGTTCATGTTTTAACATTAACTGCGACACCAATTCCAAGGACATTACAGCTTGCCATGAGCGGTATTCAAGGCCTTAGTCTCATTGCTACTCCTCCTGTTGACAGATTAGCAGTGAGAACATTTGTTCTACCGATGGATGATTTGGTTATTCGTGAAGCGCTTCTTCGTGAACATTACCGTGGTGGACAAAGTTTTTATGTTTGCCCCCGGATTTCTGACCTTAAAGAAATTCATGAATTTTTAAAAGAAACCGTCCCAGAAGTAAAAGTTGTTATGGCACATGGGCAAATGTCACCCGGGCAAATTGAAGATATTATGAATGCTTTTTATGATGGTGCATATGATGTCCTTCTTTCTACGACTATTGTTGAAAGCGGCCTTGATATTCCAACGGCAAATACGATGATTATTCATCGTGCTGATAATTACGGTCTTGCACAACTTTATCAATTACGTGGCCGGGTTGGCCGGTCTAAAGTTCGCGCCTATGCTTATTTGACCTTACCACCAAGACGCATTCCTACGCCACAAGCTGAAAAAAGATTAAATGTACTACAAACACTCGATACGTTAGGCGCGGGTTTTACACTTGCTAGTCACGATCTTGATATACGTGGCGCGGGTAATTTATTAGGCGATGAGCAATCCGGGCATATCAAAGAGGTTGGTATTGAACTTTATCAACAAATGCTCGAAGAGGCAGTCGTTCAGGCGAAATCTTCTGCCAATGATGATGATGCAGAAGGAGCATGGTCCCCTCAAATAAATGTGGGTGCATCTGTTATGATACCTGAACGCTTCGTTAAAGATTTAAATCTAAGAATGTCCCTTTATAGAAGAATTGCTGAGTTGAAAAATAGAAATGATATCGATGCTTTTGGTGGAGAATTAATTGATCGATTTGGGTCATTACCAGAAGAAGTCGAGCACTTATTAAAAGTTATAGAAATTAAACAATATTGTAAAATTGCATGTATAGAAAAAATTGAGACAGGCCCAAAGGGTGCAATTATTTCTTTTAGAAATTCGAAGTTCCCAAATCCACCTGGCTTGATCGATTTTCTAACTAAACAAGGCTCGGTGACAAAATTACGTCCAGATCATAAATTGGTTTATGTTCGAAAGTGGTCGAAAGTTGAAAATAGATTACTCGGTTCATTAAACCTTTCAAAAGCACTGGCAAAAATCGCTAATAAAACCCCTAATAGTTAAAATTTTTCCTAATCCTTAATTAATGATTAGAAAGTGCAGTATATAATTTTCGCATGATAAATGGAATTAACACAAGTCTATCTGGATTACTTGCAGCGTCGACGCGCGCCAATACGGCCGCAAATAATATCGCGAATGCATATAATACGTCTTTACCTGTAGGAGGTGACCGTAATACGGCTACGTTACAGGCATCTCGAGCATATGTTCCGCAAAAAACGGTCAATTCTTCACTTAAAAATGGCGGAGTGACGGCAACGCGCGTGCCTGTAAGTCCTTCTTCTTTAACCGTTTTTAGTCCTGATAATCCCGTTTCCAATGAAGAGAGTTTTGTTAATATTCCAAATATTGAACCAGCCATTGAATTTTCAGAGCTTATTAAAGCTAAAAACGCATACAAAGCGAATGCTGCCGTCTTAAGAACTCTCTCTGAAATAGAAGATACAGCACTAGACATTATTGAATAATCTGAACTTTTTATAATTATATAACTTTTTTCTATTTTATTTTGAAAAGATGTATTTTCTTAACCTTTTACCTTTATAGTTTTCCATAAGAATAAAAAAGACTTTAAAAGCCTTCAATTTATGTGGAAATAAATGAGGTTATCTGGTGTGTAAACAATGAGTGAAACAGAGAATTCAACCGGCGAAGAAATCGCGAAATTAATGGTTCTAGCTCACAATAGTAGCAAAGAAGCTCGAGCGGAATTATTTGATGGTATTACGGATTTAATCGAAGCCCAACATCAACAAATTTCAGTTACTGAAATTGACTTGATGATGGACATTCTGAGCACGATTATTTCAGATATTGAAATAAATATTCGTAAAAAATTATCATTAAAACTTGCTGATCGTTCTGATGTTCCTGCTGAACTTATTATACTGCTTGCTAATGATGAAATTGAAGTCGCAAACCCTATTCTTATTCAGAACACTCTTCTTACAGATAAAGATCTTATAAAAATTATTCAACGTCGATCTCGCCAACATCAAATGAGCATTGCGTCACGTAAAATGCTATCTGCTGATGTCTGCAGAGAATTAGTGAGTACAAACGATGATAATGTAATTGTGACGCTTCTGACAAATCAAGAAGCAAAGATTGACAATGACACGATTGAAAAAATTATCGAAAAAGCGAAAGTCAGAGAAGTCCTTCAACCGCCACTCGTAAGACGCGAAGATTTACCAAAAGACATCGCAGCACGCATGTATAGTTGGATATCCATGTCGCTTAAGAGCGAGCTTCTTAAAATTCATGACTTTGATGCTGATGAGCTTGAAGGTGTCCTTGAAGAAAGCATCAATGAGTTAAAAGAAGAAGATGACCTTTCAAGTCCTAATATTGAACCTGAAGTCGCTCTAATATCTAAGCTTAAAAAAGCAGACAAACTACACATTTCTTTTTTGATGAAAAGTCTGCGTCAAGGAAATACATGCCTATTTGAACTTGCTTTTGCAGAAATCTTAAATATTCCTGATGAAATCATGTGTAATATTTTATATGATCGTGGTCCAGCTGCCCTGGCTATTGCTTGTTGCGCTGCACGCATTGATAAATCGGTTTTTCTAACTATTTTTCGCTTAACCCGTGAAGCAAAAATGATGGATACCGAGCTAAGTAAAGAAGAAATCAAGCATACATATAATCAATTTGTGAACACAAACGAGCAGCGCGCTAAACTCATTTTACACAAATGGGTTGAAGATTCCGCTCGCACGCCTATATTCTAATCCTGTATTAATTTCTAAGATTGGCGTATTATGTCGAAAACTGACATTAAACTTGCTTTGGTGAATAGCCACAATGAACTTGCTGTAGAATCCGCTTCAGCACTTCGAAAATTATATGATTTTGTAGATATTAACAAAGCTGACGTCATTGTCGCCCTTGGTGGTGACGGTTATATGCTACATTTATTTCATGAACTGATTGAAGTAAATAAACCTATTTTCGGAATGAATTTAGGTACAGTTGGCTTTCTTCTTAATCAATATGATACGGATAATCTTCTGGAGCGTGTATCCAAAGCCATTCCTTTCCAACTGCATCCTCTTAGGATGGAAGCCATCGATATTGATGGTAACAAAACGGATGCAATCGCATTTAATGAAATTTCATTATTAAGAGAAACACGCCAAGCGGCAAAAATCAAAATATATATCGACGACAAACTTAGATTAGAAGAGCTCGTTTGCGATGGTGTCTTGCTTTCTACACCTGCTGGAAGTACTGCTTATAACCTATCTGCTCATGGTCCAATTATACCAATGCATGCAAATATTCTTGCCCTTACGCCCATAAGCGCATTTCGACCACGCCGTTGGCGTGGAGCACTTCTTTCACAAAGTGCAAAAGTTGTATTCGAAGCATGTGATCCAAACAAAAGGCCAGTAAGTGCGGTAGCTGATACTATCGAAGTGCGTAACGTAAGAACAGTATCCGTTGAGCAAGATACGTCACATTCTAAAAAGCTTTTATTTGATAAAGAACATACACTTGAAGAACGTATTCTAAATGAACAGTTTATTAGCTGAATTATTTAGTAAGCGGGATTAACACCGTAAATTCAGATCCCTCACCGACTTCACTTTTCAAGATCACATCTCCACCCATTTGGCGTGCGAGGTGCTTTGAAATATGTAATCCAAGTCCGGTACCTTCTTCTTTTCTCGCATAAATATGACCGCGGTCTTGATGGAATTTTTCAAATACAAGGTCTTGTTGTTCTGGTGATATTCCGATACCTGTGTCCCAAACACTTACAGCGATGACATTCTCAGCAAACAATTTCGTTCTAATACCAATTTTACTACCTTCCGGCGTAAATTTCACAGCATTGCTCATTAGGTTTACGAATACTTGAGTAATGCGGCGCGTATCAGCATAAATATTTATATCATCAGTTATACTTAATTCACTGATATCAATTTCTTTTTTATCTGCGTTAATCACAACCATATTACGTGCTGTTTCCACTACTTCTCGCAGTGATACGTCTTCTGTTTCAAGTTGGATTTTCCCACTTTCAAGCACAGCAACATCAAGAATATCATTAATAAGATGAAGCAAATGTCGGCCGGCATTCATGATGTCGTTACTGTAAGAAATATATTGGTCATTAAGTTCACCAAATGCTTGCATTGTCATGGTTTCAGCAAACCCAATGATTGCGTTAAGTGGTGTTCTTAATTCGTGGCTCATAGCCGCAAGAAAATCTCCCTTGGCTTCAAGTGCTTCCTCAGCTTGCTTTGTGGCCACATCTAATTTTGCACGTTTATCTTTTAAATCGTTAAGTGTTTCATTAAGTGTTTTTTGAACTTTTTCTGCTTTAACTTTCGATTTATGGCTATCGGTAACATCGGTTCCTGCCCCCCTAAATCCTTGGAACTCACCGGATTGAACATCAAATAATGGCACACCGCTTAGATAAATATAGATATTCTCATCATCTTGATCTTTTAAGACCATAAGTTGATCCCTAAAGGGGGCATTCTTTTTCATAAATGATGTACATTTAACTTCGCCACCTTCAAATCCCTCTAAAAGATTTCCGACATCATCAAGACGCTTACCCATCATCAAGAATGATGGCACACCAGTGATCGCTGTAAAACGGTTCGACAAATATGTGAGGTTAAATGATTTATCAACTTCCCAATACCAGTCTGACGTTGCACGCGCAAAGTCACGATAGCGTTGTTCAGTAATACTCGCGTCTTCTGAGTTACTCGCTTTATATTGTTCAGTACAATCCGTATATGTTCCACCAATCGCGATGACATACCCTTGATCGTCACAAATAGGGAAATGACGAGAACGATACTGACGCATATTACCATGAATATGTATTGTTTCTTCTACCGTTACGCTACTACGCGTTAACTGTACTTCGTTTAAAATTGATAAAAGGCTAGCCGGGAGAGTATATTCGCCGCGCGGATGATGCACCATGCCGTTTATCGATTCACTATCACTCACAAGCGCACGATAGCCATCATTAACAAACACCAATTCACCTTTGATAGTAGAAACATAAAGAGGAACATTTTCATCGAACTTCATTTTTGCCAGAAGCATATGAATTTGATCTTTTACTGTTGGGTTATCGCTTCTTTCAAGCTGATTTTTGACAAGCTTTTCCGCCCTAAGCTTCTCGACGATTTACAACGGTATGATCGTTTTGTTCGTTATATTATTCTTGTTTTGCACTTTACTTTCCTATCCCAGTAATGTGTGGAGCATGGTTTGGCTTAGCATGCGTCCTGTAATAACATTTGTGCTTCCTGATAATGATAATCGCGTTGCCAATATTTTACGGCCGCCTTTGCATTATCTGGTTTTATTCTATCATATAAATTTAACATCGTATTCAAGATTGATGTCGATCTTGCTTTTGGTCCACTGTTGGCTTGCAGGATCAAAAGAAACATCGTTGAAAATTGGCTCTTCTCTAATCCTATCGCTCTTGAAATTACAGCAAGTTCTTCATCATTCTTTTCTCTTATCACTCGCCATATTATTTTTACACCAAGTCCGCTCAACTCAGCAAGTGCTGCTACAGCAACATTAATTTTTTGCTGCCTAAGAGAGGTAACAACAAAATCAAAATTTAATTTTCTTTGGCTATCCAAATTTTTGACCAGAAGGATTGCCTTTTCCATGACCCCTTCTTTTTCATTATGTTTTTCAATGACTTCCTTGGTTGCATCTTCTAATGCATCATCCAGTAAGGTTTCATCAATATCAAATTCCGCGACAATTTTTCGGCGAAGTGCAGCTGAAACCCACCAATACATTTTATGTGCAAGTTCAAATGAAAGATCGTTTCGATTAAGCAGTGGTTCTTGGAATCGGTCTACTGATCGCGATACTTGTACTAAATAATCCATGGATGCTTTTGAAAGTTCGGCATTTGAATTTTGAATTAGAGCTTCAATAACATCTTCGTTTCCATGTTCAATCAGTTCATCAGAAACAGTTTCACTTACATGTTCACGTATGGCAATTGATAAACGATGAGAATCCGTTCTATTGCGAATCGTTTCAACAAGATCTTCATCTTTTAAAAGTGCACTTTTCTCTAAAACTGGTCTTGCAACCTCAATGTGATCATTTGCAAGCATAGTCACTAGTTCAATAGAAATCTCATCAGATTCGGCTAATCTCTCAGATAATCCTTTACGGATTTTCTTTTCAACGTTCTTAAGAAGTTTAACCATTATATCGTTCATCAAAACGCGTTCATGATCATTCAAACGCCCATCAGGAGATAGGAACATATCAGTGATATTTTCCATAAGGGCTTCTTTAGACCCTTTGGTGCTATCCTGAGCCAGTTTGATCAAGCCTGCTGATGAAAGATTCTCGTTCATAACTTTCCAACTAATCCCTACGCTTTTTGCTTACTGCAATTTTACGTAATGTTATTATTTTCTTATATTTTTTACTAACAAAGTCTAAAACGATAAGGTTAACAAAATCTAAAAATCTTTATATTTTAGAGAGTTCAATATATCAATTCAATTAAAACATTAAAAATTCTTAACAATTCTACAATCTTCATATTAATTTTTCTAAAATTTGAACAATAAAAATTTTCTAGAAAAAAATGCATCGCATATAGTTCACGAAATCATAATTAAAACCATTGTCTAATTAACAATTGGCTTAAAGAGCACATAAAAAGATATTTTATTGTTTTATTTCAATTAGTTAAGGTAGGTGGTGCGCTCGGCCGGACTTGAACCGGCAAGCCCGTGAAGGCGGCAGATTTTAAGTCTGCTGTGTTTACCAATTTCACCACGAGCGCACAATTGAAACGTGATTGGTAAATCGATAAAAGGGTATGCCACATTATTTTAACGAATGGAACCACCAGTTTTCATTTTTTTCATTTTTTTTGTCTTTTTTGGCAATTTTCTTCAAGATTTCATCAAAAAAGTAAAGACTCGGCGAAATTGATTTTACTTTGGAGCTTCTCCAGCAAAATATTCGTATCCCAATCCAATGATTTTTTCTTTTAAACTATTTAGTGCTTGATCAACATTTTCTTCAATTGCTGATCGAATAACGAATGTAGCACCATAAGCCTCTTCTTTATAAAAAGGATAACTACCAATAGTTAAATGTTCAAAAGTCGTCTCTACTTCAGAAAGGATATTTGCGAATTTACTTTCTCCATGAAAAACATGTATTGATTTTGATGTAATTTTTGGCCCACCTGTAATACGATCTTCTAAGTCTTGCAACATGCTTTGCATAACTGCTGGAATTCCAGCGAGCACAAATACATTTCCCATTTGAAAGCCCGGTGCTGCACTAACAGGGTTTTTAATTAAGGTTGCGCCATCAGGGATCATTGCCATTCTTAAACGTTCTGGCGTCATATTTTCTTTTCCCATTTTATCTTCAAGTAGCTTCTTTGCCTCTTCATTCAATAAAAAATCAACACCAAATGCACGCGCTACATTTTCAGCTGTAATGTCATCATGTGTGGGTCCGATACCTCCCGTCGTAAACACATAATTAAAAGTAGCACGATATTCATTTACCGTTTTCTGAATACGTTCAGCGACATCGGGAATGACGCGGACTTCATCTAAAATAACGCCCATGCTTCCTAACCATTTGGCTAAATGATTTAAATTCGCGTCTTTGGTTCGGCCGGATAAGATTTCATCACCAATAATGATGAGGGCAGCAGTAACTTTTTTTACCATTCTTTTTATCAACTCAATTGAATAAACATTAAAATAATACTATATCCTAAGATATGAAATATGAACACGAACTTTTCCATGGAACTTTAATTAAACGATATAAGAGATTCCTGGCCGATGTAAAATTGGATAATGGCGAAATTGTCACCGCTCATTGTGCCAATAGTGGATCAATGCTTTCATTAAAAGATGAAGGCAATGAAGTTTGGTTGTCACCAGCGACAAACCCTAAAGCAAAGTTAGATTATAAATGGGAAATTGTAAAAGCTGACGGTGCTATGGTCAGTATCAACACATCTTGGCCAAATAAATTGGTTGAAGAAGCAATCCTTGACGGCACGATATCAGAATTACAAGGGTATGATGATTTGCGAAGAGAAATGAAATACGGACAAAAAAGCCGTATTGATTTATTTTTAAGTAATCATCCTGAAAATGCGGATTGTTATGTGGAAGTCAAAAGTGTCACATTAAGCCGTGAAACGGCACTTGCTGAGTTTCCTGATTCTGTTACAGCTCGTGGTACAAAGCATTTAAATGAATTGAAAGACATGGTTGATCAAGGCAGCCGCAGTGTCATGTTATATTTGGCACAAAGGTCCGATATAAATAAATTCAAAGTCGCATCAGACATTGACCCCGCTTATGCAGATGCGTTAAAGATGGCAAAAGAAAACGGTGTTGAAGCATATTGTTATATTTGTACAGTTACACCATCAGGTATAAAGGTGGATCATAGTATCCCCATTTTGGAAGAATAATGAGATATATAAAAGCATCTGATGCACCGGTCGAAGCAACGAGCGCAATTAAAATTCATGATCCTCAAGATTTTGAAGGCATGCGAAAAGCTGGAAATTTGGCGGCGCGCACTCTTGATATGATAACACCTCTTGTCGTGCCGGGCGTCAGTACTGACGAGCTGGATAAAATTTGCGCTGATTTTGTCGCTGATCATGATGCCATTAGTGCCCCTCTTAATTATAATGGCTTTCCAAAATCCATCTGTACATCGATCAATCATGTTGTTTGTCATGGCATACCCGGACCTAAAAAACTTAAAAAAGGCGATATTATTAATATCGATGTCACCGTTATTGTTGATGGCTGGTACGGCGATACGAGCCGCATGTTTTATGTTGGCCCACCAAATGTTAAAGCAAAGCGACTGGTTGACATTACTTATGAATGCCTCATGCGCGGTATCGATCAAGTTAAGCCCGGTAATACAATGGGTGATATCGGCTATGCCATTCAAGAATATGCATATAGTCAAAGATGCAGTGTAGTGGAAGTATTTTGTGGCCACGGCCTTGGGCGCATTTTTCACGATAGTCCAAATGTTCTGCATTATGGCCGAAAAGGTGAAGGCGCCGTCATCAAAGAAGGCATGTTCTTTACAATTGAGCCAATGATTAATCTTGGCACTAAAGAAGTAAAAGTTCTATCTGATGACTGGACTGCCGTAACGCGCGATAAATCGCTTTCGGCGCAGTTTGAACATAGTATGGGGGTGACCGCTGATGGAGTAGAGATTTTCACTCTATCACCAGAGGGTCATACTAAGCCCCCTTATGTCTGATGAGCATAAGAAAGGTCATAGAGAGCGTTTAAAAACACGCTTTAGAAAAGACGGTGTAAAAGCACTCGCCGATTATGAACTTCTCGAACTTTTATTAATGATGGCCATTCCAAGACGTGATGTAAAACCACTTGCAAAATCACTTATTTCGGAATTTGGTTCTTACGCCGAAGTCATTAGTGCCTCACCGGAAAGACTAGTGGAATTTAATGGTGTAGGCGAAAATGTCGTAACGGCATTAAAACTCGCGGAAGCGAGTGCACAAATGCTATCGCAAGGCAAAGTTATGGAAAAACCAGTGCTTAGCAATTGGCAAGCACTTATAAATTATTGTACGTCACAAATAGCCTATAAAAAGAACGAGCAATTCCGTGTGCTTTTTCTTGATCGACAGAATAGATTAATTGCCGATGAAAAAATGCAAGAGGGAACAATTGACCACACGCCCGTATATCCACGTGAGATTATCAAACGTGCATTAGAATTAGGGTCAAGCGCGATTATACTGGTACATAACCACCCTAGCGGTGACCCAACACCAAGCCGCGAAGACATTGATATGACTAAGAAAATAGCAGAAGCCGAAAAGCAATTAGGTGTGATGCTTCATGACCGTCTCATAATTTCCAAAGGCGGCCACAGCAGTTTTAAAACCATGGATTTAATTTAAACCTTTAATCGCGTAAGATAGGGTTTCAAGCAATTGGCCGTGTGGTAGGCATGCCCCCCAGTTTGATTGGAATATTCTGTATTGGTGATCTCTTCATCACCATCTTTCCCAATGATAGTAACAATATCTCCTATTTCGATATCATCCGAACCTGTAACATCAATTGAAATATGATTGGCCGTGATAAGAGCAATCATAGGGTATTTCTTACCCTTAATAAGGACATTAGCATTATTTACGCTGCTTAGGGCAAAGCCATCTGAATACCCAAGCGGCAATGTGGCGACCCGCATTGGTTTTTCAATTTTATAAGCTTGGTGATACCCAATTGAATCGCCCGGTTCCATGTCTTTCACATAAATAATTCTCGTCTTAACACCTAGAACAGGCCTAATATCCATATTTGGCATTGGCTCTAAACCAACAAGGGCGCTCCCTGGTCTCACCATATCTAAATGTGAGCCGGGATCATGATCCACTTCGGCGCTTGATGCAGCGTGACGCACTCCTAAATCAATCCCCTTGGCTTTTGCAGTATCATAGATAGAATTTAATCTTTTAATTTGGATGGGATTAAAATCGGCATCTTCGGTCATGGCCGTCAAAACACCTTCAATTTCAATATGTGAAAGCGCGGCGACTTTCTCGACAAAGGCATCAGCAATTTTATAAGGCACCCCTACTCGCCCGAGCCCTGTATCAATTTTAATATGAACTTTCGCAATACGATTTAATTTCACAGCTTCTTCATTTAATATGTCAACCGCATCCGAAAAGACGGATTGGCTAATATTATGTGTAATGGCCGTTCTGGCATCACGTGCAGAAAATGGGCCAAGGTTTAAAACCATACCTTCTATACCATTGTGCCTTAAGTGTTCCGCTTCATCCATTTTTACAACAGCAAAATGGCTAATTCCCTTTAACTCCATTGACTTGGCAATTTCAATGAGACCATGACCATAAGCATTACATTTAATAACAGCCATAATCGGACGCCCATCAATTTTTTTACGTACTTCGGATATATTATGATTTAGATTATCAATATTTAATTCCACCCAAGTATCAAACTGATCTTCAACTGTTTGCGGTAGAGGTCCAGCTATATCACTTTCTTGCGCTTTCGTAATTGTGGCCGCAGTTCCCGTTAAGACAACACCTGCATAAGCTGTGCTTGCCAATTTTATGAAATCACGCCTATTTTGATCTTGTCTCATTTTATTCCCTCATATTCACTTTTTAAAAATTGTATCATAGTTTATAATTGGGTCAACTAGGGGTAATAAAATGACCAGAGACGAATTCAACGATTATTGTAAATCATTAAAATCAACCTCCAATGTCGTACAATGGGGGGATGCTAGCGTATGGAAAATTGGCGGTAAAGTATTCGCAATACATTCAGGACAAGATGATAACGCGCACACTATGAGTTTTAAATGTAGTGAACTTAATTTTCGGATTTTGACGGAATTGGATGGCATTCAAAGAGCCCCTTATCTAACTCAAGGAAACTGGATACAAATTACATCTGAAAAAGCAATGAACAACCAAGATATCAAAGATTATATCAAAGACTCATATGATATCATTGCCGCAAAATTGACGAAGAAATTAAAAGGTGAATTGGGTATTTAGTGAATGGTCGGAATGACAGGATTTGAACCTGCGACCTCTTCACCCCCAGTGAAGCGCGCTACCATGCTGCGCTACATTCCGACATCAATTCGAACGCAATATAACCATAGAGCATCGCTCCTGCAACAGGCCAATTGATCTTTTGCTATTTTATTTATAAAGTACTCACATATTAAAAATATAGGATTTCAAAATGCTAAAAAAACTAATTGCTATCTTCTTTGCTGGTGCAATCTCAAGCGCACAAGCACAAAATCTCGAAGAGTTTACAGTAGAGAACATTCATTTTCACATGGGCGTCGTGGCTGCCTTTGCCGAGGTGGTAAGTATGGATGTTAAGCAAATCGGACTTAGCGAAATGTTTTCAGAAGAAGAAGCCACCAAATGGGAACCCGTTGTCAATCATATTGCTGAACGTAACGGGGTAAAAGCATATCGTGAAAATGACTTTTTAGTGACCGATCTCTTTTCACCTTCAAGAACCAATGGCCTTACATTATTTTTAATTTATAAGGGCGACACCCTGGAAAAATATAACGCATTGAAAAAACGCAAAGCTGAGCTTATTGCAAATAATCAATATGACGAATCCGGCAGACGAGAAATTGCAACCGGATTTGGAAAACTACTCGATTATTCAGATGATGTTATCAATCGACTTATTGCATCCAATGGTGGCCAACATTAATTTTTATTCGAATTTCATTTATTACAATTTTAATTAATTCTTAAATCAAATTTAAAATAGCTGTTTTATCCTAAATAATTAGAATTTCTTTGATTATGGATATTAAACAGAATGTTTAAACGGTTAGACAATGTTACCAAATCTACTATTGCGGTATTTTCTTCCTTTATCGGAAGAAGTGCTAATCGTTATGGTGATATCCAGAATTTTGAAAAAATTATTTCTGTTAGCGATTTATTTGCAACTGGAAAAGTTCATTTGATAAGCCTTCAGTATTTGAAAGAGCAACTCGGGTTTTCCTGGTACGGGAAACGCGACGAAATTTTAAAAAAACTGTCGATACGCCTCAAGCAAAATACCAATGACGAAGATGTAATATTCTCAAGATCTGAAACAGAACATTTAGTTGTTTTTTCAAATACCCCTCAAAGTGACGCACAGCAATTATGCGGAGATATACTAAAAAAACTATCAACTGAATATTTAGGACAATGCTACGATTGCAACGTTATTATCAGAACAGCAACAGGACGGCGTCACGGTAAATTGCTATTTCAAGATGTTGCTTATTCCAGTATTAAAAATTCCACTCCTGATATCATAGAGCAAGCGCCAAAGCCTAAACTTGAGTCTTTTCCATCACCAATAGATGAAAAAAAAGAAAGACCATATGAGTTAATATACAAGCCAATTTGGGATAAAAAGAACAATATCGTTTCTACTTTTATGATTAGTCTAAGAAGTAATAAAAAGAAAAAAGGAAGTAATATTGACACGTCACCTATTGGATACCGTTCCTTACCAAACCCCTTTTGCCTGGCATCAATGATAGAGCTTGATAAATATATGCTCGATGAAATTATAGAAATGATGCAGGATTTCTTTAAAAATAACTTTAGGGCTATGTTCGCTATCCCCTTACATTATAAAACCCTTTTTAATCTTACACGGCTCCATAATTTCTTATTTCATTGCCAGTCTATCCCCATACCCTTAAGAAAATATATTACTTTTTCTCTTATTGGTTTTCCAGAAGGTTTTCCAGAAGCTCGTATGAATTTAATTACAACAAGCCTACAAAAATTTTGTAGGAACGTAACAATAGTCAGTGAAAAAATTCCGAGTGATATCGGCTATTATAAAGGGTGTGGTGTATCCGGTATTTGTCTTTTTATTCCAGAAAAAATAAAATCTACAAAAGGTTATTCCTCTGAGCTAAACAAACTCGCTAAGAAATGCGCAAAAGAGAATATAAAATTGTCACTTGATGGCGTTGATAAATTCGAAGAATTGGAACCGATCAAAGAAACTGAACTCGATTATATATCGGGTAATATAATTGGTCGATATGAAGATGCTCCATTACATATTACACATATGGGATGGAATGATATTGTTAAGCACTAATGATGGTTAAGTTTTCAAAGACTTCTTTAAATTGTCTCTCGTAACTTGAAGATTATCTCTTATAGACGTCAATGAAACATCGTCACTATTTGCAACTGCAATAACGTCTGGCGCAGCATTGTCATCTTCTGCGGAGGCATTAGTATATGTCTGATGAACAACGGCTTTGACACCATGTTCTCTTAATAATTTTTGCGCGCCCTTAATGGTATAACCATCATCATGAAGTAACCGTCTTATTGCCTCAATTATTTCAACATCTTCAGGGCGGTAATAACGACGACCACCACCACGCTTCATAGGTTTAATTTGGCTAAACTTGCTTTCCCAAAACCTTAATACATGTTGTGGAATACCGATACCATCAGCGACTTCACTGATAGTTCGAAAAGCATTTGGTGATTTGGCATGTTTTGAGGCTGACATTTAGCTCAATATCTCTCTGCGCTGCATGTGTTGCTACTATAGAAGCAGAAACAATTTCCAATTTCTATGAATTACTCACTCTATCTTTTAAGACTTGTGAAGGTCTAAAGACGAGTACTCTTCTTGGTTCAATTGGAACTTCTTCCCCTGTTTTTGGGTTACGTCCAATACGGCCACCTTTATCGCGAACAATAAAGCTACCAAATGAAGAAATTTTAACATTGTCCCCATTGGTCAAAGTAGAGGCAATTTCATCAAGAACTGTTTCAACCAAATCTGATGATTCATTTCTGGATAGCCCCACTTCCTGATACACTGCTTCAATCAGATCCGCCCTTGTTACTGTTTTTCCACTCATGTTTCCTACCTCTTTTGTTTTCTTTAGCCTACTGCAGCAGAATTATGCGGTCAATATCAAAGGGATGCACAAACTTTCTAAAGGACTAGTTTACGTAACAAAATAGCAAAAAAGGTAAAAAAAGGGGGGTAAAATAAACTTTTACCACCTTAAAAGACAAGCACCCCACGTAAATCCCCCACCCATTGCCTCTAGAATCACAATGTCATCTTGGGTGATTCGGCCATCGCGCACCGCTTCATCAAGCGCTAAAGGAATAGAAGCAGCCGATGTATTCGCATGTTTATCGACCGTGACAACAACCTTATCAGGAGAGATTTTTAACTTGCGAGCAGTGCCATCTAATATGCGTTTATTGGCTTGATGAGGTACAATCCAATTTATATCGTCAGATGTCATATTGGTATCTTCTAAAACTTCACCGACCACTGAGGCTAAATTTACAACTGCGTGACGGAAAACTTCTCTTCCTTGCATTCTTAAATGTCCAACCGTTTGTGTCGAAGAAACTCCACCGTCTACATAAAGCATATCATTATAGCGACCATCAGAGTGAATGCGTGATGCAAGAATTCCTTGATCAGAATTATCGCCTACACCTGCTTTTGCAGAAAGTACGATGGCACCGGCTCCATCACCAAACAAAACACATGTTGTTCGATCTTCCCAATCTAATATTCTTGAAAATATTTCAGCACCGATTACTAACACATGTTTTGCTTGCCCAGCCTTGATGAAATTATCCGCAGTTGTTAACGCATAAACGAAACCGGAACAGACTGCCTGCACATCAAATGCGGCACCTTTCGTTATGCCTAATTTACGTTGAACAGTAGTTGCGGTTGAAGGAAAGGTTTGATCCGCCGTCGATGTTGCGACAACGATAAGGTCTATGTCTGCAGCATTTAAATTTGCGCTTTCCAAAGCTTTGGATGCAGCGGCTACTGCTAAATCTGAGGTAACCTGATCATCCGCGGCAATATGGCGTTGCTTAATGCCTGTTCTCTCGATAATCCATTCATCAGATGTATCAACTTTATTCTCTAAATCTTTGTTCGTTAGGATATTTTCAGGTAAATATGATCCTGTGCCCGATATAATCGAACGAATGGCGGTCATTATGTTTGTTCCTTGATATTCATTTCTATAACCGTTTCGTCAGCCTCATCTTCATCGGTTTCTTCAATTGTATTCTTAAAGTTTGTTAAATCACGTGTAATTTTCCCCGCAAGGTCATTTTCTGCCATGTCAACAGCAACACCAATTGCAGCAGCAAATCCCTTAGCTGACGCGCCACCATGGCTTTTAATAACCAAACCATTCAATCCCATAAATACGGCACCATTATGATTATTTGGATCAAGATGATTTTTTAAAGACTGCAATGAAGAACTGGCAAATAAAGCGCCAATTTTGGACAGAATAGATTCCATCAGACTACGTTTTAATAGGTTAGCAATCATTTTTGCCGTACCTTCAGCCGTTTTAAGCGCAATATTACCCGTAAAACCATCAGTCACCACGACATCAACTTCACCACCACCTAATCCATGGCCTTCTGTGAAACCTTTATAATCCATTGGAATATTAGCTTCGCGAAGCATTCTATCAGCTTCTTTAATGACATCGCTGCCTTTTAATTCTTCAACACCCACATTTAGTATAGCTACAGTCGGCTTAACGACACCTAATACTGTGCGCGCAAATGCAGCGCCCATAATTGCGAACTGAACCAAATTATTTTCATCACATTCAACATTCGCGCCGAGGTCAAGCATTACACTTTCCCCTCTACTTGTCGGTATGAGTGATGCAAGAGCTGGTCTATCGATCCCTTCCATAGTACGAAGAATAAATTTCGCCAGGGCCATTTGAGCGCCAGTGTTGCCGGCAAGAACCGCCGCGCAAGCTTTATCATCTTTTACGGCTTGTATGGACTGTCCCATACTCGAATCTCTTCCTCGTCTTAAAGCTTGACTTGGTCGTTCATCCGCTGAAATCACCTTATCTGTATGAAAAACTTCACAACAATTTTTGAGAATTGGGAAGCGCGTTAGCAAAGGGACGATTTTAGTTTCATCACCAAATATTAAAAACTTTAGACTAGGAACACGTTCACGCGCAATACTCGCCCCCTCGATTACGATCTCAGGAGCGTGGTCACCGCCCATTGCATCCAATGAAATTACAAGTTCACGCGTCAAAGCATACCCTTAATTTGAATTTTACTCTAATTATCTTAACTCAATCTAATATATATAGCCCAATAAAGATATCATATAAAATATAGCAATATCAGTTATCTTCAAGTGTTATGTTAAAGCTCTTTCAAAACTGCAAAAGGATTTTTCTTTTCTAATTTCTTTGTTGCTTCATCTTCACTAAGAATTTTATAACCTAATTCTTCGCCTTTGATCTCATTTTGTCGAGGATAGCTATTCATAAACAGGGCTAAATATTCAGCAACGTATTCGCCAATATCTACCTCTTTATCTTCGATAATTTCAATATCATCATCATCAATGTTAAAAACAACTTCTTGACTATCATTATTGTTTTTTGATGGCGGCGCGTTTTTTTGAAAAATAATTGAAAATTCTTCGTTTATTGATTCGTGCACTTCATTTAAAGTCACAACACACGATTGAATAACTTCAGCGTCCATTTTGACGCGAAGCAAATAATCGCCTAATTCTTTTTGTTTCCTTCGATTAAGGATACATGTAGCCTTCAGCGACACAACTTCAATTATCGAGAACCTTTCGGCAAGTAAAAGGCATTCATCCGAAGTCGCTTCGATAATTATCTCAGTCGCTTTTTTTTCTACTAGATCGAGATTAAAAGTCCTACTGAATTCATTAGCTGTGTTTTCTTCATTCATAATTTTTAATTGCTCGGTAATTTAAACTCAATATGACCATCTAAGATTTTCTCAATATCTTGCTTTATAATCAATTCATATTGCTGATATATATATGAAACCATTTTTTTCAATATGTCCTCATTTATTGTTTTCTCACGGTATAAATTACGCTTTAATGTATTAGACATTTCATCTTTATTTTCACTAGAAAATAAATTTTGATACGCTATCATTCGTCCATAGAATGCTTCAGCCATCACTTTAATTTTTTTTCCCACACCCAAATCACCCACTCCAATTTCTCTCAAAGTTAAATCCAGGTTATCAAACATTATTTCTTGTAGAATTCTTTTAAATTCTGGCACGTCTTTAAAATTTTTATGATGATCTAATTTTTTCAAAACTATCGCCATATGAACGGACATTAAATCAAAACGTCCATCTAAACTATCCTCCACAGAATAGTTTTCGTAAAAATCGATTACGCGGGAATGTTCGATGATTATACTGAATATATTATGTGCTGCATTATTCAGTTTCTTTTTATTAAATAAAAACCCAAACATTTTTCATTATTTCTTTCGATAAACTGGTTTTAGTTAAGAATTATACCCTTAAATAAAATTCATACACTAAATGATTGACTACTGTTAATCCAAATGTCATTTTGTTGCTAAAATTAAGGCTTTATATTAATATGTAAAGCTTAGACTTTGTAAGATGAATTAACATTTTGCTATTAATTCTGCAATTAAATCTAAGTATAGGACAGTTTTTATAACTGAAAACTTAAAAAAATGAAGATAAATGTCAAAAATAGCATTATTATGATGTCTTTAATTACTCTTCTTGCGGGATGCTCCTCAATTAAAAACTACCGTGGCTATATCCCCGACCCAGAAATGAGTGATGCTATTCGAGCAGATGTTGATACAAAGGTTTCAGTTCAAACCATGCTAGGCAACCCTACTATGCGTCCCACATTCGATGATAATAACTGGTATTATTATACCAAAAGAACGGAGCGATGGGCCTTTTTCAAAGAAAGAGTAACAGAAATGGACATTCTTGCTATCTCGTTTGATAATGAAGACTATGTTTCTGATATTAGAAGATATTCTGTAGAAGATAATCAAATCGTCGATCCAGTTTCCAAAAAAACAGTAACACATGGTAAAGATGAAAACTTTTTCGCCGAATTATTTGGTAACGTTGGGCGCTTCGGTGGTGGTGGATCAAATCCTACGGCAGGGAATTAAATTAAAAATTTCTACTTTCACTAATCACTACCCTGTTAACGATTTCCCGCCCAATTTCTTGGTTTTCTACTTCTTTTATTTTTGCTGATAACCTATCAAAATCCACTATTCTTGGGTTATCTTCACGTCCTATCGGATTAACACTAAAATAACGAAGCAATGCATCTTTGATAATGATAACGTTTTTTACAACCAATAACTTATCATCATTTCCGATAGTTTCTAATGACACATTCATTACAGCATAATTGAGAACTCGACCCTTATAAAATAGTGGTAGGTTTAATTTTTCAATTTTTGCATATTGATAATCAGGAAGCTCAGGTGCTTTCTCTTCAATTACCACTTCAACAGGCTCAGTTTCATCACCAGACTGCATTATAAAGAAGCCAGCGGCACCTCCACCACCAACTATTAACCCCGCTAAAAGACCTACAATTAAAAGTTTTTTACCACCACCAGATGGCTTTTTATTTTCTTCACTTGTCTCTTTTTCTTCTTCTGCCATTTGCTTACCTAATTTTCGAAATGGCGGTAACCTTTATTATCAATTCTTATTTCGGCTTGCCGCTCATCTAATAAAAATATTCTTTGCTCAGCTATAATTTCACCTATTTTTGTAATGCCATGACTTTGACAATTCGGGATATTAAGCAAGCTTTTTTCATTTTCTGGAGGCACTGTGAAAAGTAATTCATAATCATCACCGCCTGTCCACGAAAGATGATTATACTCTGGTTTAGTTTCCAAAAGATTACCGAAAGCAGCAGAAATTGGTATCTTGGGTTGATTTATGTGAGCGCCCACCCCCGAATTTTTGCATATATGAGATAAATCACCAATTAATCCATCGGATATATCAAGCGCAGAAGAGGCAATATTCACTAACGCTTTACCTAATTTTAGTCTTGGGAAAGGTTTATAAAAACGATTTAGAATAAAATCACTCCCTGCAACATCCAGATCATTTTCGATAATTTTAATAGCAGCCGCGGCGTCACCAAGAGTGCCGGACACATAAATACCGTCGCCTACTTTTGCACCCGTTCTAGTTAAATGACTTGCTTTTTTAGTTTCACCAATGGCCGTTATAGATATCGTGATTGGGCCATTAGTCGCGACACTATCCCCGCCCCATAACGACCATTTAAACAATTTTTGATTATTCTCTAATCCTTTACAAAAACTTGATAGCCATGCTTCAATATATAAGTCTTTGTTTGGAAGCGCTAAACTTAATAAATAACCTAAAGGCTCTGCCCCCATTGCAGCAAGGTCTGATAAATTACAACGCAATGCCCTTTCGGCGATTAATTCAGGATCATCGTTTGAAAAGAAATGAACATCCGCTACCAATGCATCTTTCGTGAAAACTAAATCTGTGTCTGACTTGGGTGAAAATACAGCCGCATCATTCTTCAATGAAAAAGCAGGTGCCCCATTTCCTGTTAAAGGAGAGAAATATTTTTCAATCAAGTCAAATTCGGATGTCGTCAGTGTTCAATCACCTTTAACTGCGTTTTTCTTTCGCTATTTTATCTAAAATTCCATTTACGAAAGCTGGGGTTCCATCATCAAAGAATGCTTTAGTGGCATCAATATATTCATTGATTATAACACTCGTTGGCACGTCAACCCTTGCTATCAATTCATATATACCCGCACGAACTGCCGCTCTAGCAACAGATTCTATTCTCTCTATTGTCCAATCATCACCCAGTTTGGATTTAATTAAAGCATCAATTTCTTCTAATCGCTCATTGGTCCCAAGAACAATATCACTAAAAAAAGCCGTATCAGCTTTCTCAAGCGGCGTATCATCGATTATTTCATTAATTCTGTGATCAATAAATTCTTTAACAACAATTTTTGCCGGCGAGTTGTTTGCTTCAATTTGATAAAGTGCCTGAACGGCGGCTAGGCGAGCAGAACTTCGCGCACCGCCTTTTGCCTTTTTAGTGTCAGCCATTTTAAGCAATTCCATATTGTTTTTTAAGTTCGATCATTCGTACAGCCGCTTCAGCAACAGCACCGCCCTTATTGTACTTATCAACAGAGCAACGTGCCCATGCTTGGTCGCGATTTTCTACTGTCAGAATTCCATTGCCGATTGCCAATCGATCGCGAATGGCTAAGTCTTGCAATCCACGTGCGCTTTCACCACAGACATAATCATAATGGCTTGTTTCACCGCGAATAACACAGCCGAGCGCGACAAAGCCGTCATAACCATCATTACCGTCAGCAGCAAACCTAATAGCCGCAGGAATTTCAAGAGCACCAGGCACATCAATACGGTCAACTTCTGCTCCGACAGCTTCTAATGCTCCAATGGCGCCTTTGGCAAGTTCATCAGCAATATCGTCATAAAAACGTGCTTCTACGATTAATACCTTCATTGCGACTAATCCTTTTTATCCACAACTTTTAATTCAATATTTTTATCAAAACGTTGATGGCCAATAATATTCAAACCATATCCTTCAATTCCGACGACATTTTGCTCACTATCCGAGAGAAGCACGAAATCCTTAACCCCTAAATCAAGTAAAATTTGAGCCCCTATGCCATAGTTCTTAATGTTTGGAGATTTTTTCTGCGCTTTCTGGTCTTTTTTAGCAATTTCATCAGTAATATAAGTCTTACGGTTTTCGCGAAGAAATACCATAACACCGCATTCTTCTTTGCCAAGTTCTACCATCGCCCTTTTAAACTGACCCGTTCTAGGTCCTTTTTGGCCAAGTAAGTCTTCAAAAATATTAAAGGAGTGCATACGGACTAGCACTTTTTTGGCTTTCGTCGGATCACCTTTAACAAGAGTAAAATGCTGAATACCGTCATCTTTTGCCATATAAGCGCGCATTTTAAACTCACCGCCAAATTCTGAATCGACATTTGTCTCATCAATACATTCAACAAGATTATCATTACGGCGGCGATAAGCAATGAGATCAGCAATTGTTGCGAGCTTTAAATTATGTTTTTTTGCAAATTCCACAAGATCCGGTAAACGAGCCATTGTGCCATCATCATTCATGATTTCGCAAATTACCCCAGACGGAATTAGCCCCGCTAAACGCGCAATATCAACTGCAGCTTCAGTATGACCCGCACGAACAAGTACCCCACCGCGACGCGCAATAATTGGAAAGACATGGCCAGGTGTTACAATATCGTCCTTGCTTTTTGTGGGATCAATTGCAACGGCGACAGTATGAGCGCGATCCGCTGCAGAAATACCAGTGGTTACACCTTCAGCAGCTTCTATAGATGTTGTAAAAGCAGTATGATGGCGCGTTCTATTATTCTGTGACATCATTTCCAGCCCGAGTTCTTCTGAGCGCTCAGCAGTCATTGTCAGACAGATAAGTCCACGACCATGTGTTGCCATAAAATTAATAGCATCAGGTGTCGCCATTTGAGATGGGATAATTAAATCACCTTCATTTTCACGGTCTTCATCATCTACAAGGATGAACATTCTTCCATTCTTCGCATCTTCCAATACGTCTTCAATGGGAGATAAAAAATTATGCGGCATTTTACTCTCTAATCAATTTCTTTAAACTTCACGCATTCTAGCGACATAACGTGCTAAAATATCAATCTCAATATTTATTTTGTCGCCAATGCTTGCAGCGCCAAATGTTGTTTTTTCTTGGGTATGCGGAATAATGTTAATTGAAAATTCTGTGTTTTCACTTTTATCTTCAACATTATTTACTGTTAATGACGCACCATTAATGGTCACTGATCCTTTTGAAGCAACATATGCTTTTAGCTTAGTTGGTAATGAAAATGTAAATTTTTTACTATCACCATCCGTCTCAATATTTAAAATTTGTCCAACGGTATCAACATGCCCAGTGACAATATGGCCGCCCAATTCTTCGCCAACTTTTAAGGCACGTTCAAGATTAATTTGACTTCCGGGCAACCAATCTCCGAGAGATGTACAGGATAATGTTTCAGCAGAAACATCAACACTAAAATAATCTGATCCTTTATCAACAACGGTTAAACAAACACCTGAACAGGCAATAGATGCACCAAAATCAATCGTCGAGGTATCATAAGATGTGCGAATAACAATTCGTGTATCACCCATTTGAGTAATTTCGCTCACTTCGCCAATATCAGTTATAATTCCTGTAAACATCTTTAACCTAATGTGTCGTTATATATTCTAGCCAGATATCTTCACCTACTTTGCCTTCATCATAAAGGTTTAGGTTTAGATAACGATTTAATTCAGTTATGGGAATATCGTATAATGCATTTACACCAGTTGCGCCAATAGATTCTGAAGATTTAAGCCATATTATGCGGTCAACTAATCCTGCTTTAATTAAAGAGGCATTTACCATTGCTCCGCCTTCACTTAAAACTCGTGTGATCCCTCGCCTCGCTAAAACTTCCATAATATGCGTTAACGATGTTTGACCTTCGTCATTTTCTTCAACTTTAATAACGGTGATACCTTTTGTCTCAAGTCTTAAAATCTTTTCTTTGTCTTGATTTAAAGTCATAACCCATGTTTCAATATCTTTAGCCGTTTCACAAATTTTACTATTTTCAAGTATTCTTAATTGGCTATCCAAAACAATCCTAATGGGCGACTGCGATGACAATCCGGGTATACGACAGTCTAACATTGGATCATCGATTAATACTGTATTTATCCCAACTAAAATCGCATCATGATTGGCGCGGTATAAATGCCCCCTTAATCGCGCCTCTGGGCCTGTGACCCAGGTTTGCTCACCTTCATTTTTAGCAATCTTACCGTCATTTGAAGATGCTATTTTCACTGTAATCAATGGTCTTTTATCGGTTACTTTTAGCAAAAACCCTTGATTGATTAAATCAGCTTCCTCTTTTAGCAAACCTTCTAATACCGCAATCCCTGAATTTTTAAGAATATCAACTCCTTTTCCACTCACCCTGGAATCAGGATCTCCTGTTGCGACAATAACTTTAGATACACCTGCACTTACCAAGGCTTCTGCGCAAGGTGGTGTATTGCCATGATGTGCGCATGGTTCGAGCGTAACATATACAGTTGCACCATTTACATTTTTTGCTTGCGAAAGAGCATTTATTTCACCATGTGGTCTGCCACCATCACTCGTACAGCCACGTCCAATGATATGATCATTTTTTACGATAACACATCCAACAGATGGGTTAGGTGATGTTTTACCAAGGCCACGCCTTGATAAATCTAATGCCATTTTCATATAGGCATGGTCAGCTTTAGAAAATTGAGAATTAGCTTTCGTCATGATCAGCTATCTCGCTGACGAAATCTTCGAAGTCACTTGCTTCTCGGAATTTTTTATATACGGATGCAAAACGAACATAGGCAACTTTATCTAGGTGTTCTAAACCTTCCATAATTAGTTTCCCTATTGTTTCAGAGGGAATTTCGCTTTCGCCCATACTTTCGAGTTGACGAACAATACCACTTACCATCCGTTCAACCTGATCTTCTTCAACAGGGCGTTTGCGAATTGCCATTTGAACGGATCGTTCAATCTTCTCTCTTTCAAATGGTACTTTTTTTCCAGACGTTTTTAACACGGTTAATTCGCGAAGCTGCACCCGTTCGAATGTCGTAAAACGCGCACCACAGCCGCCACAAGAACGACGGCGCCTAATAGCAGAATTATCCTCTGTAGGACGACTGTCCTTTACTTGAGTATCTTCATTTACACAAAATGGGCACCGCATATTCTTATCCTAACAAAATTAGTAAATTGGGAATTTATTACAAAGTGCGATCACTTTTTCACGCACACTTGCTTCCGCTGCACTATTATCTTCCGGATTTTTTTGAAGCCCGTCAAGGATTTCAAGAATAAAATCGCCAACCTGTTCAAATTCAGTAACCCCAAAACCACGTGTTGTTCCTGCTGGTGTTCCAACACGAATTCCAGATGTTACCATAGGTTTTTCAGGATCAAATGGCACACCGTTTTTGTTACAAGTAATGTTTGAGCGTCCAAGTGAATTATCAGCATCACGCCCCGTTAGTCCTTTAGGACGAAGATCAACTAGTACCACATGAGTATCAGTACCACCCGATACAATATCACAGCCCCCTTCTTTTAGCCTATTGGCTAGTGCACGGGCGTTTTCCTTAACGGACGCAGCATACTGTTTAAATTCAGGTTGTAGTGCCTCACCAAATGCGACGGCTTTTGCAGCAATAACATGCATTAATGGACCACCTTGAAGTCCTGGAAAAACAGCGCTGTTAAATTTCTTACCTAAATCAAGATCATTGGTCAAAATCATACCGCCACGTGGGCCACGCAATGTTTTATGCGTTGTTGTTGTCACAACATGAGCATGCTCAAGTGGGCTTGGATGCTCTCCTGCTGCAACAAGACCCGCAAAATGGGCCATATCCACTAGTAAATAAGCACCAACGCTATCGGCGATTTCACGCATCTTTTTAAAATCAATTTCACGTGGGTATGCTGATCCACCTGCGATAATCATTTTCGGTTGATGTTCTTTTGCAAGAGCTTCGATTTGATCAAAGTCCATTAAATGGTTATCACGACGAACGCCATATTGAATTGCATTAAACCATTTACCGCTTTGTGCTGGTGGCGCACCGTGTGTTAAATGTCCGCCTGCATCAAGTGACATACCAAGGATTGTATCACCTGGCTTCGTCAATGCCAACATAACAGCACCGTTAGCTTGTGCGCCAGAATGTGGTTGAACATTTGCAAAT
>DGPL01000007.1 GCA_002390425.1 Kordiimonadaceae bacterium UBA4441 | reverse complement strand
CATAGTTCTTACGGGTTGCACGGCGTATATCTTTAACCGTCTTCTCCGCGCTTCCAGTTCTATTTGATTTGTTAGAGTGTATACGTGTCATCTTCGTTCCTTCGTCATTACGATGAAACAAAAACACTCTCTTATGCAATACCCTTAATAAGTCCAACTTGGTCTGACGGGATACAGGCTTTCTGCTGCCTTAAGATACCACTTAAGGGATTCTTCTGTATTTTCCCCAAAGGCAAAAAGATCATTATAAAAATCGCCTAAAATATAATAGGCGTGATTTTCACCAAGAGAAGCAGCTTTTAATAGATATTCTTTGGCTGTGTGCTCATTTTACCTACACCTTTTGCATAAGCATAAAGTTTTGCAAGAGAGATATACCCTTCTGTACTCTCTAATTCAGCGGCGCGTTGATAAAAATCATGCGCTTTTTGATAATCTTTGGAGGTTCCCCAACCGTTTTCTGCCATAAACCCAAGCTTTACGAGTGCGTAGGCGTCGCCATCTTCCGCGTCAGGTGTAAATTCCGCGATTGTACGCTCATATTCACCCATATAATAGGTTTCTTTGCCGCGACCTATATCAGCAAGAGAAAGTTGAAATGGAATAAGCGTAGCGGTTAATAGTAATGTTCTAAAAATCATTTTACCCTCAATTTATGTTTGACTGGTACAGGTTCAGCGAGCATAATTCAAGATATATACATCACCGTTTTTTAGGCGCAAATGCTTTATGACCACCTGTTTGTTTAATCTTTTTACGGACTGCGCGGCTAGGTTTTCCCTTTGATTTTTTTGGCTTGGCTTTGCTTAGTATTTTTTTCTTTGGTCCCTTAACTTTTTCATCAAAATGATCGCGCTTGGTGGTTTTCTTTTTCTTCTCAGGTCTATCGTCTGTTGAAATATCTTCTGAATTCTTCTTTCTTTTGACCGCTTTTCCTTGAAGTTTTTGTAATACTGGATCGTTATCAAACCCGAATGTTGTATCAAGCGGGTCAAATTTTGCAGGATTATAGCGCTTACCTTTTGGTTTTTTTGGCTTTTCGCCGCGTGGACGATCATTACGGGCTGGCATTTCCGTTCTTAATGAACCACGGGCACCGTCACGACGCTTTGGTCGTTCTTGTCTTGGATTATCATCGCGTTCTCTCCGGTCGTTACTGTCGTTACGTTCGCTACGGTCGTTACGATCATTTCGTATTGGGCGCCGACTTTCAGACGATTTTGCGGATCTGCCGCGGCTTTTATCGAATTTTCCGCGTGGTTTAGAATTTCTGCCACCGCGGCCCTTTTTATTTGTGCGAACTTCTGATGCATCAAAGTGATAATCATGATCCGGATCAACTTCTACTTTGATTTTAATCAGACCTTCAATTTCACGAAGAAGACGTAAATCACTTGGATCACAAAATGATATTGCAAGTCCCTTTTCTCCTGCGCGACCTGTGCGGCCAACACGGTGAACATAATTTTCCGCTTCGATAGGAAGTTCATAATTAATCACATGCGTAATGCCATCCACATCAATACCGCGCGCCGCAACATCAGTTGCAACGAGTACTTTTGTGCGGCCTTTTCTGTAATTCATAAGGATTTTTTCCCGGGTACGTTGTTTTTTATCACCGTGGATCGCATCAATTCGCATTGGTGTATCTTGAAAAGCATCTTTTAATTCACCGCAAAGCTTGTCTGCGCCAATCTTCGTGCGGGCAAAAATAAGAGCTTTATCAATGGTTTCATCATGTAGTAATTCAATAAGAAGAGCAGATTTATCCTTACGGCGCACATTCATTAATTTATGGGTGATGGTATCCGCAACCATTGTTTTGCGTTCTTGTTCAACATATTCAGGCTCTTTTAAAAGCTCTAATGATAATCGGCGCACTTTTTCGTTCATGGTAGCAGAGAACATGACCGTTTGATGATCATCATCCAATGTGCTTTGAATTTCTTTTACTTCATCAATAAACCCCATATCAAGCATACGGTCCGCTTCATCCAAAATGAATGTTTGGCATTCTTCAAGTTTTACATTACCGCTTCCCATGTGATCAATAAGACGTCCCGGCGTGGAAATCAGAACATCAACACCATATTTTAATTTACGAATTTGTGGTGGATATGGTTGGCCGCCTGCGACAACGAGGCTTTTGATCGGTGTGCCGCGGCTAAATTGATCAATAAATTTTCCAATTTGCATCACAAGTTCACGTGTCGGTGCCAGGATTAATGCTTTTGGTTTATGTGGTGCGGGCTTAACATAATCATGGATCATTTTGTTTATGGTCGGTAATGAAAAAGCTGCCGTTTTTCCGCTACCGGTTTGGGCAATACCCATAAGATCCGCACCGCTCATGACAGGCAAAATAGCCATGTCCTGAATTGGTGTAGGTGTTGTAAACCCTTCATTTTTGATGGATTTCATGATGGCTTTTTCAAAACCGAATTTTTCAAAAGTTACTGCAGGCGCAGCAACATGATCGTCTGACAATTGTTCGTCAGTCATGGCGTTTCCTTCGCGAATAATTATGATCATTACTGATCATTCTATTTATCCGCGAATGCACTTGGCCCTTTATAATGGGATACACGTGATCGTTACTTGTCACGGCTGCTTGGCGGATGCTGGACTGTTTCTTATAAAAAAGTCCTGTAACTGGCGCTTGATGCGCCTTTTTCGCAGTTAAGTCAAGAGCTTTAAGCGAATTGACTTTAAAGTTAAGCATGATACAAATTAGAAAATCATTAACGGCCGAGGGTCATATGCGTCATTTTGAATTAGAAGTGTTTTTTTCCAAATGGGAATTTAAAGCCAAATATCATTTAACGGCATCAGATATGGAAAGTATGTCTTTATCTGAATTGATGGCCATGGCATCAGAAGAAGAACGTAAAAGCTTTGACAATCTTTGGCTTGGTTATACGCAAACTTATGGTGATCCTTTTTTACGTGAAGAGATTGCCAAAACATATGACAATATGAATTCTGAAAATATTTTATGTTTTGCAGGTGCTGAAGAAGGCATTTATACGGCCATGCGCACCCTTTTAACACCAGAAGATCACGCCATTGTTGTAGTGCCTAATTATCAAGCTGCGGAAACCATTCCGCTTAGTATTTGTGATGTAACAGGTGTATCTTTAAAAGAAGATAACAATTGGGATTTGGATATTGATGAGGTTATTGGCGCGCTTAGGCCCCATACGAAGCTAATTTCAATCAATTTCCCAAATAACCCGACGGGTAAAATTATCCCAAAAGATGATTTAGATCGTTTGGTTGAAGTCGCACGCGAATTTGGCATTTATATTTTCAGTGATGAAGTTTACCGCGGCATCGAAGCAGAAGACAAACGTATCCCGCAACTCGCGGATATTTATGAAAAAGGGATTTCATTAAATGTCATGTCAAAAGCATATGGTCTTCCTGGGCTAAGGATTGGTTGGATTGCGTGTCAGGAAACAGAACTTCTAGCGAAATTTGAACGCTACAAACACTTCTTAACCATATGTAATAGTGGCCCATCAGAAATCTTGTCGATAATTGCATTAAGAAACAGAGACAGCATATTGGATAGAAACAGAAAACTTGTTTCACAAAATTTAGAGAAATTAGATAACTTTTTTGGCGAATTCCCTCACCTTTTTGAATGGAAACGACCGGATGGTGGCGCTGTTGCCTATCCAAAATACATTGGTGCAAAGGACTGTACAGAGTTTTGCGAAGATCTGATTAATGATACAGGTGTGCTCCTGTTGCCGCCAAGTATTTATAAGTCTGAATTGCTACCTACACCACCAGATCATTTTCGAATTGGTTTCGGTAGAAATGGTATGGATGAAATGCTCGATGTTTTTTATCATTATTTAAAAAAGAACAGATAAAAAACAGCGCCTTAAAATTTAAGGCGCTGTTTTAAAAAGGCGCTGTTTTAAAATTGTATCTTTAATTATTTTTGACGAACACCTTCAATATAAAGCTCAAGATATACATCGCCATATTTGAATTTATAATCAAATTCTTCAGGATGGATGACAGCCGTTGCTTCAAATGCAGAACGGTAACCGCCCCATGGATCATCACCCATACCAACGAAACTTGCGTGAAGATCGAATGGTTTAGTCACACCGTTCAATGTTAAGTTACCATGAATGATACCAGTATCATCGCTGGTTACTTCAACGGAAGTGCTTTCAAAATGGGCAGATGGGTTTGCTTCAGTGTTTAAATAGCCTGGATCTTGGATGTGCTCATCACGTTTTTGGTGATTTGAATTTACGCTACTTACGTCAACATCAACGATTACTTTTGATGCGGAAGGATTATTTTCGTCAAATGTAAAGCTACCGTCAAATTTATCAAAACGGCCCGTTAGCCAGCTGATGCCAACATGTTTGACTTTAAAATTGATGGCTGCATGCATTCCTTCAATATCGATTTTATAATCAGCCGCAGTTGCAGATGATAAACCGGCTGGCGCTGCAAATAGCATTGCTGCAATAAGTAATTTTTTCATTTTTTATCCTCTTGTTTTTTTACCCTCAGTAATTTTCTATTGGTTAAGCATTCTTAAGTGCTTTAGATATCAATTGATTATGACCTTATAATGACATCTTTAACCATAATATCAAGTCACAAGCATGTGAATACATATTGTACGTATAATAATGACAAACTGATCATTATTTATAAAATAAATGACTTAATTGGAAAAATTAAACAGATGGTATTTTAATTGTGATTGTCGTGCCTTGATCGACAATACTCTCAATATCAAGAGTACCTTGATGCAAATGCACTAAAGACTGGACAATAGAAAGCCTGTATCCCGTCAGACCAAGTTGGACTAATTAAGG
>DGPL01000012.1 GCA_002390425.1 Kordiimonadaceae bacterium UBA4441 | reverse complement strand
CCATAACGCGCATGCCGTTATCCATTAGAGCAGGTTTATTTGATGATTTTTGTGTTTGACCTTTAACGACAGGTTCCGTTTCCATAACCTTTAAATCAACAGTAGCAGGAAGTGCAACGCCAAGTGGGGTTGTTTCATAAAATTCAACAACGACTTCCATTCCATCTTGCAGGAAACCCGCTTTTTCGCCAAGGAATTCAGCAGAAATTTCAATCTGTTCATAGGATTCAGCATCCATGAAAGTATACATACCATCGGCTTCAAATAAGAAAGTTTGATTTTTTTGCTCGAGACGCACTTTTTCAACTTTTTCAGAAGACCGGAACCGTTCATTAAGTTTGCGACCATCCATAAGGTTTTTAAGTTCAACCTGGAGGTAGGCACCACCTTTACCTGGTTGAGTGTGCGCAATTTTAACAGCAACCCAAATGCTGTCTTGATGTTCGATTACATAACCGGGGCGAATAGTATTGCCAGGTATCTTCATGGTTTCACCTATTTAAAAGAGCATTGTTCAATTGGGCGGAAATTAACACCAAGTGCATTTATATGCAATGTTAATATGATTTTTATGGGGGTTAATATGATCTTTGTGGATCAACCTGATTTTTAAGGGTCGATCCGCTTAAAATTCTATTATAATTATCCAGTATCTGACGAGCTACCTTTGCTTTGTCGGTGGGACTTGAAATATGTGGTGTGATATGGATTTTGAGATGTTTCCAAAAGGGGTGATCTTGAGGTAAAGGTTCCTTTGAAAAAACATCAAGAAGTGCCCCTGATAATTGATTATTATAAAGTGCATCCATTAAATCATTGTCGTTTAAATGATCACCGCGACCGACATTTATCAGAAAGCTACCTTTTATCATCTTACTAAAAAGATCTGCATTTAATATATATTTTGTACCCGGGGTTAATGGTAATAAGCAAACTACGAAATCTGCTTCCTCAACGGACAAATAAAGTTGATCATTACCGAAATAGCTTTTGACCCCATCAATGTTTTTTTCGGATCTGCTCCAGCCGGATACTTTATATCCATTTTTATCTAGTAGCTTTGCAGTTGTACTACCCAGTTCACCAAGGCCAAGAATAGTCACATTTTTACCAGTAAGAAAATCTTTGCCACGCCATTGACTGGCGGCTTGTTGTTCGCGGTAATAAGTTAAATGTAAGCGGTGATTTAAAATAGCGGCTAACACAAATTCTGCCATTTGATCGGATAAGGTATCATCGACAAATCTTGTAATTGGCACATCGGCGGGAAGGGCGGGATCACTGAGTATATTTTCCACACCGGCGCCATATGATGCGATAAGCTTTAAATTGGGAAATTCGTTTAAAACCCCTTCGTCATGTTTCCAAACGATTACACATTCAATATCATCTTTATTGCCGCAATTGGGCCAAATACGCACCTCAGGGCAATCATTATGAGATTTGAGATGGGTTTCAAGTAAAGTTGGGTCAACTTGGTTAAGTAGAATAAGAATTGCCATAGATAAAACCTTTAAATGTTTAAAAATTTATATCATAATTCCGTCCAATAGGTAGGGTTTAAACGTATAAAAATATATTTTGAAATTTATAACTTATTAGTTTATTGTTTTTAAATATATAGGGAATGATGCGCGCATAATAAACGGGATAAAGAGCATAAAAGTAATAAAATAAAACCAATGATTGTATTTGGTGTGCTTTTCTTTATCTTTGGATTTGTAACTTGGCTCAATGGGTCGCTTATTCCTTTCTTAAAAATAGTTTGTAATCTTAATGATTTTGAAGCTCTTTATGTAACTTTTACTTTTTATATTGCTTATACATTGATGGCGTTTCCCATGGCGAGTGTGCTCAAATATACGGGCTATAGAAATGGCATGATCGTTGGGCTTCTGATCATTGTTATTTTTATTGGAATATTAAAACTGTTTAAATTTACAGCTGATCGATATTAATTTTCTTGGTCATAATCATCATAATCAACGGCAATTCCGTAATCGGGATCATCAGGCATTTGTTCAATCAAACTGCCTGCCTTGTGAAGAAGCACTTTACAATCTGGACTTAAATGCCTGAGGTGCACTTGTTTGCCTCTTCTGCTGTAGCGCTCTGTTAGTGCTTCGATGGCTTGTAAGCCGGAATGATCCCATACGCGACTTTTCATGAAATCGATAACTACGTGATTTGGGTCATCTTTTGGATTGAACATATCCTGAAAGTTTGCAGTGCTACCAAAGAATAATGGTCCACGAAGATGATAAAATTTACGACCGTCTTTTCTTAGTTCTGTGCGAACAGAAATACGTTTTGATGTGCGCCATGCAAAAACAAGTGCGGATACAATGACGCCAACAATTACGGCAACGGCAAGGTCGCTATAAAAGGTGACTGCCGTGACCAACAATATCACAAAAGCATCATGACGCGGAACACGGTGAAGTATTTTAAGGCTTGACCATGCGAAGGTGCCCATAACAACCATAAACATGACCCCAACAAGGGCGGCCACAGGAATTTGTTCAATAAGACCAGATGCCCAAAGAATAAAGCATAATAGGAATAATGCCGCAGATATGCCGGAAAGCCGCATACGGCCACCAGATTTAACATTAATCATGCTTTGGCCGATCATGGCACAGCCACCCATACCACCGAAAAAACCAGTTACCACGTTTGCAGCACCTTGTGCCGCGCATTCACGACTTGCACCACCGTGGGTTTCGGTCATTTCAGCAACCAGGTTTAATGTTAGCAAGCTTTCGATTAGACCAATAGCCGCGAGGATCAGGCTATAGGGTAATATAATCATTAATGTATTCCAATTGAGCGGTACATCAGGAATGGAAAATGTCGGAAGGCTTCCTTTAATGGATGCGAGATCGCCTACGCGCGGGACATTAATATCAAGGAATATAACCAAAAGTGAAACCGCGAGTATTCCCATAAGGGGGGCAGGGATGCTGCGGATTAATTTTGGTGCTGCCCATATAATACCCATCGTCAGTAGCACTAAGCCAAGGGTCATGTATAACGGGAAGCCAGTCATCCAAGTTTGATTGCCCATGGCATCTTCGACTTTAAATTGGCCAAGTTGCGCGAGGAAAATAACAATCGCCAAACCATTAACAAACCCGAGCATAACGGGGTGAGGGACCATGCGGATGAATTTTCCAAGTCGGAATATCCCCGCTAGTATTTGCAGGATACCCATTAGCACGACCGTAGCAAATAAATACTGTACACCATGTGTTGCAACTAACGCTACCATGACAACAGCAAGGGCACCCGTGGCACCACTGATCATACCGGGACGTCCACCAAAAACCGCCGTGATTAATCCAACGATGAAAGCAGCATAAAGGCCAACCAATGGATGAACACCTGCAACAAATGTGAAAGCAACGGCCTCTGGTACAAGAGCAAGTGCAACCGTTAGTCCCGCGAGTATCTCCGTTCGGTATTGACTGATTTTACCGGTTGTTTTTGGTTCAACGATGGGAATGTCAGGGGCCGTTTGCATAATGCGTCCTTAATAAAGGTTTGAATTCAAGCCGCGCACTATAGCGGGGGTATAAAGAAAAGCAACAAGTTAAATTGCAATCATACTAAGTGATTATAAATAATTTACATATATCATAAGTTTAGTGATGCAGTTTTAAATCGCGGGATAGTATGGTAACATATTTTTGGTGAATAGCATTTCCATTTGCAAAGGGATCGTGTTGTCAGAAGTAAAGAGTACTACAAATCATTATATCGAGTATGCTCGTGAACTAAATGTTGGGAATCTTAGTAAATTCGCGCTTGCTGTTTGCATTGTTTGTCTGTTGATCTTAACGGATACTTCTGGCCCAAGCCCATTAGTCAAATATAATCATATTTTTAATTCCGATAATATATCGATCGTCTTTTTTATAACGTTTTTATGTATTTGGATTATCTTTAAAATATTCCAAGACAGTATTAAGATTCAAAGAGTAACTGTTTGGGCAGCCATAATATTTGCTTATTTATTTTCTGACGCCTTAAGCTATTTGGGTTTATCTTCGAGCGGAGGCATTACCGCCATGGCGGTGGCGCATTTAATGATTGCCTTTTTGTTTGTTGAACGCCTCAAATATCAATTACTTCTTATAATTGCTAATGGGGTATTCTTTTTTTTCGCCACCAATATTGGTGAAATTGCCCCCAATGTATTTGTAATCGCGCTCCTTTCAGTCATGTTTATGAGCGCGATTGTTTCATATACTATGGATATACAACGTCAGAATGTTTTTTATGCTCAGCAAAAAATTGCAAATCAAGTTGAGGAACTCAACAGAGCGCTTGATGTTAAATCAGTATTTTTTGGACATATGAGCCATGAGCTTAGAACGCCACTGAATGCGATTATTGGTTTTTCGGATATGCTTAAAACAATGGATGATAAAACGCTAACCCGGGAAAAAGTTCATGAATATGCGGAATATATGAATTCTGGGGGTAATTATTTACTATCGCTTGTTAATGATATTTTGGATCAAAATAAATTAGAAGCCGGTGGTATTGCCGTTTCTATTGAGAGGGTTGATGTTTGTGAACTACTGCAAAACTATGTTGATGAATTAAACCCGATTTCCATGGATAAGCAGCAGCAGGTCAATTTACATTTCGATGATGAAGCACTTTTATTTGATACGGGCCAACGTCTATTTAAACAAATTATATATAACCTGTTATCAAACGCACAAAAATATACACCGGAAAAAGGCATCATTGATTTGTCCGCGAAGCGGGTTGCTGAAAATATTGAAATCAGCATTCAAGATAATGGCAAGGGGATTTCTTCTGAAATTATTCAAAAAATCAATAAAACCAGCATTCCTGTTAAAACGCATTTTATTTCAAAAGCGGAAGGTACGGGGTTTGGTTTGATTATTGTTCAACAATTAATCGACCGCCTAAACGCGAAAATCGTCGTGTGTTCAGAGCAAGGTAAAGGCACAACCTTTAAAATGCATTTTCCTATTATCAATGAAATGTAAATAAAAAACCCGCTAAAGAAGACTTTAGCGGGTTTGAAACATTTGTTCCCAGTTTATATTATCGGGGAAGATAATATATGTTTTTTTATTATTCCTGTACGATTACTTACTCATTATCTTTTTAATTCATTAGGGCGCGGACTTCTGCGCGGAGGTTATCGATGGAAACGAGATTGTCGTTTACTTCGATGTTCCAGTATGTCCAGCCATTGCAGCTTGGTGCGCCTTGTACTTTAGCGCCGACCTGATGGATGGATCCTTTATTATCGGCGCTGATTAGTGTGCCGTCGGCACGTACCTTTGCCATGTGACGTTTGTTTGGTCCATAAAGCATTGTTCCAGGCTTAATCATGCCGTTATCAATCAGAGTTCCAAAAGCGACACGTGGTAGCGAACGTTTTGCGGGTGTTACTTCGAGTTCTTCATCGCCAAGCGGCTCTATAGCGTTAATGCGGTCGGTGGCAAGCGAGATATATTTATCTTCGCGTTCACAGCCGATGAAATGACGACCAATGCGTTTTGCAACGGCGCCCGTTGTGCCGCTGCCGAAGAAGGGGTCAAGGACAACGTCGCCTTTATTGGTCGATGACAGAAGAACGCGGTAAAGAAGTGCTTCTGGTTTTTGAGTGCTATGGCCTTTATGGCCGTTTACCTTAAGACGTTCTTTTCCTGAGCAAATTGGCAACGTCCAATCAGAACGCATTTGAACATCGTCGTTAAAGGCTTTCATGGCTTCGTAGTTAAAGGTGTATTTATTAAATCCTTCGCCCTTATTGCACCAAAGAAGCGTTTCATGGGCATTGGTAAAGCGCGTGCCGCGAAAATTAGGCATTGGGTTGGTTTTACGCCAAACAATGTCATTTAGCACCCAATATCCAATATCTTGAAGGATGGAACCAACGCGGTAAATGTTATGGTATGAGCCGATCACCCAAATTGTACCGCTGTCTTTAAGAACACGTCTGGCAGCCGTTAGCCATTCACGTGTGAATTTGTCATAAACATCAAAGCCGGCGAATTGATCCCACTCGTCATTTACAGCGTCGACGTGTGAATTATCCGGACGATGAAGTTCGCCTTTAAGTTGCATATTATAGGGAGGATCAGCAAAGATTACGTCCACTGATTTCTCAGGTAAGCTGTTCATCAGTTCAATACAATCACCCTTAAGGATCGTATCAATGGGTAATTCGGTATAGTTCTTTTTCCCAGCCGTTTTTCTTTTTGTTTTTGTCATGCCATTCGCTTCTTGTTTTTATTATTAGAAAGTGGTTATGACAGGAATCATGAGTCATTTGGCGAATCACGTCAAGCATTTTTTTATGTGGAATCAGTCATTTAAGGGGTGTTGTTGAGCCATTAGGTTACGAATTGGCGCAAATGACTTTCGGTGAAAACGACTCGGACCCACTAGATTTAGTGCTTCCATATGCATCTTGGTACCATATCCAGAATTTTGATTCCAACCATATTCTGGATGCATTTCATGCAATTTTTTCATTAATAAATCGCGTTTTTCTTTGGCAATTATCGATGCTGCCGCGATTGAAACGGACTTTTGGTCCCCTTTTATGATGGCCGACGCGGGTGCGTCGAATTGGGGAAGTCGGTTTCCATCTACCAGAATATGATCTACTTTTCGGGGTAAATTTGCGACCGCGCGCTGCATCGCGAGCATGGTTGCATGCAGGATATTAAGCTCATCAATCTCTTCTAAACTTGCCTCACCGAAAGCGCATTCTGCGGTGGCGAGTATCTCTTTTGAAATAAGGGCACGTTTTTTAGCACTCAACTTTTTTGAATCGTTTAAGCTGTGGGGAATATTTCCAGGATCAAGGATGACGGCAGCCGTAACCACCGGGCCGGCAAGGGGGCCACGCCCCACCTCATCAACACCGCAAATAATTGCGTCTGGTGCGCCTAATGAACGTTCAATATCATAGGTAGGTATTTTCAAATCAGTGGTTTTTTTCATAAAGGGACTATAATCTTGGTGAAATAGTTTATAAAGTCCAAATTATGAAACTATCAATCATAATACCCACCTTAAAAATAGATGATCGTCTTGAACGATTGGTGATGAGCATCCCGCAAGAGCTTAGAGAGCGGGTTATTATTGTTAATGGGGGGCCAGAGACATATTCATTTAAAGAATTGAATTTAATCAACAGCAATCCGGGACGTGGGTTGCAACTCGCGACGGGTGCCAATTTTGCCAGTGGGGAGTGGTTATTCTTTCTGCATGGCGATAGTCAGCTTCCTAAGAGTTGGTTGAAAGTTTTGGCAAAACATGTTGATCATGATCCTGATAAGGCATTTACCTTTAGACTTAGGTTTGATGATCAGGGTTTTTTTCCAAGGTTACTTGAATATTGGGTACGGTTTCGGTGCTTTGCTTTTGCACTTCCTTACGGCGATCAGGGACTTTTTATATCAAAGGATCTTTATGATGATATCGGCGGTTATAAGGATATGCCATTGATGGAAGACGTGGATATCATTAAACGCATTGGCCGTGCGAGATTAATTGTTGGATCAGATGAGGTTATCACATCAGCGGAGAAATATAATAAATACGGTTATCTATTGCGTATGATATGGAATGGCTTTTGTTTGCTTCTTTATAAACTCGGTGTTGATCCCGCAACCATTAAGAAGATTTATTAAGATGCAAAAAGGAACTTTGGTCATATTCGTGAAAGCGCCGCAGATGGGGCGGGTTAAAACGCGTTTGGCGCGTGATATCGGTCAATTTCACGCTTGGCGATTTTACCGTAATACCGTGACGGGACTTATCAAACGTGTCGGTGAAGGAAATTGGAACACCGTCCTTTGCGTATCCCCTGATGGATATAAGGGTACTTTCTTCGATGATAGATATCCTATCATCGCACAAGAGGGCGGAGATCTGGGACAACGCATGCAGCGGGTTTTTGATACTGTGAATGATGGACCATTGGTCCTTATTGGTGGTGATATTCCATCCATTAAAAAGTATCATATTGAAAATGCATTTGATGTCTTAAAAGACAGTGACATTTCATTTGGCCCCGCGACAGACGGCGGATATTGGATGGTAGGCCAGCGCCGTAGGCGCGCCCGCATTTCGCCATTTCATGATGTCAGATGGTCAACGGAGCATACATTAAGCGACACGGTCGAAAACATTGACCCATCCAATAGAATTAGTTTCACGGATATTTTAAGTGACGTTGATGAAGGTGGGGACCTTTAATTAAGGCTTCATCATTCTGGTGGAACGGGAAGGGTGATGGTGAAGGTGGTGCCTCGGTTGAGTTCGCTTATGACGGAGATGTTGCCGCCGTGGAGTTCTACTAACGCCTGACACAAAGCAAGGCTTAAACCCATATCGCCCGCAAATGTATTGCTGCCAACGGTTGGTTTTGAAAAATGGTCGATCATGATGTTTAAGGCGGTAGGTTCAATGCCAATGCCCGTATCAGATATGGATATTTCAATCATGTTTCTTAATTGGTCGCTGCTAATTTGAATGAGACCGCTGTTTGAATATTTAATGGCATTGTCAATGAGGATCGAAATGATTTTGGTAAATTTCTCTTCTTCGGCAAAAATTGTATAATTGCTTTTTCTTATGTTGAGAGTAAGTCCCTTTTTGCTCGCATCATTTAGGTAAGGGGAACATATTTTATTTATGGCCTGATCTAAATCGATCTGGGCCCCCCTTGCCGTCATCATGCCGGCTTCAATTTTTGATAGATCAAGCATGTCATTAATCAAAGCAAGAAGATTCTTACCGGCTGCATCCATTTTAAGGGTGTATTTTGAAAGCTCTGCTAAAGCGCCTTCTAGTTTGATTGTGAAGTCTGCTTTCGTAATTTCCTTATTATCCAGTGCATTGATCAATGCTTTTACTTTTGGCATTTTTTCAGGTGTTTTTAATAATGGTGTATAGCCCAGTATAATGGTTAACGGATTTCTGAGTTCCTGAGACATAATATTTAAGAAGTCTGATTTCGTTCGGTTCGCTGCTTCGGCTTGCTGGTAGATCTGATGTAAATTGATAAGCAGACCAACGATGACAGCCATATAGCTTAAAATTTTAAGGTAATGACCCATATTTGCCGTTAAATCAAATAGCTCATCGGAAAATGGCATATAGAAAAATTGACAAATAAAATTAAGAAGTAGCGATAAAACCAAACAATATTCAAAGGTGTTCGTTTTCCAATGACCCTTATAATAATATCCCAGCAAAGCGACAGCAAAGAGAATGGCCGGGATAATTTCAAGGGGACGCGCAAGCCCGGATAATGAATAGAGTTCAGGCATAATGGGTGCATAAGTGAAAAATAAGAATGTCGCGATTGTTAGGAATATTGAAATCGCGAGATAATTCTTTTCTTTTTCCAGCTCTGATTTAAATAATTTCTTTTGGTACCGCCAAGCGACATAGCTTAATAGGAGAAATGCTGAAAGAAAGTATCTTGGTGCAAGCCAGCTCCAAGGGAATTGTATTATAATTTCGTCTACCGAAGAGGCCGTTAAGGTTATGTGTGCAGAGATGCCGTGAAAGGCTTCAAAAAAAGCTGTCCCTAAAAAGCCGGTGCCGATAAAGAGGATGATATCATCTTTTTTGGAATAATATCTGACCAGAGCAAGAATATTAATAAAAAGCGCCAGTGAAGTTGATAGTATTTCAATAAGAGAATGGAAGAGCACACTGCTGGGTGTATTAACGTTGTTAAATATCAAATTCAGGGGGGCTAATATAATTAATATGATCAGTAGAGAATAAAAACGCCATGATATTTGATTACGATTTGAAGATTCCATTTAAATTACCGTTTGAGACAACTGGATTATAAGATTAACTCTATTATAAATTAAAGGGAATGTCATTTTTCTTTGTTACTGTGCGTAAGCTAAAATTTGATTTAATCTGGCTGACGCCGGGAAGGGCGGTAAGCACATCCATATGAAGCTTTTCATAATCGGACGCATCGCAAACAATAACCCGCAGCATATAATCCGCATCGCCACTCATGAGATAGCATTCCATAATTTGCGGACAATCGCGCACAATTCGTTCAAATTCTGTAAGAAGTTCTTTGGTTTGTTTTTCTACGGTAATCTGAACAAAAACATTATCAGGAAGGTCCGCCGCCGTTTGATTGACAGTGGCGGCATATCCTTCGATCACGCCTTCAGCCTCAAGTGACTTTACACGGCGCAGACATGCGGACTGTGAAAGTCCGACACGATCAGCAAGGTCAGAATTACTTATTCTACCGTCATTTTGCAAGTTATCCAAAATCGCATGATCAATCCTGTCTAACTTTAAATTTCGAAATTTATGTCTCATATTTGTATTCTTACGCAATAATATGCGAAAAATAAAGTGTTTCACGCTGAAAAAAGCAAGGACATTCTTATTTTGTTTGTGTATCTTGTGATTAAGAAAGATTCACAATTATAATAAGGGAAAAGCAGTCATGATTATAGGTTGCCCAAAAGAAATCAAAGTACACGAATATCGTGTTGGTCTAACACCATCAAGCGCGTCTGAGCTTATCCGTAATGGTCACGAAGTGATTATGGAAACAAATGCCGGTGCCGGAATTGGTATCAGTGATGCTGATTATGAAGCGGTTGGATGTTCAATCATAGCAACTGCTGCGGAAGTTTTTGAAAAAGCAGAAATGATCGTTAAGGTTAAAGAACCACAACTTAATGAATGTGCGATGCTTAAGCCACATCATTTACTATTCACATATCTTCACCTTGCGGCGGATAAGCCACAAACTGAAGCACTTATGGCATCTGGTTGCACGGCAATTGCTTATGAAACGGTGACGGCGGATGATGGTTCACTTCCGCTTCTTGCTCCTATGAGTGAAGTTGCTGGTCGTATGTCAATTCAAGCGGGTGCCCATGCACTACAAAAAGCATCAGGCGGCCGTGGTATTCTTCTTGGTGGTGTACCGGGTGTTGCCCCTGCGAAGGTTGTTGTTATTGGCGGTGGTGTTTCAGGAATGAACGCTGCTGAGATGGCTGTTGGACTTGGTGCTGATGTGACGGTGTTTGACCGTGATATTGATCAAATGCGTTATCTTGATCAACGTTTCCGCGGTTCTGTGAAAACAGTTTATTCGACGGCGCATTCACTTGAAGAAGCGGTTCTTGATGCTGATCTTGTTGTTGGCGCTGTTCTGGTTGCTGGTGCAGCCGCACCGAAACTTGTTTCTGCTGAAATGGCGCGTCGCATGAAGCCGGGTGCGGTTCTTGTCGATATTTCAATTGACCAAGGTGGTTGTTTTGAAAACTCAAAAGCAACAACACATAGTGATCCAACATTTATTATTGATGATGCTGTTTATTATTGTGTGGCGAATATGCCTGGTGCTGTTGCGCACACATCAACATATGCGCTCAATAACGCGACACTGCCATTTGCTGTTCAACTTGCTAACAAAGGTTGGAAGAAAGCATGTCAGGACGACGCGCATCTTGCGAACGGAATTAACATTGAAGCCGGTAACGTAACTTTCAAAGCCGTTGCGGACGATCTTGATCTTCCATATGTTGCTGCTTCGCTTTAAGTAAATTAATATATAAAACTATTTTTAGGGAAGAACGTTATTGTTCTTCCCTTTTTTTTGAAATGTCTGTATTTTTATTGCCACATAACAGGACATTGATAATTGGTTGATAAGTTTAAAGAAACGTCGCTTCGCTATCACACTGAACCCACACCGGGCAAGATGGCAATAATTCCAACAAAACCACTGGCAAACCAACGGGATTTGGCACGGGCCTATTCACCCGGAGTTGCTTATGCATGTGAGGCCATCGTCGAGGATCCGGCCGCCGCAGCTGATATGACAATTCGCGGTAATTTGGTTGGTGTTGTCACTAACGGTTCAGCGGTTCTTGGTTTAGGGGATATCGGGCCGCTCGCTAGTAAGCCGGTCATGGAAGGTAAAGCGGTATTATTTAAAAAGTTTGCCGGTATCAATGTGTTTGATATCGAAATTGATCAGAAAGATCCAGAGAAACTTATTGATACTATTGCGGCGCTTGAGCCTACCTTTGGGGCGATAAATTTAGAAGACATCAAAGCACCAGAATGTTTTGTTGTTGAAAAAGCATTGAAAGAGCGGATGAATATTCCCGTATTTCATGATGATCAACACGGAACGGCGATTGTTGCAGGTGCGGCTGTCTTTAACGGGTTAAGGATTGTAGAAAAAGAATTTAAGGATGTTAAGCTTGTTGCTACTGGTGGCGGGGCAGCCTCTCTGGCTTGTCTTGATTTGTTGGTGACGTTAGGCCTTAAAAAAGAAAATATTACGCTGATTGACCTTGATGGTGTTGTCTATGATGGCCGTGAAGCGAACGAATATAAAAAACGTTATTCCCGTGATACCAAAGACCGTAATCTTGATGATGCCATTAAAGGGGCGGATGTATTCCTTGGGTTATCAGCACCGGGTGTTTTAAAGCCGGAAATGGTCAAGAAAATGGCGGATAAACCATTTATTCTTGCGCTTGCTAATCCGACTCCTGAAATTTCACCGGAAGAAGCAAAGAAAGCAAGACCGGACGCAATTATTGCAACTGGACGCTCTGATTATCCAAATCAGGTTAATAATGTTCTTTGTTTTCCTTTTCTTTTTCGTGGTGCACTTGATGTTGGGGCCACAGAAATTAATGATGAAATGAAAAAAGCCTGCGTTTGGGCGATTGCTGATTTAGCATACCGTGAAAGTTCTGATGAAGTAGCTGACGCCTATCGCGGTGAGGAATTAAAATTTGGACCGGAATATATTATTCCAAAACCTTTTGATCCACGTCTAATTCTTGAAGTGGCACCAGCGGTGGCGCAAGCGGCGATGGATAGCGGCGTTGCCACACGACCAATTGAAGATATGAATGCCTATAAAGAGAAGATCGGTAACTTTATCTTTAAATCAAATATGCTGATGCAGCCGATTTTGGAAGATGCCAAGAAAGATCCGAAACGAGTTGTTTATGCGGAAGGGGAAAATGAAAATGTTCTTCGTGCGGTGCAGGCGGCACTTGATGAAGGGATGGTTTATCCGACACTTGTAGGTCGCCCAGACGTTATCGCCGACAGAATTGAGAAGCTCGGGTTAAGAATGACTCAAGATAAAGAATATGAAGTCATCAACCCACAACATGATGATCGATATTATGAATTTTATAAGGCGTACCATAAAACGGTTGGCCGTAAGGGTGTATCGAAAGAAGCTGCCAAAACAATTGTCCGTACAAATACAACCGTGATTGCCGCAATGGCAGTTAAGCTTGGTTATCACGATGCGATGATTTGCGGAACTTATGGACGATTTGATTTTCATATTCGTTATATCATTGATATCATTGGCCGCAAAAATATGAACCAGAAGATTTCGACATTAAGTGTTCTTATTTTACCACAACAGACCGTTTTTATTGCCGATGCGTTTATGGATATTGATCCTACAATGGAACAAATTGTTGAAAGTACCATTGCAGCATCAAAACAGATTGAGTTATTCGGCATTAAGCCGAAAGTAGCGCTGCTTTCGCATTCAAATTTCGGGTCTTCAAAAGCACCTTCTGCCTGTAAGATGCTTAAAGCCGTAAAAATGTTACGTGAAAGAGTGCCAGGGTTAGAGGTCGACGGTGAAATGCATGCTGAAGCGGCATTAAATGAGAATTTACGAAAAGACCTTATTCAAGACTGTGCCTTAACCGGTGCAGCAAATTTACTTGTATTCCCGTCACTTGATGCAGCGAATAGTGCGCTTGGGTTGGTAAAAAGTATCGAAAGAGGTTTGCTGGTTGGCCCAATATTACTTGGGGCTGCGATGCCAGCACATATTGTGACACCGGGGGTTAGCGCGCGGGGAATATTAAATATGACCGCGATTGCCGTTAAGGATGCGCAAAACCTTGAAAAAGAAAGCTCGCATCAATGGCCTTTATAAGAAGCTAAGTGCGTGGCTGGAAAATAACAATATAAGCATTATTGAAATAAACATGACACCATTCCAAGGAATGGACCAAGGCGTTCCTATTTTCTTTGGTCGTCGCATAATAAGCAAGGAAAAGAGCAATACTAAAATTGATGCACCAAGCAGAATGAGTGTGGTTTCTAATGACATTTGATTGATATAGGAATTTGTCTGAAATTATATAAGTTTATTTGTTTGGATAAAACGTACGATTTTATCAATTTTTAACACTTTATTAACTATTATTGCCCCAAGATCTTGATAAGAATATTATTGTATGAGTAAACAATGGGGAATTATTATGCTACGCGAAAATAGAGAGATATTTATTTCAGAACATGAACTTAAAATAGCATTGATGCAATTTTCTGCCAGAAAAGGATTGCGATTTAAAGCGGAAAATATCACCGATTTTTCTGTATCTACGAAAGATGAGATTTTCATCGCAATAAAAGTATTTGATGCGGAAAAAAATAGAACAGGTCTTGTGAAATATACAAACCCTGAGATCGCCGCGGCTTTAATGGGCTATTGTATGTATTTAAAAATTCCACTTCCAAAAGCAGGTAAAAAATCTCTTCAAGTTAAAGGGCAAGAGTTTTATTTAAATATTAAAATTGATTAAGACTTTTCTAATCATTTTACTATAGGTTTTTCTTTCAATGATCTTAAGGGATAAAGAGGTTTTAATGCCATTAGAAGTTAAACATATTTACTTTACGGTATCTGAATTACGCAAAGCATTGGTAAATTTTTCAGTACTCAAAAAACAATATTTTGAAATAGAAGATGTACAAAAAACCATTATTGATAAAGCCGATAGCGTAACTTTTTCTCTTTTAGTAGATAAAGCACTTGAATTTAAAAATGATAAATTGACCTATTCTCATGCGGAGGTTGCCGCTTCTTTGTTTGCATTTTGTATGTATCTAAAATCCCACTGCCACGTCGCGGTATAAAAGAACTACATGCTGATGATGATAAAGTTTATTTGACAATTAGATTAGATGAAGAAGTAAACTTTGAAAAATATGTTATTTCGAATACAATGAAAACCAGTCTTCCGTTAAAAGCTAAATATCTAATTATAAGGAGAATAATTATGCAGGGTAAACATAAAGCTATTCTGTTTAGGGTTCTGCTCATCTTATCGCTTATTGGCATTTTACCTTTACTCGCTGGGCCAGGAACTGCACTCGGTTTATGGGAGCCTATTTCAGGGTTTCGAATGACAATGCAGTATATGACCGTTTCAATTGTTTCTGCGGCTCTGTTGCTTGCGTTATTATTGCAATGGCGTTTTAGAAATATTCGCAAAACCGTAAAAATGAGTGTTCTTATTATACTTATTTTTGGGAGTGGCTATTATCTGGGAATAAACAAGGAACCAGAAGATTTAACAGGGTTAAGAGGAATACATGATGTCAGTACGGATACAATAAACCCGCCTGAATTTATAACGCTTCTTGATGCGCCAGGCAGAAGAAATGATTTTGTTTATGATGGCCGTAATAGAATGAGGCAGCTTGCAAAATTCCCATGGGTGCAACCAATTACCAGTGACATGGATAAAGAAGAAGCATTTGATTTGGCATTGAAAGTTGCTAGTGATTTAAATTGGGATTTTGCGTCACTTGATAAAGAAAATGGCCGCATTGAAGCCACTGATTATACGAAGTGGTTTAATTTCCATGATGATGTGGTTATCCGAATATTAGAGTTAGAAAACGGTAGCCGAATTGATTTAAGATCGTTAAGTCGAGTAGGCGGTTCCGATCATGGATTAGGCGCCATGAGAATTATGAGATTTACAAAAGCATTTAATCAACAATAATTTTTAAATAGTGGCTTTTTTTATCGTAGAGAATGCTGTATAAATCGTGCATTAAGTCATGATTATAGAGTTACGCCTGTGAATAGTTACCTTAAAGCGAAAGATAAATATAATCGCCATGTTGCGGTATGGTTATTTGTTGTTTGTGCATTTGTTTTTGCCATGATTGTTGTCGGTGGGGTGACAAGATTAACGGAATCCGGCCTTAGTATGGTTGATTGGAAGCCGATCAGCGGCATTGTCCCGCCTATGAATGAAGCAGAATGGATGGCTGAATTCGACGCCTATAAACAATATCCCGAATATCAAAAAGTTAATAAGGGGATGTCCTTAGATGAGTTTAAAAATATCTTTTTCTGGGAATATTCCCATAGGGTGCTAGGACGGCTTATTGGTGTCGTTTTTGCTATTCCTTTTTTCTATTTTTTATTCAGGAAAAAAATCAAGCGGGCGATAAGACCCCATCTTTGGACCATGTTCCTGCTGGGTGCTTGTCAAGGGTTGCTTGGGTGGTACATGGTTAAAAGTGGATTGGTTGATCGTCCGGATGTCAGTCATTATCGCTTAACGGCTCACTTAGGGCTTGCGGTTATCATTTATATTTATGCCTTCTGGATTGCTCTTGGGTTGATCATGCCCGTTAAAGAGAAGGTTGTCGGGCGACCCTATGGTATGGCGCTCGTATATGTGAAACTTATTTTTGTACAGATATTATTAGGGGGGCTTGTTGCAGGACTAAACGCTGGGTTGGTGAGTGATACGTGGCCCTTAATTTACGAGCAGGTAATACCTGACGGGTTATTTGCCAATGATCCATGGTATATGAATATTTTTGATAATCCACTGACAATACATTTTGAACATCGAACTTTTGCTTATGTAGTAGCATTTTTAGCGTTGTGTCTATGGTGGAAACTTAAAGATGACAGCTCCTCAAGTGTTCGTTTGGCGGCTCATTTTGTTGTTATAACTATACTAGGGCAATTTACCCTTGGTGTATTAACGATTATGAATATGGTCGCAATTCCTCTAGCAGCGGCCCATCAAGCTGGGGCGGTTGTTGCTTTATCGGCTGCGCTTTTCTTATTAAATCGTGTTAAATCATAGTTTTAGATAATTTTCGCTAAAAATAACGTTGATTATTAATGTGTTATGCAAGGGTATTATAATACCATAATTGTAAGCCATTGAAAAATAACAAATAATTGTTGTTGACTTTATTTTTTATAATGGCATATTGCGCGCAAATTAATTCGTAAAATTTATTTAAGGATTTATTCCAATGAAAACTTACTCTGCAACACCAGCAGATATTGAAAAAAAATGGTACGTCATTGACGCGGACGGTCTTGTCCTAGGTCGTATGGCAGCTATCATTGCTACATATTTGAAAGGTAAACATAAACCAATGTATACGCCTTCAATGGATTGTGGCGACAATATCATCGTTATTAACGCTGAAAAAGTAAAACTTAGCGGCAATAAAAAAGATAAGAAAATTTATTACTGGCATACTGGCCACCCAGGTGGAATTAAAGACCGTACAGCACGTGACATCTTAGAAGGTGAATATCCTGAACGTGTCGTTATGCAAGCTGTGAAACGCATGCTTCACAACGGTCCTCTTGGTCGTGAACAACTTAAAAACCTACGCGTTTTTGCCGGTTCTGAACATACACATTACGCACAACAACCAGAAGTTCTTGATGTTGCTGCAATGAATGAGAAAAATTCAAGGAATTCAAATAATGGCTGATGATAAGAAAACATTAGAAGACCTTAAAGATGTGGCTGTTGAAGCTGCAACTGATGCTGAAGCTCCCGTGGTAGACGCAGCTATTGAGTATGTGCAAAAACTTGATGCACAGGGTCGTGCATATGCGACAGGTAAACGTAAAGATGCGATTGCCCGTGTATGGATTAAACCAGGTAATGGAACAATTACTGTAAATGGTCGTGAAGAAGCGGTTTATTTTGCTCGCCCAACACTTCGTATGGTTATTGCGCAAGCATTTGAAGTCGCTGGCCGTGTTGGTCAATATGACGTTGTTGCGACTGTTTCAGGTGGTGGCCTTTCTGGTCAAGCTGGTGCGGTTCGCCACGGTGTTAGTAAAGCACTTACACACTTTGAGCCTGAGCTTCGTTCGGTTATTAAGGCTGCTGGCTTCTTAACACGTGATGCACGTGTTGTAGAACGTAAGAAATACGGTAAAGCAAAAGCACGTCGTAGCTTCCAGTTCTCAAAACGTTAATCGTTTTAATATATTATTATTTAAGGGTTCGCATAATTTATTGCGAGCCCTTTTTTATGAATAATATCAATATATCTGTACGTCATCAGGGAAAGTTG
>DGPL01000054.1:28649-29126 GCA_002390425.1 Kordiimonadaceae bacterium UBA4441 | reverse complement strand
TAACTGTTTTATTTCCTCTAAACTCAAATCTTGATTATCCAAATCAGCCCAAAGCGTCTGCATCTCATTATGTTTGATAATGGCATCTTGTGTTTTAACACCGGCACTATGAACCGCCAAACATCTACATTTATCTTTTTCTATGGAGACTGGTTTATTTGCTTCATTAACCAATTGCTTAAATGTATAGGATGTCTGGCTTTTAGTGGCTTGCATACTACCAAATACCATGCCAATCGAATTATTTTCGCTAATTGTAAGTTTGTCTAGTTCTTTAAGCTGACAATTATCCTTATTTGTTGACATCATCATCCTCCCCCACTGGAGGTAGGTCGAACCTCAAATAACGGACATGTCGCACTCGAACATTCTGTTACCTGCCGCCGCCATGCACCTACCCCGGCGATGGGATCGTAAATACATTCCTTACACTTGGCATTTATTGCTGATCTTAGTGATCGTTTGACCGTATTTCTC
>DGPL01000054.1:0-28559 GCA_002390425.1 Kordiimonadaceae bacterium UBA4441 | reverse complement strand
TGAGACGGATTTGATGGTCAAACAACCCTTGCAGCGTTTGGTATTGATTATCAAATCAACTTTTTTAACTTGGTCAGTTGAGAGATTATGGTTTTTAACAAGATTGCTTTGTATTTTCTTACAAGACACCTCGGTTGCGGTTGTGGTAGTGGTAGTATCCAGTATTTTCTCTAGAGATTTTTTTTCTAAAAATTGCATAGAATTTTCCTATCAGGCGCAAATTATCAAAGACCGTCCATTTTCGTGATAAATAGATAAGTCTAAACGTTATTAAAATTTAACTTGATAGTGTTTTAGAATAACACCAGTCATCAATCTCGCTTTGAATAAACCCAACACGATTTGATGAAAGTTTACGGCGTTTGGGAAAACGCCCTGCATTCTCTTCACGCCAGATTGTAGTGGCCGAGAGGCTTGTGATTTCCATTACATCTGATAGAGATAAAAAACTGTTTGCAATTTTTGTCTTTACTGTCTCGTTCATATTTAATCCTTAATAATTAATTTTCTTTTCAGAAAATATTGATATTAATTGCAAATTGAACAAGGCTAGGATATAAACTTATTCAACATGCTGCGATGTATGTTACTTAATTTAACCTCGGTAGCTGTTCGAGCAGCACCGGGGTTTTTTATTACTCAAATTAAGTAGCTCATTAGCGTTGAAACACATTAGTGTTTGTTGCTAACCATTGAAGTGTCTCATAAGAACCAAAACTTGACAAGGAATTGCATACTAAAAATTTCCAAAAAATGCTGAATGCTAATCTTTCTGCGCACTTCAGCACGCAAAAAACCTGATTAATGTTCAATTCTATGTATGTTTTGGATTGTTAATTTTCTTTAAAAGTCACCTATTTAAGAAACCACCTTATTCCTTTACACATCACTATTTACTATACTATTTAACTTCTCCGCCCAGGTATCTAATGCAACCTTCTTTTCAGTATCGTAACTATGACGGTCATAAACTGCGGTCGGACCACTGTCTTTATGGTTCAGAACTCGAGATAATGTAAAACGGGGTATTCCGAGGGAAGCGATGTTGGATGCGCCGGTCCTTCTTAGATCATGAGGCTTCACATTTATTAACTCCAAAACATTCAAATTTTTTCTTATTGCATGATCAATAGAACGCGCTCTAATTGGTTCATCTTTCATTACAAAAGCTGGTGAAGCAAGTAGCCATATAGAGTTCGGATGCAATGTAATAGCACCCTCAATTATATCCATTGCTAAATTTGATAATGGTACCCTATGAGCCAACCCGTTTTTTGAATTTGAGGCTGGTATAGTCCAAACTTTATTTTCAAGATCAATTTCCTCTTTCTTAGCTAACACAATTTCACCTTTCCGTTGAACAGTGATGAGTTGAAACTTTAAAGCAAGTTTTATCTCTTCTGCCATGGAACATTTATCAATGTTGTGCCAAAACTTTTTAATTTCATCATCGGATAAAACTCTATCCCTTTGAACTTCAACACCGCGTTTTTCTATGCCCGAACAAGGATTATATTCTATATGTCCTTCGCTGATAGCCCAATTAAACATCCTATGAAGTAATGCTTGAACACGATTTGCCTGGATCGGTGCCCCTCTGTTTTTTATACCATTTAGTAACGAAGTTATATCTGCTTTGGAGATCGATTTTACTTTTCTTTTTCTCCAAATGGGCAATATTTCTTTATTAATTACACGACGCATTTCAGGAGCAGTTTTACGAACACCATCTACTGTACTAAGATAATCGTCGCAAATAGACTGAATTGTTGCAGCATCTCGCTCCTCTTTATTTTTTGATCTTTGTAACTTTGAAGGATTTATTCCACTCTCTTTGACCTCTTTCGCTTTTTCATAAGCTATATGAGCTTTTGAGAGGGTCATCTTTGGATATCTTCCTAAAGTCATCCGAAACTTTTCACCTTCAAACCAAAACATATAAAGCCATGATTTGGTCCCCACGGGGGAAACCCTCATACCAAATCCACTACGACCATCTTCCCAGACTTCATACCTATTTTTCTTTAATTCTAGAGATCTAATTTTTGCATCTGTGAATATCATATTTATCCCTGGGTACCTCCATGGGTACCATAATAGTTGAAATTACGTGAATACTCTTGAAAGACAATGTAATCATATATACATTCATTTTCAATTGTTTAATAGAGATTATCTCATTCAATCCATTTCAGGGAGCTACATAATAACACAAAACACTTTGACTACGAATCAAGGGGTCGGGAGTTCGAATCTTCCCAAGCGCGCCATTCAACACAAAAAGCCCGATGATAATTCATCGGGCTTTTTGTTTTAAAAATACATAATAATATTATTGGTAATTAGGGTCTTTCCATTTACCAGCAGATTTAGAACGAGTAGGTTGTATCAAAACTGGAGGCTCACTTCTCGGATAACCCTCACCCCAGTTTACAGGATCACCTTGCATTTCAACTCTGGCATTTTCAGTATACCAATCAACCAGGTCACCATCACAACGAAGAATGAAAACAAACCCGTTTTCTTTCCCCGCAAAGAAATCTCCATGGCGAATACCCGCAGGTCTAAAGAAATAGCTTCCTACTTTCATCGTACCAAAATTATATTCAAAATCACCATCAAGCATATAGGCTTCTTCAAAAACTGGGTGATGAGCAAGCGGGTGTTCTACCCAACCCGGTTCAGCTCTTATTAATCGCGTGTAAAAACCTGTTTCAGGATCTCGGTAAAGCAATTTAATATGTAATCCCGGAACAGGTGTGCCACCACGTTCAAAATCCATCGGGCTTCCGTTCACTGGGTCTTCTACATCATACCATTTCATTTTGCCGCTGCTCATGATCACGAGCTCAGCATCTTTGGCCTTATTATCACCGTCTTTATCTCCTGGTGTAAATTGCCAGTCACCATATTCTCTAAAAAGAAGAATTTCTGTACCCGGTTGAACTTCAAGTTCCGGCGTTAAAACTCCCTTAGGGGCACACCAATAATCACCATCACTTAATGTCGTATCGCCGATACGAACCTCTCCTTTAAGGATATACCATTCTGTAAGTGCAGTATGAAGACCAGATGGTCTCGTCCATACAGTTCTAAAGTCTACTCTTAAAGACGCAGAACCATCTTCTTCATCATAGCAAAGGTTCTTTTGAACTGCTTCACCCTGAGCGTGTGGTAATTCAGCAGGATGCCAAATTAAATCATCTTCGTGTACAAATTCTACATGAGGTCTCATACCTAATCTCCTTATTATTTCATGTTGTAATCTACCATTTAGTCAATATAGATAATAATTAATAATTTTTTATTATTATCATAGATATTTATCTATGTTTTTAAAATGCATTAAACACCCCAATGCCCGTCAATTGCAGATTGCACATTACGTTCGATTTTTTTCATTGGAAGCAAATCACGACCATTGTTTAGCATAAAATCAAGAAACATCTGCGCTACTGTCGAAAGTTTTTTATTTTTTAAATGAACCATTTCCCATTGTGATAGAAGAGGAAATCCTTCCACATTCAGTTGAACAATACCATCCGAACCAGCATTACTGAGGGTATATGCCGAAATAATAGAAATTCCCATATTAGCCATCACTGCATGTTTAATCGCCTCATTGCTTTGAATTGTTATAACATCGTTCATTTTATAATTATTTTCTTTTAGAAAGTTTTGTACACCAAATAGAGAACCAGAACCTGTCTCACGCATGATGAACCGCGCATGCTCAATATCTTTCCATTTTAATTTCTTTTTATCCGCGAGAACATGATTTTTCGATGCGATAACTGCAATAGGGTTAGGAAGAAAAGGATAAGCAACGATATCTAGACTATCTGGTAATTCACTAAAAATATAAAGGTCATCTAAGTTCTTGTTCAAGCGGTCAATGATTGTGCTGCGATTACCGATATTTAATTCGACTTCAACACCCGGATAAAGTTCACAAAAGGGCGCCATTATATGAGGTAAAAAGTATTTTGATGTTGTCACAACGGATATACTAAGCGTACCGGAACGAAGCCCCTTTAGATCATTTAATTCATCATCAAGCCGTCCTACAACTTCAAAAATTTCTTTACCTGCTTCTTCAACTTTCCTACCAGCTTCTGTAAGTTTTAATTTTTTGCCAACAACTTCATAAAGAGGAAGACCAAAAACTTCAGATAATTTTTTAACTTGAATAGAAACACTAGGTTGCGTCAGGTTCAAAACTTCGGCGGCTCGTGCTATACTTCCTTCTTTTGCAACTTGAAGGAAAATTTCCAATTGCCCTAAGGTTCCCAGTCTTGCGAGTAATTTGATATCTAGGCTTTTAACCAATCTAAGGCCCTCTTAAAATTCCTCTAACAATCGACCAAAGCCTGAAATTTTGTCTTCTATTCCATATGTTCTTAGGGCATGCCAGTAAGTTGCCGTATTAATCGCAATAACAGGTTTATTTAAGGTTTTTTCTATTTCCGCAGCTAAGTTAACCGCTGAAAGATTTGTTCCCACCTGAATAATCGCGTCAACTTCAGGACAGTTCAATTCATTAAAAACATTTTGCGTTGTTTCAGTTGTGACTTCAGCAATTGATGTCCAACTTGGACATTTCAAACATTGATCCCTCACTGTTTCAAAACCATAGTCACTAAAAAAGTTTTCAACTTCTTTATTAGCAATGGGATAATATGGGGACATAAAAGCAATTTTTTTGATCCCACCGTAAGCATTAAGGGCAGCAATAAGTGATTCTGATCCAATTGATATTTTTAATTCGGCGAAATCTTCAATTTGCTTTTTCCAGTTTTTTGCGCCTTCAGCGCCACCATAGAAAGTGACGGCAGACATTCCCATTACCAAGTAATCAGGTGCACATGGAAGCACCCCTCTAACAGCATCTATGGTATTTTCTGAGATGATCATGGTACCTGCCATAAATGTTTCATCAGAAATCGCACTGGCATTTTCAACATAAATACGACTGTAATGATTAGTAACACCTTCGGGCCTCAAATCATCAAAATCTGGTTGCACGATAGTATTGGTTGCGGGTCCTAAAACACCAAATTTTGCTCTATAGCCTAATACATCTTTCATTTAATCAATCCATTTTTAAAATTTAGACACATTAAGTAAATGCCATTTTCTGCTTACGCCTACTATGATAAACCGCATTTTATAAAATATTTTATCTATCTTTTTATTTTTAAAAGCATAAGTTTTTTTAATTCCATAAAAAAAAGAACATATCCAAAACAAATTAGATATGCTCTTTAATCATAATAAAAAGTTTAAATTATCTTCTGCGTGGCGCGGTCCCTCTTGGAATATATTTCTTAAGACCTCCAACTTCTACCTCAGCACCATAGACATTACCTTCATCATCCGCTGTTACTCCTTCTGCGACATTAAAGCGTGTTGTTTTATCTGGGTCAGGAATAAAGGCTGTGACCCATCCTGTTTTTGCGCTCCCAATGCGGATGCCACGATCCCAACCAGGATTACGAGTGCCGCCTGAATTACTTTCACTATCACCCACGTAAAGAATATCATTATTATCGATATAAACACCGCTAGGTCGTCCAAACTGGCGCCATGAATTAATGAATTCCCCATCTTGGGTAAAAATTTGTACACGGTCATTATAACGATCAGCAACAAACAATCTTCCTTGGCTATCCATCGCTAAGCCGTGCGGTTCATTCATTTCACCAAATTCAGCGCCCAAACCACCGAATTCCATAATGTATTCGCCTTTACTATTATATTTCACAACGCGGTTATTGGGTCCTTCTTGGCCTCTTCTATGATGACCATCCGCGACAAAAATATCACCATTCGGCGCAACAAGAACATCGCACGGTTGATCAAATTCATATTTTCCTGAGCCAGCTTTTCCGGCTTGACCCAAAGACATCAGTAATTCACCGTCCGGACTAAATTTATGCACTTGGTGCCCTACCCCACGCTCCTCATCGCCTCTGCCGTCCGCGATCCAAACGTTTCCTTCATAGTCAACGTGGATCCCATGTGGCCAAACCATCATTCCTTTACCAAAGGTTTTTAAAATTGTTCCGTCTTTAGCAATTTGCATGACAGGATCAATATCTGGTGTATCCATACAATTCCCATTAGCACCGCAACGCTCCGCAGCCCAAATCGTACCATCGCCGCCGTAATATACGGTACTCGTTGAACCCCAATTGCGTCCATTTGGTAATTCCGCCCAAGTACCAGGCACCATTTCATATGGATTAGCTTGTGCACTGGCCAGTTCAGTCATCGTTATTGACGCGACCCCAGCGAATAAAACTGTTTTAAAAACATTTATCATTTTTGTATCTCCCAAATTATTTTGATGTAGCTAGGATAGGCGGCAAGCCCTTAAAGATCAACCCACGAGCTTTAAGTTTTCGTGAAATCGACGCGACACTCTTACGTCTACTCCACCCTGAAGGTGTATTTTTTTATCCCCGATAGAGAGTGGTTTGATACTCTCAATTAACGCACGCTTCACAATAGTTGACCGATGAACACGGGCAAAGTCTTTATTTCCTAGTCTACTTTCAATATCTTTCATGGTCGCTCTAAGCATGTATGTTTCTTTACCAACATGCAGTTCAACGTAATTTCCTGCTGCTTCCACCCAGTCAACAGAAGAAGGTTCTACAAATTTAAACTGACCCGCCTTACTCACCATAATTCGCTCTTCATCGTTTTCTTCGATTTGAGCTTCACCGTTTCTTAAGCGTAAGATTTCGCGATATGCATAAATCACCAATAAAATACTACAGTAAGTCATGATATCTTTTCGATATTCATAGAGAATAGCGTAGTTAATCTCTCCGTAGTCATAATATTCACCTGCTAAAAAGTATATTAACTTTCGTAAGGCAATCATTGCAGAAATATGTACAGCTGAGAAAAGAAAACTTAGTGGAATGTGTATGGCTATTCTTTTGGGCCAACTTTTACTTGAAATTGGATAGCGTTCATCAAACATCAGTATTAAGGGAACAATTATTAACACGATAAAAGTACTAGAAAATTCCCACACAAAGGGTTGCCAAACTGGCAAGGGCGTTCCACGTTCGGCATATTCCATAATTTGAGATGTCGCTCTAACAATCGCATCAATAGATACATATAAAAATGTAAATAAAAATAATTGCCAATGTCTTTTGAATGTTTGGATCAAATGAATTATCTCCGTTTATCCCTATAACTACCCCACTTATCCCATACATGATGCCACATATCACAAATAAAGGCCATTCACACCAGTCTGATGGCACATAGTGTTTTATAATTGCACCATATTTTCAATAAATTAATTAGTGACAAAGGAATTATTATGAATTTGGAAAAATATAATAAAAGACAATATTTTTTAGATTGGTTGAGAGTACTCGCCTTCGCATATCTCATTTTTTATCATACAGGAATGATGTTTGTAGAATGGCCCTTTCACATTGAAAGCGGTCACGACAGTCAATTCTTAAAGTCGATCATGCTTTTGACAGCAACCTGGCGGTTAGATCTTTTATTTTTAGTATCGGGTGTAGCGGTTAGTGTCATGATGACCAATATGTCACTTGGAAAATTTTGTTGGCAGCGCGTTGTGAAATTATTCATTCCTCCTCTGTTCGCTATAATTGTAGTCGTTGCACCTCAACCTTATTTTGAAGCATTACAGAAAGGTTTAATTGAACCTGGATATTGGCAATTCTGGACCGAACAATATTTCCACTTTACATGGTTAGAAGGTATGATCACCCCTTGGCCGACTTATACGCATATGTGGTATGTTCTCTATCTATTTTGTTTCACGTTAATCCTCATACCATTGTTCTATTTCATTAATAGTGAATCAGGAATAAGAATTTTGCATGAGTTAGAAGACTGGTTGACTAAGGGGTTAAGATTACTATGGGCACCGTATATTATTTATTTAAGTGAGTATTTTTATTTAGGTCATAATGAGGTTTCACATAATATATTTGATGATTGGCACGCCTTATTCATTTTTGCATATATCCTAATAATTGGCGTCTTATTTGTAAGAATGCCAAAAGTTTGGGTTAGATTTGAAAATATTCGTTTTTGGTCATTATCATTAGCATTAATTTTATATGCCATTGCCTTGATAAAATATAATTTGGAAACCCCGCTAGATTTTATCAATTGGGATTTGCTAGAAGTTTTATTAAAATGGTCATGGATTGCGGCTATAATTGGTTTTGCAAAACGATATCTAAATTTCACGAATAATACACTCCGGTATTTTGGCTCTATCGTTTACCCTCTATATATTCTTCATCAAACCGTAATGATAGTGATAGGATATTATATTATTGATTGGGGGTTTAGCGCCTTAATTGAATATATTATGATCGCTTTAGGCACATTTGCCATATCATTAATATTGATCGAAGGTATAATTAAACAATCAAACATTCTTAGGATATTTTTTGGACTTAAATCTAAAAAAAATGAGCACGCCTATTTTCAAAAGGCGAGCTCATAAATTTAATTTGAATAAAATGTTTAATCCCATTTCCAATATTTTGTACCCTGAATGGTAGCTTGTAATACAAGCCCCTTCTCGGTCATATTATAAACTGTTATACCGCTCACAACTGAGCCTGTTGCGTTAGCCTCACCGCCATTATCGTCAATTTTCGCTGCTGCATCTGCCTGACCGGAAAGATCCCAGCCTTTATCAACAAATTGATCGAACATAGCGCGTTTATGAAACACCATTACCGTGCGATAATCTTTAATGCCAAGCCCGATACCAACACCGCCAGTAGCCATGCGCATGTAAGTATCTTGGCCGGATCTGTTATCATGAGCAACACCTTTACCACTTCCTGCAGAAAGAAAAATTAAATTAACACCACCGTTATTAAATACAGCATATCCTTCTGCATTGGCGATCAATTCGCGTGCTTCTGGGTTATTTTCATAAAGTTGCGCCAAGACTTCTTGTCGCATTTCTTGAGTTTCTCTTACATTTTTATCAGATAATTTCGCGTGCGCGGTAAAAGGTAAAGAGATTAAAATGAGTATTGCTATAAACTGTTTAAACATGGGTTTTCCTTTGTTTTAATATCTTATTTTAGCATTCTACAACTTTTAATCAAATATTTCGCATTCAAATGTGGCAGAATTAACATCATAGGCGCATTTATTAAAAATTCATTTCTTTTTGAAATTTTCTAGTTTTTTTATAAGCCATTTTTTGCTTCATAGGCGATAAGTGATCAAAAATCGTTTTACCATCTAGATAATCAATTTCATGTTGAATAACTGTTGAAAGCCATCCTTCTGCTTCTAATTCCCTCTCATTACTTTCAATATCCAAGTATTTAACTTTAATTTGTTTGGGCCTTTCAATCTTTAAAGTGACACCGGGAAAACAGATTGAGCCTTCTTCAAACGTCTGTTTTTCATCGTTGGTCCATATAATTTCAGGATTAATCATTTTAACAGGGTTTTTATTATCATTTTCTTGTAAATCATAAGAAATAACACGATTTAAAACACCTACCATAGGCGCTGCAACACCCACTGCGCCTTCACTATATAATAACGCTTCAAGGCATTTTGATAGATCTATAATTTCGGTTGTGATTTTTGAGACATTTTGCGATTTTTCTTTAAAAATAGGATGGGGGCCATAAACCAGTTTCATGAAGTTCTCTCATTTAAATTTCCATAGGATAGATATAAAAGTATTCCAAGAGCTATTATACAATATATAATAGTTGAATAAATTACATAGATCAGAATATTATCTATACTATCAAAATATAATAAAGCGAATAATGTGCTATGAATCAAAAAGATAACAAAAATGATCATATGGCAGCCTATTGGATGCCTTTTACACCAAACCGTACTTTTAAAGAATCCCCGCGACTTTATAATCGGGCTAAAGGCCTTTATTACGAAACCAGCGATGGGCGTCAAGTTCTTGACGCCTTTTCCGGCCTTTGGTGTTCTAATCTTGGTCATTGTCACCCAAAAATCACTGAGGCTATTCAAGATCAGGCTGCAGAACTTGATTACGCCACTGCGTTCAATTTCAGTCATGAAAAAGCTTTCGACCTTGCAAACATCATTGCTGAACAATTCCCAGAAACACTCGATCATGTGTTTTTTACCAATTCAGGATCGGAAGCCGTTGATACGGCCTTAAAGATGGCGCTTGCGTATCACCGTATAAACGGCGAAGGCACGAGAACACGCCTAATTGGTCGCGTAAATGGTTATCATGGTGTTGGGTTTGGCGGCATATCTGTTGGCGGCATGGTCAATAACAGAAAGTTTTTTGGCGGCCTTTTAACAGGCGTGGATCATTTACCATTTCCATACGACGCCGCTGAAGACGCCTTTACCCGCGGCGAGCCAGATACAGACCCTATGAAATATCTTAAAGAATTAGAGCAACTTATTACGCTACACGATGCGTCAACAATCGCTGCCGTAATTGTTGAACCGATGATCGGTTCAGCCGGAATGTTTGTTCCACCTAAAGGATATTTAAAGAAACTACGTGAAATTACAGAGAAGCACGGCATTTTATTAATTTTTGACGAAGTCATTACTGCTTTTGGCCGTCTAGGAGAGGCAAATGCCGCAACATATTTTGGTGTAACACCAGATATTTGCACAATGGCAAAAGCTATCAATAACGCTGCCGTACCTATGGGGGGTGTTATTGCTTCTAAGAAAATATATGATACTTTTCTTGATGGTACTAAAGCGGGTATCGAATTTTTCCACGGCTATACTTATTCTGCACACCCCCTCGCCGTCGCCGCAGCGATCGCCGCTCAATGCATCTATAAAGAAGAAGGTATTTATGAACGAGTAAGAAACAATATCAAATTTTTCGAAGATGGGATGCATAGTTTAAAAGGTGAGCCATTCATTACGGATATCAGAAACTTTGGTCTTGCCGGCGGCCTTACTATTGAACAGCGTGACGGTGTGATTGGTGCCCGTTCACATGATTTCTTCCTGAAAGCCTATGAACATGGTATCAATATCCGCACGAACGGCGATACAATCGCCATTGCACCGATATTGACCAGTAGCAAACAAGAATTAGAACCCATATTTGATATCCTTAAAAAAACAGCGAACGACATTCAATAACAAGCATCATAAAGAAAAACGTAAAGAGAAAAAAATGTATAAAATAGATCATTATATTGGCGGCAAAAATGTCGCCGCAACAGGTGGCCGATCAGCTCCCATTTATGACCCGTCAACTGGTCAGGTTCAAGGTGAGGTCGGGCTTGCAAGTACCGACGATGTCGATACAGCCGTTGAAACAGCTGCGAAAGCCTTCGAAAGCTGGTCAGATACCGGATTAATGAAACGTGTCTCAATCATGTTTAAATTCCGCGAACTTTTAGAACAAAATCGTGATGAATTATGCGAGCATATCGTAAAAGAACACGGCAAAGTTTGGGACGACGCCATGGGTGAATTAACCCGTGGTTTTGAAATCGTTGAAAATGCTTGCGGCATTCCTGAAATGTTAAAAGGTGAATTTTCCGAGCAAGTGGGCAGCGGTATTGATGTTTATAATACGCGCCAAGCACTCGGTGTTGTTTGCTCGATCACCCCTTTTAATTTCCCTGCGATGGTACCGCTTTGGACCATTCCGCTGGCGATTGCCTGTGGGAATACGTTTATTTTGAAACCATCAGAACGTGATCCATCATGTGCAAATGTTATGGCACGTCTATTTTCTGAAGCAGGACTTCCCGATGGCGTTTTTAATGTGGTGCACGGCGATAAAGTGGCGGTTGACCATATTCTAAAACATAATGGCATTGAAGCTGTAAGTTTTGTAGGTTCAACTCCGGTCGCCGAATATATTTACCACACAGGAACAGCCAATAACAAACGCGTTCAAGCACTTGGCGGTGCAAAAAATCATGCGATTATTATGCCTGATGCTGATATTGATCAAGCGGTTGATGCAATGATCGGGGCCGCTTTTGGTTCCGCAGGCGAACGTTGCATGGCATTATCGGTTGCCGTTGCGGTTGGCGATAACGTCGCTGATGAAATGATCACAAAAATTAAAGATCAAGCAGAAAACATCAAAGTTGGGTGCGGCATGTCAGCAGGCAATGAAATGGGACCACTAATCACGAAAGAACATTGCGCGCGTGTTAAAGGTTTAATTTCAGAAGGTGAAAAAGACGGTGCAAAAGTCGTATTAGATGGACGTACTTTTGAAGGCCCTGATGGAAAAGAAGATGGATATTTCTGTGGCCCGACAATTCTTGATAATGTTACAAAAGACATGTCGGTTTATAAAGAAGAAATCTTTGGTCCAGTTTTAGTAGTTGTGCGCGTGAACAGCTATGGAGACGCCGTGAAACTCGTGCAAGATCATGAATATGGTAACGGTACATGCATTTTCACAAGAGAAGGCGATATTGCCCGGAATTTTACACGCAAGATCAAAGTGGGAATGGTCGGTGTTAATGTTCCGTTACCCGTGCCCCTTGCCTTTCATAGTTTTGGTGGCTGGAAACGCTCAATATTTGGCGATCATCACATGTATGGGCCAGAAGGGGTCCGTTTCTGGACTAAGATTAAAACCGTAACGTCACGTTGGCCAACCAGCATTATGTCAGGCGCCAACTTAAGCTTCCCCTCTAGCGATTAATTCTGCTCGTTAGCAAGCTTAAAAATACTTAATATATAGGAAGGAATTTGCACATTACATCATCTTAATTTTAATTTTATACTAAATTGGTCTTATTTAAGATCATATTTATTTTGAAAACTATATTTTTAGCCTTAAAGTCATTGAAATAAAAAGGTTCTAGTATTTCTTTGCTAAATTATTTGTATATATTTAGAGATGAAAATAATATGAATAATAAGGATATTCGATCTTGATCAATGCTAAATAAGTCAATTTTTTATAATCCAAGTGAACCTGGATTAATAAGGTTATCAGGATCTGTGTATTGTTTAATCGCTTTGACAAGGTTCAAACTATTTTCTTCAATTCCTTCGCTATATTGATAAGACTTACCTATTTGCAAATGAACCACTGCATGCTCCTTAAATAGCAAAATCAACTTTTTCCTTAATCCAGTTACGAAATCTCGTATCTCTAGGTTTTCATCAAACCCTTTTAAGGAATTTAAATGTTTCTTCTCAACCGTATCTTTGTGCAATTCTTTCAAGGCGTCGTGCCAGAAAAATACAGGCTCAATCAGTGAGGCGCTTGCTCCTACCGTGACATACATATAACCAACACCAACTTTATATTCTTCGATTTTTTCTATATTTTCTGCAAATAAATCCCTAATGGCATCATGCAATTTAACAACACGCGAATGAGGGGATAACCCATGAACGGGCGCCCATCTTTCGCCATCCGGACCAACCATATTATTAAGAGGTAAAAATGGATTGGCATTTATAAGTGTGGGAATACTATTTTCAATTTCCTTGCCGCCCGCTTCAATTGCAATCTTTCTAATTTCATCCATATCGGACTTAGCAACTTCTTTTGAGTTATTTTCACTGGTTGCATGAAATGAATAAAGCACGTCCTTCATATATCCGCGCCCAGCTACGGCAAGTTTTGTTCCTTTTTTAACAGCATCTAAAAAATTATCTGCCGCACTTAATACACCCGTTAAACTTTTTATGTCTTTAGCGATACTTTCCCGTTTCATACGCTGTTCTTGAAGATAAGGATCAAATCCGAAACATTCACTTGCAAGTCCTTTTCTTGAAATTTCGCTCATTGCCGGCAACATATCTTCGTAACGATCAAAACTGAATGAACCAAATTCATGATATTTTGGCCTTTTCATTAGCTTTAGCGTAATTTTCGCTTTAATACCAAGGGCCCCTGTATCCCCTAAAAAGATACCCGTTAAATCGGGGCCATAATGTCTAAAAAATACATTTCCACCTTTTACTGATGCAGATCCGGTTCTGATCATTTCTCCTTTTGCAGTAATAACCTCTAAGCCAATAACGCTTTCCACTGCCGAACCATAAAGACCCGTTCCAAAAAATAAGCTATTTTGGCTAACTCCGCCTCCAACGGTGGCTTTTAACCCTGATAAAGTTCCCCAGAATGGTGTCCTAACATCAGATTGCTTAAGTGCATCATGGATTTGTGCCCAGGTGCACCCACACTCAACGGTGATATACATATCCTCATGATTTATTTCGACAATTTGATTTAAGCGAGATGTATCAAGTGAGATCGCTTTTTCTTGGCTCGGTAAATACCCGCCTGTATATGACATACCACCACCGCGAGGGAAAATGGCATATCCAGCATTAGTCACAGCTGCCACTGCCTTTGAAAGTTCGGTTATATTTCCAGGTTGAATAACAGCTTTCGTAGTATTTTCCGCTTCCATAAAAACATCTTGAGAATAAAATTTACACTCTTTTTCTTCAGTAATCACATATTGATCACCTAATAAATTTGTTAATTCTTCTAATAATATTGAAAGATCAGACATTTTTACCTCAAGGTTTAGGTTTTATTTAAGCCTACTATAACAATGATTAAAGGTGCGATAATGATATTTGTCATTGCACTTTTGAGCAAAGAAATAAATCATCTAATCAGAAAAAATTAATAAAGGGAGCGTTATGGGAATCACCAGAAAGAACGGTGATACGGAAGGTCGCATCAAAATAGCAACCGTAAGCGCCCCCGACATCGACGCAACTCTTAAGAGCTATCAAGATCATTTTGCTTATAAAGTGATAGAAGAAAGCATTGTCACTGAGACACAAGCAAATTCTTGGGGAACCCCTAAAATGGTAGGAAGAAGACAAATCATTACGGGGCCAGAAAGCGGTGCCGAAGTTTATATCCGTCTAGTTCAAAATGATGATGTGCCAAAATATGAATATTTAAGAAGTTATGGCTGGAATGCCATAGAAATAACTGTAACAGACGCAGACTTACTTCATGCAAAACTAAAAAATAGCCCATTTAAAATAATTGGTGAGCCAACAGAGTATGATTTTAGCGATGCCATTTATCCAATGCAAGCAGTCGGCCTTTCAAAAGAATTATTTTATCTTAATCAAATTCGCGGCGACCTTCCAGCTTACGACCTTCCAGGAGCAAAATCCTTTGTTGATCATATTTTTATTATGATCTTAGCAACACCCGATGTGAAAAAAACCATTCAGTTTTATGTGAATGCTTTTGGCTGGGAGGAAGGTAAGACGTTCCATATACCTTATAGTGTTATTAATAATGCTTTCGATTTACCTGAAGACACTAAACATTTTCTTTCAATGTCATGCAACGGTCGCGTAGTGAATAATGAAATTGACCAATATCCTGAAGGAACAATCATCCGCCCTAGAAATGATGACATGCTTGAACCAGGTATCGCCATGACTACATATATGGTAGAAGATTTAGATAAAATTAAAGCCCCACTTCTGACCGAGCCGGCCGTATTAGAAAACGCCGGATATGATGGTCGTCGCAGTGCCTGTTGTATTGGTTCTGCGGGAGAATTAATTGAATTAATAGAGATATAAATAAATGTTAGAAAAACAAGAATTACTTGGCCCTTCATATTATGGTATCGCATTACAGACTGCCGTAGATGCGATTAATGATTGTGCAAATCGCGAAGACGCGCAAATAATCATGAATGCAACTATAGAACGACTTGCTTCGGAAATCCCTGCCAGTAAACGTTTCGTTGGCCCTGATAGTAAAATTATTGTCTTACCCGAATATTTTCTTACCGCTTACCCTCTAGGCGATACAATTGAAGGATGGGCCCAAAAAGCATGTATTCATGTCGATGGATCAGAATATGAAAAACTCGGTAAAATTGCACAAGATAATGATATCTATCTGGCTGGAAACGCATATGAAATTGATGATCATTTTCCAGGTCTCTATTTCCAGACGTGCTTTATCATAGGGCCAAATGGGAATGTCATTTTAAGGTATCGCCGATTGAACAGTATGTTTGCCCCTACCCCCCATGATGTCTGGGACAAGTATCTTGATATATATGGTATGGAAGGTGTTTTCCCTGTAGCCAAAACAGAAATTGGTAACCTCGCTGCCATTGCTTCCGAAGAAATCCTTTATCCTGAAATAGCAAGGTGCCTTGCCATGCGCGGCGCGGAAGTATTCCTCCATTCTACTGGAGAAATGGGCAACATGAGTGAAACCCCTAAACAAATAGCAAGAAAGGCGCGCGCGCTTGAAAATATGGCATATATTATTTCCGCAAATTCCGGGTCTATTCGTGGTCATGAACTACCCAAAAGCTCAACTGATGGACGCTCTGCTGTTATTAATTATAAAGGGCAAATTATGACAGAAGCAGGATATGGTGAAACTATGACCGCAAATGACTGCATAGATCTAAATGCGCTTCGCAAATATAGGAGAAGGCCCGGGATGAGCAACTACCTCGCCCGCCAACGTTTTGAAATGTTTGCCGATACCTATGGTAATGAAGGAAGCCAAAAGGCAAATAGCCTGCTTGATCAAAACGGTAATCATAAAATTCCTGATCGCGCTCATTTTATATCCGCGCAAACGGAAACCATCGCTAACCTTGCCAAAAAGAAAGTTATTTAATGATGGAACTTCATAGCATACTCCTTTTTATACACATCATTTTGATGGGTTATTGGTTGGGCGGTGACCTTGGTGTTTATTTGGCCGCTAATCGCGTAGCAGACCCTACATTGCCTATAGATGAACGCTTAAGGTTTTTACATCTTGCCATGAAGCTCGATATGGGACCAAGAACAGCACTTATTATGATATTACCCACCGGTTTTCACATGGCGAGTAACTTTGGGTTGGTATCACTGACGCCGCTTTTCCTAAGCTTAATATGGATCGGGTCACTTATATGGTTAGCATTATGTTGGGCCGTTTTTTTATATGAGAATATTGCTCTTGGTGACATGTTTAGAAAAATCGATTTAAGCGTAAGATATGTCATGCTTGTTGTTATTTTTGCCATTAGTGTATGGAGTATAACATCAGAAAATTCATATTTTGACTTATGGCTTTCGCTGAAATTATTTTGTTTTTCAATAATTATTGCGCTCGGGATTACGTTACGTATTGTCGTTTCTAAATGGGTTATTGGGTTTAAATTACTGCGCGATGGCTCGACAGAAGATGCAAATGAAATCATCTTAAGCGCTCGTAAAAAAGCCAAGCCGCAAGCTCTGTCAATCTGGGCGCTCGTATTCATATGTGGTTTTTTAGGGGCAACCAAATTAATTTAAAGATTTTCTTACAAATATGCCCACGCGCGTTGTTTACGGTCAATCTTTTCAAATGATTTAATTTGATTTATATATTTTAAGTTTAAATCAATATCGTCCAAGCCTTGTAATAACATTTCTTTATCGGCAACTGCGATTTCAAATTTTATGCTCTCATTAATTTTTTGTTCTTCAAGGTTTATATTAATATTGCCATTATCGAATTTGGTAATAATTTCTTCATTTAATACTATAGGTAATATCCCATTACGAATGCAGTTCTTATAAAATATCGCCCCAAAAGATGGCGCAATAATAACGCGAATACCATATTCATGAAGCGCCCATACCGCATGCTCACGACTTGAACCACAGCCAAAGTTATCTCCACTTAATAATATTTGTGCCTCACGATAATAAGGGTCATTCAAAATAAAATCAGGATTTAAAACACGACTTTCATTTGAGAGATAGCGCCAACCCGCAAAAAGCCCTTCACTTAATCCACGCTTAGAAACTTTTTTCATTTCTCTGGATGGTATAATTGCATCCGTATCCACATTAATTCTAAGAAGTGGAATGGCGCGCGAATTTATTTTATTTAAACCCCTCATAGATCAACCCTCAATTTCAGAAGCAGAACAAATTCGCCCCGCGATCGCTGACGCCGCAACCGTTTCAGGGCTAGCGATATGGGTTCTTGTTTTTGGGCCTTGTCGGCCTTCAAAATTGCGATTTGTGCTGCTCACAACACGTTCTTCAAATCCAAAGCTTTCACCACCTGCAAAAAAGCACATTGAACAGCCGCTTTCCCTCCATTCAAACCCCGCATCCATGAAAATTTTATCAATACCTTCTTCTTCGGCAGCTAATTTAACCTCTGTAGATCCCGGAACACAAATCGCACGAACGCCTGAGGCCACTTTCATATTCTTAAGCAATTTTGCTACACGTCTTAAATCCGGTAGCCTACTATTGGTACAGGACCCAATAAATGCGGCGTCAATTTTAAGGTCTCGTAGACATTGACCGGGTTTAATCGCCATATAACTTAAAGCATTTTCTGCTGCGATTCTTTGGTTCTTATCTTCAAAATCATTTGGTGATGGAATTTTTTCTCCTAGTGCAATTGATTGCCCAGGGCTTGTACCCCAAGATACAGTCGGACTTAAGTTCGTCACATCAATGATAATTTCTTTATCATAAGTGGCTTCATTATCTGATTTTAAGTCTTCCCAATATTGAACGGCCTGTTCCCATAATTCCCCTTTTGGTGCAAAAGGTCTTCCTTTAACATAATCTATGGTTTTTTTATCAACCGCAATCATCCCTGTAAAGGCACCGAACTCCACCGCCATATTACAAAGTGTCATGCGGCTTTCCATTGAAAGTGATTTAACGGCGGAGCCAGAAAATTCAACGGCATAACCAACCCCCCCCGATGCTGAATATTTAGAAATTAAATGTAAAATCATATCTTTCGCGGTCACACCAGCTGGCAATTCACCATCAAAAGAAACACGCATGGATTTTGGTTTTTCCATCCTAAGAACATTTGTGGCTAATGCTTGTTCAGCTTCTGTGGATCCAATTCCCCACGCCAACGCACCAAATGCGCCTTGTGTACAAGTATGACTATCAGGACACACAAGCGTCAATCCCGGTAATATTATTCCTTGTTCTGGCGAGGTAACATGAACAATGCCTTGCTCTCTATCACCGATATCAAATAGTCTAATATTCTCATTATTGGTTGCTTTGCGGGTCATTTCGATAAAATCACGGCCACCTTGCATCGTTGTTTTATCTGTTCTGCCGGGGAAAGTGTCCACGATATGATCCATCGTGCAAAAAACTTTTTCTGGGTTTAATACACTCCTGCCTGCATCCTCTAAGCTAATCAGTGAAATACTACCAGTGCGTTCATGTAAAAAAATACGGTCGATATAAAGTAAATCCACACCGTCCGCCAATTGGCAAACGGTGTGGTCATTCCATAATTTTTCAAAAAGTGTTCTTGCGCTCACTACGACTAGTTATGACCTCCGAAAGGTAGACGTTGTGGCTCAGTTCTCTCTTTAAATACTGTCCATGTTGTTGCATTAGGGCGCGTATCATCAATGGGGGGTGGCGTCATATATTTTGGTTCAACATCTCTGATATAATCTTTAAGCACTTGTGGTAATTCGTCATGACTATTAAGTAATTTACCGATCGCATTAACATATAAAATACCTTCGCGACCCTGCATTTCCATCCAAGGAAGCCAATCCGACAAGCGCGTCCAAGAAATATCTACATTGGCGACATCTTTATCACCATCTAGAAGGTCATCCGTCTTACCCATGAAGCTGAACATTTCAGTCGCATGATAAGCTCCACCAACATATTTCTGATAATCGCCTTGCATCGTATTGTGATAAAATAACGGAACAGTAAGATTAATAAACCAGCTATCCTTAATTTCTCTGCCTATCCATTTTGCAGCGGGTTTACCCTCTGCATCATATGGAAAGCTCGCCCGTTGATTTACCGGATCATTCGACACATGCATCACGTCAACTTCGCGACCAAGATACGGGTTTTCCCATTTATCAAGTACTTCACCAGTAACGGGATCACGATAAAGCATAATTTCACGCGTGATCAGTTTATACCCTTTTCCGCGCTTTTCATCTTCTACGGAAACACACTGACGAACAGTCATTCCGGTTGATCTAAATAATAGTTTATCCGCTTCTCCACGTTTACGGCCATATATATAACCGTCAAACATATATCGTGTAATTTTTTGATCTGTGCTCGAACAATAAATTTTTCTTGTTGCTTCTATAATCCCCTCAGGTGTTTTTAGGTCAATCGTCTCTGCTGATACAGTTGACACGGCACATACGCTTAAAACCGCGCTTGCAATCTTCCATCTTATATTCTGCAAGATTTTCATTATTTTCTCCAATGTTGGATTATCATTTTATAATTAATACTAAAGATATACTATTATACCTTTTATTCAAAGTAAACCATCAACTAATCTTGATAATTGTCTTACCAAAATTTTGACCTTTCATTAATCTTTCAAAAGCATGAGGCGCTTGATCTAACCCTTCAGATACATCTTCTCTATATTTAATTTTTTCTTCGTCTAGTAATGGAATTGTAAAATCTAGAAATTCCTGCTTCTTATCATGGAAATCATAAACCACTAGTCCACGCACCGTCGCTCTAGCTTTAATAATCGATGCGGGGTTGGGCCCAGGAGGAATAACATCCGTATTATATTGGGCCATAAGTCCACATAAAACAACACGGGCGCCAATTGCCAACTGCCACATCACAGTATCCAACATATCTCCACCGACATTGTCAAAATAGAAATCAACCCCTTCTGGACATTCTCTTTTGATTGCTTCAGCAAGATTTTCATTTTTATAATTTATCGTACCATGAAAACCAGCAACATCCCTTAACCATCCACATTTTTCATCGCTGCCTGCTATCCCAATAACACGGCATCCTATGTTTAAAGCATACTGTCCAACCATAGAACCAACGGCGCCACTGGCCGCAGAAACCAACACAACATCAGATGGCTTTAATTCACCTAGGTAATGCACACCTGCATAGGCCGTTAAGCCTGGCATACCCATAACGCCTAACGCTAATGAATAAGGTTTTAGGCGTTGATCAACCAAAGTAGCATCGTCAGAATTTGTGATAGAAAATTCCTGCCAACCCCCATGATGCATTACAAGATCACCAACTTTAAATACATCCGATTTGCTTTCAATAACTTCTGATACCGTTTCACCTCTCATTAAATCTCCTGGATGAACAGTTCCAGAAATATGGCGCCCGCTGATCTGTCCACGCATATAAGGATCAAGAGATAAGTATAAAGCTTTACATAGTATTTCGCCATCTTGTGGAGATGGTATATCAGTAGAAGCGATTTCAAAATTTTCAGCGCTAGGGTTTCCGTCCGGCTTGCTTTTTAATATTATTTGAGTATTGGTCATTATAAATTCCTAGAGTAAAAAGAGTGATAGTGACGGCCAGAAGGTAACAACCAACAATCCGACAAACATGAGCAATAAAAAGGGAAGAACTGACTTAGCTATCACCCAGAAGTCTTCTTTAAACACGCCCATGGCGACGATAAGGTTTAAACCAAGTGGCGGCGTTAAATAACCAAGTTCCAAGTTTACAATCATCATAACGCCAAAATGAGTGAGATCGACATCTTGCGCTATCGCTAAAGGTGCTAAAAGAGGCGCTAAAATTAAAATCGCGGAACCAATATCAACAAAACATCCCACGATAAGCAGGCCGACTAAAGTCAATAGTAAGAAAGATGTCTGACTATCCACGTTTGCTTGAATAATTTCAACGAGCGCATGCGGCACATGTTCGTATGCAAGAAACGTGTTGATAGAAAGCGCCATCATTAGTAGCGGTATCAATGAGCCAAGCATTGTTGACGTCTCAATAATCACTTTTTGTAAGTCGTTAAAATTCATTTCCTTGTGAACAAAAACTTCAATGATTACTGCATAAAATACAGCAACAGCTGCTGATTCAGTCGCCGTAAAGAGACCTGAATAAATACCGCCTAAAATCAAAACCGGCATAAATAAAGCAAATATGCCCTTTTTTGTTACCGTTAACATTTCAGATAATTGAAATTCGCCTCGTTCTACTTTTAAGTTGTAAATCAAAGCATACGTTCCAAATATTGCTGTGAGCATAATTGCTGGGCCGATCCCCGCTTTAAACAAATCGGCAATAGATGTCTGCGTCATGACGCCATAAAGAATAAGAGGGATACTTGGTGGCACGATTATACCTAGTGTCCCCGCTGCACAAAGTGAACCAAGTGCAAATTTTTTCGAATAACCTGCCTTTATCAAAGCCGGATACATTATAGACCCAACGGCAATTAATGTAACGGTAGATGAGCCTGAAATAGCGGCAAAGAACGCACAAGATAAAATAGTCGCAATAGCAAGCCCACCAGGAACAGGTGCTGTTGCAACTCTCATCATCGTAATAAGTCGCTCTGCAATACTTCCTTGTGACATGATATTACCAGCAAGAATAAAGAGTGGTATGGATAAGAGAACTTCTTGATCAGCTGCCGCCCATATATCCATAACGACATAGCTAAGCTCACCATCTCCCCAAACGATATAACACCAGCCCGCAACAAACCCTAAGATCACAACAATTCGTTGACGTAAAATAAGAGCAATAACAATAAGAGCAATAAATAAAAAGGTCATCATTTGGAAAGACCTTCCGGATTTGTCATATCACTGTTATCACCAGGTCTTATTTTAGGATAGAGCGCATATAATGAATGGCGAACAAATCCAACGATAAAGGCAAAAGGAATGACTGACTGCATTGGCCAAATCGCAATTCTGAGCATCCTTGAAGTTTCTTCAAGAAGGTATGTTTCATAAACAACCCCTATTGAAACAATTGCAAATACCAAACTAAACAAAGCATGAAGGCTTTCTTGAATGGAAATAATTTGAAACTCCCAAGATTTTGGCAGCAATTGATCCGCAAACTTTGGTCTTAAGTGTCGCCCTTTATGCGATGCAAGACCAAAGCTAATAAGTGCCGTTACTATCATCGCATAAATGGCTATTCTCATAGCACCCGCAATGCCAACTCCAGCAATTTTACGAATAATCACATCAGCAATAATTATTAAGGTCATCACTGAAAAAGCAAAAATTGCGACAGCTCTTTCAAACTTATAAACTTTATCAAGGAAGTTTTTTGCATTTTCCATTCAGTCACTCCCTCCATTTGCCAGAAACCGACGATATTCATCACGCCCTTTAATCATTGCGTCATAAATTGCTTGTGACTGCCCACCTATATCTGAAATAATCTGCTTATGGTTATCTTTAGTCGCTTCTTTCCAAGCATTTTTCTGTTCTTCGTCTAAATCATAAACTGTCACTGCTTCATTTTTTCTTAAATTAGCAAGCAACCCTTCTGACATATTACGAACACTATTTCGGGAGTCCATCGAAGCTGGAAATGCATTTCGAACTTGTTCTTGCTCAATTGCCGTTAAACCATCGAACCATTCTTTATTTGCGACTAATACACCTGAATCATATGAGTGCTGAGTTAGAACGAGATGCTCCGCTTCAGTCGCAAGTCCCGTAAAAGAATAAATAACGACATTTGTTTCGCCGCCTTGAATAAGGCCCGTTTGAAGAGAAGGTATAACATCTGCCACTTCCATCTGATGAATATCACCACCAAGAGATTGCATCATCACTTGTGCGGCTTCAGACGCCTGAGTTCTTAGGCGGTATCCATCGGCATCAGAAGGCAAAATAAAAGGATCTTTTCCATACATATGGGCCCATCCAACTTCAACCCAACGGATAAGAACCAAACCTTTTTCAGCAAACAGCGGCTGAAAAACATCTAGCATGTAATTATCCATGACATAGTCAACTTCTTCAAAGCTATCAAAAACATATGGTGAGAGTAATACCGACATTTCAGGAATAACCGCTGAACTTCCGCCAATAGTGAACCCGCCAAACTGAAGTCGATTATGTCTAACATTTGTCATGGATATAGGCTCGCCGCCAACTTCACCACGAATTAGCAGCTTTACATCAAAATTACCGCCCTTATCATTTGCGGCCATCAAATTTTTATTAAAAATCTGCCAGTCCGCATCCCATGGCGTGCCAGGAGCTGCAAATGCCCCTGCAATAAGTTTTGTCGGCGCGGTTTCGTCCTTCTCCACAGAATCAGTAGAAAGTAGAAAGAAATAAAGGCCAAAAAGCATTGGAATGACAAATAATACCCAACCACCTGTTGATCTAACCTTTGAATTTTCATTCATATTTTACCCTCGAAGTTCGTATTTTAAATTATGATCAGAATTAACATTAATTAGACACGGATTTTTTCTGCACGAATACTTACACAATAATCCATTACCTTCATGCTTTCCTAATGTCCTTCAATCGGAGGAAATATACCAGATTTAGCCACTTGAGAGAGCACAGGTTTTTTCAGCACTTTTTCCAACCACAATGAAGTTTCAATTAGTTTACTTAAGTCCACACCAGTCTTTATGTTGCTTCTATCCAACATATAAACCAGATCATCCGTCGCAATATTTCCTGTTGCATTTGGTGCAAATGGGCACCCCCCAACACCGCCAATACTAGCATCAAGCACTTCAACTCCAGCATCAATCGCCGCGATCGCATTGGCAAAACCCGTGTTGCGACTGTTATGAAGATGGCAACGCAATTTAATGTCTGGCACTTCGTTTTTAACGGCGCTGATCACTTCCTTAATTTGATTGGGAACAGCAACACCGATGGTATCCGCCAACCCAATTTCCGACGGGCCTGCCTTTGCTACTTCTTTTGCAATATCAACGACCTGTTTGGTTGAAACTTCTCCTTCGAATGGACATCCGAATGCGGCGCCAATAATAATTTGCGCTTTCATATTTTCATGGTGAGCATCATCTGCCATTTGGCTCCATTGTTTAATGGTTTCGGCAATTTCAACGCCCTGATTACGCTTATTGAAAGTTTCCGTTGCAACGACAGCGCAACCGATTTCATCCATTTTTAAATCACGTGCTCGTTCAAACCCCCGATAATTAAGAACCAAACCCGTATATCGCACATCGTCATGCTCAGGTAACATTTGCACCAAATCTTCCGCATCCGCCATTTGCGGCACCCTTTTTGGATTCACGAAACTTGTTACCTCGATTCGTTTTAAACCAGCGTCTATGGCGCGTTTAATTAGCGATAGCTTATCAGCCGTTGAAACTATCTCTTTTTCGCTTTGTAATCCGTCCCTTGCGGACACTTCGACGATCTCAATACTATTGATCATAAAGCCTCATATTTGCGTTTAGAATATTATTGAAATTATTCTATACAAGGATGGACTAAAATGGCAAGATATTATATCATTATATCATTATTACTTTTAACGATCGGAATTGTAAAAAATGACTGACAAAAATGATCAGAAATTGAGTGGCCCTTTAAAAGGGATTAGAGTTATTGAATTAGGACAACTATTAGCAGGCCCCTTTTGCGGCCAACTTCTTGCAGACTATGGCGCGGAAGTAATTAAAGTAGAGCAACCAGGCGTTGGAGATCCTATGCGGGTTTGGGGCCGTGAAAAATCACATGGTAAATCACTTTGGTGGCCCATTATTGCGAGAAACAAGAAATCTATTACTCTAAATTTAAGAACTGAAGAGGGCCAACAAGTTATTCGCGACTTGGTCGCAAATGCTGATATGTTACTTGAAAACTTCCGCCCTGGTACAATGGAACGATGGGGTTTGGGGTATGATGAACTTAAAAAAATAAATCCTGGATTAATCATGATCCGCGTATCCGGATATGGTCAGGACGGACCCTATTCGAAAAAAGCCGGCTACGGCGCCATTGGTGAAGCGATGGGAGGCATGCGTTATGTGGTAGGTGACCCTTCTACACCACCAAGCCGAATGGGTATTTCAATTGGCGATCACTTAGCAGCGACCTTCGCTTGTCTTGGTGCCCTTGCCGCCCTTCATCATAAAAACATGACTGGTGAAGGCCAAGTTATTGATAGCGCAATATATGAAGCCTGTCTTTCAATGATGGAAAGTTTGGTAACCGAATATACCGAAGGCGGTTATATTCGTGAGCGTTCGGGTTCAATTTTACCGAAAATTGCCCCTTCTAATATTTACCCAACAAAAGATGACAGTATGGTGCTGGTTGCTGCAAATCAAAATACCGTTTTCGCACGCCTCGCTGAAGCAATGGAAAGACCGGACCTTGCCGAAGACCCGCGTTATAAAACGCACGTGGCGCGCGGCGACAATCAAACAGAGCTAGATGATATAATTTCTGATTGGACATCAACACTAACGGCCGATGAATTACAAGTGAAACTGGATGAACATGGCATTCCTCAAGGAAAGATTTACCGTGCACCAGATATGCTTGATGATCCACATTTTAAAGCACGTGAAGCCATTCTAAAAATGGCACACCCACAGTTTAAAAATTTGCAAATGCAAAATGTTTTTCCAAAATTTTCCAAAACTCCCTCTACCGTTCGATGGACGGGGCCAGAGTTAGGGGAACATAATGATTATGTTTATAAAGAAATCCTGGGCATGAGCGAAGATGATATTAATCAAAATAAAGAAAAAGAAATAATGTAATGACTAAAAAAATTAATTTTCAACGTGCTAATTATGTAATTACAGATCTTGAACGCGCCCTCAAATTTTACAGAGATGTTCTCGGGTTTAAAGTGATATTTAACAAAGATGCACCTGAAGATAGCTATTCTTATGATGTTTTTGACATCAAAAAAGGAACCGATATGGGTTTCTGTGTATTGGGTACAGATGATGAACCAAATTGTATGGCCCTCACTGAACTTCGTGAGGGTTCATTAAGTCCCGTTCCTAGTCCGAGAAGAGCCGCTATTGTACTTCGCGTTGAACATTTTGATGATGTCGTCGCTGGCGCTCAAGAATTAGGTTTAAAAACTTATAAGGAAGATCGACTTGAAACAAACGACGGTCGAATTGGCAGAGAATTAGGTATTGTTGATTTTGATGGCAATCTTGTCGTCATTTATTGCATTTTAAGTTCGTCGTAATCGGTTAGAAAGAAGCTCTATGGCATCAGTCAAACCGACATATAAAACCAACTTCCAGCCGGCCACCTATTTGGTTTCAGATATAGAACGCTCATTAAAATTATATCGCGACATATTAGGTTTCAAGATAGATTTTTATAAAGACTATGGCGAAGGTTCATATGCATATGAAATCTTCAATATAAAACCTTCAATCCCGCTTAATTTTTGTGCCCTCAGCACCGATGACGAATTACGCTGTTTTGCATTACTAGAACTAAAAGATACTAAATTAGAAACTAACTCTGGATTACGAAGAGCTGCTATAATAGTCAGATGTGAACATTTTGACATCGCGGTTGAAAAGCTTAAAGATATCGGCTTGACTATGTTTGACGAACATCAATTAAAGACTAAAGACGGTCGCATAGGAAGAGAATTGGGGTTTCTCGATTTCGATGATAATCTCGTCGTCATATACTGCATAACGAGTGTGCCGGATTAAATTATAAAAAAGGGAAGAACTATGACTGATAAAATTGAAGGAACAGGCAGTGTAGAGAATGACTATCCAGCGAGTGGCTATTCTTGGTATGTCGTCGTACTATTAACATTAGGATATATTTTATCTTTCCTAGACCGCATAATTGTAAATCTGTTAGTTGAACCCATTAAAGCAGACTTTGCTTTAACCGACACTCAAATCGGATTGCTAATGGGTGTGGCTTTTTCAATATTTTACGCAACAATGGGTATTCCACTCGGTTGGCTGGCGGATAATATGAAGCGAAAAACCTTGGTTGCTGTCGGTATGTTTGTCTGGTCTGCGGCAACATGCTTTTCCGGATATGCTAAAAGTTTTGTTGGCCTTTTCGCCGCACGTATCGGCGTTGGTGCCGGTGAAGCTACGTTATCACCTTGTGCTATTTCATTAATATCAGATTTGTTCCCCGAAGAAAAACGAGGACGTGCCATTGCACTTTATTCCAGTGCACTCTCAATTGCATCAGCCACAGCATTCTATCTTGGTGGTCAAATTCTTACATGGGCTAATTCAACCGATACATCTGGAATGTTCCTAATTTCAGAATTAAAACCATGGCAAATCGTATTTGTAGTTGTGGGCGCACCTGGCGTTATTCTGAGCTTTTTTATGTTGTTAGTAAAAGAGCCAAAAAGACAAATCCAGCGTGCAAAAGATGAAACTGCCATCAGCTTTTTAAAAACCGTTAATTATTATAAGAATAATCTTGGTAGCTTCTTAGGCATATCTTTACTCGTCGGCGTGATGACAACTATTGCTTATGCTCAATTTTTCTCTACGTCTTTATTCATCAGGACCTGGGGTTGGGAAGCAAGTGATTATGCCTTTAGAAACTCAATCGGTTTACTTGTATTCGCACCTCCAAGTGTAATGATCGCAGGATGGTTCGTGGATAAGCTTCATAAACAGGGCTTAGAAGATGCCGCTTGGAAAGTATTTAAAATTGGTTTTATAATTATGATCCCGCCAAATGTGCTATTTCCACTTATGCCTGACCCGTGGATGGCGTTATTTGTTTCATTCTTTGGCCTTATCGGCATTGCTACGGTAACAGCCGCTGGCGTACCTTCAA
>DGPL01000011.1 GCA_002390425.1 Kordiimonadaceae bacterium UBA4441 | reverse complement strand
AAATCACAGGCAGTTATTGAGTTTGAATTAGATGGCACAATCTTAAATGCAAATGAAAATTTCTTAAAAACGCTCGGATATACTTTAGAAGAAATTAAAGGTAAACATCATAGTTTATTTGTTGACCAAGCTACAAAAGAAAGTAGTGATTATAAGGTCTTTTGGGAAACGCTTGCCAAAGGTGACTATCAATCCGCTGAATTTAGAAGAATTGATAAAGACGGAAATGATGTTTGGATACAAGCGTCTTACAATCCTATTTTGGGACCAAATGGGAAGCCTTTTAAAGTGGTTAAATATGCAACGAATACAACAGAGCAAGTATTGGCGCTCAAAGAAGCGGAACGTGTCGGTGCGCTCGTCGATGAGAATCTTGATAAAATTCTAATCGCTGTGGTTCAAGCCAATGAACAATCAACTACGGTAGCATCGGCATCAACGCAAACTATGGAAACAGTACAGACTGTTAGTGCTGCAACTGAGCAGTTTGAAATGTCCAGTAGAGAAATAGCGCAAAGTATGGAAAAATCACGTGTCGAAGTAGGTAAAACAATGCAAATTGCGAATACTGCTGACCAGTCAACACAAAGATTGAATGCAGCTGCACAATCTATGAATAATATTGTTGATGTTATTCAGGAAATTGCAGGGCAGATTAACTTACTTGCGCTCAATGCAACGATTGAATCAGCGCGTGCAGAGGAGGCCGGGAAGGGGTTCGCCGTCGTTGCGAACGAAGTGAAATCTCTTGCAAGTCAGGTTGGTTCGGCGACATCATAAATTTTATCTTAAATCACAGAAATGCAGACGGTATCTGGTGAAGTTATTGAGCAGCTCTCTGAAATTAAACATTCAGTAGAAACTGTTGAAGGTGGATTTACAACGGTTGCAAGCGCAGTAGAAGAACAAACGCTTACAAGTAAGGAAATCGCCTCTAATATGAACCTTGCATCAGAAGCATTGTCATCGATTAATACAAATATTGATAATATTACGATGGCCGTTGGAAGTGCTAATGAGCATGCAGAAGAGGGCGCAAAATTATATCGCAGCTTGCAAGCTTAATAAGTTAGATTAGGTTAGAGATATTTATTTTAGGAAAAGTGGCTCCCCGAGCAGGACTCGAACCTGCGACAAATAGATTAACAGTCTACTGCTCTACCAACTGAGCTATCGGGGATCATCGATCACATATTTTAGGCGCTCGCGCCATTGGTTTGCATCTTATACAGAGACTTTTTTCGCTTGCCAATAGAAAAAATTAAATTTTTTTGACTTATATTTAATTCTATATTTTTTTTACGGAAAGTTTACAGATCTTAGCTATTCTGTTCCTTGAAGTCTTGCCAACTCTTAGGGGTAATTAAGGGTAGGGACAAACAAGATTTTAAACGTTAGCCAAATTTAAAAAAACAAGAATTAGATGTTTGAAAAAGTAATAGATTTTCTTATGGATAAACCTGCGCCAAAGGCGTCGGTGAAAAAAGTTCATAAAAAACAGATAGTTAAGCAAAATGATGATGTTAAAGAGGCGCCAGCAACGCTCGAAGATTTCATCATGGGGAAAAACTTATTTTGGGGAAGGTATCCGCATTACCCTGAAATGAGCACCGTTTACCGGAAAATATTCCAAAAATACAATATTGATAATACCAAGGTTATAAAAGTACATGATGCCATTTGCGGCGCTGATATGTGCAGTATTTCGGCGGGATCCGGTCCAAATGTTGAATATTTATGTGACAAAGAATTAACAGTTGTGGTTGATAAGCACATAAAGTTATTGGCATTATCGAAAAAATTTGAACATTTGTCAGAAGATCACAATGCAAAAAAACAAGAATATGCAGCACACGTATATTCATTTTATCCCAAACTTGATGCAGAAAGTCATGTTTATTGGCTAAAGCTTGCCGAGAATACGGCGCCAGGTGGATTTGTTTTTGTGCCAAAGGTGATTACCAATTCAAAAGAAGCATTGAAAAAACCGTCTGAGAAGCTCGCAGATAATATTGAATTTATTTTTATATTAATCTTGATCATACGGCGCATTGGATAAGCGTGATTGAAAATAAAATCGCGGCATTGCAAACACGCACGCTGGAAAATTTAAAAAAACAACGAAGCATTCATTGTTTGCCTTTAAAGATGAAGTGACAAAATGGGCGTTAGAGTTAAAGCGTCTTAAAACCGGTCAGATTAAAATGATGACAGCCGTCTATAAACGCGATGACGTGTAAGAGGACCATCAATTCATTCTAATCGCGCTTAGAGCGTCCAAAGGATTACGTTTTAAAGGTATAAGTCATATACTGCTTATATAGCATAATAAAAATTTACCATAATATATATTATGCGAATTATATATGGATAAGCCGCTCTATATAAACTGCTTTAAAACTACATCCCCATCATATCTTGTTTGTTGTACCCTTCTGGTGCATTGAATTCATTTTTTTCAATGTCTTGTTCGGTTATTGATTTTAGAACTGTTTCTTCTGTTGCAACGCCGTTACTGAATTGGCGGCTCAGGATTGGATAGCCGTCCATTTCTTTTAAATAAGCAAATGGATTATCGTTTGATTGCATCATTGGCGCCATTTGGCTGATTTGTTCTAAAAACCCTTCCATCATTTCACCCATGGCCATAAATGAATTTGTCATATTCTCGCTTGCGTCAATATCGTCCCAATCAGCCACACAGAGCTCCATATCCTTTTCATTGCCTGTATAGGCTTCATAATATTCGCATGAAATCCCGTTAATGGTATCAGAGCGCCCTACTTTTCGAATTTCTGCCTTTGGCATCTCCATTTGCATTTGCGGTGCACCGCCATTCATATTTCCCATTTGTTGTTTCATCATGCGTTCGACCATGGCGCGCTGCTCTGGTGGCACTTGTGCGAGTGCTTCTTCCATGGCTTTGTCGATTTCGCTTTTAATGTTGGATGCGGTATTTTCATCAAAAATCATATATGACTTTTCGGCGTGTGAAATAATCATCATATTTCGTGATTGACTGTTAAAAATAACGTCATTTTCTTGATCAGTAGACATTTTCATAAATCCATCAGAAAAGAGGAATTTTAAGGTTTCTTCCGCATTTTCCGATGATGTGAGGTCTTTTGAAATCACTTCGACCACCTCGCCTGCGTATGCGGTTGCGGTCATAATACTTATAAGAAAAAATTGATACTTTGTTTTAAAATAGTCATTTTTGTGCCCGTGTGTTGATTATTCACAATTACGTTAACCATAACATATTTAATATAGATATTTAGTGTTTCAATTTGATTTTTTATTCTTGTCTTGAAGGAATAATCGAAAAGCCGTACCTTATAAAAAACAAAATACGGGAATGGTTGAAATGAAGAAAAATATCACAAGGCGCGACTTTTTAAACGGCACACAAGTGGCCATTGGGGCGTCGCTTCTTACGCCATGGATGACAGCATGTGGTGATGTGAATACGGGGAATATGCAGAATTTTAGGCTGCCGAATGGCTATTACCCGCCGGAAAAAACAGGACTTCGCGGCAGTCATGATGGTTCATGGGAAAATATGCATGCGCATGTGATGGGCAGCCCTTTTTCAACAGATGTCAGTGTTGAGGAAAACTATGATCTTGTGATTGTTGGTGGCGGTATAAGCGGCCTTGCAAGTGCTTATTTTTACCGAAAAACAAATCCGGATGCGCGTATTTTAATCCTTGATAATCATGATGATTTCGGCGGTAACGCCAAACGCAATGAATTTAAAGTGGGCGGTGAAACGAAAATCGGCTACGGCGGCACCGAAAGCCTTGATACACCATCCGCCTATAGCCCCGCGGCGGCAAGTTTCTTAAAAGAAATCGGTATATTTACCGAACGGTTTTATGATTATTTCCATCAAGAACTCTATAAGGATATGGGATTAAGCAAGGGGATTTTATTTGATAAGGATCATTTCGCCGAAGAAAAGCTCGTGATTGGATACGATAAAAAGCCGTGGGATCAATTTGTTGCGGAAACGCCCCTTTCCTCAGATGCGAAAAAAGATTTGCTCAGGCTTACCACCGAAGAAATTGATTATATGCCTGGCAAAACATTCGATGAGAAATATGAAATCCTTAGGAAAACAAGTTATGAAACTTTCCTAAGGGATTATTGCAAGGTTCACGAGGAAATAATATCGCTTTATCAACGTTGGGGCATCACATTCTGGGCCGTAGGGATAAAAGATATTCCAACCACATCAGTGCAAGGATATGGAGGTATGCCGGGTGTTGAACACACCCTTCCCCGCACGGGTCATCGCGGTAATGAACCTTATATATTTCATTTTCCTGACGGAAATGCGTCGATTGCGCGCTTAACGGTGCGGGCATTAATGCCGGATGCGGTACCGGGCAACACGATGGAAGATGTGGTCACTGCGAAAATTAATTATTCAATGCTTGATGGCAATGATAAAGGCACCAATATCCGCCTTAGTTCAACGGTAATTAACGCCATCAATACGGCGGACGGGAAAGGCGTTGATGTCACCTATGTCAGGGGTAATAAAACCCATAAACTACGCGGTAAGAAATGCGTGATGGCGTGCTTTAATTATCTGATCCCTCACCTATGTCCTGAACTTCCCGCGGCGCAAAAGGATGATCTTGCCTATAGTGTGCGTGCCCCGATTACATATACTAAGGTGATGGTCAATAACTGGCGTGCGTTTGCGGAACAAAACATGGATTTTGTATATTATACCAATGACTTATATAAACAAGTGGAACTTGATTACCCGGTGTCCATGGGCAATTATGAATTTGGAAAAACGCCCGATGACCCGATGATTTTGCATATGTGCTATGTGCCATGGATGCAGGATCATGAGGGCGCGGAACAATGGCGCGCCGGACGTTATGAAATGTTATCCATGCCGTATCAAAGTTACGAAGATCGCGTGCTCGCGCAGCTTGATCAGGCGCTTGGTCGCGCGGGATTTGATGCGGAACGTGATATCGAAGCCATCACCGTGAACCGCTGGCCGCATGGGTATACCTATAATCCGTCGCTGGTCTGGGAACAGGAATATGCAGCGGACGCGGATAAACCATGGGTTAAGGGCCGAAAAACATTCGGCAACATCGCCATCGCCAATTGCGACGCCAACGCAGGATCAAACACCAAATCCGCCATCGATATGGCTTACCGTGCGACGATGGAGATTGTTTAGAATTAGGTTTAATCAGTTTTAATATATTTTCGACCGTAAAAAGTTACTGTTTTAGTGCCATTTTTATCTTCACTTAATGTGAATTCGTGTCCAGTTAGAGTGAAAAAAACATTATCGTTTTCTTCTTCAATGTCATGAAATAGTTTCATAGATTTTATAAACCCCCCATATGTCATATACATTTCTTGATCTCTGTTTTCGATTTTCAAACTTTTGGTATCTAGTAATGTCACTAAATCTTCTTCTTCAACCAAAAGATAAGTACCATAGTAGGCATTTTTGAAAGAAACTGGTATTTCTTGTACTTGTCTTTCTTCCACAGGAAACTCAGACCAATTTAACAAGTTGCTTACTGAATAAAAAAGTTCATTCATAATTCTTGTACCGTTATCACCATTAGTCATTAATAAAATACCTCGGCCATCAGTTAATCCAAGAAAATTAGCCTTATATCCTTCATTAGAACCTGTATGACTAAAGCTTTTTATTCCATTTTCATGATCTGTGACATCGTATCCAATGCCCCAATCTCCTTTATGAATTTGCAATAACTCCTTCGCAGAATTCGCATTTAATAGTGGTTCATCGATTTGGTGATAAATATTATTTGTGTGAATTACGACTTTCGCCAAGTCTGTAGGAGTGGTCCACAAACTTGCAGCTGCCATTTCGGGATATAGATTATATTTTCCTTCTAGAAGTTTGCCATTTGCATCGTGAGCAAAGGTAAGTTGATTTTGTATTTTTTCTGAATGGATGATTTCATAGCTGCTATGGTTCATTTTGAATGGCTCAAGTACATATTTTTTCATAATTTCAGGATATTTAAGACCAGTTACATCCTCCATTGCTAATTGTGCTACTGTATATCCGCCACCTGAATAGCGCCATTCTGTATTAGGTTTAATATCTACGAATACTGCTTCTGTATTAGCTGGAGTTTCACCATTAAGTATTTGAACTGTTGTAGGTATTTTGTCTGTTTGTTTATATCCTGAAAACCCAGTCACTGTTAAACCGCCAGTATGCGTTAATAACATTCTTACTGTAACTGGGGTTTCAATTGTTAATTCATTTTCAGAAATTTTCCATCTTTTTAGATAATTATTTATGGGGGCATCTAAACTGAGTAAGCATTCTTCTACTAGGCGAAGAGCTGCAATTGCAGATAATGGTTTTGATAATGAAGCAGCTTGAAAAAGGGTTTCATTTGTAACGAGATTTTTTTTGACGCGTTTTTAAATCCCCAAGATTTTGCCCAAGCTAATTTACCATGATTAACAATTGCTATTGAAACGCCAGGAACCTCATGCTCCTTCATTCGATCATAGACGTTAAATTTCTCAGGTTTTTCACCTTTTACGGTTAAATAGTAGGTCAAAGAATTCTCTATTAAAGCATAGTCTTAGGAAAGTGCAGAATTAGTAAATTGCGTCATAGTAAAAAACAAAATGCATGAAAAAAATATTCGCATAATACCCCCTCGCGTTAAAAACTTATAATGACAGTTATATTGAAAAAATGAAACATAAAAGGCCCCATCAAATTGATGGAGTCTTTAAAATTATAAATTATTTAAAGCTTAATGGTGTCCGGCGTCTTTTTTTGCTGAACCGGCGAACCATTCGCGACCTTTAAGCATGCAGTTCCAATAAACCCACGGCAGAACATCGGCTTTTAGAACCCACGCGAACTTTGTGGCTTTAAGTGTGTTGTTCACCCATTTCGGGAAGGTTGGCATGATTTTGCCGCCGTACCCGAATTCCGCGAGGATAATTCGGTCCTTTGTTACCGTTAACGGGCATGATCCATACCCTTCGTATAAAGACGGAAGATCTTTGCCGTCTTTATGGGCGAGAAGATTTTCAGCAACAACAACTGCTTGTTTACGGGCTGCGGCAGCCGTTTTCGCGTTAAGGGTCGCAACAATGTCCCCTGCACCGAATATATTTTCATATTTCGTGCTTTGCAGCGTATTGATATCAACGGCCATAAAGCCAGTTTCCGCGGCAAGCGGGCTATTTTTCACGAAATCAAGTGAACATTGCGGCGGACATACATGAAGTATATCGAACTTTTCTTCGACATTTGTCACGTTACCGTCGGCGTCAGTAACTGCGAAAGTAGCAACCTGATTTTCACCGTCTACTTTAATCAGGTTTTTGCCAAATGAAAGGTTTGCGCCGTATCGTACAACAAATTCCATTAATGGTAGTATATATTCAGCAACACCGAAAAGTGCCGGGCCCGCATTACAAAATTCAACATCCGCGTCTTTTAAAATGCCCTTCTTCTCCCATTCATTACAAGAAAGATACATTGCTTTTTGTGGCGCACCCGCACATTTAAATGGTAGTGGAGGTTGCGTGAAGATGGCTTTGCCGCCTTTAAAGTTTTGCACACATTGCCATGTATAAGGTGCACTTTCACGAACATAATTTGATGTTACACCATTTTTACCAATGGCGTCTTCAAGTCCCTCAACCGCATCAAAATTAAGTTTAAGGCCAGGTGCCACAACCATATGATTATAGGAAATTGTATCACCACGTTCTAACGTGGTGTTATTATTATCAGGGTCAAATGTTGCAACCGCATCTTTAATCCATGTGACATCATCTGGCATCACGCTTGCTTCTGGGCGAATTGTTTCTTCTGATGAGAAAATGCCGCCACCAACCATGGTCCATCCCGGTTGATAGAAATGTTCATCCTTTGGTTCGATAATGGCAATATTTAACCAATATTGACGTTTTAGAAGACTTGCTGCGGTTGCGATTCCTGCTGATCCCCCACCAACGATGACAATGTCAAATTTAGATTGTTCGCTCATAAAAATGGCCCCTTTATTATATAATCCTGAAAGACGCGAGCTTACATGAATTACTTTCAATATTAAAGGCAAAAAAAGTGATTATTTACTAGGAATTATAGGATCAACTTTGTATATTTCCTATCTTACACAAAATAAACTATATGGGAGCGAAATTTCATGTTTCGTAATTTAATCGTTTTACTTACATTATGCCTAACCGTTGCATCCATCGGAATGGCACAAGTTCAACAAACTAAAGGCAACTATGTTGATAAATTTCGTCAAATGGACGAAATCTGGCCAACGGCAAACTCTTACCGTACTGCGGGTGGTGAACCGGGTCATGAATATTGGCAACAACGTGCCGATTATAAAATCAATGTAATTCTTGATGAAAAGAAACACCGTATCGAAGGTAATGTGGAAATTACGTACCACAATAATTCGCCTGATACGCTTCGCTTCCTTTGGGTTCAGCTTGATCAAAACCGCTTTAACAAAAATTCTATGCAGCATAAAACGGCAACGTATAATGCACCGGATAGCTTAAAAGGTTTTGATGGTAGCCCTGCCCGCCTTAGTCTTGGTCAACTCCGTCAACAACAATTGATGGAAGATCGCGACTTTGGTTTTGAAATCAACAACGTTTCGCAAGGTGGAAATGAATTAAAGCACACTGTTGTCGGTACAAAGATGCGTGTTGATTTACCAATGCCACTTAAATCTGGTGAAAGCACATCATTTGCTGTTGATTATGCCTTTAACATCATCGAAAGCGATGTGATGGGTGGCCGCGGCGGTTATGAGCATTTCCCTGATGATGAAATTGATGGTGGTGGATACCTTTATGAAATGTCGCAGTGGTACCCAAGAATGGGTGCATACACCGACTATGAAGCCTGGACAGCGAAAGAGTTTTTAGGTTCTGGTGAATTTACCCAAGAATTTGGTAATTTTGATGTGACCTTAACGGTGCCAGCTGATCATGTTGTTGCGGCAACGGGTGAGCTTCAAAATATGAATGATGTTATGACTTCTGAACAGTTAGAACGCTGGGAAGAAGCAAAAACAGCAGACCGCCCCGTTTATATCGTGACAATGGAAGAAGCCATTGAAAACGAAAAAGAAGGCACAAACGATACAAAAACATGGCATTTCGCAGCGGAAAATGTTCGCGATTTCGCATGGGCATCATCACGCAAATTTGCATGGGATGCGAAAGGATATGACCAAGGTGGTTCTGTTCGTCCGCATGTGATGGCGATGTCATACTTCCCGAAAGAAGGTGGCGAGCTTTGGGAAAAATATTCTACAGAAGTTGTGATCCACACAATGGAAGTTTATAGCCGTGTGTCATTTGAATATCCTTATCCGGTTGCGATTTCTGTTAACGGCCCTGTTGGCGGTATGGAATATCCAATGATCACATTTAATGGCCCACGTACGATCCTTAATGATGATGGAACCCGTACTTATACAATGGCGGAAAAAGAATTCCTTATCGGTGTTGTGATCCATGAAGTTGGTCATTTCTATTTCCCAATGATCGTGAATTCAGATGAGCGTCAATGGACATGGATGGACGAAGGTCTAAACAGTTACCTTGATGGTGTTGCCGGTCGTGAATGGGATTATGATTGGGCGAATTCTGAGCCATCAGATATTATTGATTATATGAAATCACAAAATCAGGTGCCAATTATGACGCAATCTGACAGTGTTCTTCGTCTTGGTCCAAATGCTTATACGAAGCCTGCGACGTCACTTAATATCCTTCGTGAAGTGATCCTTGGTCGTGATCTATTTGATTTCGCCTTTAAAGAATATTCACGTCGTTGGATGTTTAAGCGCCCTACTCCGTCTGATTTCTTCCGTACAATGGAAGAAGCGTCAGGTGTTGATCTGGATTGGTTCTGGCGTGGTTGGTATTATACAACGGATCATGTGGATATTTCACTTGATCATATCTATCAAATGCGTATGGATACTAAAGATCCGGACATTGATTTTGCCCGTCGTCGTGACGAAAATAACATGAAGCCAAAATCGCTTTATGTGACACGCAACGAAGAAGAAGGCATGCGTTCATGGGTGCAGCGTAATCGCGATGTACGTGACTTCCACGATGAAAATGATCAGTTTACGGTCACAAATAAAGAACGTAACGAATATATCGATTTCCTTGATGGACTTGATCCACGTGAACGTCGTGAATTTGAACGCGCGGTTGATGAAGACAAGAATTACTATGTTCTTGAATTTTCAAACCAAGGTGGCCTTGTTATGCCGATCTTGATCGAATTTACATTCACTGACGGTTCAACGGAATTCATGAATATTCCGGCGGAAATTTGGCGCCGTAATCATTTATCGGTTAAGAAGCTTTTCGTATTCGATAAAGAAGTTGAGCGCGTAGAGCTTGACCCTGATTGGTATACGGCTGATACAAATGTGGAAAACAATCATTATCCTCGTCGTATCATTCCAAGCCGTATCGAAGCATATAAAGCGTCGCCACGTACTGGATTAAAACGCCGTAATGTGATGCATGATATGAAGACTGAACTTAAAGAACCAAAAAACGAAAATAGATAATGGTTACGTTAGTTAGAATATTTACTTTATTCGTGATGGCGGGCGTTATGGTAACGTCCGCCCTCGCCCATCAGCAGCGCGCCGCGATTACCAAAGTTTTATTTAATAAAAACACAGGCAATCTCGAAGTGATGCATCGTTTCTTTTTGCATGATACGGAGCATGCCGTTCAAATGCTATTTGATAAAAACGCAGATATCATTAGTTCTGAAAAAACCAAAAAGCAATTCGCTGATTATGTAGCGGAAAGATTTGCCATAAAACCTCTTAATGGTGATGAATTGAAACTTGATATGGTTGGCTATGAAGCGGACCGACAGTTTTTCTGGGTTTATCAAGAAGTAAAAGCACCGGATAGCATTGAAGGGCTTACTATGATCCATAATGCTTTACGTGATATTTGGATTGATCAGGTTAATACCGTGAATGTTGAAGGTCGTGGTGATTTAAGAACCTCAACATTTGAAGGTGATGTTGAACTTCTTTCTGTCGAATTAAAAAATCATAAATAAAATGCTATATTTAGTCAACTTATTGGTTGACTATTGCTTTCTTTCGATCTATTACTGAACCACTTGGTTTAGTAATAGGAGCTATCAATGCAACAACTCGATGTAACTTTTACCGCTTTAGGCGATATAACGCGCCGTGCTATCATTGCAAAATTAGCGGAAGGTGAAACAGCATTATCAACTTTGGCAGAACCGTTTGATATGTCTCAAACGGCTGTCTCTAAACACGTTCGCGTCTTATCGGAAGCTGGCTTGGTTTTTGTTGAAAAAAGAGGGAGATCCCGTCATTGTCGATTAAATGCGACGCCGATGAAAGAAGCGATTGAATGGCTTACTGATTATGAAACCTTCTGGAATGATAATTTCGCCTCTCTCGCCCGCCATTTTGATAAAAAAAAGAAGGATATTGAAAAATGAAATATTTAAAAACAGAACTTGGGAGTACACCTGTTATTGTTGAAGGCATTTTTTCCGGTAACGAAAGAAGAGGCTTTTGAAGCATGGACCAATCCTGATGAAGTTGTGCAGTGGCTTGGGGAAAATCCAAATTCAATGATTAATGCAAAGATCGATCTTAAAGTGGGTGGAAGATTAAGTTTACTTTTCATTGATACGGAAGAGAAAACCGGCACGTTAGAGGGAAAGTATTTAGAAATTATAGAAAATGAAAAACTGGTTTTTGATTGGCAATTCTATGAACGTTTTAATGATGGTAATGAAATAATTACTGAACAATCAGTTGTCACAATAGTATTTAAAGAAGACCCTAAAGGAACAAAAAGTCACATTAACGCATTCAGAAATTGATAACCGTGACGGACGACTTAGTGTTGGTAGTGGTTGGAACGGAACATTTAATAATTATGCAAATAGAATTGCAAAAACTTAAGGAGAGAAGTTATGGTTCAAAGAATTGCATCACGAGAAGAGTGGCTTGATGCGCGTAAAGCGCTATTAGAAAAAGAAAAGGCTTTTGACAAAGAACGCGATGCGCTTTCGGCGGCGCGGCGTGACCTTCCCATGGTGCGTGTTGATAAAGATTATATCTTTAAAACCAATGACGGTGATAAAAGCCTTTATGAACTTTTTGGCTATAATACGCAATTGATTGTATATCATTTTATGTTTGGAAAAGATTGGGAAGAAGGCTGCCCAAGTTGTTCTTATCTTGCGGATAATTTTAATGGCATTGATATGCACCTTAATGCGCGTGATGTTAGTCTGGTTGCGATATCAAATGCTCCACTTGAAAAATTAAATGATTATAAGGAACGCCTTGGTTGGTCTTTTAATTGGGCTTCAGCAGATGGGAATTCCTTTGGTGAAGATTTCGGTGTGACCTTCCCTAATGGTGAGGTTAAAGACGGAAACGGTTATAATTATACCGATCAAACATTTAATGAAGAAATGCCGGGTGCCAGTGTTTTTGTTAAATTAAATGACGGCACCGTTGCCCATACCTATTCAACATATGGCCGCGGCCTTGATATGTTAATCGGAAGTTATCATTTCATAGATATCACACCAGCAGGTCGTGATGAGGATGATTTTTCCTATCCAATGGAATGGATTAGACGCAATGATAGTTATGACGACTATTAGGGGAATGAAGTATTAATTACTGAGTATTCTTCGCGTTGACGATATTGCCTTCTAGAGGTTCAATTGAGAAGTCGCTAAGGTAAATACGCGCCTTCCCCCAGCCAATAGGAAATTGGGTATAAACTGGGATCATGCCGTCAAAACCCGGCATTTTTCCAAACCATAATCGGCTGTCTTGATCGTCGTCTTCGCGACCGCGTTTGCGCTTCTTGTTAGGATCAGTGCTGCGGATACCACCGGCAAGAAGTTCACCATCAATTTTACATATGGTTGTCTCGCCTTCAAAAACTGAACGGCTTTCTCTGTCGCGGGTTTCATATTCATCGCAAATGAAGCTTTGGCGCGAAACAAATATGCCGCCAAATTGTCTGTCGCTATATTCTGTTTTATAATCACGATTAAAATTTTTATTCATGATCATATTTAGGAATAATGTCATTGGGTCAAAGCCATGTTTATCCAAATCATCAACTGGCACATATTCAGTATCTTCACGTAGTTCCACTTCTTGAACATGATCAGTTACTTTTAGGTTGTCAGGATTAAAAGTCACTTTGTTTAAATACTTAAATTTTCCGAAATTGCCTTGACTTTGATAATATTCTTGGCGGTATTCACCTGTTCTATGCATGATGCCACGCGCCATAGTATGGTTTTGCATTTTGCCAACAATTGAAGCAATGCCTTTTACTTGGTAATCGGCACTGACTTCATAGTTATCATTATCAATAATTGTATCGCTGTTAATTTCAGCGACAGTAAAACCACCCCAATAGGCTTTATATTTAAGGTTAACTTTATATGACGAACCACTCTGCGCAGCGGCGTAGGCCGTTAATGCAAAAAATAGAACGATTGTCTTATAAAATATACTCATTTTAACCTCAATTCATTGAAGCTAACCGCTCCAATGCTTCTTTAATTTTTACTGCCTTTTGTTCTGCTTCTTCAAGACCCTTTTTATTTTCCGTAATTACATGTGGTGGTGCTTTTGAAACAAAATTTTCGTTATTTAATCTGCCGGATACAGATTTGATTTCCTTTTCAAGCTTTTCAAGCGATTTATTCAGTCTCGCTTTTTCGGCATCGATATCGATCACGTCCGCTAGCGGCAGATAATATGTTGCTTCGCCGACCACGACGGAAATGGCACCATTTGGTGCATCACCGGATAGTTTATCAATATTCTCAAGGCGCGCAAGACGCTTTAAAAGTTCTAACTGACTGTTGATCGCATTTTCCGTATTGTTCGTCGCTCCGGAAACCAACATGTCGATTTTTGCCCCTGCTGGAACATTCATTTCTGAACGTGCAGCACGAATATCGGTTATTAATGTGATTAACCACTCCATTTCTTGGCTAGCGGCGTCACCAACATTTTCAGGGTTATAGGTTGGCCATGTGGCTAAAATAAGGTCGCTATCTCGTGATGTAGAAAGTGAGCCCCATAATTCTTCGGTGATAAATGGCATAAATGGATGAAGCATTTTTAATATGTGATCCATCACCCATGCCGCTGTTTTTCGGCATTCTTGTTTTTCCGCGCCGTCATCTGCATAAAATTGTGGTTTCACAAGTTCAATATACCAGTCGCAGAATGTACCCCATGTGAAATGATATGCGGCAGAGGCAGCTTCGTTATATTTAAATGCTTCTAATGACTGTGTGACTTTTAGTGCGGCTTTTTCTGCTTCGCCGATAATCCATTTATTCAATGTTAATTTCGCATTGGATGGATCGAAATCACCAGTCGTATTAAAACATTCATTCATTTCGCAGAATTTTGCCGCATTCCAGAGTTTAGTCCCAAAATTGCGGTACCCTTCAACGCGTTTATCGGACATTTTGATGTCCTTGCCTTGTGCTTCCATCGCTGCAAGTGTAAAGCGAAGCGCATCTGCGCCATATTTATCCGCAAGCTCTAGCGGGTCGATAACATTGCCTTTAGATTTAGACATTTTGGCACCATGTTCATCACGTACAAGCGCATGAACATAGACGGTTTCAAATGGCACTTCTGGAACGCCATTTTCATCTTTCATGAAATATAGTCCATCCATCATCATTCTTGCGACCCAGAAGAAAATAATATCAAACCCAGTGACCAAAACATTGGATTTATAGTAACGATTTAATTCTGGTGTATTCTCTGGCCAACCCAGAGTTCCATTTGGCCATAATGCGGAAGAAAACCAAGTATCAAGTACATCTTCATCACGCTTAAGATCTTTTTTCTCACCATAATGAGCATCGGCTAAGCCTTGCGCTTCTTCTTCGGTATTGGCTACAAAGGTTTCACCATCAGGACCATACCATGCAGGAATTTGATGTCCCCACCATAATTGACGAGATACGCACCATGGCTCAATATTACGCATCCATTCGTAATATGTTTTTTCCCATGTCTTTGGCACAAATTTGGTGTCGCCCTTTTCAACTGCTTCAAGGGCCGGTTTTGCCAGTGTTTCTGCGTCCACATACCATTGGTCCGTTAGCCACAGTTCAATGGGAACCCCGGAGCGATCACCGTAAGGCACCATATGAACAGTTGGCTCTACCTTATCTAAAAACCCTAGTTCTTCCATTTGCGCGACGATGGCTTTTCGGGCTTCAAATCGTTCCATGCCGCGATATTTTTCGGGGACATTGTCGTTAAGATGCGCATATTCATCAAAAATATTAATATTTTCCAGATTGTGACGCTTTCCAACCATATGATCATCAAAATCATGGGCTGGGGTAATTTTAACGGCACCAGATCCTTTTTCAGGATCCGCATGTTCATCAGCAATAACGATTAATTTTCTACCGACTATCGGTAAGGTTAGCGTTTTGCCAATAAGATCTTTATAGCGATCATCATCCGCATTAACGGCAACAGCAACATCACCAAGCATGGTTTCAGGACGGGTTGTTGCAACAATAAGGAAACGTCCCTCTTCGCCATCAACGGGATATTTGAAATGCCAGTAATTACCATTCACTTCTTTTTGTTCAACTTCAAGGTCAGAAATAGCTGTGCATAATTTGGGATCCCAATTAACGAGACGTTTTGCTTTGAAAATCAGATCATCATTATAAAGGTCAACGAATTTCTTAAGGACGGCTTTGACGAAACCATCATCCATCGTAAATTTTTGGCGGCTCCAATCGCAACTTTGTCCTAATCGACGCATTTGATTAAAGATGATGCCGCCACTTTCTTCTTTCCATTCCCAAACGCGATCGATGAACCCTTCGCGGCCAAGGTCATGGCGTCGAATGTTTCCAGCATCAAGTTGACGTTCAACGACCATTTGGGTTGCAATACCGGCATGATCCATACCGGGTTGCCACAAGACGTCTTTTCCGCGCATACGTTCAAAACGAATAAGGATATCTTGAAGCGTATGATTAAGGGCATGACCAATATGAAGGCTTCCTGTCACATTTGGTGGTGGTAATATAATTGTATATGGTTCTGCGTCAGAATTTTGACCGCATTTAAAGGCACCAGTGTCATTCCAATGGTCATATATATCTTTTTCGCGTTTCGAAAAATCAAAAGTCTTTTCAAGCATTTTTAAATTCTTTTTCCCAAATAAAAACAGAAGAACCGATTATTGGCTCTTCTGTCTGAAAATATAACTTATTATTCGTTTTGTCTTTAATAAATTAAGGTTTTTTAGTTCTGGCCAATCTCGCTATTTCTTTGGCGACCATTCTTTCTGCGATTTCTGGTAGATTTGCATCTAGCCATTCTTTTAGCATAGGTCTAAGAAGTTCACGGACCAGGTCTTCGAGGGTATTGCCTGATCCTTGGTAACCGGTAGTTAGTAGCGCGGATAAAGCATCAAACTGTCCCATGATATTGTCACCTGCTTCTGATGACACAAGCGCATCTTCATCAAGGGCTGGATCAACATCATCAATACCCATATCCATTGCTGGGGCTGACGCAACTTGCTCAACTTCAGGTTCTGACTCGGGTTCTGGCTCAGGTTCTTCTTCAGGTTCATCTTCCAAGACGAGTTCATCTTCTTCTTGATCTGATTCTTCAATATTATCGAACATACTATCGATGTCGTCTTGAGAGGCATCTTCTTCAAGGTCATCTTCGGTCAATTCCAAAACATCCGCTTCTTCTGCTGGTTCAGCGTCTTTTTCTGCCTCGGGTTCTGGAGCGGGCTCCGGTTCAGCAGCGGGCTCTTTGGCCGGTTCTTCGTCATCCTCGGATATGATCCGGCGAATAGACGCAAGAATTTCTTCCATACTTGGTTCTTCTTCTATTTCCGGTTCGCTCATTTTTAGGTTCCCGCACTTAAATGTCTATAATTTGTTCAAATATTTTTAGGCAATATATTTATATCTGTTTTTACCATATTTTTTAACCATAATATTTTTATTTAATTTCAGAAGATTATCAATGTTTTTTAACAGAAATATTTAACAAAATTTTAAGATTTGGTTAATTAAACCGAATTCTTGAGCTTTATTCTTCAGTACCAAAACCGTAGATTTTATTTTCTACGCTTTTACTTTTTTCTTCTGCATCATAAATATCTACGTTTAATGCTAGGTCTTTTGCATTCAACTTCCCCATTGATGAAAGAAGATTATATGCAGCAACCATTCTATCACGAACGGCAGTGGCGTTATTCACACGTGCGTCCAATAATTCTTGTTCGGCATCAAGCACATCAAGAATAGTACGTGATCCAACATCAGCTTCTTGACGAACGCCTTCAAGGGCTATTTCGTTTGCTTCTAATTGATCCAAAGTTGAAATGATACGCGCACTCGCTTCACGGTAACTTTCCCAAGCATTTCTAACTAACTCGTGAACTTGGCGTTCAGCGGCAATTTCTTGTATACGAAATTGACTGCGACGCTGTTTTGCTTGACGAACAACGGATGCTTGAACGCCAGCTTGATAAATGGGTAAACGAAGATCTGCCCGTATTGCTGTTGCAGATGCTTCATCACCAGGTAAAAAACGATCATAGTTTTTTGTGTAGCTTGCGCCAACCGTTACGGTTGGGCCAAGACCACCATATTGTCTCTTCACTGCGTAATCAGCTGCTTTTTCTGAAGCACTAGCAGCAACGACAAGTGGATGTGTGCGTGATGCAATATCCAGTGCCGCTTTTTCTGAAGCAGGTAAAGGTGGAATTACAATATCACGCTCCAGGGTGCCTGGCTCATTACCGACCACGCGACGGTAAGCCGCACGACTTGCGGTTAAGGTTGCTTCAGCCGCAATTTTTTCGGTTTGTGCGCGTGATAGACGCGCACGAGATTGCGCAACATCCGTACGTGTAATTTCACCAACTTCGAAACGATCTTCGCTTGCTTGCAATTGACGTTGAAGTGCGATGACGTTATTTGTTGTAAATTCAAGGAATGCTTCATCACTAATTACATTCGAATAGGCGGAAACTACATTAATAAACACATTTTGTTCTGTGTTTAACAGATCTGCGCGTCCGGCCTCTGCATTTTTACGTGCTTCACCCGTTTGATTTACTGTTTGAAAACTTCTAAATACATTCTGTTCTAGTGATATCCCAAGTGATTTTGGAGTCGTTGTCGAGTTTTGGGCAAAAACTCCGGTACTATTATTTTTCTGTTTTGCAATAGATCCTGTCCCCACTATAGTCGGGCGCCAGCCACCTTTTGCTTGGTTAACTGTTTCATCAACGGCACGCTGACTAGCTCTTGCAGCTTCGAGGTCTGGGTTGCTAATATACGCGGTTTCTAATGCCGCCTTTAAATCATCAGCATTCGCGAAAAGCGAGCTACCAATCAAGGCTATTATAGCTGTTGCTGTGCCAAGAACGGGTTTAATTAGTTTAACTTTTTTGGTCATTGGTTGTACCTTTTTGTCTTTATTGCGCCCTAAAGAATCATTAGAACCGTCAAATTCGTAATGGGGCAGAACTTGCCTTGTTATGTTACCACTGTCAACATCAAGTTTTTAGTATGCGATAAACCGTATTAAATTTGCGTTAAAAGACGAATTTTTCCTCTTTTTCAAAACCTTTAAGCTTAGGTGCCATTGCATCAAATAAAACTCTAACGCCAAGAATTTTATCATTATATGTAACCAGAGACGCACGGCCAAAACCGTCCTTATTAATGATACATAAAATGCGGCCGCCATCATTAAGTTGTTCAAGCAAAGCTTTGGGCACTTCATCAATCATACCATTAATAAAAATGAGATCATATGGACCCTGCTTTGCTAACCCATCCGTGTGGGTCGAATTTATCACAGCAACATTATCACAATCTTCATCGGCTAAATTTTTTGTTGCTGTTTCTGAAAGTGTTTTATTTTCTTCAATAGCGACGACCGCATCAACAAGTTTGCTGAGAACGGCGGCTGTATAACCAGTGTTGGTTGCAACATCAAGTGCAAGTTCATCAGCTTTAATGTCTGCTTCGCTTAAGAGTTTTGCAAAGGATAATGGGTCCATCATGTAACGACCATCAGCAACTTTTATGCTTTTATCAATATAAGCAACCCCTTTACGTTCCTCAGGGACAAAGCTCTCACGATTTACCTTTTCAATGGCTTCTATTACTCTTTCATCAGTAACATCATTGGGTAAAAGTAGCCCATCAATCATATGCCTTCTATTGGCTTCTTCGTTGGTGGCTTCTGTTATAATGCTCATTTACTGTTTATCCTGTTTTTTCATAAGCGACTTTTATAATATGAATGATACGCTAATTCAATATGGTCAGTTCACAATATTAATATTTTTTCTATATTTATGAAGTGGTTTCTTCTGATCTGTCGGTAGCCGTTTCTGGGGCATTGGATAGATTTGAAATTTTTTCTCTTAATTCAATGCTCATTTCAATGTCAACAGCATTCAATGATGCCTTAAGTTGTTCCGCAGAACGCCCGCCAATAATTGGTGCGGAAATAGCAGGATGATGAAGTGTCCATGCAATGGCCAAGCTTATTGGGTCAAAACCGTTTTTATTGGCAAAATTGACAAAGTTTTCTGCGATATTATCAATATGTTTGGCGCCATATCTGACTTTATACATTTCCATTTCGTTTAAACGACCATCAACTTTATCTTTATTTTTAGTGACATACTTACCAGTGAGGACGCCGCCTGCTAATGGACTATAAGAAAATACACCTACATTTTCGCTTATGGCCATTGGCAGTATTTCGCTTTCGCATTGTCGTTTAAGCAAATTATACATAGGTTGTATGCATGCAATTGGCGCATAATTATGCATTTTCGTGATGCCAACTGCTTTCATATATTGCCAAGCGGCAAAATTACTTAATCCAATATAATTTATTTTTCCCTGATGAACGAAATCATTTAATGTAGATAAGCTTTCTTCTAATGAACAATCATCATCAAAACGGTGCATGTAATATATATCGATATAGTCGGTATTTAGTCTTTTCAAACTATCATCAAGTGCGCGTATGAGATGGGTACGGTTTAGACCCCTTCCCCATGAAATTGCGCCACCACCAGCATAACTATCAACTGGAAAATAAGCTTTGGTTGTCAAAACGACCTCTTCACGGTGGCTTTTAATGAGCTTGCCAAGAATTTTTTCGGAGTTTCCACCAGCATATAGATTGGCACAGTCAAAAATATTTATGCCTTTATCCTTAGCGGCAGCGTAAATTTTTGAACATTCTTTTTCATCTGCCTCCGCACCAAACGTCATGGTACCTAAACAGAGTTGGGATACCTTAATACCTGTATTGCCTAATCGATTATATTTCATTGTCCCTCATCCTTTTTTATCAATATAATCTTTTTTATTAAGGATTAAAGACATTATAAATATTTAAGCTATTTATTTATGAGCAGACGTGATCAATAAATTCTGCCAATTCTTTATCATAACTTGTTACCCCACCGGCATCATGTGTGGTTAAGGTGATTTCCAAACGGTTATAAACGTTGAACCATTCAGGGTGATGATCCATTTCTTCCGCTTTTTTTGCAATTTCTGTCATTGCAAGAAAAGCAGCCTCAAAATTCGCGAAAGTAAATTTTTTAAAGATGGCTTCTTTTTCTTTGGAAGCTGTCCAGCCCTCTAACTGAGATAGGAGACTGTTAATTTCTAATTTTTGATACATACTCTATCCTCTGAATGTATTTTGTATTTTTTATATTGGCGTTGCGTTTGAAGCATGTCCACCCCTAAGGCAATATTCTTGTGTACCCTTCTGATAAACATGATCAGTTTCAAGAATTGCTGCTGGTGCATATTGAAAGGAAGCGCCGATATTTTGATAAATATAATCAAATGGACGATCAACAGTCATTTTATAGAGCTCTTCATAACTGTCGATTACAAAATAACTGGCTTGTAAGTAATCAATTTTATAATCGGTACGCATGACGCGATCGACATTTAAATGAATTCTGTTTGGTGACTTGGCATTAATTGAATATGGACTTTCTTCTGGAGAAGATAAGATGCCTGCACCATATATGCGCATTCCATCCTTTTTCTTAATAAGTCCGAATTCAACTGTATACCAATATAGAGCGCTTAAAGCTTTCAATTGGATATATTGAAGGGCTTTCCACCCTGCTTTGCCATATGCTTGCATATAATTTGCAAATGATGGATCAGTAAGTAGTGGCACATGACCAAAGACATCATGAAATACGTCCGGCTCTTCAATATAATCAAAGCATTCTGCTGTTCTAATGAAATTCCCCGCTGGGAAACGTTTATTGGCCAAATGATAAAAGAATACGTGGTCAGGAATGAGCATGGGAACAGGAATGATCGTCCAACCGGTTTTTAATTTTAAGGTTTCATTGGTTTTACGAAAATCGGGAACACCACCTTTATCAAATTCTAGCATTTTCAAACCGTCAAAGAATTGATCGCAGGCTAGCCCCGGTAAAATATCCATTTATCGCCTATATAGTTGATCCCAAATGTTATGTTCTTTGCTTGTATATTCGCGTTGTTTTGGTTCTATCCAATCATCTTTTAGATATTCAGGTTTTTGCAGTTTAGCTGTAAAAACATGGTCGGATACTGTTGGCATTTGTGAGAAATCGTATTCTTGCATCTTTTTATCCATTCATTAGTATTTTACCTATTATGATGCAATATATTGGAATTTTTGCTTTATTTAATGTATTATATTAATAAAAATGACACATTTGTTTTAAAAAAAATTAATAATTGGAACTCCTGATGCAATTAACGGAAATTGATAAAAAAATTATAAGAGTAATTCAAAGGCATCCCCCTCTTGCACAAGCAGAGCAAGCGGAGCTTGTTGGAATGTCCCGATCATCATTTTGGCGCCATGTAAAAGACATGGAAGACGCAGGAGTAATCGGTGCACAAATACCGGAAGTTTCAGCGAAAAAAATTGTTTTAAAATTGCGCGCTAACTGTATGATATCATTAAATAATCATAGTTTAGAAACGCGCGAAAAATTTGAAAAACATATTGAAGAAATGGATAATTTTCTTGAATGTTATGCGACTTCTGGTGGAAAAGATTATATGCTGACCGTCGTTGCAAAGGATATGGATGATTATTATGAAATCATGAGCTCGAGTATTCTGGATCACCCTACAATTGATAGCACGCAAACCAGTTTTTTTATGAAAGAAATAAAATCGACCCGTCGCCTACCCCTCTAAAACGGCACAAAAGATTAGAAGATGTTATATACTTAACAAATAAAGGATTGCTTTTTTAAATAAACGTCTATACGGTACTGTTTGAATTTTAGTTAATGCACCTGTTTGAGGGGGATTGCTTTAGAATATTTAAGAATAAACCTTTTATGGTACGCTTTATAGCGTCTCTTCCTGAATTCCAAAGTTACCGATACTTAAATACCAGCATAATTAGAATCTCTATTCGTCAAGTTGACGAATGTTTTATTAATAATGAAGAAAGTATAAGAAAATGGCTACAGGCACCGTTAAATGGTTCAACCCTAACAAAGGCTACGGTTTTATTGAACCTGATGAAGGGGGAAAAGACGTTTTTGTTCATATTTCAGCTGTTGAAGCTGCTGGTATCGACAGACTAAATGATGGACAAAAAGTTACTTTTGATGTTCAAGAAAGCCGTGGAAAAGAAGCTGCTACTGAACTAAAACTTGTTGACTAAATAGTTTAAAAGTTCTGAATTCTGAAAAGCCGCTTATTTTTTTAAGCGGCTTTTCTTTTGTTTAAAGCATAAAATTCAGTAATACTTGATTTTACAATTTGATCTATTATTTCTAATACGATCAATAATTTTAAGGTAGAAAAATGGCTAAAATACTATTCTTTGCTGGCAGTGCCCGGAAATAATCGACGACAAAAAAACTGTCTAAAGCAGCTTTTAAAATGGCTGAGGAAAAAGGGATCGATGCAACATTTGTTGATTTAAGAGATTATCCAATGCCATTATATGATGGGGATCTTGAAGACGAGCAAGGCATGCCGGAAAATGCAAAAAAACTTAAAAAATTGTTTGTTGAGCATGACGGTTTTTTTATTGTAAGCCCTGAATATAATAGCTCATACCCTCCTCTGCTTAAAAATGTCGTCGATTGGATTTCTAGGTCGGATAGTGAAGACCTTGTGGAACCTTATAAAGGTAAAACAATGGCGATTGCTGCTTCTTCACCAGGTGGACTTGGGGGTATGCGCGTTTTGGTTCCGCTACGTATGTTATTTGGAAATCTTGGCGTTCATGTTGTTCCGTCACAAGTATCCGTTAATTTCGTTACGAAAGCATTTGATGAAAATGGCATGCCGCCATTGATAATCAACGCAACCTAATGGATGCGACACTTGATGAATTAAAATCAACGACGGATGCTCTTAAGGGCTAAAAACCTTCTTTATAAAGTCGTTTAAAGGCTTTTTCGAGTTTATCGATGAATATTTCCGCCTCTGGTAATCCAAATACCATGGGCGGTTTTCCTTTTAAGACATTGTCATAAGGTCCATCCGTGGAAAAGAGCACGGCGTCTTCGCGTAAATATTGCACAATACGGCTGGCTTCTTCAGGAGCAACTTCTTTTGTGCCGCGATCTTTTACAAGTTCCGCACCAAAGAACATGCCTTTGCCACGCACTTGACCGATTAAATCATAACGGTCCATCATATCGCGCATGCCGTCCATGATATAATTTCCTGTAATGATCGCTTTTCCACGTAAGCCATTATTTTCAACTTCATCAAGTACGGCCATACCGATCGCGCAAGATACTGGATTTCCTCCAAAGCTATTGAAATATTCCATTCCATTGGCAAATTTATCGGCTATTTCACGGGTTGTAACAACGGCGGCCATCGGATGGCCATTACCGAATGGTTTCCCGAAGCTGACGATATCGGGAACAACACCTTGCAATTGATAGGCCCACATTTGTTCGCCTGTGCGGCCAAGGCCCGTTTGAACTTCATCAGCGATGCACAGTCCGCCAGATGCACGAATTTTTTCATATGCCGCTTTTAAATAGCCATCTGGATATATAACTTGTCCTCCGACGCCTGCTATACTTTCCGCGATAAAAGCGGCTGGTCCCTCGCCTGTTGTTTTTATTAAATCTGCAATTTGTTCATCAACGCTTGCAGCGTACGCTTTACCACTTTCATCGGAATAGTTATTAAATCGTCCTTGATATGGACAAGGAAATTCGGCCAACCTTGTTTCAGGTGGACAACCATTGCCGCCTTTGCGGTTAAACTTATAAGCACTTATGGCGACGGTCGCATTTGTATTTCCGTGATACCCCCAATCGACAGCTACGGTCGTTTTGCGACCCGTATAATGACGCGCTAACCTTAACGCGAGTTCATTTGCTTCTGATCCGGAATTAACAAAGAACATGACAGATAGCGGATCAGGCATACTATCGATGATGCGTGCCGCCAATTTATTAATCCCATCATATAGATAACGTGAATTGGTATTTAAGCGGGCAGCTTGTGTTTGAATGGCATTAACCACATGCGGATTACAGTGACCAACATGTGTAATATTATTTACGCAATCAAGAAAAGCGCGGCCCGTATTATCATATAAATATGGCCCTTTGCCCCGAACCATGTGGATGTGTTTTTTATAAGCGACGCTCAATGACGGTGCGAGTACTTGTATTCTCGCTTCTAGCATGTCATTAATCGTTAGGTCGCTATGCTCAAAACTTTCTGGAATAAAGCCAAGAAGTAAATTCGGGTCCGGACATATATCAGACCATGTAGACCAGGTAGCAACTTCGCAAATGCCAGGGAAATTTCCATCTTCATAATCAAGAAGGTCAAGGAGGATTTGAAAATGCAAATGGGGCGTCCAGCCACCATTTTCGTGGATTTCACCGAGTGTGGCGATATGATCACCTGCAGCAACAGTGTCCCCAATATTAAGCTTCTTGACGCTCGCTTTTTCAAGATGGCCGTATAATGTGTAAAATTCTGGTCCCTCATCAACCTGATGGGAAAGGATTAAAACGGTGCCATAATCAAAAGGATCATCATTACTTGCAATTGCTTGCACGACACCATCAAGCGGTGCGTAGATTTTTTCAGGTGCCCTTAGCCAGAAATCAACGGCCATATGAACGGTGCGATCAGCGGGTGATCCATGACTTTTAAAACCAACACCAAGGGTAAAGGACGTACGATTTTCACCGTAGTTCCCAAGACCGTAACAGGCTTCATTTTCATCAAGAAGATTTGTAACCCAATTAGAATGTTTTTCAGGATTTAAAATATGTTCTGTGCCAGGGGCACCTGCTGCATTATCGAACAATACACGCGGTTCACTATAAATATCAAAATCAAACATTTTAGAAATTTTAATACCATCAAGCGATGTTTTTAAAGGCGTGAGGTTTCTGTGCGCATCATAGCCCCCTGCTTTTCTTGCAAATGCATTTAAAAAAGACATGCCGATTTTACGCAATTTACGTAATGCTTTAAATGCGGGGGCTTGGGTAATTGTAAGATATTCCCTGTGTTTTTCATCACTTGCGGCACTTGCGCGGTTTGATGAAATACAGACGCTCATGATTAAGCGCATGGCTGCTAAATCAAATAACACTTCAAGTTCGTCTTCGGATAGCGGAAATTCGCCTGTATATCCGCTGATAAGCGCTTTGGATACGGCAAAGATATCATCCACATCAAGAACCGCATAACCAAGTGCTATGGCAAGTTCATTGACTTGTTTTGCAAACAACATGTCGCCAAAATCAATAAGTCCACTAATTTCATCGCCCTGAACAACAAGATTATATGTGTTTGCATCACTATGAATGACACAAGAACGCATTCTTTCCAATCTTGGAACCACAAGTTTTTCATAGCGGTCGTAAAAATATTCTACTAGCTCTTTATCATCTGACTTTTCAATGTCTGCGATATATTGCTTAGTGAATATAGCATTATCAAGATTCCATAGAAAATCTGGTTGATGAGATTGAGGATGACCAAATCCTTGCATAGCCGTGGAAAAGCGCCCCAAGAATTTACCGAGGTTTTCATAAAGTAAACTACTTTTGGGAGCATCACCAAAAATATCACCTTTTAGGAAAGTAATCAGGCGGATGTTATTATCATTATGCTTAAAAATTTGGCAACCATCTTTGCCAATAATGACTTTTGGGATCGCCAATTCAGGATCAAGTGCAGCAACATGATTTAAGACGGCATTTTGAAATTCAACCAGATTATCGTCTTCTGCACTATTGGCGACTTTGATGACATATTCATCATCACCATCAATTAGACGCGCATTTTGATCCCGCTCGCTCACAAGTGGCTTAATTTTTCCCGTTTTATTGAAATAAGTTTTGGCGATATCCAATAGTTCTTGTTCACTATAGGACGGCGGTGCACTTTCAAAAACTTCCATATTGGAATCCCACTTTTGAGCTATGATTTTCATAGGCTGCATGTTTTTCAGTTAGCGCACAATAACAGGCATTTATTGCCCTGTAAATTTTGAATTTTTGTATTGTAGATGATTTTTAAGCTGCATAACTCCTTGTTTTATGAAAATTATTCATGAACATATATTAGCACGAGAGATGGCATATTTTTTGCATATAATAATTAAACTGTACGTCATCAGGGAAAGTTG
>DGPL01000023.1 GCA_002390425.1 Kordiimonadaceae bacterium UBA4441 | reverse complement strand
AGAACAAAATATTAAACTTAAATTTTTCAATAAAAAACACCGCTATTCAATCAATAACAGCGGTGTTATTGGATTTTTTGATAGTATCAGTGTTCGATTCTATTACTGACCAAGCGCTTCATTTATTGCTTTATTGGCCTCTACATCAAGAAATTGATCTATTTCAATAAAATAGTTTTCAGGATCATAACCGATGACAATATCAATAAGCTCATTACCGTCACTATCACTTTCATGATAAAGTTCCTCATGACGGAATGTGAACCCTTCAACGGTCTTTAAGTGATCCCACCAAGCTTGTGCATTACTAACCATAAAGCCTACATTAACCGCCTTATCTTTGGTCGCTTCATGAATACCAGGACCATTACCGTCAACAAGTCCTAAGAAACCAGATGGGCTAGACGTATAAATATCCGAGAATGGCTGTTTCACTATTTTCTCTATACCGAAAGCTTCTGTATAAAATGTCTCAGCACGTTCAAGGTCATTATGATAAAGCCAATATATCCCCGCTTTGAACCCAAGATCGGTTGGGCGCGGGCTTCCTTGATTAGGATCTACATATAAATGTTCTAGCTTATCAAGAAGTGGCATAAAGTTAACATTTTCTGGATGCGGGGCAAAATGTTCAAATTCAAGTATATAACCACCGGGATCTGTAACTAAGAAACCGTTATGCGCACTATCACCAAGTGGCTTTGGCGGATTCCAGATTTGCATTTCCTGCTCAACCGCATATTTATACCAACCATCAACTTGATCCGTTAAAATCGCAATTGCAATTGTTTTTGCTTCGTCTGCGCTGTGCATTCCCCTGCCCGATCCATCATCATTTACAATCGTGATGAATGTCGTCGGTGAAAATTGGAAAATGGCAGCAAAACCCGGGAATTCAAAAACACTCTTGAAACCCATTTTATTATAATAAAAATCATATGCTTCATCATAATCTTTATAATATAAAAACGCATTATTCCCGATAATGTCACGTGTCATTTCTTTGACATCATCCATAGTAGGTGCCGGCTCTTCGCTCGTATTATTTTCTGAACAGGCGGCAAGAACACCAAAACCCATTACCAGAATAACTTTCATTAATTTTTTCATTTATATCTCCCTTTTCTGATGCAACTTTAATCACATGACTTAATAATTTCAATCACTTCCTCGATATCATCAGTTACGTGAACTAAATCAAGGTCTTGCGGATCGATGGTTTTATGTTTTATGAGGCTCTTTTCAATAAAAGGCCTTAGTTCGTTCCAATAATCGGTCCCCAATGCGATAACTGGAAAATTTTTAATTGTTTCCGTTTGCATCAATGTCAGCGTTTCAAATAGTTCATCCATAGTTCCAAAGCCGCCCGGCATCATAATAAATGCGTTCGAATATTTAACGAGCATCACTTTGCGCACGAAAAAAAAATCAAAAGTCACATCTAATGTCGTATACGGATTAGAACCTTGTTCCATTGGCAATATTATATTGCACCCAATTGACTTTCCCTTTGCATCATGCGCGCCTCTATTGGCCGCTTCCATAACGCCTGGACCACCGCCCGTCATAACGGCATAACCATTTTTTGCTAATGCAAACCCAACATCCCGTGCCAAATCATAATATTGATCGCCTTCTTTAAATCGTGCTGAACCAAAAACTGTTACACATGGTCCAACATGTCTTAAATTTTGAAACCCTTTCCAAAATTCCCAAGTAATTTCAAAAACACGTCCTAAATCACGAAAGAAACCATGACTGCCAGCAAGAAAATTTTCATCTTTACAATTTTTATTCTTCATTCGGCCTTTTCACCTCTCCGGTATTTGACTTACCCTTTGTTTGTATAGTAGCTTTTGAAAAGATCAAAATATTTATTAGGGAAAATTTATGAAATTCGCTGCACTTAAAATCGCTGCTGTATTAACGCTCATTCCAACAATTGCTTTTGCTCAGCTTGTAAAAAAAGATAGCACATCAGACCGTAATTATTTTAACGAAGATGGCTCAATGCGAATTGCCATAGCTGTTCAATCCCACCGACCCGGCTCTGGCGGAAAAAATGCCCTTGATGGACCAGAGACAATGGCAAATGGCGGCATACAAGACATGCTTCGTGATATGGGGGCGAATGTTCGTTTATCCAGTGCAGAACTTTCAGAACGTGAAGAAACCGAATATGGTAGCTGGCGTAGAATGGGATATGCCAATGGTCGCCTAGCAGATAATGTTATGCAAAATGAAGCGGACGGTTATTTCACTGTCGGCTTTTTAGCAAGTTGTCCCTCTTCCCTCTGTATGCTTGGTGGTTTACAGCAATCATTAACGTCAACGGATACATCATCCGTAAGCATACTTTGGCTTGATGCCCACGCTGATTATAACACACCGGAAACAACACGTTCAGGATCAATGGGCGGCATGCCACTTGCCATTGCAAATGGCTTAGCGCTGCATCAGGTTCGTCGCGATTCAAAACTTGAAACGCCATTAACCTCAAAGCATATTGTGACGGCAGGATTAAGAGATGTTGACCCTATGGAGCAACATTTACTTGATAAAGCAAGAATTGAAAACATCACCGTTGATGATATTCGCGGTCTTACACAGAATGTTTATGATCAAATGGATGCCTTAAGCAAAGTATCAGACAAAATTTATGTTCATATTGATCTTGATATTCTTGATGCATCTGAAATGCCTTATCACAACTATCCGACGGAAAATGGCCCCAAAAGCTATTAACTTGCTGCCATGTTTAAAGATATCTTCCAAAAATATCCGAAAGCTGCCGCAATTGGGTTTGCGTCCATTCCAGCAAAAGATCCTGATAATATTGGCCTTAATGCCGTAAACCGTATGACCAAAGCAGCCGTCGAAGGCATAATGATACGCGAAGGAAAAATGTAATATGCCACATTGCATTATTGAATATACAAGCGAACTTGAAGCTGCTCTAGACATAAAGGGTCTTGTCAATATGTCCTTTGCCGGCATTGAAGAAACGGGTCTTTTTGACACTACCGCTATTAAAGTGCGTGCGACCAAAGTTGAATATTATAAATCAGGACTAGACCGCGATGATTTTATTCATTTGACAGTCAAAATACTTCCTGGACGAACCGATGAACAAAAACTATTGATAACAAATAACGTGCTGGAAAAGATAGCCCCTATTGTAGGCAATACCAAATGCACCAGTGTTGAAGTAGTTGATTTACATGGTCCAAGTTATAATAAGCAAATAAAATAAGTTTTTATTCGGTCGCTAGCTCTACGGCTTTTTCTGCATGGATTGCTGTTGTATCCAAAAGTATTACATTTGTATCTGATTGGTTTACAAGCATACCTATTTCTGTGCATCCAAGAATTAAGGCTTCAGCGCCTGCTTTAGCTAGTCTTTCTATGATCTTTAAATATACTGCTTTCGATGTGTCTTTAATCTCACCAAGGCATAGTTCTTGATAAATCACATCATGAACGATTTTACGCTCCTCATCATTAGGCGTAATAACCTCTATGTTATGTTTATCAGTAAGTCTTCCTTTATAAAAGGCACGCTTCATTGTAAACGCTGTTCCAAGTAGTCCTACTTTTTTAAATTCTTTATCCTTAATGGCATCAGCTGTCGCATCGGCAATATGCAATATAGGTATTGAAATCTCTTCTTCTATCTTAGGAGCAACCTCATGCATTGTATTTGTGCAGGTCATAACGAAATCTGCACCAGCCACTTCGACGTTTTTTGCGGCATCAATTAATATATCAGCAGTCGCATCCCAATCACCTAAATGTTGCAATTTTTCAATTGGTGCAAAATCAACACTGACCATTGCAATTTTCGCGCTATGAAGACCGCCAAGTTTCGCCTTAATGCCTTCGTTTAAGCCACTATAATAATGAGCCATACTTTCCCAGCTCATACCGCCAATGAGACCAATTGTTTTCATGTGAAATTACGCCATTTCAGATTCTGTGAAATTAAAGAATGCTGTGGGCTTCATATCTCCCTGACGCATATAGGTGTCGATATTCCCTAGGTGATAGGCATAATGTCCATATAACGCCCAAAGAAAGCCCATTGCGCTATATTCGCCACCTTGGAACCAAACTGTCTTGGTTAAGTCCTCAGGGGTTAACTCCTTAAGCATTTCCATGCAATTTTCATGAATTTCACGACCCATTGCGACAAAATCACCGTCATAAACTGAATTGGTAAGCTCTTCATTGATTGGCAGTGGAATTTCTCCCCCGTCTTCAACACTTAATAGTGATCTGACGAAACCGTCTTCTGATGTCGTCAAATGAACATATAACCCTTTAATGGTAATATTTTCCAAACGGTCACCAAAGCTAACGCCCGGGCCATCCAAAGGAATCCATTCATATTTATCATCAGGTGTTTTATGAATATATGTTTCAACGAAATCAAACATCCGGTCAAACATTCTCATAAAACGATCAAATTCTGTCATTGGCATGATGGCCATGGGTTTATCTCCTTTGGGCTCTATCGATTTAACCCACTGTTACATGTCTATATTGATATATAAGTAAATATGGCATGGCTGGCAGTATTTCAAGCACTGCCGGCCAATTAAATTAATTCACAGAAATATTAACTGCTATTCCTTATAAATTTTACCGTCTTTCATTACGAAAATCACTTTTCGAATATTTTCTATTTTCTCAAGAGGACTGCCATCCATGGCAATAATATCCGCAAGCTTACCTTCTTCAATTGTTCCAAGTGTATCTGCAAACCCAAGTAGTTCTGCACTATTAATTGTTGCCATCTTAAGGGTTTCTGATATGGGAATGCCTGTTCTGACGAAATATTCTATTTCCCGGTAATTGGTACCCGCATTTCTACCGCGACCATCTGTACCCGTTGCGATCTTTACACCCTTTTCATATGCCTTAAGTAAAGTTTTGGGTTGGCGCTCAACAAATTTCATACTATGCGTAGCGAAAATGGGATCAGTTTCAGGGTTGTGCGCACGCGCACTCGTTTCATCCAAATTTGACATAGTCGGCACAAATATCACATCCTTTTCAATCATCATGTCCATGGCTTCTTCTTTCATGAATGTCCCATGTTCAAGGCTCCTAATATCATATTTTAGAACTTGCAATGAACTGTCACGCGTATGTGAATGTGTTGCGACCGGAATTTTATATTTTTTTGCGACATCAATAATTGTTTGAATTTCATCATCAAAAAAGATTGGCGGCCCATCCTCATTGGCACATAATTGCCCACCACGACAACTTGATCTTATTTTTATCCACTGTGCCCCCTCTTTGATCATGTCACGAGTGGTTTTGCGGCAACTTTCAATGCCGTTACATTCTCTGCCGTTTGCGCGACTTTCCACACCAATAATAATGCCGCCGGGTATTATGCGCGGACCAATAATTTCACCATCTTCAATCGCATCAATAACTTTATAAAGTGTATCATCACGCGCCCCAAGGTCACGAACAGTCGTAAACCCTGCCATCAACACTTTCCGGCTATTCTTTACCCCCATCAGTGCATGATCTGCGGCATTAGCCAGCGGGTTATTTAAATCCCTCTCTGCCATATGAATATGTGAATCAAATAACCCCGCCATAACGAACTTATCTCGCATATCAACAATTCTTGCGCCCGCAATTTCAACATACCCTGCTTCTATTGAAATAATTTTATTACCTTCAACGATTATTGACTGCATTTTAAGTGGTTCTTCACCGGCAATGCTTAATAATGTTCCTGCGTGAATAATGCTGACTTCACGCGCCTTTTGTTCATTCTCCTGTGCATACGACACAGCAGACATGATAAAAAACAGCATTAATGTCTTGAAAAAATACTTCACTTGTTCCTCCCTTTATAATTTTCTTTCAAGTATTGACCATTTCCATGGAAATATAAAGCTCTTCTTGATTGAATGAATTTTGTTTGTTACTCAGAATTAATGGAATTCGTCATAGATATTAAAAAAGGAAATATAACAAATGTCAGAGAATTATAAATTTTCCACATTATCGCTTCACGCGGGTCAAAACCCTGATCCCACAACGGGCGCTTGTGCAACACCGATTTATCAAACCTCGTCTTATAAATTTAATGATACGGCCCATGCTGCAAATTTATTTGGCTTAAGGGAATTTGGAAATATCTATACTCGCCTTATGAACCCAACCACGAACGTGTTAGAAGAACGTGTCGCCGCATTAGAAGGTGGCGTTGCTGCTGTCGCAACTTCAAGCGGACATGCAGCTCAATTCACAGTATTTCATATGTTGCTTGAGCCTGGTGATGAAATATTAGCCTCTAATAAACTCTATGGCGGATCTATTACCCAAATGGGCAATAGCTTTCAAAAATTTGGTTGGAATACAACTTTTGTTGATCCATCACCTGAAAATTTCAAGGCGTCCCTTAATGATAATGTGAAAGCCATCTTTGTGGAAAGCCTGGCAAACCCTGGCGGTATCGTCACAGATCTTGCAGGCATAGCCGCCGTTGCAAAAGAAGCGGGTATTGTCATGGTTGTTGATAACACACTGGCGACACCATATCTTTGTCGCCCAATTGAACATGGCGCAGATATCGTCGTTCACAGTCTCACTAAATTCTTAGGTGGGCACGGAAACAGTATTGGTGGTGTTATTGTCGATAGTGGTAATTTTGATTGGATGAAAAATGATAAATATTTCACTTTTTCAAAACCCTGTGACAGTTATCATGGACTTGTGATTGGAGATACGTTTGGGCCCGCCATGGGAAATATTGCCTTTGCCATTGCGTGTCGCGTTCTTTCTTTGCGTGATATTGGTCAATGCTTATCACCGCAAAATGCCTTTTATATTTTAAATGGCATCGAAACGCTACCGCTACGCATGCAGAAACATTGCGACAATGCATTAATGGTAGCAAACCATCTAAAATCACATGATAAAATTTCATGGGTTTCATATTCAGGGCTTGATGATGATCCCTATCATCAATTGCAGCAAAAATATATGCCAAAGGGTGGTGGTGCCGTAATGACAATCGGTTTAAAAGATGGTTATGATGCTGGTGTCAAAATGGTTGAGAGTGTTGGATTATTTACTCATCTTGCCAACATTGGTGATGCACGAAGCTTAATCATACATCCTGCTTCAACAACCCATAGTCAGCTTAGCGAAGCTGACCAAATCAAAGCAGGCGCAGGACCAGACGTCATTAGATTATCCATTGGCATCGAAGATGTGGAAGATATTATTGCCGATCTTGAAAAAGCGTTAAATGCATAAAGAATTTAATTGCCTGGCCCAATTTATTGGGCCAGAGCATCACCTATTGCTGTCGGCAGCAGACGAATACCTTCAAGGTATTTACTTTGATCCGCACAACCATCACCATTATCCGTAAACGAAAATAGATCAACATAAGTCACTTTTTCACCATCACAAAGTTTTTTAAGCTCGGCATTAAATTGTTGAATTAGGACACTTACTTCCTTTGCCCCATCAATATTTACATCAACAACAGGCGCCGGTATGGAAACATAAATCGGATTTAATTCATGTTCACGAACCATAGCTAGACTATTATTAAAATATCCAGTAGCCAATCCAGTGACACTCTTAGAAATGTTATCAAAATTATTTTTTACATCCTGCAAAAATAAAGCACTAGGTATAAAGTCATTAGATCCGAAAGCCAAAAGAACATTTGTTCCTTTTTCAAATTTTGAAAACTGATGATTTATAGACAATTTAAACACGCCACTTCCGCTTTGAGCAATTAACAACGCACGGTCATTAACTGTCCACTTGGCATCAAACTCATAATTTTGACCTTCAAAAGTAGCCTGTTGCCCTTTTAAAGAAAGGGCATTATCACCACCAAAGGCCCAAATTTTTTTAAGTTTTTTAGAAGTCTTACTTTTACTATTTTCTTTAAATTCTAATAGCTTAGTCATAAACCTTTTATAAGAACCGCAAAATTGCTTTGATACGACATTGGGCAAGTTCATAAATAAATTATCATCTAATTTTTCAAGATATTCTTTCGATTTATCATCATGACCTAACAAATGATTTAACACAGACAAGTTAGCAATTGAGACCGGATTATTAACATCGTTTGAAAGAACATCTTCATATTTTTTTATAGCTGCTTCGTAATCACCTTTGATCTTATGCACATCAGCTTGCTTAATATGAAACTCCATGATTGAGGGATCAGATTCAATTGCCTTAGCATAAGTCGCAATAGCATCATTAAATTGCCCACTAACCAATTGCACATCGCCAATTTTGTTGTAAATAACGGCTTTTTTATCTGTTTGTTCTAAAAGTTGCTCAAACAACTTTATTGCTTCTTTATGGTTTCCCATAGAGTAATAGCAATCAGCCATATTAGATAGCACGTTTAATGATTTTGGAAAGAATTTAATTGCAATTTCGTATGCTTCAAGCGAGTTCTTAAAATCTTTCAATTCAAAGAAAGCGTTGCCAGCTTGGAAATGGGCTTCACCATATTCTGGTGATAACTCAACAGTTTTTTTATAGCAAACAATGGATCTTTTAAAATCTCTTTGTCGGAAAAAACTCGTTCCAAGATGAAATTGAACATCAGCATCATTTGGATTTAATCGTGCTGCTTTTTTCAAAACGGGCAATGCTTCGCCATGTTTATTTTGATTGGATAAAGCAATACCCAAATAATGATATAATTCAAACACTTCTGGATATAAATCAAGATACATTTTTGAACGCACTTCAACATCACGGAATTTCTTATCTTCTAATTCGGCTTTAAGTTCATCTAAATCACTTCTGAAGAGTGTATTAGGATTTAAAGCTTTAATGCCATGAATTGCATCTTGGTTTTCAGGATATTTATTTAAAATGGCATTATAATATTTTTCTGCCTTTTCCTTTTTTCCTGCATCCGCAGCTTTTTGAGCTAGTTCAAGTGCTTGTTCAGTTGATAGTTCTTTTTTCTTATTCATTTGAATACTTCTTTAGTGCATGATTATTTAAAAGACATATATCCTGCCTGTCAAATAAAAGCAAATATCCAAAGTAATTTTAGCCGATCGAACATTAATACTTTTTTAGGTGCTATCTCAAATTTAAATTTAAGCAGTTCGAAGAATTTTTGTACTCTGCTCAGGTTTTATTCTTTTAACTTCAATTATTCTATTTTTAGTTATAACGATAGTAGCAGAAGTACCAACGCCAACTTTACTTTCTAATATAAACTCGCCCCCATGCATGTCAGCAAGCTACTTCACAATAGATAACCCTAAACCTGTTCCAGCTTCAGACTTAACCATGACTTGTGCATCGGTATCTTGTCCAAACGGACTTAAGACGTGTTCAATTTTATCTTCTGGGATACCGATGCCAGTATCTTTAATACTAAGCTCTGCGTCACCATTATCGTTTACGGATATTGAACAGGTAACAATGCCACCACTTTCCGTAAATTTAATCGCGTTAGAAAGCAGATTAATTAATATTCTTTTTATGGCTGTTTCATCGCCAAAAATATCAAATACTGCATCTCTTGAAATTTCTTTGTAAAATAGTCTTACATTCTTCGTACGCGCCATGGTTTCAAGCTTTTAAAACTGCTTGAAATACTGTATCCCGTCAGACCAAGT
>DGPL01000016.1 GCA_002390425.1 Kordiimonadaceae bacterium UBA4441 | reverse complement strand
ACGTTGAATTCCGCCAAGATTCGAACTTCGGATTTGAAGTACCACTAAGCTGTCCAGGCGTTGATGATGCGGTTCTTGATCCGCGCGGCACATGGGAAGATACAGCGGCCTATGATAAACAAGCTTCACATCTCGTCGGACTATTCAAAGAAAACTTTGTTGAATTTGAAGAACATGTTGATGACGCCGTGAAAGCCGCTGGCCCTATCGCTTAAGAACTCAAAAGATATTTTTTTTAAAAAGCCTCGCTCATTTTGCGAGGCTTTTTTTATAAAGAATTACGTCACCACCTTGATATGGCATATCAGGATGTTCAGGGTTTGGAAGGGAAAAGACGGATTTAAAACCGTTCTTTTCATAAAGACCAATACCGGCCACATTTTTTTCAAATGCAATAAGGTATATGGCATCATATCCTTTATTTCGCGCCAATTCGATGCAATCATCAAGCATCATTTGACCTAATCCCTGTCCTCTATATTCAGGTTTAGCAGCAAGGCTATCTAAATAAAATTTTCCCGGGATTGTATTGGTCAGATGTTTAAACACTCTGAAATACTCAGGAATATTCTCCATATATTCAGTACCACGTGTATATGCTTCAAAGCACAATGAAATGGCCGCTTTATCGCCATTAATTTCAATCACGCGCATATTCTTATAAGAATAAGCATCATCTTCGTTTTCAATATTTTTCTGACCGACTTCGTAAGGGTCTTGCCCCGGCTTTGCCTCCGCAGTCCAACCGGACATGTCTAACCCGATTGTTCCCGGTCCCTGACCCGCAAGATTAACCATCTTTGCAAGTTCATAACTTTCATCTTTTCTAGCTTGTCTAATAATATACTGCATATTTTTCCAATTAACTCTTGTTAGAGCCCCTTAAAAGCTGTTAGTACATCTTTTTTACGCTAAGGATAAATTAATGTCACGATCGAAATCATGGACTTTCCCAAAATGGGGAGAATATACAAGCGAAAGGGATCCGGTCTCTGTTCGTATATGTGATTATGACGGCTGTGATGAACCGGGGGATTTTCCTGCGCCTAAAGCACCAGATAGCAGAGATAAATGGTATTTCTGTCAACCGCATGTAGCAGATTTCAATAAAAACTGGAACTATTTCAATGGGTTAAGCCAAGAAGAAGCAATGCGCCGCGCCCAAGAAGAAATGCGCCAAGCCAAAGGTTACCGTGGTAGTGGTGCATTCGATAGTGGCCCAACCACTTACGGCAAAGAAGAACGCAGAAACGATGCCTTAGAAATATTAGACCTCGATGAAGATGCATCAGACGCAGAAATCAAAGCATCATATCGACGTCTTGCTAAACTTTATCATCCGGACACCAATATGGATGACGCGGATACGGCAATAAAATTCCAGCAAGTCAAAGCAGCTTACGAAGTTTTAAAAAAATAACTAACCGTCTAATCGGTCAACCAACGCTTGATAAGAAACACGCCACTGATCAAATGGACGATTAGCAAGATTAGCATTATAAAATTTGCTCAACTCTGTTACTTCCGGACCAATCCATTCTGGGATATCAAAATCTTGATTGAAGTCATCAAGTTCAATTTCGGCAACAATTAATCCAGTATTTCGGCCAGTAAAAATATCCACTTCCCAAGTTAATTCATTGATTAAATAAACATTTCTCGTTTTCTCAATAACATCATGATTTATCGAAGAAAATAAAACTTCGCCTTCATCCTTTGAAATATTATATTCGAGCTCGTTTCGACCGCCCTCAGCATGATTGGTTTTTACGCTCAATATAAATTGACCATCTTTCTCACGTACGCGAACGCTGTTTCCGTCTTCGCGAGCGACATACCCCTGTCTTATTTTGTGTGACTTAACTGGCTTTTCTTTAGGTAGTTCGTAAATTAAAAACTTACGTTCAATTTCGATGCTCATTGCCATCTTTAAAGGGCTCCTTCAAGAACTTCAAAGAAACGGTCAATGTCTGCTTTATTATTATAAACATGTGGGGCAATTCGAATGCTGTTGCCTCTAATACTAACGAAAACTTTATTGTCCGATAGAGTTTTGGGCAATTTTTCCGGCACCCCGTCTTTGAAATTAATACCGATTAAATTTGCAACGCGATACTGATCTTCTGCGACATTAAGGCCGATTGCCTTGGCACGCTTTGCAATATAATCCGTCAGCGTTTTTATATAAGATGAAATTTCATCAACACCATGTTTCTTAAAAAACTCTAATGCATCTATCGCGATGGCAACATTAATAAAATTACTCTTTTCCCCCATATCATATCTGCGAGCCCCTTCTTCATACTCATCTTTATAATCGACGAGACGGGTAAAATCTTCTGCGTCTTTACGTGAAAGCCAACTTTCTTCTAATGGTTTTCCATCTTGGTTTCTTGGCGCAGCATATAAAAATCCGAATGAATATGGGCCAAGCAACCATTTATAAGCGCCAACAACCATAAAATCAGGATCAACCTCTTTAACGAAAAAAGGTACCGTCCCCAATGTCTGCGTCAAGTCAAGGACGAGTGCAGCATTGAATTCACGCGTCTTTTTACCTAACTCCACCAGATCAATATAACTACCATTCGTCCAATGGGCATTCGCCGTGGCAACGATAGCAGTATTGTGATCAATAGCGTCTATAATCGCTTTGGTCCAATCGCCGTGCTCTGGCCAAGGAACCGTTATAAGATTAGCATTATTTTTTTCTGCTAATTCACGCCAACAATAATAATTAGATGGAAACTGGTTTGCCAACACAACAATATTCTGACCTCCTTCTATCTTTAAATTATTGGCAGCAATTGCCGTTCCATATGAAACAGATGGTACAATTGCGATATCGCTTGGTTTTGCATCAATTAGATCGGCGGCCAATTCATAAAATCGGTTTGGTGGATCAAAAAAATCACTGATAGGAAGCGCCCATGGCGAGAGCTTCTTGCGAAGGGCTTTTTCACCAATATCAGCCGAAGTTTTCAACAGCGGCCCCATATAAGCAGCATTTAAATACGTCACCCCATCCGGGATATCAAAGAGTTCTTTTTGGCATTTCATTAATTATTATACCTTTGTTTCTTGGGTCAAATTGAGTTCCTTCACCATATCAAATATAAGCGCAATGTCTTGCATATTTTTCTCTATCAATTTCGGATCATTCAAATTAAAACTTCCGCCCTCAAATGAATTTCCTTTTCGCTTAATAGCCATGTAAATACGACCATTTTTAAAGGCCATCTGTAGCTGCTTAACACTAGACAGGCGATTAAATTTTAAGACCCGCTCAATAAATAACGGCGTTAGTAAATACCGTGCTTCCACTTGGTCATTTGAATGAACTTCAAATTTTCTTTCAAATTCTGGATCTTCTAATTTTACTTTTTCACCCTTCTTCGCCCAACCGGTTAGGAAATTACCAATAGCAGTATGATCTTTCGTGATTATTGTTTCACCATTGAAATTTTTATGAAAATCAAATTCTACCAAAAAGCCCTGAAACACCGTTGATCTTGATTTTCGGCCCTTACTATCCCTTGAAACATTTACCAGTTTGGCTTCCACTAAATTAAAGTCGATCTCCTCTACCTTACCACTAATTTGATCTTCTAAGGTCATTTCATCATATGAGGGGATAATTGAAAGATTCCGATAAGGTATAATTTCGCTACTTAAAGGATGAAGGTTATAATTTAATCCAATTTGATCACAAAGCGCCGGCATCAATTTTTCCTTCGCTTCGCGGCGTATCACGGACATTCTACGATAAAAGAAGAAAGACACGAGCAGAGCACCAGCCCCTGAAAATTTGACTAGCTCAGTTAATCCTTGCTCTAGGATGAGAAAAAAGACACAAAATCCAAGAAGAAAAACAACACCTAAAAAAATATTAAATGCTTTTTTTCGCCTTTCTTCCAATTGATCCAAAACGGGGCCCAAACCACCTTCATCAAATGAATGAAGTGCTGCGCGCATTTCTTCTATGGTCATCAAGCAAAACCTTTAAAGAATATCAGAAGCGCTAACTGGCTTTCTTTCGATTTCATCAATTTCAAAGAATGGCATTGCTTTGATACCTAGCATATTGGCAATAATACTACTTGGTAAAATTTCAACAGCATTTTTTAAATCTGTGACTGAAGAGTTATAAAAACGCCTCGCTGCTGATATATGCCCTTCGACTTCTTCATAGGTTTCTTGTGCCCGCACCATTGTTTCTTGCGATTTAAGATCAGGATAGTTTTCCGCCACAGCAAATAAATTCATCATGGCTGATTGAAGCTGCTTATTAGCTTCCAAATGTTGTGCTACTTCTTCCGGATTATTTTTATCATAATCACTACCAGAAATGGATCTCATTTGTGTGACTTTCGAAAGCACTCCTTCTTCATGTTCCATAAATTTTTTGGCAATTGTTAAAATATTTGGAACCAAATCGTGACGTTTTTTAAGCTGCACATCGATTGAAGATAGCGCTTCTAGTGTGCCATTTCTTAATTTAATCAGACGTATATATAATATATATATCATGACGGCCGTTACGCCTAAGGCGATTAGTATATACACAAGCTTTTCCTTTCTTGGGGTTAATTATTGCGGAATTAAACCCTTCAATTTATTACCAACTTGATCTACTACTTTATCTTCCATTTCCTTAACAACATTGCCTGCTGCGTCCTCAACGGACCCAACTGTATTTTTAAGAAGCTCGCTTTCAGCAACCTTACTCACACTTCCGCTAATAGCACCAAAGATTTGTTTTATTACATCAGACGCAAGTGCACCGTTTTCTTTTTCACCAATTCCGGAAAGATGCAAATTCGGCAAAGGAAAGCCGACGCCTTTACCACCAAGTAGTTCGCTTGAGATTTTCACATTGGTTCCATTGACATAAACATCATCGATAATGAATTTCTTTTCACTATCGGAACTGCTATCAAGTCCAAGTTCTTGCATATAAGCATCAATATTTTCTTGAATTTTTCCAACATTATTGCCATTGCGACCCATTTCATAAATCATATCCGCTCCCTCTAATCTTATCTCACGGATATGGATCACATCAGATGTCATATTTTCAAGACTAACATCCATTTTAACAAGTAACTCTTCCATTTTAAATAAATGCTCAGATTTAAACCCTTCAGGGTTTCCAATCTCCATATTTTTTAGGGATGCGACGCCATTTGCAGGATCAAGATCAACATTACCAATGGAAAAATCAGCCCCAATTACAGGTGGAACATATTCTTCAGCACTATCTTTAATTAATCCTCCAGCGTTTGAGGATAAATACATAAAAGCACCCGCGCCAATAATGGCAATAAACACAACTCCAATTAATTATTTTTTCATTTCTTATCTCCTACTCGGTTATGCCATTAGTTTCTCTGATTAATTCATCAAATGCAACCATAAACCTCTTGACCTTTTAAGCTTATCGCACAACAATCTGAAACTGTTATGAAAGAAAGGGGTACTTGATGAAAGTATTATCATATGCAGGTGGATTAGGCCTGATCTCATTAACCGTTTATATAATGGTTGTTGGGCGCGATCTAATTGTACCCTTTTTGGTTAGTGTTGTGATCTGGTTTTTAATCAATACACTTGCGGATTATTATCATAAAATTCAAATAGGCTCTTTTAAAATTCCAAAATCACTGTGCTTTATTGCGTCCCTAATCACAACAGTAGTCGCATTTTGGATGCTGATTGAAATGATTGGCAATAATATTGCGGATGTTAAGGCCGCAGCTCCAGCATATCAAGAGAACCTCTTAAAACTATCAGGCAGAGTTTATGATTTGCTAGGCATTGAAAACCAACCTAGCCTTACCCAACTTATCAATCAAATAGATTTACGACCCTTTATTAGCAATATCGCGGGAACATTAGCCAGCCTTGCGGGAAATGCCGGTCTGATAATGATTTATGTGCTTTTTATTTTTCTCGAGCAAGCTAGTTTTGACACAAAACTTAAAGCTCTTCTGAATGGATCAGAGCATACGCACACAGTTGAAGAAATCATTAAAACCATCCATAAAAAAATTGAAACTTATGTGGCCATAAAAACGTTTGTAAGTATTTTAACGGGAACTGCCTGTTACATCATACTCATTTTAAATGATGTCGATTATGCAGGGTTTTGGGCCTTTATTATCTTCTTACTTAATTATATTCCCACTGTTGGTTCAATGCTTGCTGTTTTGTTCCCTGCGGTGTTAAGTCTTGTACAATTTCCAACCTTTACGCCATTTTTAATAATAATTTCTAGCCTCGCAACAATACAAGTTTTAATGGGAAATATTTTGGAGCCCAAATTAATGGGCAATTCGCTTAACTTAAGCCCCTTGGTAGTTATGCTCTCACTCGCATTATGGGGAAGCATTTGGGGTATAGCAGGAATGTTTTTAAGTGTTCCTTTTACAGTCATTTTGATGATTATATTCTCTGAATTTCCAAAAACGAAACCTATTGCAATATTATTATCGCAAAATGGAAAAATCGGTTCAGATGTATAACTATGTTAAGTTAAATAAATTTAATTATTTATTGTTTTCTCTTCGGATAGAAAATATCGAGCACGACATTCATAAAACTTATCACTCGATCGTCTGAAATCGAATAAAAAATTTGCTGACTTTCGCGTCGACGCGCCAAGATACCTTCACTACGCATACGGCTTAAATGTTGTGATAATGCAGATTGAGATATATTTAAACTTTTCTCTAAATCACCAACACAGAACTCCCCCTGCATCAAGCAATCAAGAATAATCAATCTATTAGGATTTGCTAAAGTTTTTAAAAGTTCTGCTGCATTTTCTGCGGCTTTAGGTAATTCGCTTGTTATTTGACTATTTTCTTCGCCTATTTCAGTCATTCAGGTTCCCAAGAATTTACACTACGAAACACTGAAGAGTATTCCTTAACAATGGTTAACAAAGTGTTAATAATTGTTAAATATTCGTTTATATTTTCATATTTGTTAACTTATCGGGTTTCGTTAAACAGTGTATCCCGTCAGACCAAGTTG
>DGPL01000060.1 GCA_002390425.1 Kordiimonadaceae bacterium UBA4441 | reverse complement strand
GTGCGGTTGGCCATTAATACATGACCAGTCCAGTGAAAAGGTACTGTAGCTGTCAGCATCCCGTCTGGATTTCCATCAATGAAATATAATTCTAACGATCGACCGATATTATTCATTTATCTTCCTGTCTCTTTTACTGTTTTGCATATTGTTCTATGTATGTTTGAATTTCGTCCAGAAATTCGTGCCTGTCCTGAAAGCGAGGATCACTTCTAGCACTCTGCAGGTCTACACGAGCCTGTTCAACCGTACACCATCCGTCTTTTTCCGGAGCAGGTCCCGTCAATCTACTATTTTTCCAATCATCGAGCTTCTCTGTAACTTTAACAGGTAGTGTTTCAGGTGCATGTTGATATATTAGTCTGCAACCAGCTTCCCGCAGTCTGACGTCTTCCATACGCAGTATAAGATCATACCTGTCATTCCAGTTCACTGAATGGAATTGTCTCATTAGTTGTTGATCATCCCTACTTGGGAAACCATCGAATATTTTGCCTTCAAGATAATCCTTCTTTTCGTAACCTTCAGTTATTTGTGCTAAGGCCTGCCCCACTTTCTCGCAAAAGTCCGGTCTGCTGTGTACCATACCAGCCCGTTGTTCAAGCTCTTCATATCCTATTTCCTGAATAACAGGGTTTGGGGACTGTTCGCTTGCGGATAATAGGATAGGCTGATTATTGGATTTAACTGATCTTATGCGTTTCTCTCGGGCATTACGAACATCCACAAGTTCATCAACTGACAAATCCAATAGATCGCTCGGATCGTGCTGAAGGTCTACAACTCCAAAATCTGTCGGGTTGATTGAATTGACACCCGCCATACAAACAGCATATCGATAGATACGGCCAAAATGGCTCTCTGTTAAACACAATGGCGCCATAGTCCCAAGTAGTGCTTCGATATGAGGTTTGGCAATGTTGTACATCATCGCTTCCCACACGTTAGGTGCCTGTGTCTTTATTATTTTCATTATATGTAAGGTTGCTCTGACATCGTCTAGAGCATCATGAGCATTTTCGTGCGCAAACCCATTTAATGGTGCAAGCTGGTCCAACTTAAAGGAAGGATTACCTTTATCACTAACCGGTATATCGAGAACGCCCGGACTATGAACGTGACACGCGTGAGCCATTCTTAGAACGTCAGCACGGGTATTACCATTGGTGTTCGTCAGATAAGTAGGTAGTAAATTCTGATAAAAGGCTTGCCTCACAAGTGGTTCATCAAAAGCCAACGAATTGTATCCTGTTATTACTGCTGGCGACCATTGTTCTATAAACGATTTGATTTCGAGTACGAACTCGTAATGTGATGGAAGTGACTGATCTGTAATCTGAGCTGGATGTACATTGGTTACAAGTAAGGCAGTTGGATTAGCCACGACATGAGGCTGTATCTGGCACCGAATATCTATGGTCTCAATTTCGTTTAGCTCTTCGTCTGTGACAATCGCAGCGAACTGGAGTATCTGATCAAACTCTGTCGCCGTTCCTGTTGTCTCTGTATCGTAAACTAAAAAATTCATCTTAAGTCCCCAAATCAATATCGAGACAGCCTAACACAGATCACTGATTTAATAAATATGGTGCCCTTGTGATAATATAAGATTATCGAAAGGGTAGCGTCTAATTCAACAAATTTTGAATGACTTCTTTCGACCCAAAGCGGACACTCATTAGGAATGATTTTCTGAGTATCCACGTACCAAGAAACCACAAAAATCAAATCGTATTGAAATATGTAATATACGTGTTATCAATACGATGAAAATAATAATATTTTAGATTTTCTTTGTTAGGAAATAAGTGAAAATTTACGTTAAAAACATGGTCTGTGATCGATGCAACATGATGGTAAAAGATGTATTGGAAAATATGAATTTGAGCTATGCTTCTGTTGATTTAGGTGAGATTGACCTTGGTGATCATTATGGAGCCAATTTAGCAGATGATCAACAAAAGGCACTGTCAGACGCATTGGAGCACTTGGGCTTCTCTATTCTTAGTGATAAGAAAAGCAAGTTGATTGGAGACATCAAAATAGCGTGTCTTAATTATATTCAGAATATAGAAAATCCGGACAAAAAAATTTTATCTGAACATATAAGCAGTGCTGTCAATCTTGAGTATAATTATCTTAGCCATATTTTTTCTGCTGTTGAAGGAATAACCATTGAGCAATATTTCATTCGGTTACGTGTGGAGAAAGTAAAAGAGTTATTAGTTTATGGCGAATTGACATTGGGTGAAATTGCCTTTCAGGTGGGATACAGCAGTGTTGCCCATTTGAGTGGTCAATTTAAGAAGATTACTGGTTTAACCCCTAGCCATTTTCGTTCATTAAAAGACCAAAAATTGAGATACTCAATAGATAAACTGTAAATTGTGTAACGATTAGTAATCAGGGTATAACATAAAATCAGTTAGTCGAGTTTATAGATAGTCCCAAGGTAATAACACTTTTGGATGAACATGATGGCGACCTTCTGGAACAACAAAGAGAACTGGCTTAAAAGCGCACACAATACCAAATGGTGTTTGATCGGTTGTGCAATCGGTGATTTTGGGACCATTGCTTACTTTCAATATACCGGCTCTCAATTGCCTGTATTTACCATAATGGCCCTCGCGACTATCAATGGTCTTTTAACAAGTATACTGCTGGAAACCATCATCCTAGTCCGTGCAGGTTTTGATTTGGCAAAAGCATTTAAAACGGCCATCGGAATGAGCTTTATTTCCATGCTTGCAATGGAAACTGCCATGAACTCAACCGATTTTCTTTTGACGGGTGGAGCGATACTTACTTGGTGGGTAGTCCCCTTAGCTTTAATCATGGGCTTCTTAACCCCTTGGCCTTATAATTATTGGCGTTTACAAAAGCATGGGAAGTCTTGCCATTAGCCAGTTAATTACAAGGATACAATTGTTAAAATTGAATATTATGATGAATGACCTTAAAAGGGTCGGGACAACCAATTAATTGATACATTGAATTATGTACAAATCTCTGTCATATAATAAGAACAAAGGAATGATTATTCATATGCGATTTGGAACTAAAATATTTACGGTATTAGTGATGTTGTTTGTCCTAACGGGGCAAGTGATGGCGTCGGCTGGTGTTAGTTCTTGTGAAATGGATATGCATGACATGGCTATGATGGATCATGGTTCGATGGATATGTCACATGATGGTATGGATAAGATGTCCATGGATTGTTGTGATGATAGTTGCGAAATGCAATGTGCTGTTTCCATTACAGTTGCCCTAATTGATACTGGTTCATTTGAAACACTTTCAATGACTTCTTCTCAAATCATCAGCCTTAAGCATATGATGATTTCCAATATTATTACATCTCTTTATCACCCACCAATTTCTGCTTAACACAGGATAAGTCCGTCTAAATTCGGTGAATGCCGAATATTCGCACGGCTTTATGGGAAAACTCCTCTCAATTTTTAAGAAGAACGAGCTCTGGCTCAGGCCAAGAGGGATAAAGACGATGATAAAAATAAGAATTTTAAAGACTATGATAGTGGCTTCCGGCGTAATCACAATAAGTGAAAATGCTGTCGCACAAGATACTGGAATGACGCTTTTCATGGAACAGGCGGTCACAATCGCCCAAGAAAATGATCCATGGATTACAGGCAATCAACACATGCAAGATGCCACAAAATCCATGAGTGTTGCTGTGGGATCATTACTAGATCCACAGGTGTCCTTATCAATGGCAAACTTGCCAACAGATAGTTTTTCATTGAATAAAGATGGCATGACACAAATGAAGGTCGGAGTATCCCAGATGTTTCCGCAAGGGGATAGTCTCAATATCAAACGTCGTCAGCTTGAGCTAGAAGCAGATGCTTATCCCTTCCAGAGAGAAGACAGAAAAGCCAAGGTTGCGGTGACAGTCAGCCATCTTTGGCTTGATGCTTATAAAGCGCAGAAGAGTATTTCTCTTATTGAAGAAAACAGATCACTGTTTGAGCAACTCACTGATATTGCCATGTCGAGCTATTCAACGGCCATGGGCGGTACAAGACAGCATGACATTATTCGCTCGCAGTTAGAGCTTACTCGTCTTAATGATCGCGTTACAATGCTAAGTCAGGCCAAGGACGTGTATACGGAAAGATTGGCAGAATGGTTGAATGCTGAAAATACCAAGCTCGGTAGCCTCATTATCGTTGATCATCTGCCAAACACAATGATCACTCATCCTGATTATGCTGACGATGGTGTGATGATAGAAGACGAGGACTTGTATAATGTCCTTGATGATCATCCGATGATGAAATCGCTTGATCAGAAAATAAGTGCCACTGGTGCAGGCGTTGATCTTGCCAAGCAAAAATATAAACCCGCATGGGGACTAAACGCGAGCTATGGTAGACGCAATAGTGATCCCTTTGGCAATAGCCGTTCGGATGTCCTTTCCGTTGGTGTATCTTTAAGCGTTCCTTTGTTCACAGCCAACAGACAAGACAAGGAATATAGTGCTGCCGTTTCAAAACGAGAAGCCATTCGCACAGAACAATGGCAGTTGCTCCGAAAACTGAAAGCGGGATTTGAAACATCCAAAGCACAGCTAAACCGTCTTAATGAACGCAAAGCACTTTATGAAAATGACCTGCTGCCGCAAATGGCAGAACAAGCCGAAGCATCACTTACTGCTTACACAAATGATGATGGTGATTTTGCCGAAGTTGTCCGTGCAAGGATCGCGGAACTGAATGCAAAGATCGATGCGCTTAATATCGAAGTCGACCGTCAAAAAACAATCATTCAATTAAATTATTATTTCACAAACAACACGCAAATCAGCGGAGAAATCAAATGAGTATCAAAGAAAATAAAGCCCTTAAACCAATCTTAGCCGCCGTTGCAGGATCAGCATTAACCGTCATGGTTTACTCATTCGTTCTTGACCCTTCTGCGGGTAGTGACGGTGCGGGCGAACCTGCTGAGAAAAAACCGCTTTACTGGGTTGCCCCAATGGATGCTAATTATCGCCGAGATGAGCCGGGTCTATCTCCGATGGGAATGGACCTTGTCCCTGTATACGCAGAAGGTGCAAGTGGCGGTCCTGATGAAGGGCCGGGTACGATCCGGATTTCACCGGATGTTGTAAATAACCTCGGTGTTCGCACCTTTACGGCACAGCGAAAAGAAATGAGTTCCACAATCAAAACGGTCGGCTATGTCGGTTATGACGAAGATCAGCTTGTTCATATCCACCCCCGCGTTGAAGGATGGGTTGAACAGCTTTATGTGAAATCGTCCGGTGACCCTGTGGAAGAAGGCCAACCGCTTTATGAAATATATTCACCAACCTTGGTCAATGCACAAGAAGAGATGGTTGTTGCCCTTGGGCGTAACAATGGTCAATTGATCAGAGCATCCGAAGACAGGCTTAAAGCACTCCAACTGCCGGAAAATGCCATTGCTGTTCTTAAGGAAACCAAACAAATTCAACAGACAGTCACCTTTTACGCCCCAAAATCAGGTGTCGTCGATAACTTAAACATTCGTCAGGGTTTCTTCGTTAAGCCCGGCACAACCATGATGTCTATCGGAAACCTTGATCAAGTATGGGTTGAGGCCGAAGTTTTTGAAAGCCAAGCATCACTTGTGGAACAAGGCATCCCCGTTTCAATGACCGTGGATTATCTGCCCGGCGAAGAATGGCAAGGTCAGGTTGATTATATTCAGCCAGCACTTGATGACATGACGCGCACCATGAAAGTAAGGCTACGTTTTGATAATCAGGATGGCATCTTAAAGCCAAACATGTTTGCCCAAGTGGAGCTTGATCCTCAAGCGAATAGCGAAAGCCTTATTGTGCCAAAAGACGCCGTGATTAGAACCGGTGATAATGACCGCGTGGTTCTCGCCCTTGATGAAGGCAGCTTTAAATCCGTTGCAGTAGATGTGGGACGCGTTGATGATCAATATTTTGAAATCCTTTCCGGTATTGATGCGGGTGAGCGCGTTGTCGTATCAGCGCAGTTCCTGCTTGATAGTGAGAGCAGTAAAGCATCCGATTTCAAACGTATGGATCATGGTGACGAAATGAACGAAGGGCCAACATCAGGTTGGACTTCCGGCACCATTAATGAAATCGATCTTGAAAAGGGAACGGTTAACCTGTCCCATGAACGTATTGAAGCGTTTAACATGATGGGCATGACCATGAACTTTGTGGTCGTTGACGGTGTGGACATTAACACATTAGAGGCAGGCATGACGTTAGAAGTTGAGGTCAGTAAAGGCGATGGCCCCATGTATGAAATCACAGATGTGAAAATGGATGATCAGGAAATGGTTCATTCACAGATGGATCATGCAGCCATGGGACATGATATGGAGAGTGCCTTTGAACAAAAAGGTGGATGGACCACTGGGAAAATCAACAGCATTGATGTTGATGCACGTAAAGTAAATGTATCCCATGGTGCCATTAAAGAAATTCCAATGATGGCGATGACCATGGGTTTTGGCGTGGCTGATGATGTGGATATGTCTCTTCTATCTGAAGAGTTGAGCCTACCCATTGAAGTTACCATGACAGGCGAAGGTGAGTTTACAATTACAGATATTGCCGTTGCCAACCCTGTTCACTGGACTGACGCAACCCTAAACAGCGTTGATATTGAAAACAGAAAAGCGAACTTCAAACATGCTGCCATTAAAAACATTGGCATGATGGCCATGACCATGGATTTCACCATTGCGCCTTATGTTGACATGTCTTCAATGGTTGAAGGTTCAGACGTTCAGATCATCGTTCATATGCCAAGCGAAGGCGTATTTGAAGTGACCCACATTAGACCGAAACCTGCTGAGTAGGATTAATCATGATTAAATCAATCATACATTGGTCTGTCTATAATCGCTTCTTTGTTTTGCTTGCTACAGCGATGCTGGTGGCGGCAGGACTATATGCCGTTAAAAATACGCCAATTGATGCCATACCCGATCTCTCTGATGTTCAGGTGATCATTAAAACCAGTTATCCCGGTCAAGCACCGCAAGTTGTTGAGGATCAGATAACCTATCCGCTCACCACTGCCATGTTATCTGTGCCGGGTGCGCAAACTGTTCGTGGTTATTCCTTTTTCGGGGATAGCTATGTTTATGTCATTTTTGATGATGATACGGACATATATTGGGCGCGCAGCCGCGTTCTTGAATATCTATCGCAAGTGGCGCCAACGCTTCCACCTAGTGCCAATTTGAAGCTTGGCCCTGATGCAACGGGTGTTGGTTGGGTATATCTTTATGCCTTGATTGACCGTACGGGACAGCACGATATTAGCCAGCTTCGTTCCTTACAAGACTGGTTTTTAAAATTTGAACTTCAAACCGTTGATGGCGTTTCGGAAGTTGCGCCGCTTGGCGGCATGGTCAAACAATATCAGGTCAAAATTGACCCTGATAAATTAAGGGCCTTTGGTGTGCCGCTTTCCCATGTTCAGATGTCCATTCAGCGTGGCAATCAGGAAATCGGTGCTTCCGTTATCGAAATGGCAGAAGCGGAATATATGATCCGCGCTACGGGCTATATCCAAAATGAACAGGACCTCGCCACTATTCCGCTTGGCGTCAATGAAAATGGTACGCCGTTAATGTTAAAAGACGTTGCGGAAATTGGTACCGGGCCACAAATGCGTCGCGGCATTGCTGATTTAAACGGTGAAGGTGAAACCGTGGGCGGCATCATCGTTATGCGCTACGGTGAAAATGCCCAAGAAACCATTGATGGCGTAAAAGAAAAGCTTGAACAGTTAAAACAAGGCCTACCCAACGGGGTGGAGATCGTTACAGTATATGACAGAAGTGACTTGATCGACCGTGCCGTTGATAACCTTTGGGAGAAGCTCCTTGAGGAGTTTGTCATTGTCGCACTTGTTTGCGTGATCTTCCTGTTTCACATACGTTCCTCTATCGTAGTGATCGTCAGTATGCTGGTAGGTATTCTTACCGCATTCATCGTGATGTGGTTGCAAGGATTAAACGCAAACATCATGTCGCTCGGTGGTATTGCTATTGCCATTGGTGCCATGATTGATGGCTCCATTGTGCTGATCGAAAATATGCACAAGCATATGGAAAAAACACCGCTTACCAATGAGAACAGATGGAAGATTGTCGCAAAAGCCTCCGCCGAAGTGGGGCCAGCTTTATTCTTCACGCTTCTTATTATTACCGTGAGCTTTATTCCCGTCTTCACTTTGGAAGCACAGGAAGGACGCATGTTCTCGCCACTGGCCTTTACAAAAACATATGCCATGGCAGCGGCAGCAGCCCTTGCGGTAACCTTGGTCCCCGTGTTGATGGGATATTTTATTCGTGGAAAGGTGATGCCGGAACATAAAAACCCAGTGAACCGTTTCCTCACGAATATTTATATGCCTTCACTAAAAGCAGTGCTGAAGTTTCCAAAGATTACCCTCGGCATGGCTGTTGTTATTCTTGTAGCTGGCTTCTGGCCCGTGGATAAAATCGGTAGTGAATTTATCCCCCCGCTTGATGAAGGAGACTTGATGTATATGCCGACCACTTATCCCGGCATTTCCATAGGTAAAGCGAGGGAATTATTACAGCAAACCGATAAGCTTATCCGTACCATTCCAGAAGTGGAACTGGTCATGGGCAAAATCGGACGCGCTGAAACGGCGACCGATCCTGCACCACTCACCATGATCGAAAGTTTCATTAAAATGAAACCTCGTGACCAGTGGCGAGAAGGCTTAACCACACAGGACATCATTGATGAACTTGATGCGCTTGTGAAACTTCCGGGTGTTACAAATGCATGGGTGATGCCGATTAAAACGCGTATTGATATGCTGGCAACCGGTATCAAAACTCCTGTGGGGATTAAAATCGCAGGACCTGAGCTTTCAGTAATTGAAGACATTGGAAGACAGCTTGAAACCATCCTGCCAACGGTAACAGGCACTGCGTCCGTATATGCGGAACGTGTTGCAGGTGGGCGTTATATCAAAATTGATATTGATCGTGCCAGTTCTGCAAGATACGGACTTAATATCGCTGATGTTCAGCAAGTGATCGCCACCGCAATCGGAGGAATGAATGTCACCCAAACCGTGGAAGGGCTGGAGCGTTATCCGGTTAATATTCGTTATCCGCAGGATTACCGTGATGGACCAGAACAGCTTTCATTGCTTCCGCTGGTGACACCAAGCGGGCAACGTATTGCCCTTGGCGATGTGGCAAACATTTATATTGAGGACGGACCACCGGGTATTAAAAGTGAAAACGCCCGTATTAATGGCTGGGTTTTCATTGATATAGCAGATGTGGATGTGGGCAGTTACGTTGAAGCAGCACAAGAAGCTGTGCGAAACCAACTTGAACTGCCAACTGGATATTCCATCAATTGGTCAGGTCAGTATGAATATATGCTTCGTGCTGAAGAAAAACTGACCTATGTCATTCCTTTAACACTGGCGATTATTGTTATTCTGCTCTTCATGAACTTTAGAAACTTTGTGGAAGTGGCCATCATTATGGGAACGCTGCCGCTCGCTCTCGTGGGGAGTATCTGGCTGATGTACTTGCAAGGATACAATTTCTCCATTGCCGTGGCTGTGGGCTTCATTGCCCTTGCAGGGGTCGCAGTTGAAATCGGCGTGATTATGCTGGTTTACCTCAATCAGTCATACCGTCAAATGCTAGATGATAAATCCAATCCAACTGAACAAGACTTATTAGAAGCGGTATTACACGGCGCAGGCATGCGCATCCGCCCTGTGATGATGACAGCAGGTTCTGTGATCGTTGGCTTACTTCCTATTCTATTTGCCACTGGAACAGGGTCAGAAGTAATGAGTAGAATTGCAACCCCGATGGTTGGTGGAATGGTAAGCGCCATGGTACTTACCTTGCTTGTCGTGCCAGTGATTTATTATTTATGGCGTAAGAGGAGTTTGTAAGGATGTATTGTGAATGTCCGCTTTGGGTCGTTAGTAGTCATTAAGATTAGTCACCAATTCTTGCACTTAAGTGCAAACTAGTCAGTGGTACAGTCTTGCAATTATGTGCAAATTTTTTGGACTATTGAGCTCTTACCCTTTCGATAATGTTAGTTTATCGAAAGGGCTTAATTATTCTGGGTCAGATTTAAATGACTGATGACTGCGCAAAATGATAATATTATGTACAGTATAAAAATCCGTTAAAGTGGACGCTTATTCCGTCCACCCTTGATATGGAAATTGGCTGAATACTGCCATTCTGTTTTCTAAAAAGTGCGTCCACCTAAATTGGATATTTTAGGGTGTATTTCGGATGTATTTGCAATTAAGTGCAAACTACAATCTCATCTGTTTGAGGTGAGCGAAGTCGACATCGCCGTAGCATTTATCTATATATTCTTTTAACATCGATATGGATGCGCCTGTGCCGTAGATTGATGTAACATCCGAGCTACTGTGACCCATCAGTTTCTTGATACTATAATATTCTAAATTGCTATTTCGTAGTTCATCGCTAAAGGTATGCCTCGTGCTATGAAAGACTTTGCTAGGGTCTTCGATACCTATTTTACGAAGGTAAGGTGTCGTCCGACGTGTCGCTCGTTTGCTTGGGTCTTTATCACTTTCTGAGATGAGCATAGGGAAAACATATTTGTTGGGCCTATTTCTAGTAGTCTTGTGCACCCAGTCCATAAATCCGAGATCGAGAAGTGTACTGTGAATTGGAACTAACCGACTGCCTGCATCCGTTTTAATCCCTTTTCCATGATCATCATTAACACTAATACAAAGTATGCCGTCCTGTTCGATGATGTCTCGGCGATGTAGTAGGACGATCTCCTTTACTCTTAAGCCAGCAAACAAGCCTAGTAGCCACACCCAATAATCTGCTAATTGCTTTTTGTTCCGGCCTTCAATGTAACGTCTGCTGACGCTCGCATAACCAGAAAACAAAGGAGAGTGTAACAACGTTTCTAGTTCCTCACGTGTAAATGGCTTTCTAATGACGCTTGTTGGGTCCTTCTTTCGTTTTGGCATCTTAATGTTGGCAGCAGGTGAGGCTTCCAAGTACCCCTCGTTGATGGTCCACTGAAAGAATGATTTCATCAAAGAAAAGTATTTGTGTTGTGTCTTGTAGCTGGCCAGCTCAACATTCTTGAATTTCTTGCTCTTATCCACAACCTTTCGAATATCCAAGTTTCTGTATTTTTTAAGCTTCTTATAATTTTTTGGCATCTCCATTAACGTATTCTTGAAGTTTCGGATTTGAGTGATGTTGACTGACTGAAGAATTGTTTCTTCACCAAACCACTCAAGCATCCATTTAAATACTCTTTCATAGTCTTGGTGCGTCCCAATGGCCACTTCTTCTCTTTTCTGCCTTTGATGTCTTTTTATGGCTACTTCAAGGGTGATCTCTTCCAAGTTGGGGTTTGAATAATAGATGACATCCTTTGCAGGAATGAAGAAAGGGTCTTCAACGCTGGTTTTGTTGTGAAGGCCAAGAAGATGATTATTATAAATTCTAAGAATTTCAGCTTTCGCTCTGGCTATCAGTACGCCGACTTCTCTATACCTATCACTGTTAACAGGTGGAATGTCTCTGCCTTCCCGCTCAAAACTTTGATCAATGTCGTAAGACAGGGCAGGCGAGAACTGTTGTAACACAGCCATTTGTTGGTAGCTCTTGATCGCTTCTGGTAAATCAGATGCTTCGAACCCGGGATTAAAATCATCATCTAGGCTTGGGGCGAACTCAACCGTATCCATAAGATCTTCGAGTTCGTTTTCGAAATAATCTCTAGCAATTTTTAATGCTGATGGTGTTACGTTTTTAAGAAGCAATTGTTCGGTTTCCCCTATAATTCCCTTAAGCCGAATGTCTACGTATGCACACTTTAATCTAGCTTCCTCAATATTTCCAGTTCTTAGTGACCGTCGAACTTCTGAGAGGTTTAAGTGTTTAGCATAATTGGTAGGAAGTCTTCTTCGGTAATAAAAAATACCATCTTTTGAATATAGATAAGGTGTGGTGGTTTTTAGGAAGCGCCCCATTATTGCACCAATTTGTGTGCACATTTGTGTGACAGTCTTGCAATTAAGTGCAATAATATAGGATGTTTATCATTTAATGATAGATAGTTATCAAGATTAATGGAGGAGAGGAAGGGATTCGAACCCTCGAAAGGCTTGCACCTTTACACGCTTTCCAAGCGGGCGCCTTAAACCACTCGGCCACCTCTCCTTAAACGTATTGATGGCCGCAATATAGCGTTCTTTCTAAATGACGCAAGTAAAGAGATTAATTTTTAGATGGTTTTCCGATTTTCTGACTTTTAATTGCCATAAAGGCAAGATAAGTTAGCTTAAAAATAGGAGAGCTTATGATTATTGGTAGAGTATTAGGGTATTTGTCGCTCTGCCTTTTGATGATGGTTTTCGGTGCTGAAGGGCTTCGGTATTTAGAGGGTGGACAGCGCAATCTTTTATTGGTTTCAGATATTCTAGACTTTATTCAAAATCATCAAATAGAATCGGATAAAGGAGATAAGACTTGGGCAGAATATTTATCGCCGGTTATTGGATTTGAAGCTATTTTTTTCTTTCTTTATATCTGGGTTATGCTCACAATTCTCTTTAGAAAGCGGAATTGATGGTTTATCACGTACATTCTCTTTATTATTCAGCGCAATATCCAAGAAATGCTTGACATTAGGGCGAAGTTTAACGATAAGACACTGTTTTTGAGATTCAAGACCCTTCAATGCGGTCTTTTAAGATATTAGGAAAATAAAATGGCAGTTCCAAAAAGAAAAGTATCACCACACCGCCGTGGCAACCGTCGTTCACACGATAGCTTAAGTGTTGACACATATGTGGAAGATCAAGAAAGCGGCGAACTTCGTCGTCGTCACCACATTGACCTAAGCACAGGTAAATACCGTGGTCGTCAAATTTTAGAGCCAAATGACGATTATTAATCAATAGGCTTAAAAAGATTTCAAAAAAACCCGACTGAAATATTCAGTCGGGTTTTTTGTTTTTATTGTTTCAAGAAATTATTTGTCGTCACCCATTTTTAAGGCTGCGATGAAGGCTTCATGTGGAATATCTACCTTACCGTATTGACGCATCTTTTTCTTACCTTTCTTCTGTTTTTCAAGAAGTTTACGTTTACGGCTGATATCGCCACCATAACATTTTGCGGTCACATCTTTACGCATAGCGCTTATGGTTTCACGGGCAATAACCTTGCCACCGATCGCTGCTTGAATTGGAATTTTGAAAAGCTGTCTCGGGATAAGATCTTTCAATCGTTCACATAAAGCACGACCGCGATATTCAGCTTGGCTTCTATGAACCATCATACTTAATGCATCAACAGGCTCGCCATTTACGAGAATGGATAGTTTAACCAAGTCCCCTTCACGGTATTCGCTCATTTGATAGTCGAAACTGGCATAACCTCGCGTAATCGATTTTAATTTATCATAAAAATCATAAACCACTTCGTTAAGCGGCAAGTGATAAACGACCATGGCGCGATTGCCCGCGTAGGTTAGTTCAATTTGCTCGCCTCGTTTTTCCTGACAAAGGGTAAGTACGGCACCTAGATATTCATCAGGGACAAGGATGGTTGCTCTGATCCAAGGTTCTTCCATATGATCGATTAAGGTTGGGTCTGGCATATCTGCTGGATTGTGTAGTTCCGAAATGTCGCCCTTATTCATATGGAGTTTATATATAACGCTTGGTGAAGTTGTGATGATATCAAGATCAAATTCACGAATGAGGCGTTCTTGAATAATTTCAAGGTGGAGCATGCCGAGAAAACCGCAGCGAAAACCATATCCCAGTGCCGCAGACGTTTCTGTTTCAAATTCGAAACTTGCATCATTCAAGCGTAATTTGTGCATGCTTTCTCTTAATACTTCGAATTCAGCGGCATCAGCGGGGAATAAGCCGCAAAAAACAACGCTTTGAACAGGTTTAAATCCAGGCAGTGCTTCGGGTGTTTCGTTCTTAAATTCTGTTACCGTATCACCGACATGTGTTTGAGATACTTCTTTAATAGATGCGGTGAAGAAGCCAACTTCGCCAGGGCCAAGTTCATCCACTAGTATATCTTTTGGTTTAAACACACCAACACGATCAATTAAATGATCCGTGTCTGCTTGCATCATTTTGACGCGCATTCCTTTTTTAAGCCTGCCGTCAATAATGCGTACCAATACCATCACACCGAGATAGGTATCATACCAACTGTCTACAAGTAGCGCTTTTAATGGTGCATCTGCATTTCCTATCGGTGGTGGAAGTACTTCAACCAAACTTTCCATCAGTTCTTCAATGCCGAGACCTGTTTTAGCGGAAACACTAATGGCGCCAGAGGCATCTATACCGATCACATCTTCTATTTGTGCGCGAACCTGCTCAGGCTCAGCTGCGGGTAAATCGATTTTATTGAGAACAGGAACAATTTCATGGTTATTATCTATTGCCTGATAAACATTAGCGAGAGTTTGTGCTTCAACCCCTTGGCTCGCGTCAACCACAAGAATAGACCCCTCGCAGGCATAAAGACATCGACTGACTTCATATGAGAAATCCACATGTCCCGGTGTATCCATTAAGTTAAGAACATACTGTTCACCGTTTTTGGCCGTATATTCCAATCGCACGGTTTGTGCTTTAATGGTAATGCCGCGCTCACGCTCAATATCCATATTGTCTAAAACTTGTTCTTTCATATCCCGATCACTTAACCCGCCACAGAATTGAATTAAGCGATCGGCAAGTGTCGATTTCCCATGATCAATATGGGCTACGATAGAAAAGTTTCTTATGTGCGATAAATCTGTCATGAAGGGGCTTTTATCATTAGTTTACTATAACATACAAGCCCAGCGTTCGATTATTTTACAGTTAACGTCTATTTCGGACCGCTTATTTAATTTCAGATGGTTTATAAGCGAGAAAACGCCATGCTTTAAGATGGCCCTCTTTCATGATCTTTGAGCGAAGCATCCAAAATTCAGCTTCTTTTACTAGTCGCTGAATAGTATCCGATTGATCTTCTATGTGATTGGTTAAGCTCTCTATCACTTCACCAACACCGGCCCAACTCCGAGCAATCATGTCTACATACTGATCTGTGATATCTTCATTAACCCGAAGTATATACCCGCAATCCGTTAGTAAATTTTCCATCACGTCACTGGGAACTGGGTAAGGTTGGGTTGGTTCCTGCCTAAGCCATTTTTGAACGTCTTTATTACCTAGGGCATCCATATTACCAAGTGTATAATCATTAATCAGGAATAGACCGCTGTCTTTTAAATTATCAAATAAATTTTTTAAAAGCTTCGGTTTATCTTCAACCGTATATAAAGCCTCTTTTGAATAAGCACGATCAAATGTCCGCTCAAATGGTTCTTCACTACTTGGATCATAATGTTGAATTGGTGCTTTACTCTCAAGCCCAGCTTTTGTTGAAAGCTCCATTCCTTTTTTCGCAAGCTCTTCAGATTCTTCTTACCCCGTAATCCATGCGCCAAATTCGCTAGCTAGAACGCGTGAAGGACCACCAAGGCTTGCTCCAATGACGGCAACACTCATTTTAGATGTCATACCAAGTAATTTTGACATACTGGTGACATATTCAGAACCGCCGGGTCCGCAATAACCCTCACCCCAGATAAGTTGGGCTGTTTCGAGACGTTTATCATCCCAAACCATTGCTTCATCATTATCAGCTTCAGGCTTAAGTTCTCGTGTGACAGGCTCGGAATTATTTTTTAATTCTTCTTCGACATCGCCCCCACGAGCAAGTGCTGCCTTAACATTATCAAGGTCATAACCTTCCCACCAGGCTTTCATTCGCCATTTGATGGGAACTTTTACTTGTTCTTCTTGTACTGCCATCTTTACACACTATCCACTCAGTTTCATTCGATAGTAAATATAATCGCATGATCTTTAAATATGGTTAATTTTACTGTAAAGGGCTGTTTTCTGCGCTATCTTAGGGTTCCGCCAGCTTTTTTCGCAACCAAATCAATGACTTTTTGTCTTAAAGCTTCAATCTCTTCATCGGTCATGGTTTTATCCATAGGTTGCATACGGAAGTTAACTGCGATTGATTTTTTATCATCGTCAATACCTTTACCCCAATAAACATCAAATACATTTATTTGATCTATGAGCTTCTTATCAGCGCTTCCGACAATTTTGAAAATCTGTTCAGCGGGTAAATCCTTATCAACCACAAAGGCAAGATCTCGTTCAACAGCTTGGAAATCAGATGATCTTAGTGGTCCACGGCTATTTCCAGATTTAGATCTTGGTAATGGGATATTCCCCAGCATAATTTCAAAACCAACGAGAGGGCCTTTAACATCAAGTTTTTTGAGAACGGATGGGTGTATTTCCCCGAAATAAGCCATAATATTTTTTGGACCTAATCGAATAACGCCGCTGCGTCCAGGATGATACCAGTCGGGTGCTTCAGCGACTATTTGTGCATTATCCGCATTAACGCCGATGGCGTTTAAGACTGCAATTGCATCTGCTTTGGCATCATAAACATCTATTGCTTCTGGATTGTTTTTCCAATGACGGTCATGGTTATCACCGCGCCTAATTCCGGCGAGAACAAATTGTTGCCCATCAGGCTTATCAGAATGAAATTGATTTCCTGCTTCAAAAATTGCAACATTTTTAAAGCCCCGGTCAATGTTTCTGCCAGCTGCAGTAATAAGATTTGGAAGAAGGTTGGGACGCATCGCATTCATTTCTGCACTTACAGGATTATCAAGAATTAGGCTCGCTGGTAATTCGCCGAATATTCTTGCTTGATCGCTTGAAAGAAATGACCACGTTACCGCTTCGCGCAAGCCTAAGCCAGCTGCAGTTCGTTTTGCCATTCTAATGCGACGTTGCATTGGGTTTAAACCTGTCACAATATCTCGGCTGAATACTGGCAGAGGCTCAACACGTATTTTGTCGTAACCATGTATACGGAGCACTTCTTCAACCAAGTCTGGTTCTCGGTCAATATCACAGCGCCAAGACGGTGTTGTAACTGATAGTGTCGCACCACTATCAACAACATCAAACCCTAAACGCTCAAGAATTGAAATAATTTCTGTCTTCTCTATATCTACGCCGCCCAGTTCATTAACGCGCTCAGGGCGCATAGTGAGTGTTTTGCTTATGACGGGGACTTCGCCGGCGAGATAAACATCACTTGGCTCTCCGCCGCACATGTCCATGATTAAGCGTGTGGCCAGTTCGATGCCGTCGGTAACGGTCGCGGGATCAACACCCCGTTCAAAGCGATATCTTGCATCACTTTCAATATTAAGCTTCCGTCCTGTCTTAGCCGTACGAATAGGATCAAACCACGCACATTCTAAAAATACATTTGTGGTATCTTCATATGTGCCGCTGTTTTCGCCGCCCATAATGCCGCCGATTGAACTGATGCCGTGATCATCTGAAATGACACAGGCTTCATTATCAAAAGTGTGTTCTTTTTCATCAAGAGCAACGAGTGTTTCCCCTGATTTTGAAAGGCGAACAGTAAGGTCGCCTTTAATGTTATCAGCATCAAAGACGTGAAGCGGACGACCATAGTCGTGTGTGAGGAAATTCGTAATATCCACGAGCGCTGAAATTGGCTTCATTCCAAGTGAAATTAATCGTTTTTGCATCCAATCAGGACTTGGTCCATTTTTGACGCCACGAATATAACGACCAGCAAAAACCGGGCAGGCGTCTTTACTGTCGATATTCACTTTTATGGGACTTTCAAAGGTACCTTTTACGGGTGAGGTATCAGGTTTTTTTAATTTTCCAAGACCAGCCGCCGCAAGATCACGTGCGATACCATAAATTCCTAGTGCGTCTTGATGATTTGGGGTGATGGCAATTTCAATTGTAGGATCATTAAGTTCTGCATATTCCGCGAAGCTTTTACCCACTGGGGCATCAGACGGCAATTCAATAATGCCGTCATGATCGTCCCCAAGACCAAGTTCACGTTCAGAACACATCATGCCGTTACTATCAACGCCACGAATATTTGTTGGTTTAAGCTTCATACCATTTGTTGGAATGACGCATCCATCAGGGGCAAATGCAACAATAAGGCCAGTTTTTGCATTATGAGCACCGCAAACCACCTGAATAATCTCAGATCCATTATTGACCGTACAAACACGTAGTTTATCCGCATTGGGATGCTGCACTGCTTCTTCAATTTTAGCAATCACAAATGGTTTTAATGCTTCTGTAGGATCGATTACTTCTTCTACTTCTAATCCAATAGCAGTTAATGTTTCTGAAATCGTTTGAAGATCAGCATCAGTATCAAGATAAGTTTTAAGCCAGGATAATGTAAATTTCATATTATTTACTCCCCTTAATTGTGGAAGTTCTTGTGCTTAAAGACGGGATATCCAGTGATTGGAAGCCATAATGCTTTAGCCAACGAAGATCAGCAGCAAAGAAATCGCGTAAATCTGGAATCCCCCATTTTAGCATTGAAATTCGGTCAAGGCCCATTCCGAATGCGAAACCTTGGTATTCAGAAGGGTCAAGGTTCACATTTTCTAGAACACGTTCATTGACCATGCCGCATCCCATAATCTCTAACCAATCGTCGCCTTCGCCGATTAAAACTTCACCATTTTTAAAGGTGCAGCCAATATCAACTTCGGCTGAAGGTTCTGTGAAAGGGAAATAACTTGGACGAAACCGGATTTTGACATTATCAACTTCAAAAAATTTACGGCAAAATTCTTCGATGCACCATTTAAGATGTCCCATATGAATGTTCTTATCAATAACCAGGGCTTCAACTTGATGGAACATCGGCGTATGCGTTGCATCACTGTCATTTCTATAGGTGCGACCCGGGGCAATAATGCGGTAAGGCGGCTCGCCCCCCATCATTGTGCGAATTTGTACGGGCGATGTATGTGTTCGTAATACTTTACGGTTGCCGTCTTCATCTTCCGGAAAGTAGAAAGTATCATGCATTTGTCTTGCGGGGTGGGATTCTGGTATATTTAACGCAGAGAAATTATAAAAATCTTCCTCAATTTCTGGACCTTCTGCAACTGAAAAACCCATTTCAGTGAATATTTCTGTGGCTTCATCGATCACCTGACTTATGGGATGGATGCTTCCTAATTCTGGCGCTGCTTTTGAAAGAGTGATATCAACACGTTCTTCCGCTAACTTTTGATTAAGTTCGGCAGCTTCTAAATCTTCTTTTCTGTTGATAATTGCATCATTCAAATAGTTTTTCAGCTGGTTTAATTTTGGGCCAAATTCTTTTTTCTCATCTGGGGTCATTTTGCCCAGTTCGCGCATTAGCAAACTAACACGGCCTTTTTTACCTAGTTCAGCAATTCTGATCGCTTCGACAGAATCTAGATCGTTGGCGGCTCCAATGTTTGCGGTAATTTCTGTTTCCAGTGTTTGGAGGTCTTGCATTATTTCCTACCCAAAATTTTTAAATATATAAATTAAATTGAACATAAAGAAAAAGGAGCCCACTGCCAAGCGGCAGGCTCCTCAAACTTGATAATTTTTTGAACGTTTTGAAGTAATTAAGCGGCTGCAGCTTTAGCTTGTTCAGCGATTGCTTTAAATGCTTCTGGTTCACGAACGGCTAAATCAGCCAAAACTTTACGGTCAAGTTCGATGCCTGCGAGTTTTAGGCCGTTCATAAATCGTGAGTATGTTAAACCTTCAAGCCGTGCCGCAGCGTTAATACGCTGGATCCAAAGGGCGCGAAATTGGCGCTTACGGACTTTACGGTCACGATATGCATATTGGCCTGCTTTTTCAACAGCCTGCATCGCAACGCGAATAGTGGATTTACGACGACCGCGGTAACCTTTAGCGGCATTAAGAACTTTTTTGTGACGGGCTTTTGAAGTTACGCCCCGTTTTACGTGTGCCATTTTATTGCTCCCTTAACCGTAAGGCATAAATTTTTTCACAATACGTGCGTCTTGATCACTAAGGATCGTCGTACCACGTTGATTGCGAATTTGTTTGTTTGTGCGTTTAATCATACCGTGCTGTTTACCAGCTTGTGATGACTTAACTTTGCCTGAGGCGGTAAGTTTGAAGCGTTTTTTGACGCTACTTTTCGTCTTCAATTTGGGCATTTAGCTTTCCTTTAAATTAATGCGTCGGGTTTCCCTGACCAGCTTTAAGAGCAGATAGGCATGCCCTAACAGGCCGTACCACTCGTTGAGGGTCGGTGTATAGCTTGGTTTTTATAGGATTGCAAGTGTATTTGTTAAGAAAAAAATCCTTTAGATTTCAATGTGTTTGCCATCAAAAAGTTGACATATTCATATAGCATCTTAACAATGGAAAAATAATTGTATTGTTGCTGAAAGAATCATCAAATGAAATCCATATTAAAAATACCTTTTATAATTCTACTCATTATTATTCCTATGAGCTTTGTTGCGACAGCAGCAGAAGAAGATTTAAATGCGAAGCCTGCTATATGGTCGATCGAACAAGATCAGTCAAAAGTATATTTTTTAGGCTCTGTTCATTTATTACCAGATGATGTGAAGTGGTATGGTGGCACTTTAAAAGAGATCGTTGAAGAGGCTGATGAGGTTGTATTTGAAGTTCATATGACACCAGAAAAACAAAGGCATGCCCAACAATTAACATTGCAAAATGGCATGCTAGCGCCGGGTGATAGTTTAAGTAATTATTTGTCAAAAGATGAAATGGATTTTATTAATGAGCAAGCGCTAGCATCAGGCATACCGCCGGCATCAATAATTAATTTTAAACCGTGGTTTGCATCTGTAGCTTTGTCTGTCAGTGCGATCATCCGCGAAGGTTGGAACCCTGATTCAGGTGTCGATAAATATATTGAAAAAAATATAGCGTCGCGCGACATTAAAATTTCTGCTCTTGAGAAATTAGAAGAACAAATGGCAACGCTTTATGATCATCCGCTAGAGACACAGGCAGAAATGTTAAGGGATACAATTGACCAATTAAAAGATATTGAGAAAGTCACCTTGGATATGATCGATAGTTGGTCATCAGGGGATGAGGAATTAATGATTGAAACATTGATTAAGCCAATGTTTCAACAGGAAGATGTTTATCAAAAGCTTTTGGTGCAAAGAAATAATAATTGGATTCCTGTTGTTGAAGAACTACTAACTAAAAAACAAAATACTTTAGTGGTAGCGGGTGCGTCTCATTTTGTTGGTGAAGATGGTGTGATTAAGCTGTTATCAGATAAAGGCTATATGATTAAAAGGGTGCAATAATGAGCGAAACGATTAGTTGGGATGATTTCCAAAAGGTAGAAATTAAAATAGGAACGGTTGTCCGTGCAGAAGAATTTCCTGAAGCGAGAAAACCTGCTTATAAAGTTTGGGTTGATTTTGGTGGAGATTTGGGCGTTAAAAAATCAAGCGCGCAAATTACAGTTCATTATAAGCCTGAGGATTTAATCGGCCGACAAATTGTTGCCGTGGTAAATTTTCCACCTATGCAAATTGGACCGATTAAATCAGAATTTTTGCTAACAGGATTTTATGACGAGGATGGTGCGGTTGTAATTGCACAACCAGAGCGCCCAGTTCCTAACGGAGCGCGTCTGGTATAAATTTTTAGAATTTAATGACGAGGCCCCCCATTATGGATGTATCGCTAATTCTTAAATCTGCAGAATCGCCTTCATTGTATTTGGTGTGTATCATTTTAGCCCTTACGCCGAAATTATCAGTTAATCCAAATTCAACGGCCGCGCCGAAAGAAAATCCTTCACCGCTTTCTTCAATTGATTGAATATTGCCAGTGCCTAAATTCTCTAATGTGCTGTCGCCTTTCGTGCTGCTAACGCCTATTAATGCATAAATCATTGCGTTAGTCTCTCTGCTAAGTAAAACGCCGCCTGTTAAATATAGGCCACTAATAAGGTCACCTTCATAAGCTCGAACGGATACTCCGTCATTTACAGTGTTACTTGCATTTGTTGATGCAATATTTAATTCACCCCCGAAAATTAAATTATTGCTCACTAAGGCGCGGTAACCAATAGCGGCACCAAATGAACCACTTGAATTCTCTGTTTTAGCAAGGCCGGCAAGGTCACCACTTAATGCAACTTTATTTTGAACTGTTCCGGCTTCAAGAACGGCATATATTCCATTAGGTGAATATTGCGCGTTTGCCGTAAAAGGCAAAATTGAAAAAAGAGCGATAATAGTAAATATAATTTTTTTATTAATAATGTTCCCCAGATTTTTGGATCGACATACGGTTAATTTTATTATAGGCAGTAATTTATTATTTAATATAAAAAGTTTGTTGGGCATAAAAAAGGCAAGCTCGAAGAACTTGCCTTATTAAAAATATTTAGCGGGCTTCTATTTAGGGGCTAAAATCATGATCATTTGCCGGCCTTCCATTTTCGGCATTTGTTCAATCTTTGTTACTTCCGCAAATTGATCGCGAACACGGTTTAAAACGTCCATACCAATTTCTTGGTGGGCCATTTCACGACCGCGATAGCGAAGTGTAACTTTAACTTTATCGCCAGCGTTTAAGAATTTATCAATGGAGCGCATTTTTACATCATAGTCATGCTTTTCAATGCCAGGACGAAGTTTGATCTCTTTTACCTCTACAGTTTTCTGGTTCTTCTTTGCAAGAGACGCCTTCTTCTGTGCCTCATACTTATACTTGCCGTAATCAAGAATTTTACAAACTGGGGGAGTTGCATTTGGTGATATTTCGACGAGATCTAAGCCTGCAATTTTTGCCATTTCTAAAGCTTTATCAATTGAAACTGCGCCATGGTTTTCACCACTATCGTCAATCAGTCTTACTTCATCTTCTAAAATATCATCGTTGACCCTCGGTCCTTTTTTTGACGCTGGGCCTTGCATTGGTCTCTTAGCTATTTACTTTCTCCATAATATAAGTTCAATTTCCTCTCATTTTTACCGGTATATTGTTAAATTATCGTTTATCCGGATCGATAGACTCGGTGACAAGTGTATTAATTGCGTCCATTAAATCAAGGGTTTCCTGATTTTTTGATCCAAGTCGTCTAACTGTGATCGTGTTATTTTCCGCTTCACGACCACCAGCAACAAAAATTGCGGGGACTTTTGCGTGTGAATGTTCACGCACTTTATAATTAATTTTTTCATTTCGAAGATCAATATCAGCACGAAGTCCTGCATCAGATAGTTTCTTATAAACTTCTTTTACATAGTCATCTTGATCGGCGGTAATGCCTGTTACAACGACCTGTTTAGGGGCAAGCCACATTGGAAAACGACCCGCATGGTTTTCGATAAGTATGCCAATAAACCGTTCAAAAGAACCAAGTATGGCGCGGTGCAGCATAACAGGGTGATGTTTTTTATTATCGACACCGACGTAATTTGCATTCAAACGTTCAGGAGTAATAAAATCTACTTGCAACGTTCCACACTGCCAATCACGCCCAATAGCATCTGTGAGAACAAATTCAATCTTTGGTCCGTAAAATGCGCCTTCTCCTGGGTTTGCTGTATATTTAAGTCCGGCATGTTCGATCGCGTCTCTTAAATGTTTTTCAGCTTCGTCCCATACTTCATCCGATCCTGCACGCACTTCTGGTCGATCAGAGAATTTTACTTTTACATCTTCAAAGCCAAAATCCTTATAAACCTCAAGTAACATTTTACAGAAAATTTCGGTTTCTTCAGTGATCTTATCTTTTTCGCAAAAAATATGGGCATCATCTTGCACGAAAGATCGCACGCGCATTAAACCATGCAGGGCGCCAGAAGGCTCATATCGATGGCAGCTACCAAATTCAGCAAGTCGCATAGGAAGATCACGGTAACTCACAAGGCCCTGATTAAACACTTGAACATGACAAGGACAGTTCATGGGTTTTAAAGCAAAAACGCATTCGTCTGACTCGGTCGTATACATATGTTCGCGAAACTTGTCCCAATGGCCAGACACTTCCCATAACTTTCTATCAACCAATTTTGGCGTATTTATTTCGCGGTATCCATATTCACGCTGCTTACGGCGCATATAGCCTTCGATTTGAGTGTAAATTGTCCAGCCATTTGGATGCCAGAACGGCATGCCTGCGGCTTCCTCCTGAAAATGGAAAAGATCTAATTCTTTACCTAATTTACGATGGTCTCGTTTCTCTGCTTCTTCAAGACGCAGAAGATAAGCTTTTAATTCTTTTTTGGTTCGCCAGGCTGTGCCATAGATACGCTGTAACATTTCATTGTTGCTATCACCACGCCAGTAGGCACCAGCTACATTCATTAATTTGAATGTATCGCTTCCCAAATATTTTGTGGACGGTAAATGCGGTCCACGGCAAAGGTCAATAAATTCGCCTTGCTTATAAAGAGTGATGGGTTCATTCGATGGAATGCTGGCAATAATCTCAGCTTTATACTCTTCACCTTGGCTACGGAAAAAATCAAAGGCTTCATCGCGGGGCATTTCGGTGCGTATAATTTCTTCGTTGCGTTCGACAATTTGGCGCATACGTTTTTCAATTGTTTCCAGATCTTCTGGTGTAAATGGTTCTTCGCGAGCGAAATCATAGTAAAAACCGTTTTCAATTGCTGGCCCGATTGTGACTTGCGTATCTGGCCATAATTCTTTAACGGCTTCCGCTAAAATATGAGCGGCATCATGACGAATTATTTCAAGCGCTTCATCGTCACGATTAGTGATAATTGATACATCTGAGTTTGTCGTTATTTCGCGCGAAAGATCCCATTGCTCTCCATTGACAACAATGACGAGGGCAGCCTTGGCCAATCCAGGGCCAATATCTTGTGCTAACGTCATACCAGTTACCGGTCCATCAAATTCACGGACGCTGCCATCTGGCAGTGTTAGGGCAACTTTTTTATTCGCGTTCATAATGTTCTCTTATTTTTGCTTTGTTCTAAAGGTGCGAATTTATATTCTTTGACCCTCAAGTCAAGTGAACAAGCGTGAAAAAGGGCTAAAAAATAAAGTTATTTCCCTAAATTATGATATATTCGAAAAAAATATAGATAATGAGTTATTAATATGAGTTTAGAGCCAAATTATATCATCGGAGAAAAGGGACGAAAAATTGCTTATCATTATAGTGAAGCAAAAGGGCCCACAGTTGTGTTTTGCGGTGGATATATGTCCGATATGGAGGGAACAAAAGCTATCTTTCTAGAGAATTCTTGTAAAGAATTGGGCATTTCTTATTTGATGTTTGATTATTCTGGCCATGGAAAGTCTTCCGAAGAATTTGTTGATGGAACAATAGGAACATGGACGCAAGACGCCTTAAGTGTCATTGATGAGGTTACAAAAGGTGAGTTAATTATTGTGGGCTCAAGCATGGGCGGGTGGATTGGATTGTTGGTATCACTAGCGAGAAAAGACCGCCTTAAAGCTTTCATTGGAATAGCGGCTGCCCCCGATTTTACCCGTGAATTGATGTGGGATAATTATTCCCCAGCCATAAAGGAAACGTTGAAACGGGATGGCATTTATCTTGAGCCTTCTGATTATAGTGATGAACCCTATAAAGTTTCTTATAAGCTAATCCAAGATGGGGAAAATCATATTTTACTTAATAAGCCAATTGACCTTAATTGCCCTATTAGGCTGTTTCATGGCTTGTTTGATGAGGATGTGCCCTATTCATATTCATCACGTATTGCAGAAAAAGTAATAAGTAATGACGTTATTATTAGCTTTAATAAATCGGGGGATCACCGCTTATCAAGTGAAGCCGATTTAAACAGATTAAAACAAGCCATATGTGAATTTATTTAAGAAAACTATCATATCCCGCCTTGTAGTCAGAATATTTGGGTTTCCAATTATAAATTTGTTTCAGTTTTTTATTGCTGACTTTTTTATGGTCCTGATAAAAACTTCTTCGCATTTCGCTTAAATCGGCTTCTTCAAAGGGAACGCCTTTTGGTTTTTCCATGTTCAATTGTTCACAGACATAGTCAATGATGTCCGCTGTTGAAGAGGGCTGATCATCAGCCAGATTATAAATGCCGGGAATTGGGTCATTCATTGAAAGCATTAAAGCGGATACGATGTCTTCCACATGAATTCGGGAAAAACTATGACCTTCTTTAATGATCTTTTGAATGGTTTGCTCTTTTATGGCATTTACTTGGTTTCTCTCTGGGCCATAAATCCCGCTTAATCTGAAAATATGAAGTGGAAATCCTAAGTTCTCCCACTGCTGTTCAGCTTTTTTTCTCTCTAAGCCGCGTGCTCCTACTGGCTTGGTTTCTGAGGTTTCATCTACCCAATTACCGCTATGGTCGCCATAAACACTCGTAGCAGATAAATATCCGACCCATTTTAAAGAAGGCATATTTAGAATGTCTTTTTGATGGTGAAGAAGCACTAAGTCGCCATTTTCTTTTGATGGCGCAATAGAGATTAACAAATGTGTTACATCTTTTAATACGGATTGCGCATTGTGCATCGGCTCATTGCCATTAAAAATAAAATCACCGGATTTTCGATTGGTGCCGGAAAAATGCCATTTTTCAGTTGATAATGACTTACAAAGTTTTTTGGCGGTATACCCCATACCAAAACAAAATAGTTTCATAGTGTCTCACTTTATTATTCGGTTTGCGCTTTTTTACGTTTCTATTTATACAGTGGATGACAAATTGATAATAGGTTATTGCAATATGAGCATAAGATTTTTAGGGTTAATAATATTATTTCTGCTTCCAGGAGGGCTTATTTTTGCGCAAACTTTATCAGAAAAAGAACAGTCAGACAAATACCAAGCTTGTATCGCAAGTATAAGTGAAGAAAATAGTAACGCTGTTATTACTGCTAAGAAATGGTACGTCGAAGGCGGAGGAGCCGCAGCACAGCATTGTGAAGCCATGGCCCTTTATGACCAAAACCGTTTTGAAGAAGCCGCAGGGTTACTTGAAATAATCGCCGATAAAGTATCACGTGGAGATGGTATTGGTGTGTTTGCAATTAAAAATAAAACTCTTCTTTCCGCCCAATTGCGCTATTTAGCGGGAAACGCTTGGCGGGCTAATAATAAGTTGGAAAGAGCGTTCACAATTTATACAACGGCGCTTCTTTCATTAGACGATCATCCCGTTTTTAAATATGATTTTTATATTGAAAGAGGAACTGTACAAATTGATCGCGAAGATTTTCAAAGTGCCTTAGATGATTTTAGTTATGCCCTGGAATTAGACGAGGAACGAATTGAAGCTTTTCTTTATCGTGCAGAGACATACCGAAAAATGAATGAGCATTTAAAGGCTCGATTGGATCTTAATCAAGGATTGAGTATAAAGCCAAACCAGCCAGATTTGTTATTTGAAAGTGGCATAAATTATCGGATGTTACGGGAAGATATGAAAGCTAAAAAAGAATGGCAAAAGCTTATTGATAAATTTCCCGATAGTGATTGGCAAAAGCTAGCAGAAGACAATATGAAATTGATTAGTAATTAATTTCCCATTCTCTTTTTACAGCGATATCAGTTTCACTAAATAGATTCTTATTTTTAAGTTCAATGAACATTTCTTTATCACATAACTGCTTTAACGCCCATATCGCCATTGCTCTTATATAGGGACTTTCTTCAAATAATTTATCTTTTAAAAGTGGAATATGTTTTTCTTGCTCACTATTACCAATTGCAATTAGAACATTTCTTATAAAAAAATCTCGCCCTATTCTTTTTATTGGTGATCCTGAAAAAACTGTTCTAAACGTCTGATCATCAAGCTGGGCTAATTCATCAAGGCGTGCGAAGTCTAATTCTATTCTTGGATGAAATGAAATTTCATTAGTTTTTTTAGCAAATTTATTCCATGGACAAATAGAAAGACAGTCATCGCAACCATAAATCCTATTGCCCATTGCTTTTCGAAATTCTAGATCAATATGCCCTTTATATTCTATGGTTAAATAAGAAATACATCGTCGCGCATCAAGTTTGTAAGGTGCGGGAAATGCGTTTGTTGGGCATACATCTAGGCAAGCATGGCATGATCCACAGTGGTCTTGCATTTCGCTGTCGGGTTCTATTTCAAGCGCCGTAAAAATACTCCCTAGAAACAACCATGACCCAAATTCATGACTGACTAAGTTGGTGTGTTTCCCTTGCCATCCCATTCCCGATTTTTGTGCGAGCGGTTTTTCCATAACAGGGGCTGTATCAACGAAAACTTTTACTTCAACGTCATATTCTCTATGAATTTGTCGTGCAATTTGTTTTAGACGTTTTTTAATAACATCATGATAATCTTTTCCTAAAGCATAAACAGAAATATTCCCATGTTCTTTATATTCTAAAAATTCGAGGGGATTAGAGTCAGGACCATAATTCATTCCTAACATAATTATAGATTTTGTTTCGGGCCATAAAACAAGAGGGTTTTTTCGTCTCTCCGCTTTTTCTTCTAACCATTTCATTTCTCCATTATAAGAAGAGCTTAAGAATTGATCGAAGCTTTCAGCACTGTTTTCTAATCCGGTTGGTGAGGTAAACTTAACGGTGTCAAACCCTACTTCAAGAGCTAAAGTTTGAATTTTATTCTTTATGGTGGACTGCTCTTCAATTTGTTCCATCTTAGAAGTCTGGATCACTGTAATGTTTGGCCGGTTGAAGGCCCGCAACTTTATCTTTTAAAATAGGTTGCATTGAAGGGCGCGATTTAACACGCGCATACCAATTTCGGGCTTCAGGGTATTTTTCCCATGGGACGTCACCGAAATAATCAACACATGATATATGGGAAGCAGCGGCTATATCTGCATATGAGAAATCATTTCCTGCTAACCAATTCCGGCGATCCGTTAAGTAAGCAATATATTGTAAATGATGCTTTATATTTTGGTTGGCAAACCTAATCACTTTTGCTTCTGTGTCACCACGCTTAAGGTATCGCTTCATGAATTTTTCGTTGATAATAATTTCACTAACTTCTTCATAGAATTTAATATCAAACCATTCGGTTAATCGTCTTACTTCGGTCCGAATATCAGCACTTTCGCCGATAAGGTTTACGGTATCATATTTTTCATTGAGATATTCACTGATTGCGGCATTTCCACAAATTGTTTTTCCATCATCTTCTATGAGTGTTGGCACTGTACCTGCTGGGTTGAGTACAAGAAAATCATGCCTTCTTTTCCAAGGAAGCTCTAATACGAGATCAAAATCTAACTCTTTTTCCAGTAAGGCGATACGAGCTTTTCTAGAATTAGGGGAAAACCAATAGTGATATAGTTGACGCATACTATTAATTTATCCTTATAATTAAAAAATCATAGCTTAATTAGGTTCATTTAGAAAAATTATAAACGATGCTATTTTGCCAATAAGGCTAATTAAAGGCTCTTTGTATCGATTACAAACTTGCGGGTTATTTATAGTTAGATGAGCGAAGCATCTGCAGCGTTTGGAAGATCTATTTCCAAAATCGCCATATTAAAGGCATAGGATACTTCACCTTCGTCCTCGTCACGGTAGATAACGCCAATAAATTCATCTCCAATATAAACCTCCATGCTATCGTCAGCAGCGGGGCTATTTTTTAATGTGAATTTAGTGTTGTCAAATTTGCTGTTTAGATATTTCTGGATTCGCAAAACTTCTGTACGTGTCATTATTGTTCCTTAAACAGTATATTCAGTCTTTTTATGTAAGGACTGAGAATCTTAATATTTTCATTATCAATATAATTAGGATCTTTGAGCATTGCTATTGAATTTTCAATTTTCTCAGTCAGAAAATTCTTTTGTTCATCGCTAATAAACATATTATTTTTAATTTGGTCATCCTTGGCATTTAAATCTTTAATCATTTCTTCAATGGACATTGCGTCTTTATCCTGAGGATTTTTTAAATAATAGGCTGAATAAGCTAACATGATTTGATCGCCGGTGTTTGCCCACTCCTCTGTCGTATTGAAACCAGAAGATTTTACGATTATTTCTAGGGTTGAATATGTGGGATGTGATTTTACAAATTCTAAGGTATCAGTGATCGGGGTTTTTGAAAGTTCGTCAATTGGTGGTAACGTGGCTAAGTCAGCATTTTCTTTAGATCGGTTCTCATCATTATACCTCTTCATCATGCTTGAGATATTCTTCAAAGAAGTTAAATAATTGTCAATATCTGTAGTATTTAGCGCATTTTGGGCGTTTGCAGTAAAAAAAATCATAAAAATGAAAAAAAAAGTAATATTCAACGTTTTTATTATTCTCATTGTGGGTCTCTTTCTGCAAATTTATTATGTTACAATAGGTTATATGGAATTCATATTTCAAATGATTTATTGTTTTTGATATAAAAAGGAGGCTTTTTTAGGGCGATAATAGCGCAAAACCGTCATTTTTAAATACTTAAAATTTTATCTTTAAGCTTCAGTTTACTTTTTTGCATATAGTTTTTTGTGCGGATGAAGTTTCCCACATTAAGCAAAGTGATGATTCACAGATGGGTTGGGGAGTTTCTAAATGAAAAAATTAGAGACAAATTGTATAGAAATTAGGAGTATTAAAATGGGCAAGTTAAGTAAACTTATGGTATCAGTAATTGTTGCAAGTACAGTGGCATTTGCAGGATTTGCGACATCAGCTAACGCACAAGATATTAGCGGTTGGCAGAAGTCAGTAGCTAAAAAAATTGCTAAGAAACAAACGTATCCACGTGCCGCTTTACGCAAAGAACTTGAAGGTAAAATCAAAGTTGAAATTAATGTAGATCGTGATGGCAACATTCTGGCACATTCAGTAACAGAATCGTCAGGTCACGATGTTTTAGATCGTGAGATTCCAAAATTAATGAAGCGTGTTAGTCCGCTGCCTGCACCACCAGCAGATGCATCTGATAGCCAGCTTACAATGGTTGTTCCACTCGCTTGGGCACTTCAGTAAGTCATTAAATATTTTAGAAGGAAGCTCCGATTTTATCGGGGCTTTTTTTACGTCTACAGTAAATTAATTAAGTTATTTTTTTAAATATGTTAAATTAATAATTTTTATAGTTATATTTCAAATACTTATAAAGTTTTTATAGTAGGTCTTTTCAATTGCGAAAACTCACTCTATGCTGCAGTTATTGATTCAAAATAATATTATATTTAGGAGTTGTTATGACAGAGCCTTTGATGCCAATGGCGACAGGCGTATGGCTTGTGGATAATACAAGTCTCAGTTTTACACAAATTGCAGCATTTTGTGGTTTGCACGAGTTAGAAGTTCAAGGTATTGCCGACGAACAGGTTGCTGTAAATATTGTCGGTTTAGATCCTGTAGCAAATGGACAATTAACTTGGGCAGAAATTGATCGCTGCCAAAATGATGAAAAAGCAAGACTGCAAATTATCGTTGATGAAGTGCCAGCTAAAGCAAGAAGTGGCGGCGCAAAATATACGCCTGTTTCTAAAAGGCAAGATAAGCCAGATGCAATTGCATGGTTGATTAGGAATCATCCGGAATTAACAGACGCCCAAATTTCTAAATTGGTGGGAACGACTAAGCCAACTATTACGGCCATTCGTGAACGCACTCATTGGAATATGAGCAATATTAAACCTGTAGATCCAGTACTTTTAGGTCTTTGCAAGCAACTAGAACTTGATGCGGCAGTAAAGAAAGCAGCCCCTAGAAGAGCTGAAACAGAAAAAGCTAATGAAACTGAATAGTGTTTTAGTAAGTGCTATAAAAGAAAACCCGCTTAAATAAGCGGGTTTTTTAATTTCTGATGGCTAAAATTTTATTGAGTGTTCAATCGCTCGATTTCATCTTTCAATATTAGCTTTTCTTTTTTGAGCTCATGCAGGATTGTACTATCTGGCGCTGGTCGATTTTCTTCCATATGGATTTTTTCATCTAGGGCAGCATGTTTTTGTGAAAGTGCATTAATATGAGCTTCTGCGTGCATATTTTTTTCTCCTGCTAATATATTGATATGTCGTTATTTTTATGTGTAACGCGTTTTTTATGGCAATTTAAATAATTGGTTTGGTTGAGGGCCGACGAAGTATTATCGTCTGTTTTGGTTAAGGCATATTTTGTTAATAGGCATTTAGCCATTTAAATTCCTTTATCACTCAACGGCTGTTTTAATTCATTTAGGAACCAAAATTCTTAGTTACAGCATTTAAATTACATCACATTTTTTAATGATTGTCACGAACTTCAATAGCTTTTTTGAGGTTTCATTTTTACCTGTATGGTAAAGCTATATAAAATAAAAATAATTTGTTATAAGAGATTATATTTATATTAGTGAAAACAGTAATTTTATAATTTGAATGCGATCAATATGGTTAAGATATCAAAACGACTCATAATAGGTATTAGTGGAGCGTCCGGGATAGAGTATGGATTGCGCTTATTAGAAATATTAAGCGAATTAGATGTCGAAACACATCTTGTTATGTCCAAGGCTGCAAAGGTAACGGCGAAATTAGAAACATCCATAAAAGTTTCAGATATAAATCAGTTAGCTGATGTGGTTCATAAAGTTGATGATATTGGCGCTTCTATTGCTAGTGGATCCTTTAAAACGGATGGCATGTTAATAGTTCCGTGTTCCGTGAAAACCATGTCGGAAATTAACTGTGGTGTCACTTCAAGCCTTTTAACTAGAGCTGCTGATGTTGTTTTGAAAGAACGTCGCAAATTAGTTCTTATGGTTAGGGAAACACCTTTTCATTTAGGACATCTTAAAACGATGACGTCATTAACTGAAATGGGCGCTATCATTGCGCCACCTGTTCCTGCATTTTATACCAAACCAGCATCGATTGATGAAATGGTTGAGCAGACATTGGCAAGATTATTAGATTTATTTGATATAGAAATTTCAACGATAAAGAGATGGAAATCATAATATCTGTTTTTGCACGACTTGTGATATATTATCATTATAAGCTTTAAGGTATGACTATGGATAACGCAGATATACTAGTGAAAATTCAGCAATTAAGAGTCCAACATCGTGACCTTGATGATGCTATAGATGCGTTATTAAAATCGGGCACGACCAATATGTTGCAAATAAAAAGATTGAAAAAACAAAAATTAATGTTGAAAGATCAAATAGCAAAACTTGAAGATGAAATGCTTCCCGACATTATCGCATAAACTTTATTCTTCGTTTTTCATATTTTTTTTATGTGAGTACATTTTTTTATCAGCGTGATCTAATGCTTGATCTGGGCTTAAGCCAGAGTGTAAGGGGTAAATCCCATAAGCCATTTTAAGGGGTATATTTTTACCATCAATTATCAGGGGTTTCTTTTCAAGATTGGCAATGATTTGTTCAGCCTTAGCTGCGGCATTTTTTTCATTTGCCTTTGTTAGAATAATGCCAAATTCATCGCCACCTAATCGGCCTATAATATCAGAATCACGTAAATTTGAAAGCATCACTTTTGCAATATGAACCAGAGCTTTATCGCCGACTTTGTGCCCCATAGTATCGTTGATTACTTTCAGATCATTCATGTCCAGAAAAATTAGTGAGCTATTGATACCATAACGATCAGAATAAGAAATCATTCTGGTCATTTCACGAACAAAGGCACGCCGATTAGAAATTTCAATTAAACTGTCTTGATCCGCTAGTTTTTCAAGCTCTGGTATGCGTCGATGCGCAATTTCCAGTTCGCCGCGCATGTGATCTACTTCAGCCATTAAAGTTATAATTGCATTCTTGACTTTAGCGGTCATTTCTGCGGACGGGATTCCTAAAACGCTAGTAGTATCATTTATATTTCTAACAGGTGCTGTTGCCGATACACCAGATGACGCGCGCGTTTTCTCTATCGTTTTGCGGCGTATTGGTTGTGCTCTGCCAACATTTCCAGGACCTTGAACTTTCATTATGTCTGTATACCCTCATTCAGATTAATAAAATCCATTGCTATAGATGCAACATATCGTAGTAGTTTCAATCTATTCTACATACTATTAGTAACTATAACAAATAATGATAACATTCAGGGAATCTTAATACCACTGGAAACTTGCCTATCTCATCTAGATCGCTATAATCCCTTTTCTTGAAATGTTAAGGCTTCCTTTTGAATAATTTTAGAGGCAGAAAATGAGTGAAGATAAACAACAAGTAGGGATTATCATGGGTAGTCAATCTGATTGGCATATTATGAAAAATGCCTCAGATGTACTTAATGAATTAGGTGTGGCTCACGAATGCAAAATTGTTTCTGCACATAGAACACCAGACCGTCTTTATGATTATGCACGATCTGCTAAAGAAAGAGGACTTCAAGTCATTATCGCAGGCGCAGGTGGGGCTGCCCATCTGCCAGGTATGGCAGCGTCAATGACGCCGCTTCCCGTTTTAGGCGTTCCTATTGAAAGTAAGGCTTTAAAAGGAATGGATAGTCTTTTATCAATAGTACAAATGCCAGGCGGTGTGCCAGTGGGAACATTGGCCATCGGTCAAGCGGGCGCAAAGAATGCTGGATTAATGGCGGCGTCGATCGTTGCACTAAATGATGAAAAAATAGCGGCATCTCTAGAGAATTGGCGTAAAACACAAACGAACGCTGTCGCGGAAATACCAGTAGATTAATATGAAGACACTTGCTCCCGGATCAACAATTGGAATGTTAGGCGGTGGCCAACTTGGTCGTATGATGGCACTTGCTGCTGCCGAATTGGGTTTTAAAGTTCACGTATTCACAAATGAAATTGATGGGCCGACGGAACAAGTATGTAATGCCGTAACGCATGCCGACTACGATGACAAAAAAGCTTTGCTTGAATTTGCTAACAAAGTGGATGTTGTGACTTACGAGTTTGAAAACATTCCTGTGGAAACTGTGAATGTTTTAACGGGTGTGATTAATGTATTTCCTAATGCAAAAGTACTCGAAGTTTCTCAAGATAGATTAACTGAGAAAAAATTTATCAACGACTTAGGAATAGAAACCGCTCCCTTTAAAGATGTAAGTACATTAGAGGAAGCGGAAGAAGCCTTAAAGGATATTGGATATCCTGCGGTTTTAAAAACACGGCGTCTAGGTTATGACGGTAAGGGACAGGCCATCGTTAAAAATGAAGATGATTTGTCGTCTGCCAGGAAACAGCTCAATAATGATAGTATAATCATCGAAGGGTTTATTCCATTTGATATAGAAGTTTCAGTTGTTGCGGCGCGCGGCCAGGACGGTGAAGTTGTTTGTTTTTCGCCAGTTGAAAATAATCATAAAAATCATATTCTTGATTTATCAATTGCACCAGCGCAGGTTGAAGATGAAATTTTAAATGACGCCATTGATAAAGCGACAAAAATTATTAATGAATTAAATTATGTTGGTGTACTGACGGTTGAATTTTTTGTGTCAAAAGATGGACCACTATTACGGGTTAATGAAATTGCACCGCGTGTACACAATTCGGGACACTGGACGATTGAAGCTTGTCCCACCAGTCAATTTGAACAACATATTAGGGCTGTTTGCGGCTTACCATTAGGGTGCGTTAAGTTTAGCGGTGAAGCTCGAATGACAAATTTAATTGGCGATGATATTTTTCAATATTATGAATTGTTAAAAGAAAAAGGTGCCAGTGTTCATCATTATGGGAAAAATGAATCCCGACCTGGTCGAAAAATGGGGCATGTGACCCGGCTTTTTCCTTCAATTGGTTAATTAACTACCGTATCTTTTTTTACCGAGAGCTCGCCAAATACCCGCTAGGTCAGGTTGTTTGTCACGGTATTTGGCTTTTACTTTTTCAATTTGCATCACGTTTTCGATACGTCGATCAAGAAATTCCCAAGTATCATTATGATCTTCGCTTTCAACACCAAGCCAATATAAAAATGTACTGCTGTAAACAGCCGACAAAGTCATTCGTTTTGTATAATAATTGAAATCTGTGGATGTATCTGAAATGGCTTTCCACATAAGATCAACGGTATGGTATAAAATTTTCAATCCTTGAAAGTAATTTTGCGGTAGCGCAAGGAAAGGAACAGTTCGGTTACAAGCTTCTTTATTTTCTTGTTCTAATTCAATGCGCGTTCTGACTAACGTTGTGATTTTCTCACGTATTTTAAGTTTTTCAAAACTGCTGTCTTTAATCACTTCTAGCATCTGAATGTCGCATTGCTGCGCATAAAGAGCAATCATATCGATTGCCCCATTGGGGAAGGCGAGATCCACGACCCTTGGATCAATGCCGATGTCATTTGCGGCAAGATTTAAAGATTTTTTGGTCCAGCCATCAAACGCAATATGTGGCATAACGGCGTCTAATAACGACTCACGATAATCATCAGGTGTTTTTTCAGTTTTTTTACTAGTCATATCCTATATATGGCTATGAAATTCATATTGGTAAAGCAAAAAGGGTCAAAAAACTCTTATAAACGTGTAAAATTGACAAAAGACTTCACTTATCCTCTAGTTTTTGTTAGAAAGCCCGTTCTTAAAGACAAATGTTTTTTTGAATAACACAAACTAGAAAGGAGTGTGACTGTAACCATGCAGGTTATTGTCCGCGATAATAACGTTGATCAAGCTCTACGTGCTTTGAAGAAAAAACTTCAGCGCGAAGGGGTATACCGCGAAATGAAAATGCGACGTTTTTACGAAAAGCCATCTGAAAAGAAGGCTCGTGAGAATGCAGCAGCAGTTCGTAGGTCCCGTAAACTTGACCGTAAACGTCTCGAACGCGACGGCGCTGTTTAAGCTTTTAACGTTCTTTTGAATTAAAAAGCCGTCCTCTAATTTGAGTGGCGGCTTTTTTTTATAAATTTTTGACCAGGTAAGTATGCAGAAAATACTAAGTTTTATTATATCAATCACTTTGATGGGGTGCGCATCAACATCCAATGAGAAATTGGTTGGGCATGCGGAGGACTTGAAAAGCCATAAAAGGTTTGGTGTATGTTCAGGGTATGGTTGCAAAACATACCAGAAAACCGGATTAACGGATCAAGAGTGGCAAAAAGTGAAGGACATTTTTATACCGGCTCCCGAATCTCCTAAAGAAGAACGACAAAGAATTTCATTAGCAATTGCGCAAATTGAACAATTTATCGGCCCTAAAACAGGTACCGATAATGATAAAGCACGCGCCGTTGTGCTCAATTTTAGTACTAAGGGGCAAATGGACTGTATTGATGAGGCGTTTAATACAACAAGTTATTTATTTTTATTAAGGCAAGACGGTATTATTAAATTACATACTTTAGGGCAACATTTAAGACGTAATTTCAATGACTTAAGTTATCCACATAGCACCGCCACAATCCATGAAATTGGGCTTGAAAAAAATATTGGTGGTAGCGGGCACTTTGTGGTTGATTCATGGTTCCATCAAAATGGTGCGCGAGCGGAAATTATTCCAGCCAATGAATGGAGTGGCCCTTGGTATCCGGATAAGAAAAAAGCGCGTTATAATTTCTCAGCATCATAGTCTGAAAAATCCCATTCTTCCGAGCCGTTTAGTTGCTCAAGGAATAGATGTTCCGCAGCGGTTACTGCCTCTTCTTCACTTGCTGCATTTACTTGAGTGACCCAATAGAAGGTGCCGTGTTTAAGATCAGATTTTAATGTGACATTATATGATGACATTGTAATATCCTATTTGAATATTGTTATTGAACTTTCTATACTCTGATTTTTATAAATAGAAAAGTATATTTGGTAATTCTTTAATCTAAAGTGCGTATTGAGGAAAAAGTATGAAAAAAGATCATCAAGTTCGTAAACCGCTCCGACAAAGAGTAGCGGACCGTAAGCGCGGCATTAAAGAAGTCAAACCAATGTCGTCGCGTGAAAAACGTATCAGAAAGAGTGTGAAATTTATATTGACTGTCGCGCAGTATCTAGGCCTGTTTTTGCTGTTGCTTGCCTTGGGAGGTATTGTCAATAATGGCTATGAGGTTAAAAGTTGGGACTTGATAGTTGTTTATTCATCGATGTTTATTATAGGTCGTGCGGGCATAACAATTATGAATTCGATCTCGACTTTCAAATAAAAAAGCAGAGCCTATAGCCCTGCTCTTAAACGTTTATCCAACCGCGCTTATTTATAATCAGCGTCGTCGTCTTCACCTTCTGGTGGCTCAACCCACTGTTCTGGGAAAAGATGGTAATGTGCCTTATTCACAGCATCACTAATGCTTTTTAGTGTGGTCATAACATTTTCAAGTTGAAAGCCAACACCACGGTAAACATAAATCTTCCTTTTGGTATCAAATGACCTAAATACATTTTCAATTTCTACGTCTTTATGATCACTTGCGCCTAGATCACCGACATAATCCATTAGAATATATTTTCCAGCAGTTTTCTTGATCCACTCTTCGTTGGCTTCATCACTAAAATCAAAAAGAGTTTGAATATCTTTATTGTTTAAAGGGTGATCATCTGGAATGCCTAGAAATTTACGTATTTCATCAGAACGCGAACGGCCTTTTTTACGAGGAGCCCAGAGAGTACGCGATACTTGTGAAGCAGATTGGAAAATAGATTGTAGAGCATAAAAGACACCCGGTACGCTACCTTTTTCGAGGGATTGATTTAATAATCCAACACCAATTTCAACATACGTAAATTGGTTTCTAATTTCGTGGATATGCAATCCTAATTTATTGAGGTCCATGATGGTCCTTCCTTATTAATAAATACAGAGAATAAATTACGAAACCTTATATCGTTATTCGAATATGTCGGCAAGCTTTAAAGCGAGGCCCATATCGCCTTCAATTTTAAACTTTCCCATCATGAACGCCATTTGTGGATTTAAAGATCCATCAATTAGTCCTTCAAAATTTTCCTGAGATAATACAAACGTCACATCTGCATCTAGATCATTATTGGATACGGATGGCGGGGTTACTGTTGCATCAATATGAATTATTCCCTCGTCAGTAAGGTCAAATTTTACTTTTTTATTTAAATCCGTAACACCGGCCGTTTTTTCTATGATCAGTTTTGTATTGTTTTCAAGGCTCATTTTCTTATCCTTTAGATAATTGTCCAATTTTACCAATTATTTCTCAATTCCCTTAAGGCTATAAAAACTTCCTTTTCGGAAGGGTTTTCCGGCAGGTCGGGAAATGACTTTCTAAGTTCGCTAATAATGGCAGGATTTTTTAATCTGAGAAAGCTATTAATATTTCTTTCGTCTTTCATTGTGGAAATAAATGCATCATGAGGACTTTGTTTTTCCAAATTTTTTAAATAGCTTTTTGCGGATTCATTATTGGGTTCACGGTCTAAAGTAAACTCAAGATTATTAATGATATAATCATGACCGGGATATATTTTTGTCTCATTAGGTAATTTTGAAAGTTGTTGATCAAATGTATTAAAAAGATCATCTGGATTTCCACCGAGTTTACAATGACCAACGCCGGCGTTAAACATAGTGTCACCGCAAAATAAAGAAGGTGTTTTTTCGTCTGATAATAAGCATATGTGACTATCGGTATGACCTGGCGTGTCTAAAACTTTGAAAGAAACGGAACTGCCTATTTTTAATTGATCACCGGCATTTAAACCTTTGTCAACATTAGGTATTTTTCCCATTGCACCGGTATGTGAAAAAAGCGTGGCGCCCGTTTTTTCTCTAATTTCTTCATTTCCGCCAATATGATCCCAATGATCATGCGTATTTAGTATGGTTGTGATTTTAAAATTATTTTTTTTTGCAGCGTCAAGGCAGCGATCTACATCTAGCGGGTCAATGACCATGGCTTCACGGCTTTTTTCACAAGCGATAAGATAATGAAAGTTTCTTAATCGGTTATCGGCGTATAGCTGTTTAACAATCATGTATAACCCCTAATCATTTTTAGGTTCATACGAGCCGACTTTTTGGAAGGTTTAAATTAAGGCATGTCCCTTCACCGGGGGCGCTAATGATCGAAAGACTACCATCATGTTTTTCTATTAATTTTTGCACGTATGAAATACCAAATCCAATACCCGTAGAGGGGTCAGAATAAATATCATCTAACTGGGTGTCATCGCTGAACGCTTTGGTGACTTCTTGTGGCGTCATTCCTTTACCTTTATCTTTACAGCTTATGACACAGTTTCCGTTTTGGTCTGGCCGAAGCCCGACAATAATTTTACCGCCATTTGGTGTAAATTTCATAGCGTTATCAATGATGCTTTCAATAAGCATACGAACCTGATTATCAGATTCTATAGGTCGTTCTTGAAGAAATAAATCGCAAATATGAGAGAATAATAACGTTCGGCTTTCGGTTGAATTATCTTCAGCCAAAGCCATTAAATTCCTAATACGATCGTCAAATTGTGCTTTATTCGGCACCATTTGTCCAAAACCCTCATAATATTTTCTTACATCCAAAAATAAATATAGCCTTTATTTAGTTGCATATCCAGTGAAAGAAACGGGATTTGGAAAAAAAGTCCTATTTGGTAATAACTATTATAAATTCTAATAATATTATGAAATTATTTAATAATATGATATAATCTTGCTCATTATTGAAATTTTATTTCATTGTAAGCGACTTTAATTACATGGATATTTATGAATGCCTCAGTTCAAACTAGATGATATTGATATGGAAATATTAAAAGTTTTGCAAGAAGAGGGCCGTGTTACCAATGTACAATTGGCTGAACGTGTGGGTATTACTGCCCCTCCTTGTTTGCGTAGGGTCCGTGCTCTTGAAAAAGCAGGTTACATTCATGGATATCATGCAAACTTAAATGCTAAAGCTCTTGGATATGATCTTGTAGTTTTTGCTATGGTCGGCCTTCATAGTCAGGCCGAAAATGATCTTAAATCCTTTGAAGAAATGGTCGGTGAATGGCCTATGGTTCGTGAGGCACATATGTTAAATGGTGAAATCGATTTTATCTTGAAAATCGTCGCACGTGATTTAAATCATTTTCAAACATTCCTTACGACGCACCTTACACCCGCCCCCAATGTTGCGAGTGTAAAAACGTCTTTAACAATAAGATGTGGTAAAAACCGTCCAGGTATTCCATTTACTCCGGATGCGGTATTCGTTGAAAAATAAAAAAGCCGCATAAAAGCGGCTTTTTAAAAAAATAGTCGTAATGAAACGAATTATATAAATTCAATTTTTACAATCTCATAATATGTTTCACCACGTGGGGTTTTTACTTCAACCTCGTCGCCGATGTTACGCCCTATGAGGGCGCGACCAATTGGTGAGCTGAATGAAATTTTACCTGATGCGACGTCAGCTTCATCGACGCCAACAATTTTATATGTTGATTCGGCATCATCTTCATCGGCAATCGTTACGGTTGATGCGAATACGACACGATCACCAGACAAGTCTTTTGGGTCGATCACTTCAGCGCGACTAAGCTTATCTTCGATCATTTGAATGCGGCCTTCAATCATGCCCTGTTGCTCTTTCGCGGCATGATATTCGGCGTTTTCAGAAAGATCGCCATGTGCGCGTGCTTCTTCAATCGCTTTAATTACTGCAGGTCTTTTAACATGCTTTAAGTTTTTAAGTTCTTCTTCGAGGCTTGTATGGCCGCCAGCAGTCATTGGAACTTTTTCTACCATTTTAAAATCTCATATTTTATTTAACAAAAAAATATTGGCACATTTGATCGCCTGATACAAATGTAGATTGTAAATCTTTTTTTGTTAAAATTTCAATAATTCATCAATAAGACTGAAGGGGTTTAACTTCAAGCGTTGAAGATTTCAAGACTTTTATTGCTTCCATGGCAGAAATTGCACCTCTTGATGTCGTGTAATAAGGTATACTGTCTAGAAGAGCCGTTCTTCTAAGCTCATAACTATCTTTGATAGATTGCGCGCCTTCTGTCGTATTGAAGATGAGATCAATTTCATCATTCTTAATGGCATCCACTATGTGTGGGCGGCCTTCTAGTACCTTATTAATGCGCGTCACTTCAACACCATTTTCTTTTAAGAAGTCCGCGGTTCCTCCCGTTGCTAGTACGGTATATCCCATTTCAACTAATTCTTTAGCGGGTGTTACCATTTTGACTTTGTCTTTATTTTTTACAGAAATAAAGACATTTCCTTCAAGTGGTAAATGAGTGTTTGCCGCTATTTGTGACTTAAGGAATGCACGCGGAAAATCTTTATCAAGGCCTATGACTTCACCAGTTGAGCGCATTTCAGGGCCAAGCAAAATATCAACACCAGGGAAACGATTAAATGGAAGCACCGCTTCTTTTACTGCAAAATGATCAGTTTTATAACTAGGGATATCAAAATCTTTTAATTTTTCACCCGCCATAACACGTGCTGCTATTTTTGCAACAGGTGCGCCAATGGCTTTTGCAACAAATGGTACTGTTCGGCTTGCGCGAGGATTAACTTCAATCAAGTAAACAACATCGTCCTTAACCGCGAATTGGACATTCATTAATCCTACAACATTTAGTGCAAGAGCCAGTTTTCTGGTTTGCGCTTCCAGGTCTTCTATCACGCTTTCTTTTAAAGAATATGGCGGCAAGGAACAGGCACTATCTCCAGAATGAACGCCAGCTTCTTCAATATGTTGCATAATAGCGGCGATATGGACATCCTCGCCGTCACATATGGCATCAACATCAATTTCTGTTGCACCGCCTAAATATTTATCAATGAGAACCGGGCTATCCCAAGAAACACTAACGGCTTCTTTCATATATCTTTTAAGTGAGACAGTGTCGTAGACGATTTCCATCGCGCGCCCACCAAGTACATAAGAAGGACGGATTAAAATTGGATATCCAATGCCTTCTGCAATTTTAATTGCTTGATCGGTTTCTGTCGCCAGACCATTTTCCGGTTGCTTCAGATCTAATTGATTGACAAGTTCTTGAAATCTTTCTCTATCCTCAGCAAGGTCGATTGAGTCTGGTGAAGTACCAAGTATTGGGATATTCGCAGCTTCTAAAGCGTGTGAAAGTTTGAGAGGCGTTTGACCACCAAACTGCACTATCACGCCAATAACTTCTCCGTTTTCTTGCTCGCGTCGAATGAGGTCAATTACATTTTCAGCCGTTAACGGCTCAAAGTATAACCTGTCTGACGTATCGTAATCTGTAGATACCGTTTCAGGGTTACAGTTCACCATAATCGTTTCATAATTTTGATCGCTCAATGCAAATGCGGCATGACAACAACAGTAATCAAACTCGATACCTTGCCCAATGCGGTTCGGACCGCCCCCTAAGATGACAATTTTCTTGGCATTTGTGGGTTCCGCTTCACATTCAGAAATGCCGGCTGCATCGCGTTCATAGCTTGAATAAAGGTATGGTGTTTGTGATTCAAATTCAGCGGCACAAGTATCAATGCGTTTATAAGATGGTTTAATTCCAAGTGCATATCGTTTATCTAAAACTTCACTTTCTTTTAATCCCGAAAGTTCGGCTAATCGCTCATCTGACATCCCTAGAGATTTTAGATTGATAAATTCATTTTTATCAGTTGGCAGGCCATTTTCGCGGACATTTTGTTCAGCATCAATAATTAACCTTACTTGTTCTATGAACCATGGGTCATATTTTGCAATTGAATGAATTTCTTCTGTGCTTAATCCTAGGCGCAAGGCTTGCGCTAAAATAAGTATCCTGTCAGCAGAAGGGACAGCAAGGGCAGCTCTTACAGCATTAATATCACCTATTTCAGGATCATATCCAGGCACATCAATTTCGTTGAGACCGGTTAGATCAGTTTCCATAGATCTAAGTGCTTTTTGTAAGCTTTCTGGAAAACTACGTCCTATGGACATCGCTTCACCAACAGATTTCATGGCTGTTGTCAGTGTAGGTGCTGCATCAGGGAATTTTTCAAAAGTAAAACGTGGAATTTTTGTTACCACATAATCTATAGTTGGCTCAAAAGAGGATGGGGTTACCCCCGTGATCTCATTAGAAAGTTCATCAAGAGTATATCCTACGGCAAGTTTTGCGGCAACTTTGGCGATGGGGAAGCCTGTTGCTTTAGAGGCAAGCGCTGAAGACCTACTAACACGAGGGTTCATTTCAATGATGATCAATTCCCCGTCTTCAGGATTAACGGCGAATTGCACGTTAGAGCCACCTGTTTCGACGCCTATTTCACGAAGAACAGCAATCGATGCATTACGCATAATTTGATATTCTTTATCCGTCAATGTCAAGGCAGGCGCCACCGTGATGCTATCACCAGTATGAATACCCATTGGATCAAAATTTTCAATGGCACAAATAATAATGCAATTATCGGCGGTGTCTCGCACCACTTCCATTTCAAATTCTTTCCATCCTAAGATAGACTGTTCTACCAAGATTTCTGAACTTGGTGAGGCGTCTAAGCCTCCTTTTACAATGTCAATATACTCTTCTTTATTATAAGCGATACCGCCCCCGCTTCCACCCATGGTAAAGCTAGGGCGAATAATGATCGGAAGTTTAATATAGTCCATTGCATCAAGGGCTTCTTCAATTGAGCCCACAACACGACTTCTTGGCATGTTGATATTTAGTCTGTTCATGGCATCTTTGAAAAGTTGACGATCTTCTGCCATATTGATGGCATCAACTTTAGCACCGATCAATTCCACATTGTATTTTTCAAGAATACCATGTTTATCAAGTTCTAATGCAGTATTAAGACCTGTTTGACCGCCCATAGTAGGCAAGATCGCATCAGGTTTTTCTTTGATAATAATTTTTTCAACCATCTCTGGTGTTATGGGTTCTACATAAGTTGCGTCGGCGAGATCAGGGTCTGTCATGATCGTTGCCGGGTTGCTGTTTACCAGGATCACACGGTAACCTTCTTCACGAAGAGCCTTACAGGCTTGTGTGCCGGAATAATCGAATTCGCAAGCCTGACCAATTACGATCGGGCCTGCACCAATAATAAGAATGGAATTTATATCTGTACGTTTAGGCATTTTCTAAAATCATTTCCATAAAGCGGTCAAAAAGATAGTGGCTGTCTTGAGGTCCGGGGCTTGCTTCCGGATGGTGCTGTACTGAGAAGGCTAGTTTGCCTTCAAGCTCAATGCCACAACATGTCTGGTCAAAAAGGGATATATGGCTTAATTTTACACCCTCTGGTAATGTCTCTTTATCAACCATAAAACCATGGTTCATTGAGGTGATTTCAACCTTGTTAGTATTAAAATCCATTACCGGGTGGTTTGCGCCACGATGACCTTGATGCATTTTTGTGGTTTTTGCACCTACAGCAAGGGCAAGCATTTGATGTCCGAGACAAATACCGAATAGCGGAATACCGCTTTCAAGCAATTTTTGAATGATCGGAATTGCGTATTCACCAGTTGCTGCGGGATCACCTGGTCCATTTGATAAAAAGATACCATCCGGGTTAAGTTTCAAAATCTCTTCGGCGGGTGTTGTGGCTGATACCACTGTAACTTTGGCGCCTGTTGTCGCTAGGCATCTTAAAATGTTATGTTTGATGCCATAATCAACAGCAACGACATGAGCTTTAGGGTTATTAAGTTCACCGTAGCCATTTTCTAAGGTCCACCTTGTGGTGGTCCAATCATATGTATCATTACAAGTCACTTTAATAGCAAGATCCATTCCGTTAAGGCCGGGCCATTCATTTGCTTGAGCCTGTAAAGCAGGAAAGTCAAATTTACCTTGGCTATTAAAACAAATGACGCCGTTTGGAGCGCCATTTTTTCTGATAAATCTTGTTAATTTTCTTGTGTCTATTCCGGCAATGCCGGTGAGGTTTTGTTTAAGACACCAATCATTTAAATGCTGTTCTGAGCGAAAGTTAGAAGGTTCTGTTATATCTTGGCGAATAACGAGACCGCGGACAGCAGAAGTTTTGGTTTCTTCATCTTCTGCGTTCGTGCCAACGTTACCTATATGGGGGAATGTGAAATTAATAATTTGTCCAGCGTAAGATGGGTCAGTTAAAATTTCCTGATAACCGGTCATGGAAGTATTAAAGCATACCTCTCCGAAGGTTGTGGTTTCTTTACCAAAACCATATCCCCAAAAAACAGATCCATCATCTAGCACCAATACGGCAGTTATATTTTCGTGTGGTGGGATAAGGGCGTTTTCTGTGTCAGTCATGGGCATAAAGACTTTATATAAATTGTTGGGTTATATTCTTTACGATCAAACTTTCTTATTAGACCATTCGATGCGTAAATTGACCGGAACATAATCAATCGATTTAAGGGCGTCAAGAAAATAAGAAGTAATTTACAAATAAAAATTATCCTTTAAAATCAATAACTTACAATAAAATTTGATGTTGCATTTCTAACAGTTTTGGGTTAGTATCTCTCTTTCCTGTAATTAAAAGCCGACTGACTTTGAGATGTCATATGTCGGCATTTTCGTAAAATAAGGATATAAAACAATATGTTGCGTGAAAAATTTAATACAGCGATGAAAGAGGCCATGCGGTCAAAAGATAAGCGTCGCTTGAGTACCATACGTTTAATCATGGCTGCGATTAAAGACAGGGACATCTCAGTTCGTACCGAATCGGATAGTAAAGTAGGCGATCCGGAAATTATTGAAATCCTCTCCAAAATGGTTAAGCAACGTCACGAAAGCTGTAAAGCTTATCAGGAAGCTGGACGTGATGAACTTGCTAAACAAGAGAGTGATGAGATCGAAATTATTAGCGAGTTTTTACCACGTCAATTGGATGATGCAGAAGTTGAGACAGCGGTTAAAGCAGCTATTGATGAAACCGGAGCATCAGGACTTAAAGATATCGGTAAGATTATGGCCATGTTAAAGGGTAATTATTCTGGCCAAATGGATTTTTCAAAAGCAAGTGCGCTTACTAAAGATTTATTATCATAAGGCTTGACTGGAACACGTCATTATCTAATTTAATGTTAGATATTCATTTTATTAGAATTTAAAGTACCATTATGGGATTTACGCCAGATTTTCTTGAAGAAATAAGAAATCGACTGCCTGTTAGCGACGTCGTCGGTCGAAAAGTGCGCTTAACACGTAAGGGACGCGAGCATACTGGCCTATGCCCATTCCATAATGAGAAAACCCCTTCTTTTACGGTAAATGATGAAAAAGGTTTTTACCATTGTTTTGGATGTGGGGCACATGGCGATGTCATTAATTTTACATTGGAGACTGAGGGCCTTTCTTTCCCTGAGACAGTTGAGCGGCTTGCTGGACAGGCAGGTCTAGAAATTCCCAAACAAACCCCATATGATCAGAAAAAAGCGAAAGTGAAAAAATCACTTTATGATGTGATGGAAGCGGTCACGCATTGGTTTGAAAGTCAATTGGTGGCGCAGGCCGGCGCAGAAGGCCGCTCATATATCAAACAAAGGGGCCTTACAAAAGAAACGGTCAAAAAATTTAGATTAGGATTTGCGCCAAATAGCAAAAATGCTCTTAAAGAAGCAATGCTTGCACGTGATGAAATTACAGAAGAAATGCTTATTGAAGCGGGAATGCTAATTAAACCAGATGACGGTGCTGAAAGTTATGATCGTTTTCGTCACCGCATTATGTTCCCCATTACGGACCGTCAAGGGCGAGTTGTTGCTTTCGGTGGAAGGGCACTTTCATCACAAGCAAAAGCAAAATACCTAAATTCACCAGAAACACCATTATTTCATAAAGGGCGATTACTTTATAACTTAAGTGGCGCTAGAAAAGCAGCCTTTGAAAAGGGACGGCTCTTAGTTGCAGAAGGCTACATGGATGTCATTGGTCTTGCGCAGGCCGGATTTCCTGAAGGGGTGGCCCCGCTCGGTACGGCGGTCACCGAAGATCAAATTAGAGAAATGTGGCGGCTCACCCCCGAACCGATGATGTGTTTTGATGGAGATAAAGCAGGACAGCGTGCAGCCATTCGTGTGGTTGATCGTTCATTGCCGCTTTTAAAGCCAGGGCATTCTTTGAAGTTTGTCTATCTACCTGAAGGAGAAGATCCTGACAGTTATGTAGCAGGGCAAGGGGCAAATGCCTTTGAAAATCTTCTTTCTGAAGGAAAGCCGTTAGCATCGGTGCTATGGGAAGAATTGATTAGTAAGGGCGACCATAACACACCAGAACAAAGGGCTGGTCTGGAGCAAAAAATAGCCCGCGTTTTGAATGATATTCAAGATCAAAAAATCCGTGGGTATTATGAAAATGACTTTGGGCGTCGATTAAAAAACCTGTTTGGCGGCGACTTTGTTCCAGAGATAAATTTGCATGATCAGTCTTTCAATCAGCAAAATAGAGAGAATCAGCAGAAAAACTGGGATAGAGGCTTTAATCAAAAAAGAGGCTTTTCTAGAGGTAAAGAAGAAAAAAGCATTGGAAACCTAAATAAAACAAAAATAGGTAAATCTAATAATTCTTCATTGTTAGATCGGGAAAGGCTAATCATACTAACGGTTTTAGAGCATCCTTGGCTTTTAGAACAGCACGAAGAGCAGTTTGCAACCTTCGAATTCGAATCGGAAGAGCTTGACAAAGTCCGTAATGAAATCATACGTATAGCTAGTCGCGACTCGGACCTTGAAAAAGACCGCCTGAGACACCAAATGTTAGAAGCAGGTTTGGGCCAGGCTATAGAAATCATATTCAGGCAAGGCGTGTTGACAGCCCAGAATTTTACTGGGTCAAAATCTTCTCGTGAAGAAACGGAAGAAACATGGAAGCATTCTATTGAACTTTTCCAACTTGCAAAGTTGGAGCAGGAGATTGCTTCATATGGTTCAAAGGATTTAAATGAAGAAGATTATGCGCGCTTGCAAGCACTGAAAGAAGAGCATTCAGCAAGCCTAAAAAAATTAACTGAAGTATCAGATTGATGAGAACATCTTTTTGAACTTAACAATTTTATAGTGTTTAAAATTATTTGAGGTTTATACATGGCGGAAAAAGCCAAGAAGTCAGATAAGACGACAGAAGTCGCAGACGCACCAGTAGTTGATAGTCAAGATGCCGTAAAAAAGATGATCGCCGCAGCTAAAAAGCGCGGATATATCACCTATGACGCTCTTAATGAAGCACTGCCGCAAGATCAAATGTCATCTGAGCAAATAGAAGACGTTATGACGATGTTATCGGAAATGGGTATTAACGTTATTGATAATGCCGATGCGGATGAAGCTGGTGAAGGTTCTGAAGAAGATGCAAAGCCAGCTGCAAAAAAGGCCGTGGAAACTAAGCCTGAGACAAAAGCGCCTGCTGACAGAACTGATGATCCTGTGAGAATGTATCTGCGTGAAATGGGAAGTGTTGAGCTTCTTTCGCGTGAAGGTGAAATCGCAATTGCAAAACGTATTGAAGCCGGTCGTGAAACGATGATTTCCGGACTTTGTGATAGTCCGCTAACATTTAACGCTTTGGCTGCTTGGGGCGAAATGCTCGAAGAAGAAGAAATTCTGCTGCGTGATGTCATTGACCTTGATGCAATGTATGGGAATGATCCAACACAAGAAACAGATGCTGTTCCTGCTGCGGATTCAAAGGATGAAGAGGCTGATGACGTTGCCGACAGCGATGATAAAGATGCTCTTGAAAATAAGGATGATAACGAAGATAAAAGTGAAGCAGATGAAGGTGTAGAAGAAACAGCCGATGATGACGATGATGACGACGACGATGATGAAGGTGTCACAATGTCACTTGCTACGATGGAAGAAGCGCTTCATCCTCGGGTGATGGAGATATTTGCTGAAATTCGTAAAATTTATAAAAAGTTCTCCAAACTTCAAGATTTGCGTCACGAATCAAATATTGGAAACGTCCAATTAACACCGGCGCAAGAAAAGCGTTACCGCAAACTGAGCGATGACCTCATTGTAATGGTAAATAACCTTCGTCTTAATAATAATCGGATTGAAGCATTACTTGAGCAACTTTATTCCTCAAGTAAGCGCCTAATGGGACTTGAAGGAAAAATGCTCCGTCTTGCGGAACGTTATAAAGTTAGTCGTAAATCGTATCTTGAGAATTACTGGGAACGTGAGCTCGAGCCTGATTGGGTTAAAACCATGGGCAAAGAAAAAGGCAAAGGCTGGGATAGTTTCATTTCAAACGAAGCAGATATTATCCAAAATATGCGCGATCAGGTTAAGGAAATTGCAAGAGACGTAGGTCTTAATGTTTCTGAATTCCGTGTCATAGTAAATAAAGTTCAAAAAGGTGAAAAAGAAGCGCGTATCGCTAAAAAAGAAATGGTTGAAGCGAACCTTAGGCTCGTAATTTCTATTGCGAAAAAATACACGAACCGTGGACTTCAATTCCTTGATCTTATCCAAGAAGGTAATATTGGCTTGATGAAAGCGGTGGATAAGTTTGAATACCGTCGCGGATATAAATTTTCGACTTATGCGACATGGTGGATTAGACAGGCTATAACGCGTTCAATTGCGGACCAAGCCCGTACAATTCGTATACCGGTTCATATGATTGAAACCATCAATAAGTTGGTGCGTACAGGTCGCCAGATGATGCATGAAATAGGCCGTGAAGCAACGCCAGAGGAACTCGCCGCACGTCTTTCAATGCCACTTGAAAAAGTACGTAAAGTTATGAAGATCGCCAAAGAGCCGATCTCGCTTGAAACGCCTATCGGCGATGAAGAAGACAGTCATTTAGGTGATTTCATTGAAGATAAAAATGCGATACTTCCGGTTGATAGTGCTATTCAGACAAACTTACGTGATACGACGACGCGTGTTCTTGCGTCCCTGACACCACGTGAAGAACGGGTTCTTCGTATGCGATTTGGTATTGGTATGAATACTGACCACACGTTAGAAGAAGTCGGACAGCAGTTCTCTGTAACACGTGAACGGATCAGGCAGATCGAAGCAAAAGCACTTCGTAAATTAAAACATCCTAGCAGGTCACGAAAGCTTCGTAGTTTCTTGGATAAGTAATATTTTAAGCCCGTTTATATGACGGGCTTAAAAAAAATCGCGATCAATGAATTTCTTCTCTAGGCAATTAATTTATAATCTGCTAGGTAAGCATTTCCAAATCGCGAAGGGGGCCTGTAGCTCAGTTGGTTAGAGCAAACCGCTCATAACGGTTCGGTCGTAGGTTCGAGTCCTACCAGGCCCACCATTTCCCCCAAAGATTAAAAGAAATAAATTTCTGCAAATATCTTTGCTTGAATTGAACATTGTTATTCAATAAGACATTTATAGTCTTACTTATAATCATAAATACTTCTATTTGTTTACTTTTTACATAACTCAAGATTATTTAATTTTAATATTTTTCAAGCTTTGATGATGCATAAATTTTACTTTACACCTAACAACTATTGTGTGAGAAATATATTCTCAGAGCTTCAAAAAGTAATATTTAAACTCCTTCTTTTGGCCTTATTATTTTCTTTATCCAACCCTACGTTTGCGGTGGAGTTAAAGGATAAAATTCGTTTCAATTACGGGTATGATAAGATCACAGCGAAAAACCCGCTCATATCGGAAGATCAAGTAACGACGGATGAAACCTTTACCCCAAAACAGAGCATACGCCATACTCATACATTCGGGTTGACTTATTTATATTTATGCTTACAGCTTTATCACTTACATTTGGGGTCTTCTCAATCGCAAGTTCACAAGAATTAGATGAACAAGCGCTAATTAAGCGCGGTAAACTAATGTTCTTAAGGTGCCGTTCTTGCCATTCAGTTGAGCAGGGTGGCGCTCATAAGGTTGGCCCTAATTTATATGGTTTATTTGGCTCCCAAATAGCCTCAAAAGAAGGATTTATTTATTCTGATGCCATGACAAATGCGGATGTAGTTTGGTCACATGACACACTTGAAACATTCATCACAAAACCGACTGATTTTATGCCGAATACCAAAATGGCATTTGTGGGTTTGCCGAAAGAGCGAGATAGAAAAGCTTTAATTGCATATCTTAATTCAGTCACGTCTCAATAGTGAAGCCGTTGAAAGACAATTGAATTTGAAATTCACTTTATGACATTTATCACTGACTTTAGATTGCATATGGATAATAATGTATAGATGGGATTTAATTTTTTTAATATCGACCAAAATAAACACTTAGGTTCTTTTACGAGAAGGCGCCTACTTGTGACGGCGAGCGCTGTTGCTTTGTTTCCGCTGATTAAATTAAACGCAAAAACTCTTCTGAAAACGAATAAGAATATTGCTTTTCAAACTTATGGGGAGGGTGATTTAACGCTTGTTTTTGTGCATGGGTGGTCATGCGATAGTTCTTATTGGTCCGAACAACTAGATTTTTTCAGCCAAAACTATCATGTCGTGACTATTGATCTTGGTGGACATGGTGCATCAAATGTGATGAGGACAGATTACACCATTGAAAGTTTCGGCGATGATGTTTTAAGCGTATTAGATCAATTAGATAGCGAAAACATTATCTTAGTAGGTCACTCCATGGGTGGTCCAGTGGCTGTTGACGCAGCAAGCAAATTAGGTGACCGTGTAAAAGCGGTTATCGGTATTGATACATTAAAAAATGTGGGCGCTGAACCGATGTCACTTGATGCAGCAAGAAATGCCTGGGTTCCATTTAAGGATGATTTTAAGAATAGTATTGCTTCATTTGTGCTAAATTCATTTTTCATTGAAACTTCTTCACCATTGTTAGTCAATAGAGTTTTAAGTGATATGGCGTCAGCAGATCCAAAAATTGCCCTTAGCGCTGGCGCTGGGCTTTTAAGTTATAATACGCCGCGCGCAGTTCGTAAAATCGCTAATATTCCGCTCACACTTATAAATGCCCCAGAAGACCCAACGAAAATAGAGGTACTCGAGCAAGTGCATGGCAATCACAATGTCATCATTATTCCGGAAACGGGACATTTCGTCATGATGGAAAAGCCAGTTCAATTTAACGCTACCCTCCATGATGAAATAGAAAGATTAATAGCTAAATGAGTATAAAGCGCGCTTTTGTATCATTGAATAATGGTAATCAAGTTCATTATCGCACCGCGGGCAAGGGCGCTCCTTTGGTGATGCTTCATCCGTCGCCACAAAATTCAGAAACTCTTATTCCTGCTATTTCTAAGTTCTCAGAATATTGTCAATGTTTCGCGTTAGATACGCCAGGATATGGTCTATCAGATGATATTGACGTGGAAATTCCAGAAATTGGTGATTATGTCGGACCAATAATGGAAGCTATTACCAATCTTGGAATAGATAAGTTTTGTTTATATGGATCTGCAACCGGTGGGCAAATTGGAATTGAGCTCGCAAAAAGGTTTCCAGACCGTATTTTACTATTAATGCTGGATACCAATGGCCATTTCACACAAGAGGAAATAGAGAACACGATGGATGGATATTTCCCGCTTGTCGATGCAAAGCGAGATGGTGGTCATCTACTTACTTATTGGGATATGTGTCGCCATCTTTATGTTTCTTTCCCATGGAATAGCTCAAAAGCACAAGATAAAATTAATATTGATTTACCTTCTGCAGAAGCCATTCATACTATTTTTCTTCGATATCTAAGTGCGGGTGAAACTTATGCAAAAGCTTATATGGCTGCGTTAAAAACTGAGCATGTTGGGCATATAATTGATGTAAAAGTTCCTACAACAATATTGCGTTGGCAAGGTAGTATTCTTCTTAGTGCAACTGATGCGCTTATTGAAAAAGGATTAGCTGATAATTTCCAAGTTTTAAATGCTGGGCCTACTCTTGATGAAAGATATCAAGTCCAGCTTGATGCGTTAAAGGAATTATATCTTCAGAATCCTGCGCTGACTGAAAAAGTAAGTATTCAAAGTGATAAAAAGAAATTAAGGCGATATGTTTATAACGGTAAGGATGTGTCGGTAAATTATCTCCATAATAACCGTACTGAAAAGAAACCTGTTATCATTATTCATGATTTAGGGGCTTCTATAAATACTATACCAAAAATTGAGTTTAAAGACCGCCCTATATTTATCGCTGATCTGCCTGGCCATGGGGACAGTTCTCCTTTGACAGAAAATTTATCAATTAATGATTTTACAAAACCGTTAGTGGAAATGTTTAATGAATTAAACATAGATGCATTTGATATAATTGCTTTTGGTTCGGGGGCGATAGTCGCGTTTGAATTATCAGACATTTTGAATGTTGAAAATATAAGTATTTTTGATCTCATTCCGATTAATGATTCCATGAAGTTCGACAATAATCAGATATTGCCGAAAATTGATGGTTCACACATTCCAACAATATGGGCGATGGCACGAGATAGTGAATTATATTATCCATGGAATATCCATAACCGTGAAAATATATTACATAGCGACCCAAACCTTAATCCATCATATCTTCATGAAAAAGCGGTAAATATTTTTAGAACGGTATATATTCAAAAAGACCTCGAATTAATTAAAACAAGTTATAAGTGGGATGAGAAAATTCAAAACTCAAAATCAACAATTCGAATGGCGTATAGTGCTAATTACCCAGATAAATTGAAAGTTACTCATTCTCTAAAAACTCAACATGTAACTATAGAATTGCCAGAGGATACTTCTCTATGGGTAGATTTATTGTTTAATTAAAGCTTATGGTATTTAGCAAATTTTAGGAGTGACCGATGGAAGAAAACTTATATTCCTCCACTTATCAAATTCTTGTGTTTATTCATTTATTGCTCTTCGTTTTATGGCTTGGTGCGGATGTTGGTGTATTTTTGTTGGGCCAACATTTTCGCAAACGTGAAAAATATGATCTTTCACAAAGAATGGTATTGCTTCAATTACTTGTTAATTTGGACATGGTGCCTCGTTCAGCTTGGGCTCTTATGGTGCCTATTACAATTTCTATGTTGGCTGTCGGTGATTATTGGGCACTAACGACTTGGTGGCTATTATTGGCTTGGATAATTGGCGGGTTTTGGTTATGGCTCGCTTGGGATGCGCATATTCATGATCAAACAACACGTGCGACGCGGGATAGAAAAATTGAATTTGTTCTTAAAATATTACTCACCATATTTTATTTAGGATTAGGCGTTACTTCTTTCGTTACAGGAGAGCCGTTAATGCCGGCATGGCTTGCAAGTAAGGCGTTTTTGTTTGGGCTTATTTTTGCGGCTGCGATTATGATTGATGTCACTTTTAAGCCTGTAGGGGGGCATCTAGGCAGGTTATTATCGGAAGGATCATCTGATGAAACAGAAGTGCCTCTTTTAAAAACTATGAACCGGACAAGAATTTGGGTTTGGGCCGTTTATGCCTTGTTATTCATGAATGCTTTTATTGGAAATATTAAACCGTTTGAATGCATGAGTAATTGTCACTAAATTATTTTTCAATAGAATAAAACTCAATATTAGCGCCGTCAGGTGTCTTGATAGAAAAGATATTTATGTCCCCGTAAGGAGCAATTGTGATCTTTGAAATCTCAGGATTATCTGAAAGTCCGCGGTTTATTAATTCTTGTTTTGCTAATTTGGCTGATGCAACAGGAAATTTAATAGAAAGAATGCCGAAGTTCGGCGCATGGCAATTCGCTGCATAATCTTCTCCCTCCAGATCCATAAACTCTACCAGCTCCACTCTTCCTACTTCGCTTTTCTGAGGATAAAGAATTCCTGCTTGATATCGCGATGTCGTTGTTAAATTAATAGGAATTCCCAAGGGCATTTGTGCTGCTTCTTTAGCAACCGTCGGCTCATTGCCGTAAAAGAAGGTATCAAAACCAAGCATATCGATGAAGAATTTTCGTGAGTTTTCTCTGTTTTTTACTGTTTGCATAATATTAAACGGAAGAGATAATCGGTCAAATTTTGGAAAGCTTTCTGGAAGCGGTGGTGAAAGTCTTTCATATGCTTCAATTTGTAATCCTTGGGGCCCTTTAAAAATAACAATCTTTAATTTTGAAGGACCAAATTCCAGATCTGTTACCGGTGTTTCTGTCCACCAACTCATTCGAATTGCATCATCATAAATTTGTTCTAGGTTGCTGGCCCTCATCATAATGCTTGTATAGCAACCAGTATCCCACGGACGAGCACCTGGCCTAATCGGGGTTTGCTTTTGGCCTTTTATTTCAATCAATCGGATATAGCCAAATTTTGTGCCTTTTGCTTTTAATACCATTGATTGTGCGGTGGTATTCTTATCTAATCCTAAGTGATTTAAAAATGCTTTATCTTCTTCACCACGCCAGATCATCTCATATTCGGCGATCTCAAGAAAAAAGCGCGCAGCTTCATCGATATCATAAGTGCTGACGACGACTTCTTGCCACGGATTGGTTGTTATTGGTTTAACGGTGGTAGAAGTATCAGCGTACGCTCGTAACGATAATGATTGAAAAACGGTGATAATAATTACAGTAAAAATTGTTTTCATAATGTGATTGCGCATATTCTCGCTTTCTAATTATTCTTAAAAAAGGAAGAAGGGATAAGAAACGCGCTTATTCCTGCAATGAAAAGGGGGACGGAAAAAATAATAAATAGCATTTGAATAGATACACCTGCATCAAAAATAATACCGAATAATGCGGGCCCTGCGATGGCACCGGTTCGGCCAATGCCCATTGCCCACCCGATCCCTGTCGTTCTTATATTTAATGGATAAACTCTCGCGGCTGCAGGGTAAAATCCTGTCATGCCACCCTGAACGGTAAAGCCAATTAAGAGGATTAATAAAAACATGATGAAGTAACCCATATTAAGATTAGCGTAGAGTGACATTAATATAAAACCACCGGTCATATATAAAAAAATCAAACGATTTAATCCCATGTGCGCTGCTAAATAACCTATGCCGACAGTCCCTGCAAAAGCACCAAGGTTTAATACAGTTCCAGCATAAGTCGCGAGTTCAAAAGGCATTCCGGTCGTTGTAGCAATATTCGGTATCCAGCTGATGAGCGTATAGAGCGTCATAAATGAAAAGAAGACACCTGACCAAAGTAAAAGAGTGGAAAGTTTTAAATTATTACTGAATAAAGCCGTTACTTGAATTGATGCGGTTTTTTTGTTTGGTTTTTCCGGCAAGATTTCTAAAGCAGCATGCCCCATGGATTTAAGTAAAATGTTGATCATTTTCAAAGCATTTTTTGGTTGTTTCTTTGCGAGAAATTCTAATGATTCAGGCATAAAGAAATAAATTAATGGTATCATCGCGAGAGAAAAACAACCGGCCGTAAGATAAGCGGCACGCCATCCATAAAGCGGAACCACCCACGACACAAAAAGACCAGTTAAAATAGCACCAATAGGCCAGCCTGCTTGAAAAAAGGCAACATTAAAATCGCGTCTTTTGTCGTTGGAGAACTCGGTTGCCATTGCCGCCATGGTAGGCAGAAGACAGCCGATACCAATACCTGTCATCAGTCTTAAAATTAACATCAAACCATAACTATCAATTACGGCAGTCGTTAGCATACTGATCGCGACGAGCGACATGGAAAACATGATCATTTTTGCACGGCCAATTTTGTCCGCGATAGGAGCGAGTAAAAGACACCCAATCATCATCCCAATTAGGCCAACACTAAAAATATATCCCAGTTCCGTTTTTGAAAGACCCCACTCTGTTTCTAGTTTGGTGGCCGTAAAAGACACCACAAGAATATCCATGCCATCTATCATATTGAGAATAAAACACATTACGACCACGATGACTTGTATTGTACTCATGGGACTATCAGCAACTAATCTGTGAAGATGGTTTTGATTTTCGTCAGGATTATCTTGTTTAGACATTGATGTATTTTGGCTCTCTTGTGTCACAATAAGACTGTCCCATCATCCGAATTATCGATTTTTTGAGTGATATTCAATATTTGGCATCATATCAAGGCTTAAGGCCATGCGGTTGGTGTAATTAAAAAAGGCCGCTACATCAGCAATGTCAAATAAATCAGCTTCTGAAAAACCTGCTTCTGTTAACTTAAAAGTGTCTTCGTTTGATATTAGTTCGGGCGTTTTTGTTAACTTTTCAGCATATTCTAGCATTGCGAAATGTCGCCCCTCTAGACCGGCAGCGCGCCAATTCATAACAAGTAACTCTCCTAGTTCAGGATCATCAGCAAGTTCACGCACGGCCTGCCCATGTGCCACAAGACAATAATAGCATTTGTTGCAGGATGAGACGACCACAGCAATCATTTCCCGTTCAAGGACAGATAAACCAGAAGTGCCCAACACTACTTCATTATACATGCGGCTAAATGTACGAAACTTATTTTGATTAAATGTATAGGTTAGCAGTACGTTAGGAATAATGCCTAGTTTCTCTTTACAAATATTAAGATATTTTTTGACATCATCATCAAGACTATCGAAATCGGGAACTTTCAGATTCATAACATGGTCTGGTTGTGGCATTCTTAATTTCCTTCCTGCATTTTCTCTATCTTAATCAAATATCAGTTCTGAATCATCTAGTATCCTACAAAGAGCGACACCACGGTTTTTGCCACTGTATAAATTTTGAAGGCCATATGGCATATTTTCAAACCCTATCGTTATATCCTCTTTTACTTTTATAAGGCCGTCTTTAATCCATTTAGCGATTTTTTCTTCTGCCTCGGAAAAATCAGCTTCATGGTTATAGACAAAAAAACCATTCATCGAAGAATTCGTTGATCTAAGGTTGGTATAATTGCTAGGGCCGAACGGCTCATCTAACATGTATTCTGATATTGAACCGCATAACACTATCCGAGAATTCATGGCTAAGTTATTCAATGCTGCGACCAGAGTTTCACCGCCAACATTGTCGAAATATATGTCTAATCCATCACTTGCTAATTCATTAACTCTATTGGCGACGTCTTCATTTTTATAATCTATGACACTGTCTGCCCCCAGTGATTTTACGAAATCACATTTTTCTTTACCGCCAGCGATACCAATAACAGTACATCCTAATATTTTTGCTATTTGGGTAACAATGGATCCGACACCACCGCCAGCACCAGAGACAAGTACGGTGTCGCCGGCTTTTGGAAAGCCACATTTTACAAAACCACAATATGCACTAAATCCTGTCATGCCCAATTGACTGACACCTAATGAATAGGAAAGACCTCTTTGAGGCATTTTATAAAAACGCTCTCGTTTCGTGCCTTTAGAAATTTTATATGTTTGCCAGCCGATTTGCCCTTGAACGACATCACCAACTTGATAATCGGGATGCTTGCTATCGATGACTTGACCAACGCCACGTCCGTGAATGACGTCACCTATGGAAAGTGGTTTTTCACCTGCGGCTGAAATTCCTTGCATATACATACGCATTACCGGGGCGAGGTTTAAATAATGCGTTCTTAATAAAAATTCCCCATCATTAAGAGTAGCGACTTGTTCTTGATGAAATTCAAAATCGGTTATTTTGACATTACCATCAGGTCTTGCAGCAATGCGCCATTGGTTATTTATTAAATTCTGCATTATTACTCTCCAGGACTTTTGACGTTATCTTAGGTGGATGGTAACTGCAAGTCGGTGACAAATATCATTGCGTTTATTGCTTTAAAAATATTCAATAAGAAGTGTAGGGTATATTCAATCAAGGACAGATATAATGATCAAAATTATTAACCGAGCAATTTCATATTTTCTCGCAACCATCATGTTATTTTCAGCAAACATAGTAAATGCTCAGGAAGATATTCCCGTTCAATCTTTTATGACTAATGCGGCAATATATGTGAAAGACATGGAAGCGTCTTTGAAATTTTATACGGAATATATGGGGTTCATCAATCGGTCTGATAGCCCTGTGACACCAGGAAAATCAAAGGATACACTTGGTATTGATCAGGAAATAGACACGCGTATCGTTTATTTAAGCCCGAAGCCAGAATATACGGAACTGGGAAGTTTCGCTGGTGGGTTAGCACTCGTAGAAATTAAAAGTGATACTCTCCATGAATATAACAGAGTAATGGATAGTATAAAAGCCGTTCATGGTGAGACAACGATGGTTCATAGAGTTCAAAATATTAAAAAGATTTATAAATCTCTAGTCGATAATGGTATTCAAATCGTTACCCCACTTTACCCCACTTTCTCCTAGCGCTACAGGGCGATCTATGTCTTTTTCAGCGTTTGACCCGAATGGTATTAGGGTTGAAATGTATGAAATGATCCCTCAGGAAAACTAAGGAAATAATATGCCTAGAACCGCTCATTATATCGACTGTCAATTTGGTCAACTTCATTATTACCAACAAGGGGAAAATGAAAAAAATGTGCCATTGATATGTTTCCATATTTCCCCTTATTCAGGAAGGTATTATGAGAAATTCCAACAGAAGATATCCTCTGACAGGATAGTCATTTGTCCTGATACACCAGGGTATGGTGGATCATCAGCACCAGCTAATCCAGCTTCCATCGAAGAAATTACAAAAGCAATGGTGGAGTTAGTGAATAGTTTGGGCTATGAGCAAGTCGATCTTTTAGGATTTCATACTGGCGTTCTAATTGCGGCAGAACTTACAAATATATTACCAGATAAGATTCGCAAGCTTATACTTCCTGGTATTCCATTAGTTCCAAAAGATAAAAGATCAGCATTCCGTAAAAACTATGAAACACCGCGTCCGTATTTTGAAGACAAAGGTTTCCTTGCAAATAAATGGAATGAGGGCTTAGAGAGTGAGAAAGAGGGCTGGAATAATGAGCGCAAAATTGAAATGTTTGCGGAAGTGATGAGAGCTGGTCTTAAATCTAACTGGGGTTTTATGGCTGTATTTGATTATGATATTGAAAATAGTCTCTCATTAATAGAAAAACCTGTTCTCATTCCAATTCCAGATGAAATGCTTGCAGCAAGTTCAAGAGCAGCGGCGGGTTTATTCAAAAATGCAGAAGTGATTGAAATGCCGCATATTCAAGCGGATTTGTTTGAAAATTGTCCCGCTGAATTCATTGATCAAATAAGGGTATTTCTAACCTAGCAATGTCGGGTGTGACATTTATCAATGTGTTATTCAGTTTAAATGTGAATGCTAGAGAAAATTTAAAACAATAAGGAATATTGATATGGATATAATGATGCATGATGTACTCAGGTGGTTACATGTAATATTTGCAGCATATTGGTTGGGCGGTGAATGGGGGGTATTCAATGCTTCGACAAATGTCGCTAATGCAAAATTAAGTTTTGAAGATCGTATGCGGCATATGGAAACGGCGTACCGTATCGATATATTACCGCGTTCCGCAATTATTTGGCTGCTGCCTGTTGGGTTCCATATGGCCGATAATTTAGGCTTATCACCGGTGACGGGCATTTGGGTTCCGATCGTCTGGGTCGCAACAGCACTTTGGTGGTGTTTAATTTTTGCGGCATTTAAAAACCGTGGAACACAGCTCGGTATTAAGATTACAGAATTTGACGATAAAATTCGCTACATTGTTATTCCTGGCCTTTGGTTTTTAGGCGGCTATACGCTTTACACAGGTGAAGTTTTAGGCACTGGAATGGAAGTTTACGGACAATATTGGTTCGCAACGAAACTTGTATTCTTCGGATTTATTTTAATCATCGGCTTGGCACTTAGAATAATTATGAAAGGCTGGGCTGTTGCGTTTCACAGATTACGCGATGAAGGTTCTAATCCGGAAATCGAGGCGATTTTCACGGACACATTAGCGTTGGGTCGTAAATGCGCTTATATTTACTGGGTTAGTATTATTTCGATGGCCTTCTTAGGGGTTACAAAACCTTTTTAAAGAATTACATGCTGCCTAATACTGTGGCGCCTCTTTTAAATAAGGGGCGTCCTTTTTTTTTAAAAGGCCTTGCCGCCAACAACATCACCGACCGCACCACGAAACGTGTTTATGGATATTTTGTCCCAGATGTCAGCAGAATAATAAGGGTCACCCTTAAGTAAATTTTCGGCTTCACTTTTGTCGTCTGTCTTATAGATCAGAATTGATCCCACTATTGTTTTATTGTCATCAGCGAACATTGGCCCGGCAACAATAATCTCATCCATAATACTGACGACATAATCACTATGAGCCATTAATAATTCGTCGCGAGTTTTCTTAACACCTTCGTCTAAATGGTCAATGGCGTGTACAACTGTAAACAGATGTCTTTTTTTGATTGTCACTCACCATAATACTCTCCTTTAGGCATGCCTGCTTCTGGAAGGAAACCATATAAAGTTTCTTCTGGTAAAGCCTCTTTAACGATTTCTCTTACGTGTAATAATTTCTCAATATCGATACCTGTTTCATAACCCATAGAATTTAACATGAAGACCAAATCTTCTGTAACAATATTCCCGCTTGCACCCGGGGCGAATGGACAACCACCGATGCCGCCAAGACTTGCATCGAAAGTGGTGATGCCGTGATCGAGAGCCGCGACAACATTTGCAAGCCCAAGTCCGCGGGTATTATGAAGATGTAATCCAGTTAAATTCTGTTCACCGATTTCACTTTTAACGGCTTTAACCAGTTTGATAATATGGTTTGGTGTGGCATATCCTGTCGTATCGGAAAGACCAACTTCATTACAACCCGCATCCATTAATGCATAAGCGATTTCTATAATCTTACTTTTTGAAACTTTACCCTCAAGCGTGCATCCAAATGCCGTTGAAATACCACCTTCAAATTTTGGTTTTTTGTCGGATGGCATTGTTTTTATCAGGGCGACAATATTTTTTACTTCCTCAATCATTTGAGCGTGAGTGCGGTTCACATTTTTTAGACTATGTGTTTCGCTTGCAGAAAGAGGAATGGTTATTTTATGAGCCCCGGCTTTAATTGCGTTTTCTGCTCCTTTTAGATTTGGAACCAAAACGGCAACGGTTAAATTCGGAATGGTCAATGCATGTGCAACTAGTTCAGCGGTGTCAGCCAATTGCGGTAATAATTGAGCAGGGACAAATGAACCAACCTCGATTTCAGGCACACCCGCATCTGCGGCGGCGGATATCCATTTCTTCTTGGCTTTTAGCGGCATAATTGTTTTTATGCTCTGGAGGCCATCACGCGGTCCGACCTCACTTATCTCAATAAAATTTTTATTTTTCATTTTCAGTCTTTCTTGTCAAAATAGGTGACTATTTTTATTGATCATGCCCTTAATAAAATATATAAATAAATGATATAATGATATAACAAAATGATATTTAATTCAATTTAGGAAAAATGATGTCTGATGAACATGGTTTACCATTAGAGGGTGTTAAAATAATTGAATTCACCCACATGGTTATGGGGCCAACAGTGGGTGTCATTCTTGCGGATTTGGGTGCAGATGTTATTAAAGTTGAACCAATCGGTGGCGACAATACACGAAGATTGGTGGGTTCTGGGTCTGGTTATTTCCCAATGTATAATCGAAATAAAAAAAGTATTACGTTAAATTTAAAGTCTGAAGAAGGACTTGCGGTGGCGCACAAGTTAATTGCTGATACGGATGTGATGATTGAAAATTTCCGACCAGGTGCAATGGATAAGCTAGGTTTAGGATATGACCAGCTTAATGAAATTAATGACCAACTTATTTATTGTTCTGAGAAAGGGTTCTTAGAAGGGCCATATGCCCATAGAACGGCCCTTGATGAAGTGGCGCAAATGATGGGTGGGCTGGCTTATATGACGGGTGAGCCCGGTAAACCAAGTAGAGCGGGCGCAAGTGTTATTGATGTAATGGGTGGCATGTTTGGCGTTATTGGAATTTTAGCTGCATTAAAGCAGCGTGAGAAAACGGGCAAAGGTCAAAGAGTACAAAGTTCATTATATGAAAGTACTGTTTTTCTCATGGGGCAACATATGGCACAATATTCTGTAACCGGAAAAGCAGCAGCGCCGATGCCTGTACGTGTTTCAGCTTGGGCAATTTATCAGGTGTTTAACACAAAGGATAATGAGCAACTTTTTGTTGGAGTTGTATCAGATACGCAATGGCGTAAATTTTGCGAAAGCTTTGGCCTTGATGAATTGGCAAATAACCCAGAATATGAAAATAACACGAGTAGGGTGCAACGCAAAAAAGAATTGGTTCCTATCGTTCAGCAAGTTTTTATGAATTATACAAAACAAGAACTGATGGAAAAACTTGAACATACTGGTCTTCCCTTTGCGCCTATTACTGAGCCTACTGATCTTTTTGATGATCCTCACTTAAATGCATCTGGTGGTTTATTGGATTTAAATATTCCAGGTGGAGACACTACTAGTTTACCTGCTCTACCAATCGAAATGAACGGTAAAAGAATGGGTGTTCGTCATGATCTTCCAGAAATAGGCGAACAGACAGAAACCATTCTGATCGAAAATGGTTTCTCATCTGAACAAATTGAAAAATTTAAATCAGATGGAATTATTGGTTAAGGGTGCATCCTGCTTGAAGCCAGCGTAAGTTGATACCAGAGAGTGCAGCGTTATATTCTCCCCATGCATATGAAACAGCTTTCTCTTGTCCTTCTTTAAGCGCATAAATCACAAGACTATCTTGCCCGTTTCCATATGGCCACCGAACGTTTCGCAAACGAATGGCCATTTTTTCAGGGTTAGAGCCTGTTTTCGCCATCCAGATTTCTCCACCCTGGTCATGGATAGGTTGGTTTGCTGTGAAGTTCCACCCACTTTCCATTTCATCATTTTGGACGCCCATCCAGCAAGTAAAATAACGCGCTTTATTTAGCTTTAGCGGATCGATTTTTTCGCTACCAAATGTATATGTACCATCTGCGCGACGTCCGCTCTCATAGGTCCAGTAACTGTTTTCACTTAAAACGAAGTGTCCAGTGATATAAAGACTGCCACCTCTTCTGCTTTCAATCGTGCAGTTATCAGGTGAAATTTTACCGACAAATTCATTGGCACTTCGGTTCCATATTGCGTCGCATTCTCGATTCATAGACGTAACAGAATCTATTGAGATATTTGCAATCTTACTAGGTTCGTTTTGAAGGCCTACTGCGATTGAACCATCCTTAAAGGTAAAAGTTTGCATTCGAATATTTCCATTTTCATAATCGGGCATAAAATTGAAAAGGCGCTGCCTGCCAACATTATCAGTTTTATTTTCTGTATATTGTTCTAGGTAAAAAACATTCTCGCCAATTGTTGGTAGATCTATTTTTTTTGAATGTCATATGAATTCGAGTTTTTCGTTCATCGGTAGGAACTTTCATTTCTTCTTCGAAGAAAAATTGTTCTGAATTATCAAACTCTCCTTCTAACCAATTCATCATTAATCTGAAATCACGGTCGAGTACATCATTTGCCGTTTGTGCAAAGGCATTTGTGCATAATAATAAATATGTAATGACTGTAAGAAAGATTTTCATGAATTTTCCTAATTTAGTGGTTCAAAGTATTCTACCCATCCACCTTCGGGAAGTTCAAGGGCAAAAATTTTCACTTTACCGTATGGTTGCATTTCTAAAGTAGTGGGTTCATATATGGGTTTGACGTCCTTATCTTTAAGGTCATCATATTGTTGATCAATATTTGTGACGGGAAAACGAAGTGACGTAATTCCTAGATTATATGGCTTTGCTTTTGGCGTAAAATTCCTACCTTCAAGATCATCTAATTTTAGGAGTTCAATTGAGCCATCGGTGACACCATTTGGATGAACAATATAAACGTTCATGGCATGATTTGGGACAATATTATGAGCGAGGCCAAGGACATTCGGGCCAGCATCAAGCCTATGGCCTAGGACTTCCATAACGGTATTAAAACCTAATTTATCTTTGAAAAATTTAAATGATTTATCAATATCTCTTACAATCATTGTAGAATTAAACGTTCTGCTAATTGCGTAAGGCTCGCCGTCCTCTTCTAGTGGTGGTGCGATCCTTTCTATTAAAGCGAAACACACACCATCAGGGCCAACCATTAAAACTTCGCTGACTGTGACGGGACCAAAATCATATTCGGTTGGGTCATTATAGGCTGTCCAGCCACGCGCTAGTAATTTTTTATATTTATCTTCTATTTCAGTAACACGAAAATTTAAATCAAATATTCCACCCGATTCCCATATTTGACCGGAAGGTCTGATCTGCTCTTGTTCGATATTGTCCAACTGTATGAAACGTAGGTACCCTTTTGACGTATCAGGGTTTCTCACTAATTTATATTTACCCTTAGCATTGTCATTGAGAGACCATAATTTCAATTGTTCTTGTTCAAGTTCACCTTCGGCTAGAATTTTCCAATCGCCGACAATCTCAAGGTCTTTAGCAATACGATTTAAATCACTAACGACAATGACAGCTTCTTGCCATCCGTTATTAAACTCAAGATTGTTTGTCATATTATATTCCTAGTACTTCAAATGCGGCGCGCTCGCCACTTTCAAAGGCGCCTTCAATTCCTGCTGCAAAAGTCGATGTATGCTCACCGGCAAAATGAATGTTTTTATGAGGGGCGTGATAAACCTTACTAAAGTTTGTGATTTGGCCAGGTTTCCAATATGCCCATGCTCCACGACTATGGGGTGATGCTGTCCAGGAATGAATTTTATGCAGCGATAATTTTCCGCGGCAAGCAGGTCTAATTCTTTCCATTTCTGAAATAATTAAATTTTCTTGCGCCGCTCTGGAAAGTTTATCAAATGCAATAGCATTATTACCATTAATTAAACCCCAAAATACGGCGACTGGTTTATCAATCGAAGCCAAGGCAAAGACCCTTTCAATCGTACTGTTGGTCCACATTGTTGGCGGTAGGCCGTCTTCTTCCCAGAAAGGTTCACTGGATGTGAAATAAAATACTGTAGCCGGTAAATAAGGTATTTCATTTACTGCTCTACGCTGTAATTCAGGCAGTTCAGGCTTAATACTAATATTCTTTAAAACGGCATATGGTAAGGTACAGATAACATGATTTGCACTATATTCACTGCCATCTTCGCAAGTAAAGATTGATTTATTTCCATTTCGCTCTATACGGGTGACTTTTTTCCCAAAAAATATTGAAGACTTTAAGCTCTTAGCCATCGCTTCAGGTAAACGGCTCGCTCCACCAACAACCATTTCAGAAGGGCCATTGCTACGCTCAAATTGTCCGATACGTCCTTTTCTTAGTTCGCCCAATATGGATATATTTTCCAATTTGTCACCCTGAAGACTAATATCAATCATGTCTCTGATTAATGGACTATCACCAATATTTTTTAAGTAATCAGACAAAGGTAAATCATGTTGCTGCGCTTCTTTTTCTAACCAACTGTCTAATTCAACGAGTGGATTTGGAGTGGGTGTAGCACTTCGCATGAGCGCAAATGGCGGTGTCTTTTTGATCGATTCAGGTAACGGATTATATTCCCAATCACCCCAATTAGACATGGTAGTGGAATGATCATCAATGTTGATAGTCATACCACGCGGTGACGTAGGGAAGGGAGCAAGTTGGATGTTTAGGTCGTTGACAGTTGACCGTGCACGAGCATACATTTGTCCAATTTCCATGCCTCCGGCGTCAGGAGATGAGGGTACATCATCCATCGTAAAAATTCGTCCACCGACGCGATTATTGCTTTCTAGAATAAGTAATTCTGCACCTTCTTCTTCTAAAAGGCGTGACGCGTGTAATCCTGCGAGGCCTGCGCCAATAATAATCGTGTCATAGTGCTTTTTTTCTTCGCTGCTATTAACGCATGCTGGAAGAGCTAAAGCTCCTGCTGTAGCAGAAAGTCCAGCTAAAACCTGCCGCCTGGAAGTAAAATTAAGTTTATTACGCATGATTTATCCGAATAAATTATAATGACATACCTTTATAACTTATTCGAATTAAAATTTCAAACTGTTCCGTGTTTCTATTTCTGTTCAGTTGACCAGAAGTTTGATTTTTCGCCTTTGACACGTGAAAGCTCTAGATTGAGTTGGTACAGATCAGGGCGATAATAAATAATAATATATTCCACAGGAATATCTTGATCGTCATATACAATTCTTGAAACCTTAAGGAGGGGGGAACCAATATTAACTGCAAGCGCAGGTGCGGTAGTTCCGTCTGCAAGTGTTGCTGTTACTGTTTGCCTTGCCCTAGAGATGGATTTTCCTGATCTTTCAATGAGCGCTAAAATGGGTTCATTTTTTAGTTCGTCTGTAGAAAAAGATCTGCCGATTTCTTCTGGTAAATGAGTGATAACATATGAAAATGGCGTGTTATCTTTTTTGCGAACTCGAATTGCTTTTTGTACAATCGATGATGGGTCAAGCTTTAATGCATCCATTGCTTGCGGGGATGCTTTTACATAATCAAATTCAATTATTTCAACCGTTGTCTCTTTTACAATTGAGATGAGATCTTCCATTAACCCGTCCATGTTCGCAGAAGAATGTGAAACAGGATTAGAAAAAGTTATGGTTGTCCCTCGTCCACGTTGACGCGTAACAAGACCTTCAGCAGCAAGCTCATCAAGTGCCCGTTTGACCGTAATCCTGGAAACATCAAACATTTTTTCTAGTTCATTTTCTGTTGGAATTAGGCTGCCATTTTCATAAGCTCCGGAAAAAATCTTTTCACGAATCAATACATAAATTTGATGATATAGTGGCGTTGGTAGTGTCTCATCGATAGTATTTTTTGGACTTATGGTTTTATCAGTCATGATTATCCGCTAAACTTGTTTCGATTAATTTGGAATGACAAAAGTCATTGTTGATAACATATATTGATATATCATTTTCATTGTACAAGACAAGCCAATAAACAAAATATAAAAAAGTAAAAATGTGTTTTTTACTTAATAACCTAGTTTCCAATGTTGTGGCTTGATCTTTTAAATATACCATAAAAAAAAGAGGTTATAATGTCCGCCTATATGCTTGTTATTGCAGAAATAGATAATATGGAAGAGTTTCGTGATTATGCAGTTGCTGCTGCAGACTTAATTGGAAAATTCGGTGGTGAATATATCGTGAGAGGAGCGAAAGATGCTGTTACTCTTGAAGGTGATTGGCCCGAAGAAAAAAAAGTAGTGGTTTCAAAGTGGCCCTCAATGGAGGCCGCGCAAGAATTTTGGAATTCTCCCGAATATGCTGAAGCCAAAAAACTAAGACTTGGAAAAGCCAAGGTTGTCGTTCGTTTAATGAGCGGAGTATAGAATGAGCGATATTCTAACTGTCAGAAATCCTCGAAATGGCGAATTTGATTATGAAATTTCTGTTATAGGAAATGACGAAATCTCCGCTCTGGCAAAGAAAATGCGAGCAAAACAAAAAAAATGGCTCGCCCAAGGTTTAGAATATCGAATTTCAGTATTAAATAAATTAAAAGAAGCAGTTGCCAATCATCGTGATGAAATGATTAAAGCGCTTTCTGATGATACGGGACGTTTATATATTTCTGTAGCGGAAGTCGATGGCATTTCAAATGCTATCGATCGTTGGATTACGGTGGCTAGGTCAGTCAGCGCACCAGAAACGAAAAACTCAGGATCGATGCCATTCATTGAATATAGAAGTGAATTAATACCTTATGCTGTTGTTGGTGTGATCAGTCCCTGGAACTTTCCATTAACTCTTTCGCTTATTGACGCATTGCCAGCAATGATGTCCGGTGCTACTGCGATCGTAAAACCTAGTGAAGTCACGCCTCGTTTTGCCGGTCCATTAAAAAAAGCAATTGCAGAAGTTGAAGAGCTTAATGACATTATTCATTTTATTGATGGCGATGGCAGCACTGGTGCATCTCTTATCGATCATGTTGATATTGTATGTTTTACCGGAAGTGTAGCAACGGGACGATTGGTTGCAGAGCGTGCCGCAAAAAACCTTATTCCGGCTATCCTTGAGCTTGGTGGAAAAGATCCTGCAATTGTATTAGAGGATGCGGATTTAGATAGAGCGGTAACATCACTCTTACGCGCCTCTATCGTTAATACAGGGCAAGCCTGCCAATCCGTTGAACGTATTTATGTGCACAAGAACCTTTATGATGATTTTGTTGAGAAAATCGTTGAAAAAGCAAAAAAAGTAGAGCTAAATTATCCGAATATAAATAGTGGGCATATTGGGCCGATTATCTTCGAAAAACAGGCCGATATTATTAGAGAACAATTGGATGATGCACTTGCAAAAGGGGCTCAGATTCATACGGGTGGTGAAATTGAACATCATGGCGGTGGATTATGGTGCCGTCCAACTGTCGTTACAAACATCAACCATGAAATGGATATTATAACCAAAGAAACATTTGGTCCGGTACTTCCCATAATGTCATTTGAAAGCGATGAAGAAGCCATCCGTTTGGCAAATGATACTGAGTATGGCCTGAGCGGTTCTGTATATTCTGAAAATATGGAACATGCCAATGAAATTGCAGTGCAAATTGAGGCTGGAGGGATTAGCATCAATGAAGGAAGTCTTACAGGGTTTATGCATGAAGCTGAAAAAAATTCATTTAAACTTTCTGGTTTAGGAGCATCGCGAATGGGACCAGCTGGTTATCATCGTTTCTTTAGAAAAAGAGCCATCATGACCAATACGGCTGATGCTTTTCCTATAGAAGCTTTTGATGAAAAGAATGCAAATTATCCTTGAACATAATTTAGATGATATAAGGCATCGAAATTTTTTTCAGAAAAGTGTATTAGAGACATAAGATTTTCAAAGAAGGAACAGTCTTGGATAAAGATTTATTAGAAGATTATGAAGGAGCACTTTTTGGCGGTTCGATGCCAGCTGTAAAACGCCCTGCAATAATTCTCGTTGATTTTGTTCGTGCTTATCTTGATCCTAGTTCTCCTCTCTATGCAGGAGTGGAAAAGGCCGTTCAAAGTGCAGCACGTATATTAGAAACAGCCAGAAAAATTAATATACCGGTTATTTTCACAAATGTTGAATATCATGACGGAGGAAAAGACGGTGGTGTTTTTTATAAAAAAGTAAAGGCTTTAAAACTGTTTGACGAAGGCAGTCCTATGGGGGCGTTTCTGCCTGAATTAAAACCGGAAATAAGTGATAAAGTTTTCACCAAACAATATGCGAGCGCTTTTTTCAATACGGGGCTATCTGAATATTTATCTGATTTAAATGTTGATGGGTTAATTATAACGGGCCTCTCAACATCGGGCTGTGTTCGTGCAACGACCGTTGATTGTTGCCAATATGGATTTGTGCCACTTGTGGTTCGTGATGCCGTAGGTGATAGAGACCCTAGACCACATGAAGCTAATCTTTTCGATCTACAGGCAAAGTATGCCGAAGTGGTTAGTGAGGCTCATATAATTTCTTTTCTAAATGATCTAAAATAAAGTTTTTCCTTTGTAATTAATAGCAACTATGCAAAATATAGTCCTAAAAACATATTGCGTTAGGGATAAGGCGTGGGTATAGATTGTAATAATTGTCAGGCTAGAAACAGCAAACTTTGCTCTGTTTTCGATGGGGATAGTATTGCTGAGTTATTCGAAATTGCTATTCCTGTTAAGGTTGAAAAGGGTAGCTATCTTTTGCATGAAGAAGATAGCACAAAGTATGTTTATAATCTTTCCTCAGGTGTTTCCGCTGTAGAGCGCTTAGCAAGCGATGGAAGAAGACAGATCATGGCGTTTATTTATCCTGGAGATTTTATTGGTGTTTCAACAGGACCAGCATATAGCATTAGCGACCGTGCACTTACGGATGTGACCGCTTGTAAGTGGCATATTCGTGACATTGAAGCTCTTTATGTAAAATATCCAGAACTTGAACAACGTGTTCATGAAATCGCAACGAGAGTTTTGGCCGCAACCATGGATCAAATTTTCGTTTTAGGTCGCAAGAATGCAATAGAAAAAATTGCATATTTCTTACTTTATATCGATAAGCGTCAGGTCAAATTTGATGGTCATACGGACGAATTTACACTTCCAATGACGCGCGCTGATATTGCAGATTATTTAGGGATCACTGTTGAAACAGTTAGTCGCGCTTTTTCATTACTAAAGAAAAAAGGATTTATTGAGTTATCACAAAATTGGGTCGTGCGACTTTTGGATAAAGATACTTTGGCTGAAATTGCGGATCATTTCGGACCAAACTCTTAAGCTCTTAATTTTTAGTGACAAAAGTCATTTCTGCTACCAAATTCATTGTTATAGTTATAAGATAAAATACTTATAATTTTAGGAACGGACATGGAACTCAGCGATAAAACAGCAAGAGAAATATATCAAGAAGTCAAATCAAACCCCGCGCGCGCAAAGTTTGGTTTTGGTAATAAAGCGGCTCTTGTTAATGTTGATCCGCAAAAAGCCTATACATCAGTTGGTGAATTTAAAACCGCTTATGAAACTGATCCTCGTCAAATGGAATATATTAATGATCTTTCGAAAAAATTCCGCGCTCTAGGGTGGCCTGTGATCTGGACACATGTTGCCTATATGGATGATGCTTCTGATGCAGGGGTTTGGGGAACAAGGACGGATACGCCAGATAGTCTTCAGAATATTAAATTCGGATCACGTAGAAGTGAATTTGATGATCGTTTAGAAATTGATCGTACTAAGGATGCTGTTTATTTAAAAAAAATGCCTTCTGCTTTTTTTGAGACGCCTCTGCAAAGTCTACTCGTCTGGCATCAGGTGGATACATTGGTGATAACGGGCGGCTCGACATCAGGCTGCATACGCGCTACAGCTGTCGAAAGTTTATCACGTGGCTATAAGACAATTGTCCCTGAAGAATGTGTCGCTGATAAACATGAAAGCTTTCACTTTGCAAATTTGACTGACCTTTTACTTAAATATGCAGATGTCGTTGATGTGAAGGAAGTTTTTGAATACCTAGGTGAACAATAATGAAAAAAGATCCGGGATTTTATGATTACTGGCCATATGAAAACAGGCCGAAAATCACGTGGCCCAATGGGGCAAAGGTTGCTTTTTGGGTTGCAGCTAATATTGAATTTTACGAGTTAGACCCGCCAGACAATCCATTTCGAAAGCCGTGGCCGGCACCGAACCCTTCAATCGCGGGCTATTCAATCCGTGATTATGGCAATCGAGTGGGGCATGTACGTCAGATGAAATTGCTTGATAAATATGGAATTCGTGGGTCCATATCACTTTCAACGGCACTCTGCGAACACCATCCAGAAATTATAGAATTATGCAAAGAACGTGATTGGGAGTTCTTTAGTCATGGTATTTATAATACCCGATATACATATGGTATGGATGAAAGCCAAGAACGTGAAATGATCCGTGATGCTATGGAAACCATTTATAAGCATACAGAACAAAAATGCGCTGGATATTTAGCACCAGCTTTATCTCATTCTGAACTCACGCTTGATCTATTTGCAGAAGTTGGAACGGAACTTTTTGGTGATGACGGGGGTATATATACATGTGATCTTTTTCATGACGATCAGCCAACGCCAATTAATCTTAGAAGCGGTAAAAAGTTTGTTTCTATTCCTTATTCACTAGAAATGAATGATACCATTGCCTATGTGGTTAATAAAATTGAACCGCGACGCTACGGACAAATAATAAAGGATAATTTTGATAGATTATACGAGGAAGGCGCAGAAAACGGCACCGTCATGTGTATCCCTACCCATAATTATCAAGTAAGTTGCCCGCACCGACTTAAAGCGTTTGAAGAGGCGCTGGAATATATCACAGGTCATAGTGATGTTTGGGTAACAACAGGTCGAGAAATTGCTGAATATTATATTGAAAATAATTATGACGCGGCTCTTGCCGATATAACGACAAAGAAGGAGGTGTCATAATGCCACTTGATAAATCCTATCTTGAATATTCCAAGCGCCATTATGGCATGGATCATGATCGTTACGATTGGTCAATGCTGAGTGATCGGAAGCCTGTGAATTGGCCTAAGGGTAAAAAACTGGCTCTTTGGATTAATGTCAGTTTGCAATTTTTCCCATTAAATCAACAAGGCGTGCCAGTAAAACCGATAGGAGGCATGACGATGCCTTATCCGGACCTCCGTCATTATTCACTTCGTGATTACGGAAATCGTGTTGGCATTTACCGTATGCTCAAAGCTTTTGATAAATATGAAGTTGCTGCGACTTATGCGGTGAATGGTGAACTTGCTGAACGCGCACCTTATCTAATGAATGCGATTAAAGAAAGAAATGCAGAAATTATCGCACATGGTTGGAATATGGATTCAATGCATCATAATGGTTTAAGCCTTAATGAAGAAAATGAGCTAGTGTGCAGAACACTTGATGCACTTAGGCCCTTTGCTTCAAAGGATATTAAAGGCTGGCTTAGCCCTAGTAGATTTGAAGGAAACCAAACGCCCGAAGTTCTTAAAAAGAGCGAAAGCATTGAATATTTCTGTGACTGGGTAAATGATGATATGCCCTATGAATTTAAAACGGGAAATGGCCCGTTAACGGCAATGCCACTATCCAATGAACTTGAAGATCGGTATATCCTTCTTAATAATTTGCATTCGGAACAATCTTATGGCGAACAAATAAAAGATGCCGCAGATTTATTGATTTCTGAAGCAAAAGAACAAGGTGGTAGAATACTAGGATTATCGCTTCACCCTTGGGTGATAGGACAGCCACACCGTATAAAAGTACTTGAAGATATTTTAGAGTATCTGATGAGTAAGGAAGAAGTGTGGTCTGCCAGTGCAAGTGAAATACTAGAATACTGGCAGAGCCAACAATAATTTAAAGTGTTTGATTTAGTTCAAAAAAGTGACCGTCAGGATCAAAGACGCCAACCGATCGAACGCGCATAATACCACCTTTTGCAGCTGGGTATTCTGCTTCTGATAATGGGGCACGAATTTTACACCCTAAAGCTTTTGCCTTTTCATATGCGTCTTCTGCGCTTTCCACGCCGGCCACAAAGACGGGGTTCCCGTAACCAACTTCATATGTAATTTCGGGTGCTTCCCAAACAGGATCAATCCATTCTAATAGACCGATCATCCCTATAACAGGATCTTCGCATTTCCACATGGTTAAATGTGTTACATCGCCTTTTTTCCCGGCTGGAAGCAAATCGCCTCCTAATGTGATTTGATTATCGTAATATTTAGTCATACCAAGAACGCCTTTATAAAATTCAATGGATTTTTCCATGTTGCGAACGATAAGAGTGGTACGTTTTATTATTGCAGTCATTAATTCTATCCTTAACTAGATTGTTATTTCTTTTTTGATTTGATTTAAATAAATGCGGTTGATCATCGGAAGGAAACAGAGACCTAAAATACCGAATATAGCTGGCACTATTGCCATTGAATATTGTAAGTTTCCGAAAGTATCAGTAAGAAACCCAACAGATGTTGGTCCGATCAATAAGCCACACATACTAATGATCATGTAATATATTGCGATTGATTGGGCGCGAATTTTTCCTGGGATAATTTTTAACATTGAAGGTACGCCAGCGGCTGTTA
>DGPL01000056.1 GCA_002390425.1 Kordiimonadaceae bacterium UBA4441 | reverse complement strand
ATGGATTCTCAAATCATTTGATGACGGACAATTAATTCAATTTAATGGCTTTTCCGACTAATAGCAGATCTTTGTTGATGATAAAGAATAAGCGCTTTATCGAATTGACTAGACTTATCCTTTAAAAGCCTATACAAGCTGTTCACGTTAAAAATAATTTATTTACTAATACTACCACTTCTCTTTCCATAATTTTCGGTTCAGTCAAGGGCGATATGCGTAAGTCATTATCAAGACGATAATTTCGCCTAGAATAGTTCTGGCGATATATACACCGATATTTATACAAGGAGAAATATTATGACTACCGGTACAGTAAAATGGTTTAATCCATCTAAGGGCTACGGCTTTATCGAAACAGAAAGTGGTGCTTCAGATGTATTCGTACATATCAGCGCTGTTGAACAATCTGGCCTATCAACATTGAATGAAGGTCAAAAGATTGAATTTGAAATTGAAGAGAAAAATGGTAAGCAAGCTGCTTGTAATATAAAAGAAGCTGCATAAACCACTCTCATCATAATTATTATATTAAGCGCGGGCTTTTCTTAAGCTCGCGTTTTTTTTCAACCATAGGGGTTGATAGATCTGTCGCAAATAAATGCGGCGTGTTTAATGAAAGGCATTCCCATGTCAAATAAAACACAAATTTGTTATAAATTATTTATATCCACGTTTATTCTAGTTCTAATCAACTTTCAAATTTTCCCTCAATCTATAAAAGCTCAACAAAATAACAGAGAAATTCCGGCTTATGCTGAGAAAAATGCTTATGGAGAAGGCTGGAGATGTTTGAGTGGTTATAGACAAATAGAGAATAGATGTGAAGCAATCCAAGTGCCAGACAATGCTTATTTGAGCAATTCATCATTTAATTTTGGCTGGGAGTGTATTCATGGATACCGTGAAAAAAGCGGGGTATGCGTTGCCATTGAAGTACCGCAAAATGCGTATATTGAAGCCTCGAGATATGGTAAGGGTTGGTCATGTAATCAAGGATTCCGTGAAATTTCAGAAGAATGTGTTGCCATTATAGTACCTGAAAATGGCTATCTGAGCCAAGATATATATGATACGGGATGGAAATGTGACAGAGGTTATCGGTCTGATGGCACTTCATGTATAGAAGTTATTGCTCCTGCAAACAGTTATTTAAGTAACTCTGCTCTGGGAAACGGTTGGGTTTGTAATCGTGGTTATCGTGAAAAAGACGGAAAATGCAGCGCAATTGAAGTGCCATTAAACGGATTTTTAGATGACAGTGGACGTGGTAACGGTTGGAAATGCGAACGAGGATATCAAAATAATAAAAATCAATGTGATCTTATCAAATTACCAGCTAATGCTCACCTAAATTACAGGGGGAATGATTGGGAATGTAATGATCCATTCCGTAAAAATGGCAATCAATGTTTACTGATGTAAATGTCTGTTTAAGATAGAAAAATATAATATGGAAGATAAAAAATGGCATCAAGATCAACAAGGCAAAACAATACCGATGAAAAGTTATTAGCAGCTATTAAGCGAAATAATAAAAGCGCAGAACAAAAACCAAACTTCTCTAATAAAGCTGACACTAAGCTCGCAAAAGAAACAGAAGAGCGATTAGAAATGGCACGCGAAAAAGTTGAAAGATTAAAGAATCTAAGACTACTAGATGACAAAAAAAATAAAAAGAAAGGCTCGAGCCGAAAATAATGACGCCTTCAGTGCATAACATTCAATCCAATTAGCTATCTAAAGAAATTGAAATATTTTCCGTATATTTTCTGTATGGGTTTTCATTATAAGCTATAAAAAACGCTCTTAAAACTGGTAACGTACCCCAATGGCAATTAAAATTATTAAACAAAAAATATGAGAGATAAATTCAATCCCACATATTTAAATGAAGCAGGGCTAAATCTTCAATCTGTATTTGATATTGTAAATTTACCGGATGAGATGCGTGTTTCGTTATTCAATTCTGTTGCGGATATATCCGAGTATTCTCAACTTATCTTAATTGGACATGGTGGCAAGAAGCTTTGGCAAGAATTATCTAAAAAAGATAAGCAAAGTGCAAACCCCATTGATAATTTCTCAATTACAAAAGTCACAACATTTTTGGAAGAAACCATAAAGAATAAGAAATATAAATTTCTTTATCCCGGTAAAACGGTCATTTCATTGCAATCACTGGGTTCATTGGCCGGATGGCATAATCCATCTCTATTACGTATCGGAATTAATGAAAAATGGGGAAGTTGGTTTGCCTATCGTGTCGCAGTTCTGGCAGCATCGAATTTTGAAATAAAACCAATTATTCAAAAACCATCCCCTTGCGTAAGTTGTATTAAGAAAGAGTGCATTTCTTCTTGTCCCGCCGGCGCTATCAATGAAGACAAAGTTGAACACCAGAAATGTTTTGATTATCGGTTGAGCAAAAATTCACTTTGTAAAGATAGATGCTTAGCTCGTATGAGCTGCCCAGCGGCTTCAGAGCAGCGCTATACGGAAGAACAAATTAAATACCATTATGGATTATCGCTTAAAGCACTTGAAAAAATGTGATTAAAAATCAATTCCACGGGCTGCCTTTATACCATTTTCAAATGGATGTTTTATCATTTCCATATTCGTTACAAGATCGGCTGCATCTATTAAATTATCAGGCGCATTTCTGCCTGTTACAATTACGGTAGTGCGAGGGTGTCTCGCTAACAACCCTTCTTTTACCATCTCTTTATCAAGATAATCATTGCGCAGTACAATATTTAATTCATCGAGCACGACAAGATCATATTCTCCGCTGTTTAACATTTCACAGCTGACTTTCCAGGCCTTTTCCGCAGCTTCAATATCTCGTTCTCTATCTTGTGTTTCCCAGGTGAAACCTTCACCCATGACTTCTAGCCGAACAAGCTCAGGGAACCGTTTAAAGAATTCTTTTTCACCGGTTTTCCAGTTGCCTTTTACATATTGTAAAACGGCGACATCATGACCCCAACCGAGCGCGCGAAGCAATGTACCATAAGCCGCCGTTGATTTCCCTTTACCATCGCCAGTATGCAGCAGAAAGAGGCCACGCTCCGCTCTTTTCTTGCTTTTGACCTTGGCACGTTGTTCCGCTTTAAGTTCAACCATATTTTTCTTATGTTCTTGATTTTTATCCGTCATTTTAAGGCCTCCTTTAGCCGAAAGGGTAATAGTCTGTTTTTTGGTTCTATAAACGAAACAAAGAGAAACTTCTCTATCAACAAGGTTAAGAACATTATGTGCTCTTCGCAAAAGCAAGCATAGCGTCTATGTCTAAATGATATTCCATTTTTTCAGCAAGGGTATCTAGAGCGTTCTCGACTTCTTGACTATAAGCGGTTTCTTGGTACTTCCCATTACGAAATTGGCTTAGAAACTTAGCTCTAAATTTATCGTTTACAAATAATCCGTGGAGATAGACTCCTGCTATTTGACCATTTTCAGACATTGCCCCTAAGTTTTTATCATTTTCTAAAAATGGACGAACTGTATCTGGACCGGTTGTTTTACCAATATGTATTTCGTAACCTTCCGTTTCACAATTTAAATGAGGTGCATAGGCGGTCGTTTTTCTAGGGGTCTTTTCATTTTGCATAATAGTTTCAATGTTCAAGTACCCTAAGGCTTCCTGATGATCATCTTTTCCTTCTATACCCTCGGGATCACTTATTTTTTTGCCTAACATCTGATATCCACCACATATTCCAAGAACATTTCCTTTACGCCTAATATGCGCCGCAATATCAATGTCCCACCCTTGCTTTTTAAGAAAACCAAGATCAGCGAGGGTTGCTTTAGTTCCTGGAATAATGATCAAATGGGTAGATGCAGGAATGGGTTTTCCAGGTGAAATAAAATTTACATCAACATCGCTTTCTTGAATTAAGGGATCAAGGTCATCAAAATTGGCAATGCGTGATAACATTGGAACGGCAATAGTAATTTTTTGATGGCTATTACTTACAAAATGATCGAGTACAACGGCATCCTCGGCAGGTAATTTTTTGACTTCTGGTACGAATGGAAGTACACCGCAATTCTTCCATCCAGTATGCTTAATTATCGTGTCATGAGCCGCATCAAAAAGACTTATATCGCCACGAAATTTATTAATTATATAGCCTTGTATTAATTCTTGCTCAGATTTGCTCAGTAATTTATGTGTCCCAATGATAGAGGCAATGACGCCACCTCGGTCAATGTCGCCAATTAATATTACGGGTGTGTTTGTGGCTTCAGCGAACCCCATGTTGGCAATATCGCCTGCTCTTAAATTAACCTCGGCGGGACTGCCTGCACCTTCAATAATAACGATATCAGCCTGCTTTTTTAAATGTTCATAGCTTTCAATTACTTTTGTAAGAAGCTCGCTTTTATTTTCAAGATAATAAGAAGCAGTACCCAACCCTATCATCTTACCATGAACGATAATTTGTGCACCAACATCAGATTGTGGCTTTAATAGAACTGGGTTCATGTGAATTGTTGGCTCAATCCCACACGCCAATGCTTGTAATGCTTGCGCACGTCCAATTTCACCTCCTTCTTCAGTAACAGCAGCATTATTTGACATATTTTGAGGTTTAAAGGAGCGAACAATCATGCCTCGTTTGCTCAAGGCGCGGCATAGTCCCGCAACGAGAATTGATTTTCCAACATCTGATCCTGTACCTTGTAACATCAACCCTAATGACATACTTATTCGCCTTGATTAATGTTATGGGTAATTAAATAATTTTCTCCATTATCACTCCAACGCTTAGCACGTATGCCAAATACATCGGCCAGATTTTCATCATTTAAAACAATTTCTGGAGCACCTTGCCCAACCAGCTGCCCGTCGTTCAGTAGAATTAAGCGATCACAATATCTTAAGGCCAGACTTAAATCATGCATAACGACCATGACGCCGTTATCATTTTGACTTAAGTTTTTTAATATTTCCATAACCTGTAATTGATGTGAAGGGTCAAGCGAGGCTACAGGTTCATCTGCCAATATATAAGGTGCAGCTGTTGCTAACACGCATGCTAATAAAACACGTGCTCTTTCCCCACCGGATAATGAAGTAACATGCCGCCCTTTTAGAGAGATACAATCGGTTTGTACCATTGCATTTTCAATAATCTCTTCATCTACTGCCGAAAGTTTTTGCCAAGGGTTTAAATGTGGTACCCGTCCTAAAGCAACAACATTTTCAGCATTTAATGGCCAATGTACGGGTGCACCTTGGGCAGCATAAGCGATTTTTTTCGCTCGTTCTTTTAATTTTAGGTCTTTGATATTTAAATCATCAATCAATATATTCCCTTTACTGATTTTCACTAAACCGAGAATAGACCTTAGTAGACTACTTTTCCCCGCGCCATTTGGTCCAATTAAACCAACAATTTCACCTTTGTTGAGAGTAGCAGAGATATCTTTTAAAATGACACGGTTCTCTAACTCAAGGTTGATATTTTCTATCTTTAAGCAATTCATCGCATGTTGTTCCGTGTTTTATAGACGATGTATAAAAATGCGGGTGCCCCAATTAATGAAGTCACCACTCCAAGTTGCAATGTAGCACCAGGCATTGGAAGCCTGGTCATGAGATCGGCCAAAGTTAACAAGAGACCTCCCATTAATGCACTTGGGATAAGTATGCCGCCAGGTTCATTTGTAATTAATCCGCGCACCATATGAGGAACCACTAGGCCAATAAACCCAATGCTTCCACAAGCGGCAACTGCAGCACCAACGCTTATGGCAGATCCTATGACCACACGTAGTTTTAGCATTGAAATGTTGATGCCCATGCTCTGGGCCGTATCTTCACCAACACTTAGCGCGTTCAACCCTTGCCCAACATTAATCATCATAATCCAACCAAATAAAATAAAAGGAAGGGCCAGAAGTAAATCAGTTGATGTTCTATTTTCAAGAGAGCCAAGCATCCACATAACCATGTCACGAACACTCATTGGTGATTCAGCCATATTCATAACCAATGATACACCGGCAATTGCAAGTGAGCTGATGCCAATACCAACAAGTATAAGCATTAGAAGGCTGCTTTCTCTGACTGAAACAAATAATAAAATTGCTGTTGCAATTAAAGCACCTGCCATTGCGAAAAGGGGAATAAACAGGGGCCACATAATCGCAAGCCCTGAATGAATAGCGATAACGGCACCAAGTGACGCGCTGGCGGTCACCCCTATAACGCCTGGATCGGCGAGCGGATTACGAAGCACGCCTTGCAATGCAGCTCCCGAAATGCCCAGTGTAGCTCCGATTAAAATTCCTAATAAAACCCTTGGTAAGCGAAGCTCAATAACAATGATAGATATTGGATCATTTGCGGGGCCAACAAATCCATATAATATTTCTGAAACATCAAGAGGCGTGCGACCGATCATCAAAGAAGCAATTGCGGTCAATATTAATGCTATAATAAGCAGTAAATTACTGGTTATATATTTATTCATTAGTTCCCCATTCGGCTTCGGTTATTATTCCCATATTCGCCGCATCTTTGCGAATACGTTCCGCAGCATCAACTAGAAATAGCCCACTACAACTCATTAAACTACTTGGAATATTTGTTGTAGGGGTATTTTGCATCATTTTAAATATCTGATCATGACGACTAATACTCCAGCGAGATTGCGTCACGGCACTGTCTTCAAAATAACCCGTGATAAACATGTCTGGCGGATCCATTACTAATAATTCCACAGGTAAACTTTGCCATCCATTAAGGCCATGGGCGGCCGCATAACTCTGAAAACCAGATAATTTAATGATATCATCAACGGATGTGCCAACACCTGCAGTGGTGCTACTAGGTGTTACGTAAGCAATTTTTAAATTTTTTCTCGGTTTCTTTTTTAAGGCTGCATATCGTTTTTTATAAAGTTCAATAAATCCTTTGGCACGCAGGTTTTGATTTAGCGTATTACCGACCAACTCAATATTTTTATAAACCGTTTCAGGGTCACTTCCATAATGGGTCGTAAATAATCCAATATCGCTTCGACTTGTCATTTCACGCATATGTGCTGCCGCTCTATATGTTTGAAGTGCAATATCCGGCTTTAACATAATTACTTCTTCAATTGTGCTCTCTGTTTTTGGGATACCCTTTGCACGCGCACGATAAAAAGAATAAATATCTTCGGATGCTTTTGATAGAGCCAGTATTTGTTTTCTATCTGCTAGTAACAACACAAATTGATCGGAACAATAATCGAGGGATAAGATGCTTGGTTTATTAGTATTTGATTGATTTTCAGAAAACGAATGGGATGGCACTAATGCCACCCCAATAAAAACCACAATCGATAATGCCTTTAACACCCCCAAAATGTGATTTCGGTTTTTCATTAGAATGTTTTCCTTAATCCCATAAAAAATGAACGATCAGGTGTGCCGTAATTAGGGATATATTGGTATTCAGTATTTAAAACATTATCGACACGACCATAAACATTCAAGTCTTCCATTAATTCATATGAAACACGGACATCTACACGAGTCCATTTCGCCAAGGTTGAACCGTCAAGTTGTTGTTCTTCACCGTTATGTGTAACGAGTAATGATGTTGATAGTTTTTCGATTGGGTTCCATTGAATGGACCCCGAAATTAAATGTTTTGGCTCTCTAATTAATGGAACCTCATTGCCGTCTGTTACGTCTTTCGCGTCTGTATATGTATAATTTGCATTTACGCTGATGGTATCAGTGACGTTTGCCGATGCCGTAAATTCTATACCTTTTGAAAGCGTTTTATCGATGTTATCGTACCCATCAGTGAAATTTACATAGGTGATTTTATCGTTCACCTTTTGATGGAAATAAGTGGCGCCAACAGATACGCGATCGCCAGCGAGAGGTTGAACAAATCCAACTTCAAATCCTGTTGATGTTTCAGGATTAAGGTCTTCATTAATTCCGCTAAAAGTCAACCAAGCAAATGTAAGTTGAGAAATACTTGGAGCGCGGAAGCCTTGTCCCCAGTTTGCTAAAATTTTCGTACCTGTTTGATCCACAGTATAGGAAGCGGTAATTCTGGATGATGCATTACCACCAAATGTTTGATGATCGTCATAACGTGTGCCTGCAGTGATAACTAAATTTTCGAAACCAGTAAAGGCGAGTTCACCAAAAACACTATTAATGTCAAAACTTGATTCTGAATTACCTTCGGATTTGGTTTTTTCGTGCTGAAGTCCTCCAGTAACTGTCCAGTCTTGATTAACTGTCAAAACACCTAAATAATCAATATTTGTTCTGGTCCCAGTTGCTAAAAATGGGTCAAAATCACCAAGTAATGTACGATTAATTTCTGAATATTCAGCAGATAATGTATTTGTAAAGCGCCCATCTAATAATTCCAAATTACCTCTGACAACACCAGCAAATTGATCTGTTGCATTGGTTTGAAGCATGCTGCCGTCGAAAGGTACGGAAGCGACAAAATCAAATGCATCATAAAATCCGTTGGTATCCGTATAATTTCCAAGTGCTTCTAATTGAAATGTCTCTGTTAATTGAGCCGTTAATTTACCGGCAAAAGTATAACTGCTAAGTCCATCTGCTTCTGTGTTGCCATTATTCTCATCTGCTTTTGAGATGCCATCCGTATCCAGACCACTCGCTGAAATGTTAAAACCTATTTTGTCAGTACCACCATAAAGGCTTGCACCCGCGCGGCGGGTATTGAAGGAGCCACCTTCAACGAATATTTTGCCGCCTAAACCTTCACCACCTATTTTAGTGATAATATTTACGACACCACCAATAGCATCTGATCCATAAAGAATGGATTGAGGGCCTCTAAGAACTTCTATTCGAGAAATATTATAAGTATCAAGCGTTGCAAAATTAAATGCGCCACCCGGTGCGGATGCATCGTTTACCTGAACGCCATCAATAAGGAGAACAGTATTATCACCACCAGCACCACGAATAGAAATAGACGCCGAACCACCAAAGGATCCATTTTGCGAGGTGGAAACCCCCGGTAAACTTTCAAGTGCGTCTAAGACAAATGGTTGTTGTCCTCTTTCAAGATCAGCTTCGGTTAGAACCGAAACACTACTTCCGATTTGTGATAATGGTTGAGGGCGTCTGTTTGCAGTAACAATAATGACATCTTCATCTTGAGATGCTGTCTCTTGTGCCGTCGCGTAATATGTACTGGCGCTTATACTTGTCGAAAATGCAAGCGCTATTTTTAAGGGTATTTTTAATTTTTTCATAACAAAAACCTATAATTATTCCTCATTTGAGGATCATAAAAAAATACAAGGAGTTTGTCATTTGTTAGAGCGGACAACCCCCGTGTATAACGAATTATCGCCAACACGGATGTTCCGCTCTGTATGGTTGCACCGACCACCAGAAAGGGCGAATTGATGGCAGGTCTCCTGACTTACGGTTAAAATACGCTAAACTCACCTTCCCGGTTTCCCAGTGGTATAAGAGCTAGCTCACCGCTCACAGTTACGGGCATAGTAATGGATTTGATCATATTTATGATTTCACCATTTTCCCTTTTCACCTTGATCAGTAATCAAGGAACCATCAAGGAAATGGTTACCTCATGTGCAGGAAGAGGGCAAACAAAAAATAAGATACTAAATTCTCAGAACTACGATTTCTTTATTATTCCAAGTTTTCTTAAATTAGATATGACGATGCCAGCGCATACGAGGATAAAACCAATAACGTGATATGTTTCAATTGGTTCTTCCAAAATCAAAATGGCTAAAATGCCACTAAAGACAGGCATGGTATAATAGATCAGGCTGGTTTTTACAGAGCCGATGGTTTCAACGGAATGTTGCCAAGCAAACCATGCAATAACTGATGCGAATATGCCTACATATAAATAGATACCAAATGCTTCTAATGTAAAGGGAGTAGGCGCGACATAAGCTAGTTCCCATAAATATAATGGTAATAAAAATAAGGTGCCGATTGCAATAATCACCGTTAAGAATGAACGCGTTGACATATCCTTATGTTTATAGGTAATTGCTACGCTCCAGGCCGCCCAGATAAGGGTGCTGAATATGAGAATGATATCACCAGCATTCCAATCTTGATTAAAAACAAGCAGTGGATTTCCATGTGTGACCACCATCAAAGCACCTATGAGCGCGCAAAATGCACCTAATACTTTGTAGCGTGATAATCGTTCAATGCCACAGATGCCGGCGATTAATAATGTTCCAATAGGGGCCGCCGAAGAAACGATTGCAATATGATGAGTTGTGGTAAATTGGCCAGCGAAATAAATAAATGTATTATAAAGTCCAACCCCAATAATGCCCATTGCGAGTAAATATTTAAATTGTGATTTAACCAGATGCCAATCACGTTTTACATATTTATAACCAATTGGAAGCACAAAAAGAAAGGCAATGAACCAACGCCAAAATGCAAGTGTCATTGGCGTAATCCATTCATTAACACCTTGGGCAATGACGAAATTTCCTGACCAAATAATACAGGCAGAAAGCGCAATTAAAATTGCTGAAAATTCAGAATTTGACATAATGATTAGCTCAGTTTTGCAATTTCAGTCGTAACCGCATTAAAATGATCAATATCAGATTGATTATTGAAAAGTGACGCACCAATTCGAATTTTGGTGCCACCATGTTTATAACTGACCTTTATATTTTCATTTGTATAAAGTGATTTTACATCGTCTGGATTTTTCTCATGATAAAAGGTAACGATAGCAGATTTGTTGCCTTCTGGTGTGTCACATTTCAAGCCGGTCGATACAATATGATCACGCATTTTTTGGGCCAGTGTGATGGTGTGTTGTTCAATTTTTCTAATCCCGACACGGTTAAGATAATCAAGCGCCGTGCCAACCACAGAGACCGATCCGAAGGCTGGTGTGGCAAACCCATATTTTGCTGCATCCTGATAAGGGTCAAAATCTCTAAATTTTTCCATATCGGTGACTGCGAACATTCCGCGTCGATCCGCAGCTATTATATTTTGTAATTCTCGTCTAACAAAAAAGAATGCTGTACCGTAACTGGCAAGCAGCCATTTATAGGTGCCGCATCCCATAAAATCGATGTCTGCTGCCTTAACGTCGAGGTCAACCATACCAACGCCTTGGATCGCATCAACGTAGATATAAGCACCATTCGCATGTGCAAGATCAGCGAGCGGACGTAAATCATGACAAAGTCCATTTTCATGTGACACAAATGAAACGGATAGAATTCGAGTGTTTTTATCTACCAATTTCTCAAATTCTTCAAACCGTGTCCGCCCCGTTTGATCACGTTTGACAATTCTTACTTCTATACCAAGTTTTTTCGCATAATAATCATAAAGAATGAAACTTGCATTATATTGTAAATCATCTGTAACTACATTATCGCCACGCTTAAGGTTTAAATTATTGACCACAATATTTTCTGCTTCTGTGGTGGTGTAAATCAGACCAATTTCGCTGTGATCAGCGTTGACGAGTTTAGCAAATTTATTACGAACCACACGCCCTTCCGCAAGGTAAGGGCCGATACTGTCGGCCGGGTCCGCACGATCCTTAAAAAAATTAATTCCTGCCTGTACCACCTGATTGGGGGAAACAGCATGATAAGCAGTATTTAAATAATTTGTCGTTTTTAAAAGAGGAAAGTCGGACCGCACACCGAGAGGATCATCTTGGCCCGGTGAAGCGGCACGCGCCGCCGATAACATTGGTGTTACAACCAATGCTGCAGAAGTCGCACCAACAATTTTACGTCTTGTGATGTCCATTCAATTTCCCTCTTCTAATTTTTACTTGTCTTCTAAATCCTTTGCTGTGAAGCGAGAGGCCGGATCAATGATAAATTTATCGCGATTTGGCATTTTAATGGCTTTAACACTTTCAGCATCCAATGTTAAATTAGGATCATTAATCACGCCTGTTTCAACAAGTAAAAATGCTGTAAGGCCGTATGCTTCATCGTTGCTTAACGTTCCTGGATCCGTTAGTGGCATAGCGCGGCGAATAAAATCAAACAAGGATGTCGCATAAGGGAGTTTCTTAATATCGCGTCGGCCTTCATGCAATGTTTGTGCGCCCATTTCGCGGACACCCTCAAGTTTTTCTCCGTGACATAATGCGCATTGATATTCATATATTTCACGGCCTAAGGCAACATTTCCACTGCCTTCTGGTAGTCCAGTGCCATCAATATGAATATCATTATCATATTTTGCAATTTCATCAGGCCCAACAGAAGTTCCTATTCCATATTTTTCTTGTGCGGTGGCGTATAAAGCGCCGAAAGAAAGGGAGGTGGCAATAGCCGTTATAGTAATAATTTTAGAGTGTTTAGCGAACATTAGTTATCTCCCCGTCCTGAGCAACATGCCATTTTTGAATGGCGTTATTGTGCATCATGCCAATTGGCCCTTGTAATTTGTACATCTCATCGTAAGTCGGTTGTGTGTAACCGGTATCATCGGTGCAACGGCTTAAAATTGTTGTTTCTTTTCCGTCCCATCTCCATGGATGTGTAAAGCGCGTATGGCATTTCGGTAATACGGGACCCTGTAGCGATGCACCTTGCCATGTTTTACCGTCATCAGTTGATATTTCAACTTTACTAACCGTTCCAGCGCCAGACCAACCTAGTCCGCTAATTTCATAAAAACCAGGTCCATTAAGTTTCATTCCTCCGGACGGGGATGTGATGACAGAACGTGCTTCCATATAAAAAGAGAAAGCGCGAATTTCATCTTTTGGTCTTGGGTCGGCATATTCAGTGTTTTCATGATGGGTCCACCATGGTTTATCCCCGACTTCAAGTCGACGTATCCATTTCACATTCATATTGCCTTCAAATCCCGGCACAATAAGACGCAGTGGGAAGCCTTGTTCAGGACGTAAAAATTCACCGTTTTGTGCGTAAGCCAAAAAGGCATCATCCATAGCTTTCCAAATGGGAATACTACGCGTCATGCGAGCGCCATCATCGCCTTCTGCAAGCAACCATTTAGGATCGCCACGAACACCGAGCTCATTTAATAATACTTTGAGCGGCACACCCGTCCATTCTGAGCAACTGGTTAATCCATGTGTTTGTTGTACCGTTTTACCACGAGGCCCCATCCATTCTCCCATGCCATTACCTGCACATTCTAAGAAATGAAAATGGCTAACGGAAGGAAAACGAAGTAGATCTTCCATAGTAAAAATTTTCTCATCATCAACAAGCCCATGAATAAGAAGTTTATGTTCGCTAGGGTCAATTTCCGGAACACCACTATGGTGCACTTCAAAATGAAGGCCAGATGGCGTTACCATGCCGCGACTATGCTGAAGTGGTGTAAAACCACCTCCTGAAAGGCCATTTGCTGAACCGCGCATCTTTGCATCTTTGACAAATGGTGAGCGATCGGCATAAGTGACCGAGCTATCAATCATCTCTCCGGGCCCACGGCTTGGAATTAATGTTGTGTCTTGAGCAAGCGCACTATCAGCCAGTAATGCTGTGCTCATAGCCATACCCGCTTTCATAAAATGTCGACGATTTGTTTTCATGATTATTTTTCTCCCTGATATGGGAATGGAGTATGAGGGCTTAAATCTAATTTGGCAATAAAAAACCCCGCCAATTTTCATCAGCAGGGTTTAAAAATTAATTCAAAATGTTTTATTCGCGGTTACCCATGAAACGTAGCAGGAATAAGAACATATTGATGAAATCTAAGTAAAGGCTCAGAGCTCCCATGACGGCTTTTTTCGAAGCCGTTTCACTATGATCGCTTTCCAAATACATTAATTTAATTCGTTGCGTGTCATAAGCTGTTAAACCGGCAAATATTAGAACGCCTACCACAGAAATGATAAAATCCATTGCACCAGATTGCATAAACATATTAACAATTGAAGCAATGATTAATCCGAATAATCCCATGATAAGGAAACTACCCATGCCTGTTAAATTCTTTTTCGTCGTGTAACCATAAAGACTTAAAGAACCAAAAGCGGCTGCCGTAACAAAAAACGTCTTGGCGACACTTGCTCCAGTATACGTAAGTAATATACTAGATAATGATAAGCCCATAACTACTGCAAAAGCCCAGAATACCATCTGAACGGTTGAAGCCTGCATTCTATTAATGCCGAAATTGAGCGCTAATACAAAAGCGAGTGGAGAAAACATTGCGACATAACCAAGCATTGTTGGTGCAATCATGTTTCCTTGCACAGTATAAAGTAGTTGTAAAATCGCAGGTGTATTGGCTGTTACATAAGCCGCAAGACCAGTAAGTGCGAGTGCAGATGCCATGTAGTTATAAACCGTCAGCATGTAGGCACGAAGACCCTCATCAATTTCGGCAGCACTGCGTGAGCCTGAAGCTGAATAATATGGGTTTTGATCAACCATTTATAAAATTCCTTTCAATTGGTTTAAATCCGAATAACCAGTTATATCATATATTGGCACGGAAGCCAAAATATTCAAGGGGTTATCGCGCTTTTCTTTTATATAAAAATTGTATTTTTCTTATAAAGAATGATTTTTTTGTAAGTGCTTCAAGAAGCCTTGTGCAGCACGATCTATGAAATCATACGCTTTATCAAAATCTTCTTTATCACCATAATAAGGGTCGGGTACTTCAGTAATTCCAGGGCTTGTTTCGGAAAATGTCATAAATAAATGAATTTTATGCTGATGTTCAGTAGGGCAATTTTGCAGCATTTTTGACATGTTATCTTCATCCATGGCGAGAATATAATCAAAATCGTTATAATCTTGTGGGGCTACTTTTCGCGCTTGCAACTCACCTATATCAACACCAAATTTAAGTGCTGTTAGTTGAGCACGTTTATCAGGGGGCGCAGCCATATGAAATCCGGCTGTGCCCGCAGAATCAATATACATATTTTGTGTAAAGCCGTCTTTGATACCAGCGTTGTTCGCATGAAAACGAAACACGCCTTCTGCTGTTGGTGATCTACAAATATTGCCCAAGCAGACAAAAAGAACCTTAACCATTTACTTATTTCCCAATACTCTAATTTTCTTAACTAACTCGGCTACATTTAAAAACAATTGACCCTTTGTGGCAATGATTATTTCTAAATATATCATTTTTTTACTTCTTGTTTTGATTTATACGCTTCTCGATATGCAATGAACAACGTTGAGGCACATATGAGTGCGCCGCCCCATATGGTCCAATTATCTGGAATTTCGGAAAAAATAAAGTATCCTGCGAGCGCTGCAAAAATGATACGGAAATACTCAAAGGGCGTAACGACGGTTACTTCTGCATGTTTATAGGCGCTAATCATGCAATATTGTGCACAGAATGTTGTAACGCCAAGTCCCGCTATAAATAAAAGCTGTGTGATACTTGGGGTATCCCAATAATAAATTGCGGGTATAAAACATAGAAAAACCGTCCCAATGTTGGCATAAAAAACCAATGTTGTTGCATTATGATCCTTGGTCATTATCCGCGATATAATTGCAAGTGCAGACATTGATAAAGCGGCTAATAAAGTGGCCCCATGTGCGAGTTTTAATGTACTTGAAATTGTATTATCCCAAGGGTGAAGAATGATTAAAATACCGATGAACCCGACTATTGTAGCAGTTGTTCTATATATTCTAATTCTTTCACCGATAAAGAAGGCGGCAAGGATAATGAGAAAAAGTGGTTTGGAGAATTGAAGAGCCGTCACCTCAATTAACGGTAAATTTGAGACGGCGTAAAAATTAGCGACAACAACAATAAATGTTAAACCAGAACGATAGAACATCATTTTTGGTCTATTGGTAAAAAATAATGTTTTTCCAAGATGCCAATTAAAAATCAACGTGATCAGTGTTGTAAATGTGCAGCGCAACATAACAACTTGAAAGGTGTTTAATTCTTGGCCTAATTTTTTAATTAGGGTGGCGCTCGTTGTGACCACCAAGCAAGTTAATAACATAAACATAATACCCTTTAGGTTATTGGAGGGTCTAACAAGATTGGGTTTCATGGGGTTTGTCTTTATGGCTGTCTATGATTAGAAAGTAATACGCTTATTTTAGAAACAAGTAAAGAATTGGCATATGAATGCTTTAAAGGCAGTTGCGTTTACGAACTGCTTCCCGGTGGGCAGCATAAACAGCACTAGCAAGAATGACTGATGCCCCTAGGAAAGTATAAAAGTCAGGAACTTCTGAATAGAAGAAATATCCTATAAAAGCGGCAAAAATTAATCTTGTAAAATCGATAGGTAAAATAGCAGTGGCCTCAGATTGGCTGAATGCCTTTGAAATTGAATATTGTGCGAGTGCCGCACATAATCCTACCATAATCACGGCCCACCAAAGTTCCGGTTTTGGAATAGTCCATTCAGTCAGTGCAACTACAAATGAAATGGGAAAAGTAAATAACAAAGAATAAATGGCAACAATGTTTGGTTTATCTGTTTGACTTAAAGAACGAATACAAATGATTGCAAAGGCTACTGTAAAAGCACTGATGAGCGCGGCGGCTACACCACTATTAAAAGGAACGGATCCTGGCCTTAATAATATTAATACGCCAATAAACCCAACGATAACAGCTGTGATCCGGGGCAGCCTTATTCTTTCTTTTAAAAAAATTGCTGCGAGAATAGTTGCAAAAATAGGGGCAGCAAGACTATAAGATGTCGAAACTGCCAGTGGGATGACGCTTACTGCATAAAAGGATGCAATAACAGCAAAAGCTGAAATGACGCCACGAAAAAAATGAAGCCCTAATCGTTCTGTTTTAAGACCTTTAAAGCCAACCTTGGAAAAGGTAGGGATTAAAAATAAAATCGCAAAGAAAGTCCTTATAAAGGCAGTCATAAAAGGGTGAATATCATTAATAGAAAGATAGCGTATTAATCCCCCCATAATAGAAAAAAGCACACAGCTTAATAACATAAACAATGGGCCTTTAATGAGTTCTAGCTTATTATTAGGCCCTGTCAGATTATTTCCTTAATTCTCTATTTCGACGTCGAGCCATTCTTCGATATCTTCAGGAATATCCGGATTGATTAAATCTTTCTTTCCCATCATAAGGAATGCAAAATTATCTGCGATAATTTCTTCAGGGTGAATGTCAAAGTTTGTATTTCGCCCTACCTGATCATAGAAACTTGGTACTTCTTCATGCTTATAAATACTAGGTTTCCCATCTGCCTTTATCACCGGCTTGCAAATACCATCATTAACAGTGACTTCAATTAAATCTCCTGTGATATGACCATCGAAACCGCCTTTTATTGTTGGGTCAAACCCATCATGTTTTGTGTGAAGATAAGTCATAACGTAAGTATCACGATCTTCAATTTCGACAGGAACGAAAAATTCTGTAAAGGGTGCCTCTGGATTTTTCACACTATATTGCTCAACGTCTTTGGTGGGTTGAAAATAACAAGGGCGGAAGTTGATAATGTTATATAGGCTCGCTCTTTTTATGCGACTATGCCTAGACATAATGTGAAATATCTGATGGAAAAATAGCTTTGTTGAAATGGAAGAACGTCTTTGTGGCGAGACGAATGCATTGCCGCGCGTGTGGGATATTCCACTTTCAACCTCGTTAGTTACTTTAATAAAATAAACTGTTTCCGGTAATAAATGTTCAATTTTAGCCAGCTTCTTCTTATGTGTCACGAGCAAGGCTTTCATGAGCGCTTTTTCAGCCTCAGGCCATTCAATTACATTGGCTGCATAGTGTGCTTTTAAATCTTCGATAGTTTTATCGGCGGTGGGCGAACCTACACGCAACGCTATTTCGATAGGATTCATTGCAGTTAAAAATTCATCATCATCAGAAAGAATTTTTATGCCGGTTTCAATATCCGCAAATTTATACTCAGTCGCTGACAAGGGGCTAAGCGTTAACGCTATCGTTCCCAGAAAGGAAAAAATGAATTGTTTTAAATTACGCATTTAATCAAGTGTCTCTTTAATTTTATTATACTATTAGAGAATCAAACATTTCTTATAGTGTATTTTATAACATAATGGCATGACATTTATCACAAATTTTTCGTGACATTAAATTCGGCTTCTGTTCTTGAGCGCGCATCGTCGATGGAAATACCTGGTGCAAGTTCAATCAGAGTTGCGCCATCATCATTAATTAAAAAGACCCCAACATCAGAGATAATCATATCCACAACACGCACTCCTGTGAGAGGAAGAGTACATTTTTTAATAAATTTGGCGCTTCCGTCTCTTGCATTATGATCCATAATAACGACAACTTTTTTTACGCCAGCAACCAAGTCCATCGCACCGCCCATACCTTTGACCATTTTGCCCGGGATCATCCAATTTGCAAGATCACCTTCCTCGGATACTTGCATTGCGCCTAATATGCTTAAATCAATATGACCCCCACGTATCATGCCAAAGCTATCAGAAGACGAAAAATAACTTGTTCGATTAAGTTCTGTGATCGTTTGTTTGCCTGCATTTATTAAATCAGGGTCTGCTTCGCCTTCATAAGGGAAGGGGCCCATGCCGAGCATGCCGTTTTCACTTTGCAGTGTTACATCGACGCCATCAGGGATAAAGTTTGCAACGAGCGTCGGGATACCTATTCCAAGGTTCACATAATATCCATTAACGAGCTCTTTTGCAGCGCGTCTCGCCATATCTTCTCTTGTCCAGGCCATATTATGCTCCTTCTCTTTGACGTGTTGTGAGCTGTTCAATTCTTTTTTCTAACCCTTTAGAAATGATGATACGTTGAACAAATATCCCCATGGTGTGAATTTGATCAGGATCGAGCTCGCCCGTTTCGACCAATTCTTCAACTTCTGCGACAGTTACTTTTCCCGCAGTTGCCATCATTGGATTAAAGTTTCTTGCTGTCTTTCGAAAAATCAGGTTGCCTTCTTTATCGCCTTTCCAAGCTTTTACGATTGATACATCTGCAGTTAGTCCGGTTTCCATAATGTAAGTTTCACCGTCAAAATCTTTGTGTTCTTTTCCTTCAGCGACTAATGTCCCGACGCCCGTTTTTGTGTAAAAACCTGGAATGCCTGCACCACCAGCGCGAATGCGTTCCGCAAGAGTACCTTGTGGGTTAAACTCTAATTCAAGTTCTTCTGCAAGATATTGTCTTTCAAATTCTTTGTTCTCACCAACGTAAGATGAAACCATTTTTTTAATTTGTCTGGTTTGTAAAAGCAGCCCTAATCCGAAGTCATCAACACCAGCATTATTGCTAATTGCAGATATGCCACTTACCCCACTATCACGTAACGCGATAATAAGATTTTCTGGGATACCACAAAGGCCAAAACCGCCAGCCATGATGGTCATGTTATCAAATAAAATGCCATCAAGAGCGTCTTTGGCATCCGAATAGACTTTGCTCATAATTCAAGTCCTTTAAAATTAGTTTCATATGTAACAAATTAATAATTAGCTTAAAATTTCTATGTTGGCTACCATAATCCGAAAATGACCCAAAAAAACAGTGTAAAATAATTAAATATGAAGAGATTCTGTTGACAAATGTTACAATATAATCAAAATTCTGACAAAATTGATTTATATTGTAAACTGTGGCTTCAAGTAGCAACGGGAATTTGCAAATAGTGATAGATTAGAGGATTTTTGATGAAGAAGTTTATGTCATGGTCAATAGTTGCCATTTCATTTGTGTTATTAATGACAAGTGTATCAAAAGCAGACAGTAGGCAGCTACTCAGCAGCAATCGTGATTGGGATGCATTTAAATTAAGCACTGATGCAGGTGAAACGGTTTGTTACATGATTTCTGTTCCAAAAGATAAATCTCCAAAATCACTACGTCATGGTAATCCATTCATAACTGTCACGCATAAACCTGCCCGTGAAATCAAAAATGAATTTAATTTTATTGCGGGCTATAAATTTCAAAGAGGTTCTGCGGTCAATGTTTCAATTGATAGACAACGTAAAGAAGATCTATTTACCGAAGAAGACGGCGCATGGGCATATGACCCAAAACAGGATGCGGCCATTGTAGCAGCAATGAAGCGTGGAAACAGCATAACGTTAGCGGCCAAGAGTGGTCGTGGTAATGCAACGAGTTACCGTTTCTCTTTAGCTGGGTTTACTGCCGCACATAATGCTATAACGAGCGCATGTCGCTAATATGGTGAGCGGTATTTGAAGGCCGCTTTCTAAACTGAGAAAACAATCTTATGAAAACTTTACCATTAGGCCTAGAACCAGTAGTGGCGCCGCGTCATACTTTTGATGAAAATAGAAGTCTAATTGGGCTTTCCCATGCCGAAGTTGCTGAAAAACTTAAAGAGATAGGCGTGCCTGAAAAACAATGTAGGATGCGTGCACAGCAAATTTGGCATTGGATATATTTTCGTGGTGCAAAATCATTTGATGAAATGAGTAATATTTCAAAAGACATGCGCGCTAAATTAAACCAGCATTTTGACGTTGGACGCCCTGAAATTACAGAAGCATTAATTTCTACAGACGGCACACGCAAATGGCTTATGAAATTTCCAGATGGACAAGAAGTTGAAACAGTCTTTATTCCTGAAGAAGACCGGGGCACGTTATGTGTTTCTTCGCAAGTTGGTTGCACGTTAACCTGTACTTTTTGTCACACAGGAACACAGCGTTTGGTAAGAAACTTAACCGCGACTGAGATTGTCATGCAGCTTCTTGTGGCACGGGATTATCTTAATGAATGGCCTAGCCCTTCAGAAGGGCGGTTGGTTTCGACGATCGTTTTAATGGGCATGGGGGAACCATTATATAATTTTGAGAATGTCAAAAAAGCGATGCATATTGTTATGGACGATAATGGTATAAATTTATCCCGAAGGCGTATAACACTTTCAACATCGGGTGTTGTTCCAGAAATTTATCGTTGCGGAGAAGAAATGGGTGTTAATCTTGCCATTTCTTTGCATGCAGTAAATGATGAAACGCGGACAAAAATCATGCCTATCAATAATAAGTACCCTATTGATGAATTGATGACGGCTTGTAAAAATTATGCGGGTATTAAAAATAGCCGTAAGATAACCTTTGAATATATTTTACTTAAAGACGTCAATGACAGCGATGAAGACGCTTTGAATTTAGTTAAACTCATAAAAGATTATAAAATCCCTGCTAAAGTAAACTTGATCCCTTTTAATCCTTGGCCGGGGTCAAATTATGAAAGACCAAGTAAGTCCCGTGTCGCAAAATTTTCTGATCTTATTTTTAGCCGTGGTATATCGGCACCTATCAGGACGACAAGAGGTGAAGATATCTTGGCCGCATGTGGACAGCTAAAGTCTGAATCAGAAAAAGCCCGTAAGAAATTAAAAACGACCCACTAGTAATATATTACCATTTCCCTATATACTTATTTATGTTAATGTGTATCATTATTAAGTGAAATTCTTTCTTGAGGGGGCTGTTTTCACAGGTTTCATATGCGACTGACATCCTTTACTGATTACTCCGTTAGAGTGCTAACGTATGCTGCTTTGAAAAAAAATGAACTTGCGTCTATCCGCGAAGTATCTGAAGTTTATGGTATTTCAAGCAATCATCTTATGAAAGTTATTCATCATTTAGGAAAAGGCAACTACCTCGAAACAATCCGCGGTAAAAATGGTGGTTTTCGTTTAGCGAGAGACCCGAAAGATATTAGTATAGGTGAGTTAATTCGTTATACGGAAGATGATTTGGCTCTTATTAATTCAAATGCCAAAAACACGGATCAAAATGAGAAAGTTAGTTTCAACGCTATCGTTGAGCAAGCTTTGGGATCATTTATAGCGACCGTTGATAATTATACTCTTGCTGATTTGGTTGAAGGTCAAACTTTAACAAATTTCTTAGATTAAAATTTAAAAATTCTGAAAATAAATAATATTCCTATTATTTTCTTCTTTTCCTCTTCTTAATAGTAGAGTAAAAGAAGGCATTAAGACTATTTCTATGAAGGTAATATAAATGGTAGCTCGTATTTTCAAGCCCACTAAAAATGCAATGCAATCAGGAATGAAGCGCAGCAAAAAATGGCATTTTGAGTATGCACCGAAGCAATCAAGGGAACTGGATCCGTTAATGGGATGGACAAGTTCTGCTGATATGCAAGGACAAATACGATTAACCTTTGACAGCAAGGAGGATGCTGTGGCATATGCTGAGCGAAATAATATTGATTATGTCGTCCAAGAGCCACACGTTCGTAAAAAACGTCTTAAAAATTATGCCGATGTCTTCGGCTTTCGCGGATAATCAAGAATATATGAAATATGTGCGCCCGTAGCTCAGCTGGATAGAGCAACGGACTTCTAATCCGTAGGTCGCAGGTTCGAATCCTGCCGGGCGCACCAATGTTCTACTGTCTTAAAATTTACAGTATTTATGATAAGTAGAAATTATAAATTAAGAAGAGTGGGTCGAAATTCGTCTTTTTGTAAGCAGAAAAATTATTAAGGTACCCATACCACAAAGCATGTATCCTAAAATTATCGGCTTTACTGTTCCATCGTAGGCTTGTCCAATAATTATGCCAACAATAACTGCTGAAAGAGTCTGTATCGAGCTTATCACAGAAGTTGCAAGTCCAGCCATATGACCGAAAGGCTGTAAAGCCATACTGTTAAAATTTCCAAATAATGGACCGAGGCAGAAAAAATTTAAGATCATATATATAAAAAATAAAGTGAATGTTATGTCATTATTATTGGCTAAACTGATAATCAAAAATATAGAAGATAAAGAAACTTGCAGCACCAATGATGCCAAGCAAATTTGATGCATGCTGAATTTATTGAGCAGTTTTGAGTTTAAAAAAGATGCAAAGCCATAAACAATTGCGAGGAAACCAAAGATTAAAGGAAACATCTGCCCTAATTCATATTGTATTTCCATGATCTGTTGAGCGGAACTTAAATAAGATACAAATGCGCCAAACATTATTCCGGAAGCAAGGGTATATCCCATAGAAATTCTATTTTTAATCGTTTCGAGTATTCCAGAAAAAATGACAGTGAATGAAAATGATCTTACCTTTTCTGGTGATAAAGTTTCTCTTTGTCTGAAATGCATCCACGTAGTCGATATCAAAGCAAAAACAAATATAAACCAAAAAATCGTCTGCCAAGATGCAAATATCAGAATTCCCTGCCCAAGTAGAGGTGCTAATGCGGGAACCATAATAAAAACCATCATTATAAGAGACATGATTTTTGCCATTTCTGTGCCTTCATACTTATCTCGTATGATGGCCATTGTGACAACACGGCATGCTGCTGATCCGAAACCCTGAATGGTTCGCCCTAAAAGCATAACAAATAAATTCGTTGCAAATATTGATATTAAGGTGCCGATTAAAAAGATAAAAATACCAAGATAAATAGCTTTTTTACGTCCATAACTATCGGCAAAGGGGCCATATATAAGCACACCAAAGGCCATTCCTAGAAAAACTGAAGAAATAACCAATTGTATTGAGTTGGCTTCACTTATCATTAAATCAACGGACATTTTTCCCAAGGCAGGAATCATGGCATCGATCGACAAGGCCGTAACTGACATTAACATCGCCATTAAGGCAATAAATTCGTTTTTATTCAGTTTATTAATTCTTTTGTTCATTGTCAGAGGTTTTTCAAAGTAATTATTTGCTAAAGGCCATATGAGATAATTAAGGACTCAATGAGGAAGACACAGGAAAATACACCATTGTTGCAGAGCACTTGTATCAGATGATTTTATTATTGTCGAAAGGTTTATTTTAAAATTTTCACATTATGTTCTTTATTTGTTCTATAAAATAATGTAATTATTATAAAAAAATAGGAGACAACAATGGCTTTTACTTTTAGAGAGAAAAAATTACGTTTTCAAAAAGGATTATATAAATGTCCAGTTCCACCACGGGACATAAGCCGATATTGGACTGATAAGGAATGGTTCCGTCATGTGGATACACATGGCGTATGGTGTCTATAAGCCAGCTCACATTGAGAGTAATTTATTAGGTTATTTTCTTTAACCTATAATGCATCTATTGGAATCTTTATATAAGTCATTCCGTTATCGTCTGCTGGTGGCATATCACCAGCGCGCATATTAACTTGCACGGAAGGCAATATAAGTTGCGGCATACTAAGTTCCGCATCACGTTTGGTTCTGGCTTCGATATATTCATCACGTGATTTTCCGCTCAAATGTATATTATTTTCTTTCTGCTCTTTTACGGAAGTAACCCATGCATAGTCCCTGCCGCCAGGGCCGTAATCATGGCACATATAAAGAATAGTATCATCAGGAAGAGATAAAATGCGTTGCATACTATCATAAAGCAGAGAGGCGTCGCCGCCCGGGAAATCACAGCGCGCGGTTCCAAAATCGGGCATAAACATCGTGTCACCGACAAAACAAGATCCATCAATGACATATGAAATACATGCAGGTGTATGACCGGGGGTATGTAAAATTTTACCTTCCAAATTACCAATGTTAAATTTTTCTTCGTCTGCAAATAAATGGTCAAATTGACTACCGTCCTTTGCAAAATCGCTTTCTGCATTAAAAACAGGTCCAAATGTTGATTGAACGGTCTTGACATTTTCACCAATAGCCGATTTTCCCCCTATTTTTGATTTTAAATAGGGGGCAGCGGACAAGTGATCCGCATGGACATGAGTTTCTAATATCCACTCACATGTATAACCATTTTCATTGATATAACTAATCACTTCATCTGCAGAAGTTGTCGATGTTCTTCCTGATGCTTGATCATAATCAAGGACGCTATCGATAATGGCGCATATATTTGTTTCCTTATCGGCTATAACATAAGTAACAGTGTATGTATCTTTATCAAAAAAAGCTTTAACGTCGGTAGATGGTGAATGTGGCATTGATTGATACTCCAGTAATTTTTTTGCTATTTAAACATAAATAATTCAATTTTGCATTTTAATTTTATTTGCCGTAAATTCATTGATATTGATCAATATTAGGAGCATTTCATGAAGATCGCCGGAACACTGAAAAAACAAGATACTGACGATCAAGAAACCTCAACATGTTATATGTGTTCGCATAATTGCGAAATTCATGTCTCTACACGTGTAGCAGAAGGTTCAAACGAAAAAACGGTCACGGAAATCGCATTACCAGATTGTGTAAGAGGTAGTGCGATGGTTGAGCATCGTGAAAGTGATGTACGTCTCTTAAATCCGGAAATGCGTAATGAAAATGGTGAATGGGTTAAGTCCACTTGGCAACAATCCATTGATGCGATTGCAGATAACCTTAAAAAGGTTCGTGATAAATATGGACCAGAATCCGTCGGCTTCATGATTGGCTATACAAAAGAGCCCCGACCTTATATGCAAAGATTAGCATATTTATTTGGATCTCCTCATTATTTCACGGAATCGAGCTGCTGCTTTGGTGCTACCAGAGTGGCTTCTGCACTGACATTTGGTGATGATTATGGATATTTTTATCAAACCAGTCGTGTATTTCAGCCGGAAACCCAATGCCGTATGGTTTGGAGTAATGATACCGAAAATTCACAACTGCCTTTAAAGAAGCATTATTTCTTTAAAGAAACCGATGTTCCATTAATTGTTGTTGACCCACGTCTAACGAGCCTAGCGAAAACGGCTGATGTTCATTTACGCCTGCGTCCCGGCACAGACGGGGCACTCGCGTTAGGCCTAGCTCATATTATTTTAAACGAAGGATGGGAAGACCGAGAATTTCTTAACAATTGGTGTCATGGTGTTTCGGATTATGAAGAAATGGTCAAAGAATATACACCAGAACGAACTGCTAAAATAACAGGAGTTGATAAAGAACTAATCATTAAAGCGGCATGTTTTTACGGTCAAAATAAACCTGCTCAAATTTCACTATCCCCACAAGCCACTGTGCATCATAGCAATGCCTGTCAGAACCATCGCGCCATCATATTGCTCGCTGCATTAACAGGAAATATTGATGTTAAAGGCGGCCACAGAAAACCGGGCGGCGCAAAAGAAGCTGATATTACATTGCATGATGAATTATTGCCAAAGTTAGCAGATCCAATTGGCAAAGAACGGTTTCCTATTTTCATAGATAAATATCATGAGGGGCAAAGCATGCTTCTTTCAGATTACATTGAAAAAGGAAAAATTAAAGCAATCGTCTCAATCGGTGCAAATATAATGATGTATCCAGATTATGGTCGATTGCAGAAACAAATGGAAAAACTTGAATTTTTCAGTGTTTGTGATTTTTATGATACGCCGACACGCGCTTATGCGGATGTTTCATTACCGGCTGCAACTCATTTGGAACGAGAAAGCCTAATTGTTGGTGGAGATAAAGTAAGATATCGTCCAAACGTCATTGAACCACGCGGAAATGCAAAAGCCGACGCTGACATTTTATTTGAGCTTGCTAATGCATTAGGTTTGAAAGATGATTTTTGGGGTGGCGATATAAAGGCTTCATTTAATGAAAGACTAGAAGGGACGGGATACACGTTATCTGATCTGCCGGAAAAGGGAAAATATGCACCTTTTGATCTTGGTCCCGACATAGATCGAAAATATGAGAAAGACGGCTTTGCCACAAACACCGGTAAAGTTGAATTTAAATCAACAATACTTGAAGAGCACGGACATAATGGTCTTCCAGAATACCAAGAACCTTATTGGTCACCAGTTAGCAGACCAGACCTTACTAAAGATTACCCGTTTATTTTAACCACCGGTGGCCGAAGTAAAAATTATCAGCATTCTCAAGGCCGGAAACTAGAAATGTTGCGTGCAATTGAACCCTATCCTGTTATGCAGATTAATCCCATTGATGCCGCCAAGTTGGACATCAAAGATGATGACTGGCTTAAAGTATCATCACCAAGAGGTGAAATTGAGTTACGCGCATTGGTGAGTGAAATTGTAATGCAGGGAGTTGTTCATGCACCACATGGTTGGGAAGCAGCACCGGTTAATAAATTGATCCCCGACGAAGCACTGTGTCCAATTACTGGCTTCCCCGGGTTTAAATCAAGTCTTTGTAGTCTAGAGAAAATTACAAAATAAATTTAGATAAATCAGATGTATCTACCAGATTGCCAATGTGATCTTTAATGTATTTGGCATCAATTGTAACTTCAGTAGCAGCCATATCGGTCGCTTCGAAGCTTATTTCATCCAAAATACGTTCAAGAACAGTATGCAGACGACGAGCACCAATATTTTCTACATTTTCATTTATATGTGCAGACATATGTGCAATTTCTGCAATTCCGTCATCGGTAAAATTAAGTGTAATTTCTTCAGTACCCAGAAGCGCTACATATTGTTTGATTAAACTAAAATCTGGCTCAATCAAAATATGTTTGAAGTCGTCTTCTGTTAACGCGTCAAGCTCAACACGGATTGGAAGACGTCCTTGAAGTTCAGGCAAAAGATCAGAAGGTTTAGCGACTGAAAAGGCACCAGATGCAATAAATAAAATATGATCCGTTTTTATGTTTCCATGTTTCGTTGAAACGGTACACCCTTCAATTAAGGGTAATAAATCACGTTGAACACCTTCGCGGCTAACTTCGCCGCTATTTTTGTTGGCACGTCCGGCAATTTTGTCAATCTCATCAATAAAAACGATACCGGATTGTTCAGTTGTTTCGATCGCTTCACGAATAATGCCTTCTTCATCAATAAGCTTATCGGCTTCGTCACCGACAAGAACATCGTGCGCGTCTGCGACAGTCATTTTTTTCTTTTCCGTTTTCTGACCAAGCTGACCGCCTAAAATATCACCTAGATTAAGCATGCCCATGCTTGCACCGGGCATCCCGGGGATGTCAAATGACGGCATGCTTGATGATTGATTTTCAACCACGTCCACTTCGATTTCTTTTTCATCAAGTTCCCCTTCACGGAGCATCTTTCTGAATTTTTGGCGTGTCTCTGCGCTGGCTGTTTCGCCGACCAATGCATCAAGTACACGTTCTTCTGCGGCAAGCTCTGCTTTGCTTCCGACCGTTTTCTTTTTCTTTTCACGAATAAGCGAAATCGAGAGTTCCATCAAATCGCGAATGATTTGTTCAACGTCACGACCAACATATCCAACTTCAGTGAACTTGGTCGCTTCAACTTTTACAAAGGGAGCATTTGCGAGTTTAGCGAGCCTTCTTGAAATTTCCGTTTTACCAACACCTGTTGGGCCAATCATTAGAATATTCTTAGGAAGAACTTCTTCTTTCATTTGATCTTCAAGTTGTTGTCTGCGCCAACGATTACGAAGGGCAATCGCGACCGCACGTTTTGCTTGTTTTTGACCGATAATATAACGATCTAATTCAGATACGATTTCACGTGGTGAAAAAGATGACATTTATTAATTCCAATATAATTTATTTAGTATCTAATGTTTCAACAGTAAGATTGTCGTTGGTATATACGCATATATCAGCGGCAATTTTTAAAGAACGACGTCCGATTTCCTCAGCTGACAAGTCTTGATCCATGAGCGCCTTTGCAGCGGCAAGGGCAAAATTTCCACCTGATCCAATAGCAATAATCCCATCAGCAGGTTCAAGCACGTCCCCAGTTCCTGTTAATATCAATGAGACATCTTTATCAACGACGGCCATCATGGCTTCTAATTTTCTAAGGTACCTATCGGTACGCCAATCTTTTGCCATTTCAACACAAGCACGTGTGAGTTGACCATTAAAGCGTTCCAATTTTTCTTCTAGTCTTTCAAATAAAGCAAAGGCATCAGCAGTGGACCCTGCAAAACCCGCAATTATATTGCCATCACCAATTCGGCGAACTTTTCTTGCGTTTGCTTTTATGACCGTATTACCTAACGAAACCTGACCATCGCCAACGATAACCACTTGATCACCTTTTCGAACACTAAGAATTGTTGTACCGCGCCACCCTTTTGGTTGTTCACTCATAAATTTTAACCTGTTTTGTTAAATGTTGATCTAACATGTGGCAATTTTACGCTTGCGGTCAAGAGGCAGAATGTTTTTTATTAAAAAAAACATAAGTTTTACGCCAAAGGGTGGCACTTTTACGTAACTACTGCTATATGTCTTTCAGAATCTATAGAGCCAAATATAAGGAGGCACCTATGCGCACAGCAACAGTAGAGCGCACAACAAAAGAAACGTCGGTTTCTGTGACTGTAAATCTTGATGGACAAGGAATTTATGATGTTGATACAGGCATTGGATTTCTTGATCATATGATGGAACAATTATCCCGTCATAGTCTTATTGATATTACATTGCGTGCTAAGGGTGACACTCATATTGATTTTCATCATACCACAGAAGATGTTGGTATTGTTATTGGGCAGGCGATCGCTGATGCGCTTGGTGACTTGCGTGGCATAACTCGTTATGGAAACGCTATTATTCCTATGGATGAAACATGTACCCGTTGTTCTGTTGATATATCTGGACGCCCTTTTACCGTCTTTAATGTGGAATTTACACGTGATAAACTCGGTGAAATGGATACGGAACTTTTCCTCGAGTGGTTCCGCGCGTTTGCGCACGGTGCAGGTATGACACTTCATGTGGAAAATATGTATGGTATTAATAATCACCATATTGTCGAAAGTTCATATAAAGCTTTAGCACGCGCCATGCGTCAAGCTATTGAAATTGATCCACGTAAATCGGATGCTATTCCGTCAACCAAAGGGATGCTTGGCGACAAGTCTGACTAGGTTATGAAAACGGTTATTATTGATTACGGTTCCGGAAACTTAAGATCAGCAGAAAAATCAACTGTTCGTGCGGCTTCAGAAGCAGGATTGAATATGGATGTGAGTGTAACATCATCTCCTGATGATGTTCTAAAAGCAGACCGTATTATCTTGCCGGGTGTAGGTGCGTTTGCAGATTGTATGACAGGGTTGACGAGCTTATCCGGTATGCGTGAAGCATTAGAAGAATCCGTATTAAAAGATGCAAAACCATTTCTTGGTATTTGCGTAGGTATGCAGCTTCTTGCTGATGCAGGGTTAGAGCATGGACGTAAAGAAGGGCTCGGTTGGATAAGTGGAGAAGTCGTTGAAATTGATGTGAGTGCTGAGCCTCAATTAAAAGTACCGCATATGGGGTGGAATGATTTGATCATAAACAGTAACCATCCCGTATTAAATGACATAAATACAGGCGATCATGCCTATTTTGTCCATAGTTATCACGTAAATGTATCTGATACAGCGAATGTGCTTGCTCATGTGGATTATGCTAGTAAAATTACTGCAATAATTGGAAGAGATAATATTGTAGGCACTCAATTCCACCCTGAAAAAAGTCAGGCAGTAGGACTTAAATTGCTTAAAAACTTTTTAATATGGTCACCATAACATGACTGATAAAGAAAATTCGGATAAAGAAAAGAGCGGTCCTCGTTTGAGCGTCGATGAAGTCACATCTTTTGATAATGTTGATATTCTTGAGCTTTGTGAAGCCACACGCCAGGCGATTTTAACTCATGAAGGGTTCAACTGGATATCACCGCCACCAGAAAAGACATTGGAAAGCTTTTGGAAAGGTGTCATTACCATTCCTGAACGAACATTGATCATCGCGAGAATGGACGGCCAAATTGCGGGGTGTTGTCAAATGGTGCGCCCACCTAAGAATAATGAAGCAGGTGCTTTTCGTGGTAACTTAGAAACGTTTTTCTTAGCACCCTGGGCGAGGGGGCATAACCTTGCAAAAACCATGTTACAAAAAGCCGAGGAAGTAGCACGTGCACAAGGGTGCCGTACCATGGAATCTCATATGGCGGCGGATCAACACGCCGCAATTGCAATTTGTGAATGGATTGGCATGACACGCTGGGGCATTAAAGAAAGATACGCGATGATAAATGACGTATTTGTTCCCGGTTATTATTATTCGAAAGATTTGGATTAAATTAGTTATGATATTGTTCCCAGCGATTGATTTAAAAGATGGTAATTGTGTGCGTCTCTATAAAGGGGAAATGGATCAAGCAACCATATTTAATAATGACCCCGGTGATCAGGCGAAACAATTTGCAGATGCGGGATGTGAATGGGTTCATATTGTTGATCTTAATGGCGCTTTTGTCGGTAAGCCCGTAAATGGCGATGCCGTTGACAGTATTCTTGAGAATATAAATATTCCTGTGCAGCTTGGTGGTGGTATTCGTGATATTGAAACCATTAGTACATGGATTGAAAAGGGAATATCACGTGTCATTCTTGGCACAATAGCTCTTAGAAATTCTGAAATTGTTATCGAAGCAGCGAAAAAATTCCCTGGAAAAGTCGCGGTTGGTATAGACGCGAGAAACGGAATGGTAGCCGTTGAAGGTTGGGCGGAAACATCTGATATGTCGGCCATTGATTTAGGTAAGAAATTCGAAGACGCTGGTGTTTGCAGTATTATTTATACTGATATTGACCGTGACGGTACGATGGAAGGTTTAAATGTTGATAGCACCATTGAACTTGCAAATGCATTATCTATTCCGGTGATTGCATCTGGCGGCGTTGCATCAATTGATGACTTAAAGATATTAAAAGCTGCGGCGAAAGAAGCAACGGGCACAATTGAAGGGGCAATTTCCGGCAAAGCACTTTATGATGGGCGCCTCGATGCAGCAGAAGGTATTGCCTTCTTAAAAGGGGATAGTTGATGTTGAAGTCGCGCATAATCCCTTGTTTGGATGTTAAGGATGGCCGTGTCGTAAAAGGGGTTAATTTTGTTGGCCTTCGTGATGCTGGTGATCCAGTAGAACAAGCAAAAATTTATGATGCGGCAGGTGCGGATGAATTATGTTTTTTAGATATTACCGCATCCAGTGATAACCGCGGGATTATTCTGGATGTTGTTCGCCAAACGGCAGAACAGTGTTTTATGCCGCTTACTGTTGGTGGTGGTGTCAGCAGCCAAGAAGATGTTCGTAATTTGTTGCTTGCAGGTGCTGATAAAGTATCAGTGATGACAGCGGCGGTAAAAAGACCGGAATTAGTCCGAGAACTGGCTGAAAAATTTGGTTCACAATGCATTGTAGTGGCGATTGATGCGAAATCAGTTGGTCCAGATAAATATGAAGTTTTTACTCACGGTGGACGAAAATCAACGGGAATTGATGCCGTTGAATATGCGAAGCAAGTTGCGGAATATGGTGCCGGTGAAATTCTGTTGACGTCAATGGACCGGGATGGAACCAAAAGCGGATTTAATATTGAACTTACGCGGGCGATTGCAGATAGCGTTTCAATTCCAGTAATAGCATCAGGCGGTGTCGGGACACTTGACCACATGGTGGAAGGCATCCGCGACGGACATGCTACAGCCGTTTTGGCGGCCTCTATTTTTCATTTTGGCGAATACAGCATCGAAGAATGTAAAAAACACATGGCGAATGCAGGACTAGAAGTTAGGATTTGATATGACAGATAAAAATGACATACTTGAAAAACTTGAAGCTGTTATTGAAAGCAGAAAATATGGTGACATTGAAAAAAGCTATGTGGCTAAACTTTTTGGTAAAGGTCGAAAAAAGATTACTCAAAAAGTTGGCGAAGAAGCCGTTGAATTATGTATAGCTGCGTCTCATCATGATCGCGAAGAAGCAATTTTAGAATCTGCAGATCTTATATTTCACGTGCTCGTGTTATGGTCTGATATGGATATCAAACTTGAAGAAGTATTGGATGTTTTAGTGGAACGTGAAGGACTTTCTGGTATTGAGGAAAAAAAATCTAGAGGAGATGTCGATGGCTTATGATCAAAATAATATTTTTGCGATGATTCTTCGTGGCGATATCCCGTGTGATAAAGTTTATGAAGATGAATTTGCCTTAGCATTTAATGATATTAATCCGCAAGCGCCAATACATGCGCTTGTCATTCCTAAAGGTGAATACGTCAGTATGGCTGATTTTTCTGCAAATGCACCAGAAGAGCTACTAAACGGTTTTTTCCGTGCCGTTGGGCAGACAGCCCGTAATTTAGGCTTAGAAAAAGAGGGTTACCGTTTAATAGCTAATACTGGTGAGAATGCACATCAAGAAGTCCCACATCTACATTTTCATATACTGAGCGGTAAAAAGCTTGGGCCAATGCTAAGTAGATAATTAACCGAATTCAGCAATAAATTTCTTAAGATCGATGTCGGGCCTTGCACCCATATGGGTGACAACTTCACTAGCGACTAAGTTTCCTAGTGCGCCACATTCACCTATTGAACGTCCATTGCTTAGTGCATGTAAAAAACCAGCAGCGAACAGATCACCGGCCCCGGTGGTGTCAACCAAATGTCCAACTTTACGGCCTTGTACGTGTCCTATTTCATCAATGTTTGTAACAATACATCCTTTTGCACCACATGTAATGGCACCAATATCGCAATCTTCTTGTAATTGACGTGCTGCATCATTTACGTCACCGGTTTCATAAAGCTTTTTAATTTCATCTTCATTGGCAAATAAAATATCGACATCATTTTTTACCAATTCGACAAATTCTTGGTGATGTCGGTCTACACAAAAACTATCTGATAAACTTAGGGCAACTTTATTTCCTTCTTCATGGGCTATTTTAATGGCCTTTCTAAAAGCATTTTTTGCTTCATCCGGATCCCATAAATAACCTTCCAAATATGTAATATTTGAATTGGCAACGGTTGCATGATCGATATCATTTTCAGTGAGTTCCACACAAGCACCTAAATATGTGCTCATTGTTCTTTCTGCATCAGGCGTAACGAGAACTAAGCAATGTGCTGTTGGCGGTCCGTCATTTAAAACGGCAGTATCAAAATTTGCCCCAAGGGCACGAATATCATGCTGAAAGACGCGACCGAGTTGGTCCTCGTTTACCTTTCCAATAAAAGATGTTTCGCTGCCCATTGATGCAAGCCCGGCAATTGTATTTGCGGCCGAACCGCCTGAGCATTCTATACACTGGCCTAAACTTTCATAAACCTTCGCCGCTTCTGCAGCGCTCACCAGCATCATGCCGCCCTTGTCTAGTTTTTGATTATTTAAAAAATCGTCATCGACATGTGTTAATATGTCAACAATAGCATTGCCAATACCTAAAACATCATATTTATTTGTCATAATTTATCCCTAAATCAAATATATGTTGATAGTGATAAAGATAATTTAACAACAAGTAAACTTAAGAAATGGTCTTGCCTTTTTATCACGGAATACTCATATTCTATGGAAAGTGGGATACGGAAATTAGTTAGGATTGATAGACGTGAAGCAATTAATCACGGCAATAGAGCGAACTGGTCAGCAAATGTTAGATCGCCCTTTTTTAAAAGTATTTATGCTGGGTATATTAACGACCATTGGCGCAATTATAATCTCTTATCTTGGTGCCAATGAAATTATGAAAGAAATTCCAGGTTACCAATCTGATTGGCAATGGTGGGAAGATTTCGTGAATTGGATAACGGGTTATGCCGTTGATATTGCCTTTTTCTTTATTTTGTTTTTCTTTTTTGCGCCTATATCGACTATTTTTATATCGATTTACTTAGATGATATTATCGATTGTGTCGAAGATAAGCATTATCCGGATCATAAAGCAGGAGAGAGATTAGGAATTGGCCATTTGGCCTTTCTGGCAACACGACTTTTATTATACATAGTCATTTTAAATATCTTGGTGTTGCCTCTCTATATTTTATTATTCTGGATACCGTTTGTTCCACTCGCAATATTTTATCTATTAAACGGTTATTTGCTCGGTTGGGGCTATTATGAAATGGTTGCAGTGAGGCATCTTGGTATTAAAGAAGCAGGTATTCATAGAAAATCGATCCGCGGCGTGATTTTAATGGCGGGACTAATCATGAGTGTGCTATTTATGGTGCCGATTTTACAATTGGCGGTTCCCATTTTGGGGGCGGCGTTAATATGCCACTTATTTCATTTAACTAGGTATAATTATTTATGAGAATCTTGTGTTTGATTTCAGTTGTTTTGATGGTTTCTGCTTGTGGCCCTGAAAAAGAAGTTGTGGATACGCCGCCACCTGCTCCAGAAATAACGCCAGAGCCAGAGATCGTAGAAAAACCAAAACCGGCTGAACCTCAATTTAAGATGAATAATATTTTGGGACTTACAAAAAATTCAGTTGAACAAATACTAGGAAACCCTTCACTAAGACGAGTAGAAAACACGGCTCAAGTTTGGTTATATGATAATCAATTCTGTAATGCACATGTGTATTTTTATGAAAATGATAACGGCGATCTTAATGTTGAATTTATTGAAACAAGTGAAGAAAAAGATTTAATGGATCTTCAAGGGCAACGTGCAGATTTTTGTATATCAACTTTCTTACAAAATTAATCTTTTAAAACGGTTTTATCTTTGAAAGTACATAAATCTTCAACCGGACAAGTTGGACAACTAGGTGTGCGCGCTTTACAAATATAACGGCCGTGTAGGATTAACCAATGATGGGCATGTCTTGCAAATTCTTTTGGTATTTTCTTTTCTAATTTTAATTCTACGGCGAGCGGTGTTTTACCAGGTGCCATTTTGGTGCGATTTGAAACACGAAAAAGATGCGTGTCTACGGCTATAGTCGGATGGCCAAAAGCAATATTAAGAACAACATTTGCTGTTTTTCGCCCAACCCCGGGTAATCTTTCTAAATCTTCTCTATTCTCGGGCACGACGCCGTCAAAATCATCAACAAGCATTTGCGCAGCTTTAATAACATTTTTTGCCTTGGTATTAAAAAGGCCAATTGTTTTGATGTATTCTTTTAATTTTTCTTCACCTAGTTCCACCATTTCTTGTGGCGTTGAGATTACTTTAAACAATTCTTTAGTAGCTTTATTTACACCTATATCAGTGGCTTGTGCTGATAGAGCAACCGCCACCACCAAAGTATAAGGATTGGTATAATCAAGTTCCCCTTTTGGTTCAGGGTCGCGTTCTTCTATACGTCTAAAAAATTCATGAATATCAGCTTTTTTCATACTAGCTCCTTTTAATAGACTTTAAGCGAGCGCATAAAAAAAAGGAAGAGGCAAAAATATCGTCTTCATTATTTTTAAAAGAGAGTGTAGGGTGTCCCTATGGATGAACAGAATAAAATATGGTTTGAAGAAATTTTATTTCCTAGGCGATCATTAGAGCCCAATGGGTTTCGCATATTGATGGGGGCTATTTTTATATTAAGCTTAATCATTGGCATAATGTTTTATTCATTAGGTGCCTGGCCAGTATCAGGCTTTTTTGGATTAGATGTATTATTAATTTATTGGGCCTTTAAAATACATTATGAACAAGGTAAGGCCGCTGAAATCATACGCCTTTCAGATGATAAATTGACAATTACCCGCATTGATCACAAAGGGAAACGTGAAGATTGGCAATTTAACCCTTATTGGGTCAATGTATCAATGGCGTGCCCACCTAATGTACCCAAAAATATTGGTGAAACTTTTATTCAAGCAAGATCACACGGCAAAGGAACATTTTTTGGCACTTTTCTTACTCAAGAGAAAAGAGAAGAACTAATGCATTCTTTAAAGCAAGCAATAGTTGACTGTAAAAATTACCGCCCAGTTTAACGCAATTAGGATAATTTATGCTTTTAGTATTCGTATTTATATTTTTCACGTTATCAATCGTCATAAAAAGTTATAAGCATGTTGACCATCAAGAAGTGCTTCTAAATGATATTATTAAGGCCTCTATACCTGCTTTTATTGCGATTATTTGCTTAGTTGCGCGGATGACATATTTTGCACTTCCCGAAGAAGGGATGGTGAGCTTGGAATATTTGAGTTACAGACGTTATTTATTATGGATATTTATCGCCTTAATGGGCTACGTCATTAGAACTTTTATTTATGGGTCCGTATTCTTATACCGCCGAAAAATTTAACCCTTTGTGTTTGATTTTTCTTTTTGCTCTTCTTCAATATCATCTTCTTCAAAAAGAGCACGGTATGTTGCCCCTTCTAAATCTTCATACTGGTTGCTGCGTAGTGACCACATGAAACCAGCCAGACCGATAAGGCCCAAAAAAAGAGCAGCGGGGATTAAATAGATAAGACTTTCCATTTTATCCCTCGTGACTTCGGTAAAGTTTTTGGAAATTTAATCTTAATGCATTGGCAGTGACGACAATTGACGATAATGACATCGCAATAGCAGCAATTAATGGCGTAAGTAGTCCTGCAGCGGCAAATGGGACAGCAATCATATTATAGATTGCCGCGAGTGCAAAATTAATAAAAACCAGTTTTCTGCTATTTAAAGAAACTTGATAAGCACGCACAACACTGTCTAGCTTTTGTGACTGAAATATAAAGTCTGCGGCATTCTGGCTAACTTCGGCGGCTGTCGATGGAGAAATAGAGACATTAGCAGCGCTTAGGGCAGGGGCATCATTAATGCCATCACCAATCATAAGTACTTTATCACCACTTGCTTTAATACGTTCAATGATTTCTATTTTTTCTTGTGGTTTACATTCATATTTATATCGGCTTAGACCCAGCTCTTCTGCAGCTTCATCGACAACATCTTTTCTGTCACCGGAAAGAAGGATAACTTTTAGCTGGCGTCTTAGGAACCAATGAACAACATCAAGGGCGTCTTCTCTCATGCGATCTTTGAAACAGAATAGAACGGGTTTAGCCCCTTCTGCTTTTAGCCACAGTTCACTATAGCGATTGTTAGGAAGATAGTTTTGATTAATTCCGCACCATTCTCGATTGCCAAGTTTGACAGTAATATTATTAACTGTCGCTTTTAAACCCATTCCAGGTTCTTCATGTATTTCGCTTTCAGTAGCTATGGTTGGAATATCGCGATCATGACAAGCGACAATCAATGCCCTACAAAGCGGATGACTTGACGTTTTTGCGAGTTTGGCCGCAAGCTCTAGATTAAATGGCGTAACATTTTCATCATCCGCATTTGCGAGCTCTGGCTGTCCTAAAGTGAGTGTACCAGTTTTATCAAAAATAACGGTATCAACTTCTGCAAGGCGTTCTAGCCCGTCAGCTGCTTTTACAAGGATGCCTGATTTAAATAAACGACTTGATGCGACCACTTGTACGACAGGTACTGCAAGCCCTAAAGCACAAGGACATGTAATAATCAGTACCGCAATCGCATTAATAAGAGACCCTTGCCAGCCGACGTTGGAAAATAATAGCCACCCTAGGAATGTAGCCGCGGCTAAAAAATGTACAAGCGGAGCATAAATACTCGCTGCGCGATCAGCAAGTCGAACATATTTTGCTCTTCCCTGCTCGGCGGTTTCCATTAACTCAATAATTTCATCCAACAAAGTATTGCCGGTGGTAGACGTGATTTTAATGTTGAGGGTACCATTTACATTAATAGTACCAGCAAAAACCTCCGTATCTTTTTCAGCTTTTTGTGGAACAGTTTCGCCGGTGACTAGACTTGTATCAATATCTGACATGCCACTTATAACAGTACCATCAGCTGGGATTTTGCCACCCGGTATCACTTGAATTATTTGATTAGGCACAAGCATTTCTGTAGCTATTTCTTCGGTATGTCCATCTTCATGCAAAAGAGTTGCTTTGGATTCTTTATAACTCATTAAATTATGAGCCACACTTCTGGCGTGATTTCGCATTTTTTGATCTAAAAAACGCCCAATAAGCAAAAAGAAAAGCAACATGACGGCAGCATCGTAATAGGTTTCTGTAGCTTTGAGATAAGTTTGAAATAATGACATGCCACACGTTAAAATAACAGCAAGAGAGATTGGAACGTCCATATTAAGGCGACGTCCTTTTAATGCATTCCAAGCTGATTTGTAAAAGGGCATACCGGCGTAGGTGGCCGCAGGTAAAACAATAAGCGCTGATACCCAATGCATCAGACTACGGGTGCTTTCATTCATTTCACCGCCATCCCAAACGGCGACTGATAGCAACATGACATTTGCCGCTGCGAAACCCGCAACGGCCATTGCTTTTAGTAATGATTTTCCAACTTTATCACCTTCTAATTGTGCGTTAGTCGTTTTAAAGGGAAATGCTTTAAAGCCAATTTTCTCCAACGCCGAAATAACTTCTTCCGAGTTTTGTAGAGTATCTTCAACGGCTTCTTTCCATTCGACTGCTAATCGCTGAGTGCTCAAATTAACACGTGCGTTTTTTATTTTGTCGTTTTCCCCAAGAGTGCCTTCAATTTCTCGAATGCACTTCGGACAATGGAGTCCTTCGACAACAAAATGTTCTATGCGAAACAATTAATATGTCCTTATTTTACTAAAAACCAATCTCTTAGTTTAAAAATAGGCATATTTTGAGATTCCACAACAACTAAAACGTCCCACTGTCCAATTAATGGTAATTTGACGGGTGCGCCATAAAGTCCATTGCCAAGGTGACTCAGGGTAACTTCTTGGTCATAGCCTTCAATAACGGTTCTTATAAATGTGGCTTTTACTTGGGTTGGTGGAAAGCTCTCATCAGGACGTGTAATTTGAATTTCGAAGCGACCGTCAACAGTTTCCGGCATTTGAGCAATAGAAACATTCCATCCGGACTCGTTTTGAACACGAGCATTTTCAATTTCTTTATTATAATTTAGCCCTTTGACATACGAATCCTCTGTCTCCAGTCCAGTCCATGTGTTAAGGGCAAAATATGTCATAATTCCATTAGCCGTAAATACAACCAGAAAAAACCCGATAAAC
>DGPL01000047.1:106138-114965 GCA_002390425.1 Kordiimonadaceae bacterium UBA4441 | reverse complement strand
GAATCCAGCGCGTCTACCAATTCCACCACAGGGGCAATGAGCAAGGAATATCCGTATTGCTATAAGCATAACAATTGCCCTCGTCAAGTACTGTAATCATTATTTTACTTTTCATCATGTAATAATGGTGTAGAAGAGAATGAATTAAAAATTGGACGCAAATAAAATGCTTCGAAAACTTTATGATACGACTATTACGCTCGCAGAACATCCAAAGGCACTCTGGATTTTGGCAATTGTCTCATTTGCAGAAAGTTCCTTTTTTCCGATCCCGCCAGATGTTCTTCTGCTACCGATGGTTCTTGCGGCCCCAACAAAAGCATGGCGTTATGCATTAGTATGTTCTGTATCATCCATTCTTGGCGGTATTTTTGGATACATCATTGGTGCTTATTTCTTTGATATAGTTGGTCAGCCAATTGTAGATTTTTATCATTTACAATCTCAATTTGAGAGCTTCAGCGCACTTTATAATGACCACGGTGCCGCTATTGTTGCAGTGGCCGGTTTTTCTCCAATCCCTTACAAGGTATTTACAATTGCTAGCGGCGTGACAAATTTAGATATCGCCACCTTTATCATTGCAAGCGCTTTGTCACGCAGTGCGCGTTTCTTTTTAGTGGCCGCTTTGCCATGGAAATTCGGTGAACCAATCCGTGAATTTATTGAAAATCATTTGGGTAAGTTAACACTCATTTTTAGTATACTTTTGGTTGGCGCATACTTATTACTGAAGTATATTTGAGGCATGATGATTCAGATTAAGAAATTATATGGATGGACGTTTGATAACATCCTGTTTTTATCATGGATTGCGTCGATTCTAATGCTTGGTGGTGCTTATGGCTTCGAACATATCGGCGGACTTTTTCCGTGTGATTTATGTTGGCCGCAACGTTATGCCCATATGGCCGTCATAATATTTGGTACCTTTGCGCTATATTTTAGAAAAAACAATCCTGTAAAATGGTTACGGTTTAAGCTGATGACAACTTTCTCATGGCTTGTCAGTGTTGGATATTCAGGGTATCATGCGGGCGTTGAACAAAAATGGTGGGAGGGGCCAGACAGCTGCACATTACAAACTTCCGATGCTAATATGTCTGTAGAAGATTTTATAAAATCATTAGACGATGTTACCTTTATTCGTTGCGATGAAATTCCATGGGAGATGTTTGGCATTTCAATGGCTGGATACAATTTTCTTATATCGTTATTTATGCTTATTATGTTAACATTAAGCGTGCGAAAGGATATAAAGAAATGACCGACCTAAAAGGAAAAAATGTTCCGAACCGCTTAAGTAAAAAAGAGCAATTAGACCGTATCATACGTGTTGATCACGCGGGTGAATATGGTGCCGTTCGCATTTATGAAGGGCAATTAGCCGTTTTTGGTGATAATCATCCAATGTCTGACACTATCAAACATATGAAAGAACAAGAAGACGTCCATTTAGAGCGTTTTAATAAACTTGTTCGTGAATATAATGCTCGACCCACTGTTATAACGCCGATTTGGCACGCGGCCGGTTTTGCTTTAGGCGCGGGTACCGCCCTAATGGGAACAAAGGCGGCAATGGCATGTACCGAAGCCGTGGAAGAAGTGATCGACAAACACTACGCCGAACAAATCGAAAGCTTAGATGACGATGAAGGAGCGCTTGCTGAAACCCTCGAGCAATTCCGCCAAGAAGAAATTGAACATCGTGAAATTGCCATCGCCAATGGTGCACAAGAAACACCTGGTCATGGCCTTCTTTATGGGGCAATTAAGTTAGGTGTTAAAGCTGTTATTAAAGTGGCTGAACGAATTTAATAATTAAGCTCAAACTTTCGCTAAGAATTCCATCGCTTTTTGTAAGCCATCGGGGCCTATATTATGCATCACACTTGGCGATACATGATTTTCAACATCAATCCCGAATTCTTTTAGCGCAATAAATGCTTCATGCATCATTTGGACAGGCACCACGTTATCCACGTCACCATGAACAAGAAGTACAGGTGGTTTTGATGTAATTTCAGCTTCCCAATTTTCAGGAAGTGTCATGGCACCTGAAAATCCAACGATGCCTCCAATATCACTCTTTCGGCGCAATCCTACATGTAAAGACATCATGGTTCCTTGGGAAAACCCCACAAGAATAAGATCCTTATCTTCAAACCCATATCTTTCCAACTCCTGATCAATAAAATGATCCAATGTCGGGGCTGCCTTTAAAGTGCCGACTAATCTTTCTTCTTTACTTAAAGTACTGAGAGGGAACCACTGATAGCCATTTGGAGCACCGTAACAAATTTCGGGTGCATTTGGTGATACATAGACGGCATTAGGTAACGCCCGTTTTAAATGTGGTACGAGCCCAATAAGATCGTCGCCATTGGACCCAAAACCATGGCATAAAATAACCAACTTTTCCGGTTTTCCATTTTCCGGTTCAATACGGGGGCCATTTAATTGTGGTAATTCGCTCATGGTCGTTATACTTTCATAATTAATTTTCTAAGCACTTTTTATAGTAAAGGCCCGAATGACGCAAACTGATAAAGTCATAACACGATTTGCCCCAAGTCCCAGCGGCGCATTACACCTTGGGCACGCCTATAGTGCCAAACTAAATTATGACTTTGCAATTGAAAATGGTGGAGAATTTATTCTTCGAATAGAAGATATTGATCATTTGAGATGTAAAACAGAATATGAAAATAGTATTTTTGTGGATCTTCATTGGCTCGGATTAAAATGGCCTACGCCAGTGCGACGGCAATCTGATCATTTCGAAGATTACGCGGCAGCACTCAAAATTCTTTCTGATAAAGGGCTGCTTTATCCCTGTTTTTGCACACGAAAAGATATTCGTGAAGAAATAAATGAAAGTACGCGCGCCCCGCATATGGGCTCCAAAATGGGGCCAGAAGGATTAATATATCCCGGCATTTGTAGGCATTTAACCGACAAAGAAAAAGAAGAAAAAATGAACGAAGGCATTCCTCATGCCATGCGCATTGATTTAAAAAAAGCATTGTCATTGGTAAATGAGCCGCTTTATTGGACAGATTTAAGAACAGGGACACAAAAAGCAGAGCCGGAATTAATGGGCGATGTCGTTTTGGCGCGAAAAGACTTTCCCACAAGTTATCATTTATCCGTGGTCGTCGATGATGATATTCAAAAGATCACTCATATCATCCGCGGCGAAGATTTATATTACGCCAGTCATTTTCAAAAGTTACTGCAATATTTACTGAACCTTAAGCCGGTTACATATGACCATCATCCACTACTTAAAACAAAAGATGGCAACCGACTTGCCAAACGTGACAAGTCCATTACCATTAATTCAATTCGTGAAAGCAGCAAGACCCCAGTTGATTTAGGGGCAATGATTAAAGAGTATCTTTAAATAGATTATTCTTTGTTGGCTTTTTCTTGTTTTTCTTTTTCAGCAGCGATGATTTTTCCTACTTCACCACCGACCTCATTATAAACGAGAAAGCTCAATACATATTGCGCAATTTTCCATGTGCCATCGATCTTTTCCAAAACACCTGACCCGCGAAAACGTCCACCATTGCGGTTTGAGATACTTGTTTCATCAAACCATGCCACAGATCCGGCTTTTGAAAATGCGATGACTTTTTTCTCAGAATGATATGACCAGCCACCATTTTTAAATCGCATATCAACATATTCGGTGAAGTCCGGTTTTAACGGCCAGCGTTCCCATTCATCCGTCCCAAGAAAGGCGCCGTCTTCTGTAAAATGACCAAGATAGCGATCTTTGTCAGCCTTTGCAGCGGCGTCATGAAAATCATCAAGTACAGCAATGATTGCCTTTTCATCTTCAGGGTAGCTTTGCGCAAAAGTTGGTGAGGCAATAAATGCTAATGCCATCAGGCTTAAAAATATTTTTTTCATACTCATTCCTATTCATCAAATACGATGTTTACGCGGCGGTTTCGTTTTCCTTTATTTTCAATTTTCGAAACACGTAAGCGTCCAATTTCAGAGGTATTTTTCACATGTGTTCCACCACACGGCTGAAGATCAACATTTTCACCAACATGCATTAATCTAACGCGTCCACCTTTTCGAGGTGGCTTAACAGACATTGTTCGAACCAGTTCCGGATTTGCATCCATTTCATCATCTTTAATCCAAGAGGATGAAAGATCGTGATTGCCTTGCTGAAACTCGTTGATCTTATTGGTGATTTCTTCCTTATCCAAAGTCATATCCTCAATATCAAAATCAAGGCGGCTTTTTACGGCGCCGATTTGACCGCCAGTAACGCCACAAGGAACCGCTGCACAAAGTAAATGAAGTCCCGAATGCATGCGCATATGAAGATAACGCTTTTCCCAATCAATCGTAGCGGTAACGTCCGCCCCAACATCAGGCAGTTTTTGTCCTTCAGCGGGAACATGGACAATTTCACCCGTATCGCGGTCCGTAACAGTCGTCGCAATATCGATATCGTTTATTTTACCGCTATCTCCCGGTTGTCCACCGCCCGTAGGATAAAAAACCGTACGGTCAAGAATAATGCCACCAAGATCATTTATTTTTACGACCTTGGCATCACATGTTTTTAAATAAGCATCTTCGCGGAATAATTCATCCGTCATTAAAATAGTCTCCTTTAATAACGCCAGCTCGTTAAATCAGCTCCTTCAGGCGCAGATTCTTCGATGCGTTTTAAAATTTTATCCACATACATAAAATTATAATTTAAGCGCGAAATACCATTACCATTTTCATGGTCCCCGTTCCAACAATGTTCAGCTCGGTCCCCATAATCCACATCACCATTATAATATGGTGCTTTGGTATTTTCTAAAAATTCTTCTGTCAAATAAACGGCATTATTCAAGTAATAATTATCCATATCACCAACATAGATATTGATCTTACCTTCTAATTTTGGTCCAAGTGTGGCCCAATCACGTTCCATAATATGGCGAAGATCAAAGTTCTCTTTCCAATATTCAGCCACTTCGTGATCGATTTCACCCGTTAGCTTATTCCAAATCCGTTTTGGGTAACCATCTTCACCCATAGGGGAATAAGTGGCTTCCCAAATATCATACTGTCTACCGCTCCGACTTTTACTACCGATGACTGCTTCTAATCGATTATCATCAAATAAAGTATAGCCAATATTTCCTAAATAATCGCGACGACCAGGACGTGGTTTTTTACTGAAATCACTGTCATAGAAATAAGCATTCTTATCTTCATAAAGATTAAGTGCCGTATAAGCGCGAAAATCGATTGGATCAGGACATGCGGCAAAGGTCCCGTTATATTCATCAGGATAGAAAACTTGCACCGCTAATGCTTCCCATCCACCTGTTGATCCACCATATGTGAAACGAGACCAACCCTCACCAATACCACGGAACATTTTTTCAACGTGTGGAATTAATTCATAGGTTAGCGCATCACCGTATGGACCTTGGCTCGCGGAATTAACGGCATAACTATCATCATAATATGGCGTCGCATGTTGAATTTCGATGATAATAAAACGCGGGAAATTTTTACTAATCCATTTTTTATAAAAATCGTGTGCGGCTTGCGCTTGAACGATATTATATCCTTCAATACCAAACCTTGAACTATAGGTTGGTTCCATATTTGGGTCTGGTGGCGTTTCGCTAAATCCGCCAAAATCATATGGGAAATGCCCATGAAAAATCATTAATGGATATTTTGCTTCTGGGTGCTCATCAAAGCCTTCCGGTAATAAAACATTGGCACCAAGAATAACATCCTCACCCCAAAATTCACTCAATAACTCGCTCTTCATTTTTACATATTTTATGTATTTTGTATCCTTAGGGGGTTCGATGGGTGGAATTTCTTGATCCATGGTAATCTCGATATTTTGCGCACCATTTTCAGAAATCGTCACTTTCATAGGCTTACTATAAAAATTACCTGGCTTTCTATTCCATTTCTGACCCTCGCCCATTTCCGGCGGAAGTGATACGGTTTTACCATTGGAAAGGTGAAAATCTTTATAACGATTGATAATTGTCTGAACATAATAGTCTCCAGCAGGCATATCTTTCAAACTGTCAAAGGGATAACCAAGAATACCATTATCTATTGTTTGCGTATCACCCGGTTTCCAATCCGTAACATCTTTACCAAAAATGATCTGACCTGTTGCGCTTGGATTAATTTGAAAACGTGGTTCGCTTCTATCATTATTGGCAAACATTACCATTAGCCGACCATCTTGCTCTCCACCCAAATTGCTAGGGAAATCAACAGATACAGTAATATTGTTATTGGCTGATGCATAAGCAGTTAAACCAAATAACAAGCAAATCGAAATTAATAGTTTTCTCATAGGAATCCCCTTTTATTTTTAAAGAAAATTATTATTACAGCATTTTTTATAAAATACCAGTGATGTACCGATAAAATCCTTTATTCGATGAATGCTTATGTTAGACTGAATTAAAATTAAAGGAGAGAGAAATGAAACCTTGGCTTAACGTACTTTGGGTTGCCCTAGCTGCGGCGGGTGGTTACTTAACAGCGCTGAACAAAACTGGTGTTGAAGAAGCTCCTAGAACTATCACAGAAGTAGTAGAAATGGATCTTGGTGATACTATAAAAAATGCCAAACTTGTCGATTTAACACACCGTATGGAAGAAGGTATGCCGCAAGGTCCATCAGGCAATGAGCCACCGACAATAAGGCCTTTTAAAGCATATGACGATGGAACTGCAGGTATTCATCGATATAATTTTCCCGGCCAATGGGGCACCCACGTTGACCCACCAGTCCACTTCGTAAAAGGCTTAAGAACACTAGAAGATATTTCTCTATCAGAAATGATTTTGCCGTTGGTTGTCATCGATGTTCATGAAAAAGTTGAAGCCAATAATGATTACCAGGTTTCAATGACTGATATTTATGAATGGGAAGAAAAATATGGCGCTATTCCCTCAGAAAGTTTTGTCGCCCTTCGCACGGATTGGTCAAAAAGATGGCCAAGTGCTGAAAAAATGAGAAACAGAGACGAAAATGGAGTGAGCCATTCTCCCGGTTGGAGCCGTGAAGTGATTGATTATTTAATTCTAAACCGTAAAGCCACGGCCATCGGTCATGAAACTTTAGATACTGACCCTGGTCTTCAAGCTGGGAATGGTGAATGGCCACTACAAACCTATTATATGGGGCTTGATAAATACCAAATTGAAAATATGAAAGCATTAGATGAAGTGCCTGAAAAAGGTGCATATATTATTGCGACTTGGGCCGTTCCAGAAAAGGGAAGCGGATTTCCCGCACGCGTTATTGCGATTATTCCCTAAAATATACATTCATCATACTGGAATTAATTCAACTCATACTTATATTTAAAGCAAATAATAACAGGATCGCTTTATGCAAACTATATTAGAAATTCTCATTCCCATAAGCATTATAATCACTGTAGGTATAATGTTTGGTGGCGCCTTTAGTATGACTAAAAGCGAAAGCGACGGCAAAAAAAGTAACAAAATGATGCGTTATCGTGTGTTGTCGCAATTCATATCCATTATACTTATTGTTCTTTATGTTTGGATCAGAAGCTAGAGTGAATTAATGGTTAAACTTGATAAAATATATACGCGCGGTGGCGATAAGGGTGAAACATCACTCACTGATGGAACACGCGCAAAAAAATACGCTCCAAGAGTAGAAGCTTACGGCAGTATTGATGAAAGTAACGCAATTATCGGTATTGCGCGTCTTCATACAGAAAATGAAAATGATAAAATGCTCTCACGCATTCAAAATGATCTTTTTGATTTGGGAGCTGATGTTTCCTTACCTCTTGGCACTAAGTTTGAAGAACACGCTCTTCGGATAAATGAAAATCAAATCGAGCGATTAGAAAACGAAATTGATCAAATGAATGAGAATATTGCGCCTTTAACGTCATTTGTTTTGCCGGGTGGCACGCCTGCTGCTGCTTTTTTACATCAGGCAAGAACGGTTGTGAGAAGGGCCGAAAGGTTGCTCGTACGGGTCGCTGAAGAAGAAGAAATATCGCCCTATACAATCCAATATTTAAATAGGCTTTCTGATCATTTATTTGTAATGAGCAGAAAAGAAAATAATAATGGCAAAGACGATGTGCTTTGGATTCCGGGTCAAAATAGAACCTAAATAGAATTAAAGAATAAGAAAGTAGAAATTATGAGCGCGATGAAATGGAAAACGGCCCCATGGGATGACGTATTACTGCTTGAAGAAAGTTTAAACGAAGAAGAACGCATGATCCGAGATCAAGCAAAAGCTTTTTGTCAAAGTGAACTTTTGCCAGGTATTTTAGAAGCGAACCGTCATGAAAAATTTGACCGCAATATCCTGACTAAAATGGGAGAAATGGGTTTCTTAGGCCCAACAATAGACGGTTATGATTGTGCCGGCGTTGGTTATGTATCATATGGCTTGATCGCAAGAGAAGTTGAAAGCGTTGATAGCGGATACCGTAGTGCCATGTCGGTTCAAAACTCACTTGTAATGTATCCCATATATGCCTATGGGTCAGAAGAGCAAAAACAAAAATATCTGCCCAAACTGGCTACTGCTGAACTTATCGGCTGTTTTGGCCTCACGGAACCCAATTCAGGGTCAGATCCATCAAGTATGCAAACAAGGGCGAAATCCGTTGATGGCGGATATCTTCTATCTGGTACAAAAATGTGGATTACAAACAGTCCAATCGCAGATGTGTTTGTTGTATGGGGGAAAAATGACGATGGTATCGTGCGTGGCTATATCCTTGAAAAAGGAATGAAGGGATTAAGTGCC
>DGPL01000047.1:38743-105984 GCA_002390425.1 Kordiimonadaceae bacterium UBA4441 | reverse complement strand
CTTGGTGCCGCAGAATTTTGCTGGCATGCGGCAAGGCAATATACAATGGACCGTAAACAATTTGGAAAGCCGCTTGCAGCTAATCAGCTTATTCAAAAGAAATTAGCCGATATGCAAACAGAGATTACATTAGGACTACATGGCTGCTTACAAGCTGGACGACTGCTTGATCAAAAGATGCTTTCGCCGGATGCCATATCATTGCTTAAACGCAATAATTGTGGAAAAGCATTGGACATTGCCCGCACCGCGCGGGATATGCATGGCGGCAATGGTATTGCGGATGAATTCCACGTCATTAGACATGTTATGAACCTAGAAGCTGTGAATACTTATGAAGGCACACATGATGTTCATGCGTTAATATTAGGACGCCTACAAACTGGCATTAACGCTTTCTAGCTATGGCAGGCCCTTTATCCCATATTAAAGTGCTGGATTTAAGCCGTGTTTTAGCGGGACCATGGTCCACGCAAATTTTGGGGGATATGGGTGCCGATGTGATCAAAATTGAACGCCCTGGAATTGGCGATGACACACGCCGATGGGGGCCTCCTTTTCAAAAAAATCTGGACGGCACCGCAGGTGATGCCGCCTATTTTCACTCAACGAACCGCAATAAAACATCGAAATCCATTGATATATCCACGACTGAAGGACAAGAAGAGATTAAAAAACTTGCTCTTGAATGCGATATACTCGTTGAAAATTATAAAGTTGGCGGATTAAAAAAATATGGCCTTGATTATGAAACGCTTTCAAAAATAAATCCGCGGCTGATATACTGCTCAATCACTGGTTTTGGACAAACGGGCCCTTATGCAAATCGTGCGGGGTATGATTTTATGATACAAGCTATGGGCGGCTTGATGAGCATCACTGGTGACAAAGACGAAAATGGTGGCGGGCCACAAAAGGTTGGGGTGGCCATCGCTGATGTTATGACCGGAATGTATGCAACTGTCGGGATATTAGGGGCTCTTGCCCACCGTGATAAAACTGGCGAAGGACAATATATTGATGTTGCCCTTTTAGACACACAAATTGCTATGCTCGCCAATCATACGTCTAATTATTTACTGAGTGGAAATATCCCAAAACGTTTGGGCAATGAGCATGTCAGTATCGTGCCCTATCAAACTTTCAAAACAGCAGATGGCGATTTAGTGCTCGCGATCGGTAATGATAGTCAATTTGCATCTTTTTGCGAGACGACAAACCAAAACTGGTCAGAAAATCCACTTTATGCATCCAATTCGTCGCGCGTGGAAAATCGTGAAGAATTGATTCCTTTGATCGCTGAAATTATGATCACCAAAACGACTCATCAATGGATAATCCAACTTGAGAAACGCGGTGTACCATGTGGTCCTGTAAACTCGCTGGCCGATATTTTAAATGATCCGCATGTAAAAGGGCGTGGCGTCGTTACACAAATTAAAGATAAAGACGGTACTGATGTACCCGTTATAACTAATCCGATTAAATATTCAAAAACACCTATGGAATATAAGAAAGTTCCCCCTAAGCTCGAAGATTAGAATGTGCCTTGTAAGAAAACGGACCATTCTCGCACATAACGCCAATCCCGGTTTTCCAAACGACTTAAATCATTATATCGAATGTGATCATTATAAAATCTCATAGCCGTTGTATATTTTCGGTCTGTGATATGTTCAAACATGAAAATCAGTCGCATGTTATTACCAAGATTATATTCCACAAATGCTTCATATAAATCACCATTATCCGTTGAGGCAACTTGATCAATTTCATGTCTGGAACTATCGCTTTTAATCGTGCCCTTAAATCCATATGAAAGGCCGATATCGGTTACATCATGGCGAAAATTAAATGTAAATTCATGTTCAGATTTCCATTTAAATGGACGTTCAACACCACTAAACTGGTCCACTACGTTTGTATCGTCCCACGTGTAATCTACACTCACAACGGCATTAGGTAGTCCGAAGAAACCAAGACGCACGCTCCCTGTTGTTTTTACCCCATATGAACGGGCTTTTGGAATATTGCCAGATCTTGAAATTGGATCAATGTCGCTACGTGGAATAGGGTTACCAAGATTATCTTCAAACTCTGTAAAGTCCACCAGTTCAATATAGTCGGTTAAATCACGGTAAAATAAATCTACTTGAATGGCACCAGCATCATTGGGAAAACGATGTTCATAAACTAAATTATAATTTAAGGACTTTTCTGGAACAATACCAGTATTCCCTAGGCGCAATATATCATTATTAACATCATAGCTAGCAACAAAATTCTGAAAATCCAATTGACTAACTTTTCTCTCAATCGTTGCTCTTAACTGATCACGTTCTGTGAAATCATATCTGAAATCGACACGAGGTTTCAAAAAGCTGAAATTTGAACTTCGTTCAATATTTTCCCCAACAATTGGGACGGTTACAGAACTAATCTTAGAAAATTCACCGATCAGTGAACTTTGAAGCACGGCCGCTTGCGTAATATTATAAGTGTGGTTTGTAAATATTTCATAACGGTTTTCTTTAACCGCAACATCGTCATTCACATTAATACTGTATGCGCCTTGATCAAATCCTTCATTCGTAAATATCTTATCATAATTATTAATTGCTGCCTCAGCACCAAATTCGATTACCTGATTGCCAAAGATATTTTTTATAAAAGAGCTACGAAGAATTTTTTCTTTTCGAACACGATATTCATTATTTCTAAAATTAGGGATATCATCACTATCAAATACATTACTATAAATCGATGTTTTATCACTGCGGTCACGGTTGGCGATAAAAAGTGTACGCCATGTACCTAATACATCAACTTTTTTAGTGAAATCACCGCCAAACTCCCATTTATCAGTGGTTTGGTCCTCGTTCCAATTTTGATTTTGACGGGCTTCATTGATATTTTGACTAAATCTCGGTTCTAACTTTCGATAATTACCTGGCTCATATTGACCATTCAGTCGATATTCATCACCATTTTCCGCATTATAGGTAAGATTACCATTAAATCTTAGGTATTTTCGTAAGTTATCCGTGTTTCTGCCTGTATCAGCTGTTTTAACCATTTCGGGGGTAAACACTTCATCAAGACGGTGCTCAATATGTTGTCCCTGTTTCGCTTCGATACCGACGATATAATCAAATTTTCCTCTCGTCGCATTATGGGAAACCTGAAGGTCCGGTGAAAATAAATACCCTTCTGATAATCGTCCGCCCGCTCTCCAGAATGTACTGGATGTGGATTCGTCTTCATTCATAATAATATTTACAACTAGACCCTGACTTTGGACATCAACGTCACTAGACGCCCCACGAATAATTTCAACTCTTTCAACTTGTGATGCAGAAATACGTTGTAATGTACTATTGATATCATTCGCTTTACCGGAAATACGTTTGTTATTGATCAAGATTTGATCACCACCAGAGCCAAACCCCCGTTCCTGTTGGCCACCACGCTGCGTTCCACCAACTCGACGGTTCGCATCTAAAATTGCTTGAACGCCCGGTACCCTTTGCAACATTTCAAGCAATGTCGAAGGTGCGTATTTGACAAAATATTCTTTATCATAAGCCACTACTGATTGATCTTCTGATGTTTGTGCCAAAGAAGATAATGGTAGTAATGCGGCGGAACCTAATAAGGCTGCCGTGAGTAATTGCTTATACATAAAAAATGTCCCCTAGAACTTCGTCATTCTATATCCAATGATCCCCGATATTATCAATGCTTTTCTTTTAAACGGTATCTTTATCATAATAAAGGCGGACAACATGTTCTGCTTCGGCAAAAAAGAGCCAGCGTTCCGCCATCATGCCCCCCAAACAAATTAAAGTAATAAGAATGGCGACCGGCAATCCTATATAAAGAAGGACGGCAGGAAGTATAAAGCCACACCCAAGAGCTAACCAACGCATCATCGCCCGTCTTTTTGGGCATAACTCATATCCCATTTCACGTTGAAGATAATTTTGTCCCTGATGGGCAGGCTCAAACGGACGAGCTTTACCAAAATCAGGAAGCCCAAGTGCATCTTCACGTTTATATTGACCTCGATGTTTATCGATATGTGCCCACGTCATAATTTTTACGGCAAGAGCTAAAATAAGCAAGGTAACGACCACCATATAATGCTGCCATCCAGCAATCATTATATAGGCCACACCACCAGAGGATAACGCAAATATTTGATAGCCGATTTTTACCCAATTATTATGCCATGCTGGGATCGCCTTTAATGAAGCGTATATCATGCTGGTCGTGAAAACAGTCACAATAGATCCTAATATGCCTAAAACCGCCATTATAGGTATTAAAGCATTTAGCCCAAGATTTAAAAATTGATTTCCGCCAATAATCACCATAGGGCCATAAGTGAGGATCGCCATAATTCCTTCTCGACTTAACCATGACGTACGCCATTGGCTAAAGGCACGCCAAGCTCTTTCAGGGTGTCCTAAATGAATAGTCGAAGAAAGCAAACCGATCGTTACAAGAACAAAAGAAAATCCTGTGCCGTAAATAATTTGATCTTGCGTAAGTCTTTCACCCATCAAGATATTCGCACAGAGCCAGATAAATAAACCATACCCCATGCCTGAGAAAGTTGTAAAAATAATAACGGAAAGTGCTGGGTGCATTTGATTATCCTGTAAAATCTAACATCGCCCATTTCGTTAGGGCGTCTTTAACAGATGTCACTTTTTCAGTGAGTTTTTTATTTTCTTTTTGTTCACGTTTCTCAGGTGCCAAATATTGATTAACTGGCTTCGTTTCCATTTCCGGAAATAAATCACGCGCATCACCTTCAGCTGCCAATTGAGAAACATTCGAGTTGGGGTCCGCAAAATCACCGAAATGACGCGCACCAGCGGGACAGGTTGATACACATGATGGAACACGGCGCTCTTCTGGGATACTTTCGTCATAGATTTTATCAACGCATAAAGTACACTTTTGCATTACACCAGCCGTCGTATCATATTCACGTGCACCGTAAGGACAAGCCCATGAGCATAACTTACAACCAATACATACATCAGGATTAACGAGCACAATGCCATCTTCTGACCTTTTTAAAGAAGCGCCCGTTGGACATACGGTGACACAAGGCGCATCATCACAATGAAGACAGGATTTTGGGAAATATACGGCTCGGTCCGTCTCCCCTTCTTTTTTAAATTCGTAACTATGTATGCGGTTATACCAAACACCACTGGGGTCATCGCCATAAGGTTTTAAATCTTCCATAGGGCCCGTGATGCCGCTTGTATTCCATTCTTTACAGTTTACGGCACAAGCATGACACCCTACACAAATATTCAAATCAATAAGAAGCCCAAGCTTTTTATCTGTTTTTTCCGGTAAACAAGTCATCTTTACGCCTCCTCTTTTTCAATTTTCATTGAACTATTTGTTCCAAGGGATCGCTCATATTCATCAAAGGATAACTCCTTATCAAAACCATATTGCATAACTTCCGGTCTAGGATGTTTATCATAAAATTTAACGGGTTCGATCATCGGCGATGTCACTTCGTCAGTCTGATCTTCGGCACGTACAATTTTCACACGGGCATCAAACCATGCTCCTTGTCCTGTGACAGGATCAGAGTTCGAACGGGTTTCACCTTCATCGTTGGTTAAATTTTCCGACAAAACATGATTTAAAAGAAATGCTTTTTGGAACTCCGGTGAATTTTCGTCTAAGGCCCAAGCCCCACGTCTTTTTCCAATAGCGTTCCATGTCCATACTGTACCGGGATTAAGGCCGTCCATATATTTTGCTTGAACTTTTACTTCTCCGTGTGGACTTTTCACCCACACCCAATCAAGATCTGCAATCCCTAAATTTTTTGCTGTTTCGTCATTTACATATAAATAATTTTGCGATGTAAGCTGGCGTAACCATGCATTTTGACTGCCCCATGAATGATACATATGTGCGGGTCGCTGCGTTAAAGCAGAAAGCGGGTATTCATCGCTATTACCGTCCACATGCTCTTGTACAGGATACCAGGTTGGCACAGGATTAAAATATTCTTTTATTCTTTCACGCGCATGTTCTGGTGGAAGATGTTCGCCGTATCCTTCAGCCGCAAGATGGAATTTTTGCAACATCTCATTATACACATTTAAAACAATGGGTTCTGGTGATCCCATCCATCCCATTTTGGTGGCGGTTTCCAGATATGCTTTATTTGCAAAACGGTTATATTGCTCTGCTTCAGGTAATTCAAATTCCCAATAACATCCATTTTCTATATATTTTTCAAGCTGGTCTTGGTTGGGCTCCCCCTTACCTTGGCTTTCACCATCTTTTCCACGCCAACCGGAAAGTGGTCCGACGCCCGTTGCCCTCTCATGATTTGTCAAATAATCACTATAGCCGCCGGGATATTGAGGGCTTCCGTCATCTTTCACCATACCAGGCAATCCAAGGCGCGCACCAAGGTCAAGAACAACATCCTGAAACGGCCTTACGTCACGGTCTGGCTCAACAACCGGTTGTCGAATTGAATCCGCTGCTGCCTCCGCGGTGCCAATCGGTCGATCCAGCATCGATATCGCATCCCATCTTTCAAGATAAGTTGTATCAGGCAAAATTAAATCGGCATATGGGACCGTTTCAGAATAAAATGCGTCTGAATAAATAATATATGGAATTTTATAGTCGCCTGTCTCAGGATCTTTATCCGTCATATATTTTATAGCGTTTTCAACATTCATGGACGAATTCCATGCCATGTTCGCCATATACATCATAAAGACATCAATTTTATAAGGATCCCCTGCCCACGCATTATGAAGTGACATATGCATCATACCATGAATGGCAAGCGGATATTCCCAAGAAAAAGCCTTATCTAATCTTGTTGGTTCACCATTTTCATCAACGGCAAGATCTTCTGGTCCAGCGGGAAACCCGAGTGGTTCCGCTTCGCAAACTTCGCCGGGTGCGGCTGAAAATCGAGCATTTTTCTTATGTGGCGGTGTAGGTCTAGGAAATGGTGGTTTATACTTAAATGACCCCGGACCATCAATAGCACCAAGTAATGTCTGCAATAAATGGATCATTCTGCATGTTTCAAACCCATTTTTATGAGCAGCAATACCTCGCATCGCATGAAAAGAGACAGGTCGCCCTATGACTTGATCATGCTTATTGCCATAACTGTCGGTCCATTCCTGATCGATGACGATTTCTTCACTAAAGGCGACCTCAGCAATTTCAGCTGCAATACGTTCAATATCGCTCGCCTTTATACCTGTTTCTTTTTCAACATTTTCCAGATTATATTTATCGCTTAAAAATTCTTCTATAATGTGCTGAAATGCAGGGGTCGCCTTTGTTCCATTACTTAATTGAAACGTTCCAACCATTGCTGGATTCGATTGGCCTACTTTAAAATCTACGACCGCTTGCTTTTTAGTATCAAAACACATTGGCTCCCCTGATCCGTTTCTGGCAAAAAGACCATGATAAGCTGTGCCTGGCGCATCAATTACAAGCCACGGACTATTGGTATAACGATTTAAAAAATTCCAATCTATTTTCTCGGCTTTAATCAATTCCGCAATTAATGCACCGACAAATAATCCGTCTGTACCTGGTCTAATACCTAACCACTCATCTGCAATGGCGGCATATCCAGACTGTACAGGATTAATAGAAACATATTTGGTCCCTTTACGGGATTTAATCGTCCCAATACCTTTTTTAATTGGGTTGGAATCGTGATCTTCTGCAACACCAAACATCATAAAATATTTTGTCTGATGCCAGTCCGGTTCACCAAATTCCCAAAAGGAACCGCCAATTGAATAAAGTCCAGCAGCCGCCATATTGACTGAGCAAAAACCACCATGTGCCGCATAATTATGTGTTCCGAATTTTGCAGAGAACCAGCCCGTTAGAGCTTGGCTTTGGTCTCGTCCGGTAAAAAAAGCTAATCTCTTTGGATCTTTTTCTCTAACGGCACGTAGCTTTTCGGTGGCCATTTCCATGGCCTCATCCCATGAGACTTCCTCAAATTCACCACTCCCCCTTGGACCAACTCTTTTTAAAGGAGCGGTCAATCTTGCCGGTGAATAATGTTGCATAATACCGGCAGAGCCCTTGGCACAAAGTACACCTTTATTCACAGGGTGATCAGGGTTTCCTTCAATATATTTTACCTTACCATCTTTAAGATGAACATTTATACCACAGCGACAGGCGCACATATAACAAGTCGTTGTTTTTATTTGATCGCTACTTTTATTTTTCATGAACTAAACCACCGGACCCCTCACGTTAATTATTTAGACATTAACATAAACAAAAAAGTATATTTTTTTAATATTCTACCATAACACTAAATCTGTAGAATGAAATCCCACTTAAAACATTATTATAGAAATTCTTTTTAGTTATTTCGCGAAATCCGCACTCTCATGACGAGGATTAATCAAATGGACATTAAAATTTTCTTTTAAATTTATGACCATAAGCACATGAGTTGATCCATTCTTTTTTTTCGACCATAATACGAAGATAATTATAAGGGAGGAACTCATGCGTACTATCACCGCTATTTTAATTCTAACTATGTCGTTTTCTATAATGGCAAAAGCACAAGATATGGCCAAAATTGAAGCCATTAAAGATGAAGTAAGCCTATCAGTCGAAAAAAATGAAAAACTCGTTCAGGAAATTGTAGATAGCTTATTCAGCTTTTCGGAACTTGGGTTTCAGGAGTATGAAACGCAACGATACATCAGTGACGTTTTGTTAGATAACGGTTTTCGCGTTGAAAAAAGTGTAGCGGGATTGCCATCTGGATGGATCGCAAAATGGGGTAGTGGCCACCCTATCATTGCTTTAGGTACAGATGTAGACGGTATTCCAAAAGCTTCCCAAAAACCGGGTGTAGCCTATAAAGCTCCTCTTATAGAAGGTGCTCCCGGACATGGTGAGGGTCATAATTCCGGTATGGCCGTTATTATCACAGCGGCGTTAGCGTTACAGGATGTCATGATGCGAGAAAATTTGCCCGGGACGCTTGTCATATGGCCGGGCATCGCCGAAGAGCTTTTAGCAGGAAAAGCCTTCATGACACGTGAAGGTTTATTTGACGATGTTGATGCAGTTCTTTTTACACATGTATCAGGAAATTTAGCGACCTCATATGGTAAAGCAAACGGTACCGGTCTTATATCCGTAGAATATACCTTTAAAGGAGAAAGTTCACATAGTGCGGGCGCCCCTTGGCGTGGGAAAAGTGCACTGGATGCTGTTGAGCTCATGAATGCTGGCTGGAATGCGAGGCGCGAACATTTGCATCCACTTCAAAGATCACATTACATTATTTCTGATGGCGGTGATCAACCAAATGTCGTGCCACAAACGGCATCGGTTTGGTATTATATTCGTGAAATGACTGCGAAAAATATTCTAGAAAATTATGAAAAATTGAATAAAACCGCAGAAGGCGCCGCATTAATGACAGATACTACCGTATCGCACCGTGTGGTTGGTGGTGCATGGCCGCGCTTTTTTAACAAGCCAATTGCAGAAGCTGTCGATAAAAATATTCAAGCCGTAGGCATGCCTAAATGGGATGCCAAAGATCAACAATTTGCGAAAGCTGTGCAAAAACTTGCAAACACCGAGCAGACCGGCTTGAAAACGGAACCCAATGAATTAACGGGCCCATCATCATATCCGATTAGTGGCGGATCAGATGACATTGGCGACATTTCATGGTTGGTGCCTACTATTAATTTACGTTTTCCTGCGAACATCAATGATCTAGGTGGGCATAATTGGCGCAATACAATTGCTATGGCAACCCCGGTTGCACATAAAGGGTCCGTTGTCGGTGCCAAAGTCATTGCAAGGACACTTGTTGATTTATTGATGAACCCACAGATAATTAAAGATGCCAATGATTATTTTCATAACGTCCAATTAAAAGATACTAAATACGTGCCTTTTATAAGTGCCACGGAAAAACCAGCTATTGAAAAGAACGTGGACATCATGGCCAAGTTTAAGTCTGAGCTTAAAAAATTATATTATGATCCAAAGAAATATAATACTTATCTCGAACAACTTGGAATTACATATCCAACATTACCGTAATGAACATATAGGGCGACTTATTAGTCGCCCTTTTTAATTTTGTTGTTTAATAAATAAAGTAATGTTCCTAGAGCGACAAAAGAAAATAAATATATCCAATTGCGCAGTTCAGATTGTGTCATCGCAAAAATACAAACGCATATTCCGATTACAGGAATGATATAACCACCCGGGATTTTAAAAGCATTTTGGCGTTCTTCTTCTGTGGCATTTTTTCTTACCCGAGGAAGGGCCGAAATACTTATGGCATAAGCGATCATACGGGCTAAAGTACCCGCAACGGCGAGATAGACAAATGTTCCGGTGGTCGCCAAAATCAATACCAAGCCACCCTGAAATAGCAAAGAATTTGAAGGAGTGTAATATTTCTCATGCACTTTTCCAAACCACATTGGTAGTGTGCCTTCTTGGGCCATTGCAAAGGAAGAACGAGAAGCAAAAAGCACAATACCCGCCACATTACCTAGAATTGAAAACATTGCTACAAATATAATAAATGTACCACCGATAGGCCCCATTAAAACACGTCCGAGTTCAACAAGTGGTGCATCACCGTTATTGGGTGGTGCTACTGACACATATACTAGCTGCAATAAAAAGTAGATAATTGTTGAGAAAACCAGAATAATAAGCAAAGCAATCGGCAATGTTTTTTTCGCGTTCTTAGTTTCACCCGCAGAAGCAAGTGCAGATTCAAATCCCGTGAAAGCAAAGAAAATTAATAGGACGACGGCGCCTGTATTATCCAAGTTCGGAATATCTCCCGGCACCCAATTTTCAGCGGGTATATAACTTAATCCTAATAACACGAGTAAGATGAGCGGCAGCAATTTTAGATAAGTTAAAACACTTATTGCACCTATGGCGCGGCGAACGCCATATATATTAATGGCGGTTAAGCTCACCACAATGACCGCGATGAAAATATTTCTGATTAATCCGGGTTCGACCCCATGCCATAGATAGGCCCCATAATCGAATAATAAATTGATGTTGGCTGCAAAAGCGGCAATACGGCCAATATAAAGAAGCCATCCTGTTTGAAACCCCATTAATGGGCCGTATGCTTGTGATACATATTTTATCGGCCCTCCCGTATCACTAAAATAACTGGAAAGGGCCGCAAAAGACCAAACAACTGTTAAAGTAAGAAAACCAAAAATAAGAATAAGCCAAGGGCTAAAATCGCCAGCGGCATCAACCAATCTTCCGGGTAACCCAAAAATACCAGCACCAATAATGCCATTGAGAACCAAGAAACAAGCGGCAACGATGCCGATATCACGTTTTAATGAAACTTCTTCTGCGATGTATAATCCCTTTCTTGAATATTGATATTAACCTTTTTTAGAAAAAATAGAATTCGCAAAATATAATCCGCTACCGAGCACAATAAAGCCAATAATATATGCCCAATTGATGATATCCGCCTGAAGGATAGCGAACGTACAAACAATAATTGCAATTATGGGAATGAGGTATCCAAATGGAAGTAGCATTGCATTATCAAGTGTTTCCTGATCAGCTTTTTTTCTAATAACCGGTAACGACACCATGCATATTATATAAGCAATCATTCTTGCTAATGTGCTCGCAGCCGCAAGATAAACAAAAGTACCAGATATGGCTAAGAAAAAAGCAAGAACCCCTAAAAACATGATCGAATTCGCAGGTGTTGAATATTTGTCGTGAACCTTTCCAAACCACGCGGGCAATGATCCTTCTTCTGCCATGGCAAACGTCATTCGTGGTGCAGCCACCACGATCGCAGTCGCATTACCAAGAATAGAAAAAATCGCCGCTATCACGATCATTACGACACCAATTGGCCCTATCAAAACTTCACCCATATCTATTAATGGTGTATCACCGCCCAAATCTTCCACCGCGTTAACATAAGTCCATGAAATTAGAAAATAAATTGCAGTGATGATAAAAATACCCGTGAATAAAGCACGAGGAATGGTTTTCTTAGGGTCTTTTGTTTCACCTGCGGTGACAAGAGCGCCTTCAAATCCAACAAAAGCATATAGAATAATAAGTACAAGACCGCTTACTTGATCAAATTCAGGTACACCATTTGGAAATGCTTTATCTGGGGTTATATGCGGAATAGCCAACACAATTAGCAAAAGTACAGGTAAAATTTTAATAAGTGTAATAACGTTAATCGCTTTAACGGTCTTTTTGACGCCCATAATATTTATCGCGACCAATCCCCCAATAATCAATAATAATAAAAACCCACGCAACATTTCTGAATCAGCTACTTTTGCTAAATCAAGTGCATATGTAACCAATACATTAGTATTGGCGCCAATCGCGGTAACCCGCCCAATATAAAGAAGCCAACCCGTTTGAAACCCAACAAGCGGACCAAAAGCACGGTTTGCGTATGCAACAGGGCCACCGGTTGTATTAAAATAACTTGCGATTGCGGCAAATGTCCAAACGACTGACGAGATAAGAATGCCAAATATTATAATAAGCCATGGTCCCCAGATACCCGCTTGTTCTACCAACTTACCGGGCAACCCGAATATTCCAGCTCCAATTACACCATTTAACACCAACAAGCCGACTGCAAATAAACCAATATCACGTTTTAGCTTAGCTTGGTTGGCATCAACATCCATCCCGCTACTCATAATTTTCCCTATATTTTTTTTGTGTTTTTATTGTATCCTTTCATGAACCATAATAAAAAAACCGCCATAAATATAACAAAAAATATTTTAACTTTAATTTTAGGACTTTTCGCATAATATATGCGAAGAAAATAAAACGAACACGGAATCAGCATGTCACTAGGTCTTGTACATAGAAAAGAAAAGCAAAAACGGCGCAATAAAAGGATATGGGCTTTTATTAAATTCGTCCTTGTCATCGGCATTTGCGGCGGCATCGGATATTTTGCTCATGAAATCGGTATTTCCGTAGCACAAGAAGAAGTGCTGCTTTGGAAAACACGATACGAAACCCAAATTGCTGAAAACGAAAAACTGAAAGTTGAACTTGGGCAAGATAAAGCTGAACTTGATCAATTAAACCAATTGCTTCCAAACGAAGAAATGAAAAGTTTAATTGCAACAGTTACGGAGAAAGCCAACTCAGGTGTAGAATTTAGCCGCATGGAAACCATCATAAATGGTGTGACTAAAGATGCATCTTGCTCAGCAGAAATTGATACAAAACGCTTTATAGTCTTAACCAATGTATCAACAGAATCGGTTTCAACAGCTAGCTATTATCGTGGTTTAATCACATTAGCTGGAACAGGTACACCATCGTTAAACGAAAACGGAAGCCCTGAGGCATGGTTTGACCCGACGAAAGAAGTCACCATTAATTTCATGCTCGCCGGAGGTGAACAACAGGAAGTTTCAGGTACTTTACCACTTTATCATAGTGTGATTACAAACGGTTTCGAATATCGATTTACTATCACGCCTGGTCGAACCAGTTTTGTTGATGCAAGCGTTCAGCAATGTAACCTTTAAATTTACCCTTTATCATTAGGGTCGCATTCTTCAAGCCATTCCTGAACATCAGGAAGTGAAATAACAGCAGAACAATAGGTTTCGATTACATCGGGTAATTCAATTCCGTATCCTTTAAACCTAAATACCACGGGTGCGTACATCATATCTGCAATTGAATATTCACCGAAAAGGAATGACCCTTTTGCAGCATATTTATTTCGGCACTCTGACCAGATCTCTATAACTCTATCGATATCCTTTTTTAAGTCAGATGTCATTTCAGGTCTGTCATATTTATTTAAACAATCCATTGGCATGATCGATCTAAGCGCCACAAAACCAGAATTCATTTCGGCTGAAACCGACCTTGCGTGTGCTCTTTCTTCGATATCATTAGGCCAATAACTAATATCCTGAGAAATATCATTAAAATATTCTGCGATCGCTAAACTATCCCAAACGAATTGATCTTCGCCGATTTTTAAAGTGGGTACTTTACCCGCTGGCGTAAGCGCATTTAATTTATCGTATTCACATTCGGGTCTTAAATTAATCAGAATTTCATTAAAATCGACGTTAGCATGCTTAATAGCAAGCCAGCCTCTAAGGGACCAACTAGAAACATTTTTATTACCAATTATTAAAGTGAAATTTGACATCATTTAATCCTAACATTTTTGATAAACTCTGATTACAATGGCACGATAAACCAGAATAAAAGGATTGCAAGTGTCTAAATATATCCACACCGGTAAAATTTCCAGTTTGATCAATAAAACTAAGAAACCGACCATTGCCATTGATATCGTTTTTAAAGATGATTTCAATAAATGGAATAAAGGGCTTACTAATAGTCAAAAGCAATGGGTTAAAACGAATAACTTTGCCGCAACTCATGGTTCGCTCATTACGTTCACCACTGAAGAAGGAAATATCGATTTTGTGGCTTTTGGTCTCGATATAAATGAAATCGACCCATGGGTGTTTTCAAAATTATCCTCTTCTCTTCCGGACGGACTTTATCAAATTTCAAATGATTTAGATGCTATTTGTGCAAATCAAGTAGCTTTTGGTTGGGCGATGGCGGATTATAAATTTGAAAGATATCTTAAAGAAAAGAAAAAAAGATCCGTTAAACTTGTCGTTCCCAATAAATGTAATTACCAAAATGTATGTACTTCAGTTCGTGGCACATGTTTAACACGGGATTTAGTAAACACACCAACATGTGATATGGGACCGCCGGAATTATCAGATGCGGCAAAAGAGCTCGCAAAAGCGTATAAAGCAAAATTCAAAGTCACGGTCGGCGAAGAGCTGCTCAAAAAAGGATATGAAACTATCCATACAGTCGGGCGTGCCGCGGAAAAAGAACCTCGTCTAATTGAAATAAATTGGGGCAAAAAGTCTTCCCCTAAATTAACCCTTGTCGGAAAGGGTGTTTGCTTTGATACAGGCGGGCTAGATATTAAACCGTCGAATGCGATGCTTACCATGAAAAAGGATATGGGCGGGGCCGCCCATGTTTTGGGCCTTGGTCAAATGATAATGGAAAGTGGTCTTGATGTTAGGTTAAGGATTTTAATACCTGCTGTTGAGAATAATATTTCCGGAAATGCTTTTAGGCCGGGAGATATTATTCAAAGTTATAAAGGCACAACCATTGAAATTGGCAACACTGATGCTGAAGGACGTTTAGTACTTTGTGATGCATTAACATTGGCCTGTGAAGAAAACCCCGAATTAATTCTTGATTTTGCCACCTTAACAGGTGCTGCGAGAGTGGCAATGGGCGCAGACATACCGCCATATTTTACAGACGATGATGAACTCCATAACGGTTTACAGCAACATATGAGAAGTGAAAATGATCCACTATGGCAACTTCCGCTATATGAACCTTATCGCAAATTGTTATCTAGTAGTATTGCTGAAATCAATAACGTTGCGAGTACTGGTTTTGGAGGTGCTATCACTGCGGCCCTCTATTTAAAACATTTTGTAGATGACGGAATTTCTTGGGCTCATTTTGACGTTTATGCTTGGAATATGTCAGATCGTCCTGGACGCCCTAAAGGTGGTGAAGCCATGGGGCTTAGGGCGGTTATGGCATATTTACATAGTAAATATGCAAAATGAACAAGTCGCAAAAAAACAAAGCCATTGATAAATTATTGATTCCTTGGCATTATTCAGATCGTTTAGAGTAAAAATTAGTAACACAACGGGTATACTATGGAATTTGAACTTAGTGGTCACGCAGGGTTGCGGCTATGGAAAAAAACTCTGACGAATATCGTTTTAAAAAAGGGTCCAGACCTGACAACACGGCAACTCAGTGTAATGCTGATGGTTTATCTTGAGCCAAAGCAACACACCGTTCGCGGCTTGGCGGCCGCAATTGATGTTTCAAAACCCGTTATTACCAGATGCATAGACTCGTTAAGTATTTTGGGACTGGTAAAGCGAGTTAGAGATGAAAATGACCGAAGAAGCGTTTTTATTACCCGTACGGTTAAAGGGGCCGTCTTCCTTTCTGATTTTGCTGAAATGATTGAAAAATCTAATGAAGAAGCTAAAGATAAATAACGTTTAAAACCTTGGGGGTGGGATATGACAAATATGGATTTAGACAAGCGTTTATTCGCCTATCGCGATGATATCGCCAATATTGAACTTAAAGGTAAAGTGACCTCAAAAGAATTCTTGGAAGGTGAGAAATATCAAGTCGCGACCGGTATTTCTCGATTATTTGCAATACCAGACGCGAATACTCCCTTGGTTAGTCAATTACTATACGGGGAATATTTTTTCGTATTTGAAATTAATGATGGTTGGGCGTGGGGACAATCCGTAAAAGATGGTTATGTTGGATACTGTTCACTTAATAGCCTGACACTCGATCTTCACGAAACCACACATCATGTCAGCGCCGTTAGCTCACATATTTACCCTGAACCTAATTTAAAAACTCAACCAGTTGATATGCTGCATATGATGTCTGATGTATCTATCATTGATGAAGCTCAGACAAACGGCTTCCTACCTTTAGCAGATGGAAATTGGGTTTACGCGACCCATATATCAAAAGATTATGGTAAAGATCCAGTTTCAGAAGCTCTAAAGTTTCTCTATACCCCCTATTTATGGGGCGGTAGAAGTAACGCTGGAATTGACTGTAGTGGCCTCATACAAATCGCTTATGCTTCTGTTGGAATAGCGGTGCCGCGGGATGCTGATCTGCAAGAAGCTGAACTTGGAATGCAGTTAAAAGAAGACAAAGTTCCTGAATATGGTGATCTTGCTTTTTTCCCGGGTCATGTCGGTATTATGCTTGACGATATGCATTTACTACATGCGAATGCTCATCATATGCGCGTCAGTATTGATCCTTTAAGAGATGTGATAGACATCGTGAGCTTTCAAACTGAAAAACCCCCTCTTAGCTCGATAAAGCGTATCTCCCTAAATCTTTAAAAAGCATAAAAAAAGCCGCTGATAAATCAGCGGCTTTAAAAATTTTCTTTTCAGAAATTACATTGCTTCAGGAGCAGCTTCTACTGCTTCAGTCGCTTCTTCCATAACTTCTTCTACAGCTGCCATAGTTGGCAGTTCCATAGGAGCATCAGAAAGTGAACGTAAGTACATCATGACATTTGCACGATCAGAACCTTTTTTAAGACCCGCAAATACCATTTTGTTTCCTGGAATTGCATCTTTCGGCTTCGTTAGGTATCTATTCAATAAATCAAATGACCATCCACCTTCTTGAGCAAGCATAGCATCTGAATAATTAAATGTACCGTTTGTGGCAACGTCTCTACCAACAACATTCCAAAGGTTAGGACCAATTTTATTAGCGCCGCCATTTTCTGTTGTGTGACAAGCTGCGCATTTTCTAAAGACTGACATACCTTTTTCAATATCAGCAGTTTGAAGCAATTCAGCAATTGAAGGACCTTCTTCAACCGCAACATCTGCAACAGACGCACTAGCAACAGCAGAAGTATCAATTGGATATGCGTTTGCTTCTAATGGTGCTTGATGAAAAATACTTTCAGAAAGAAGGTTAAAACCAATTACACCTAAAATTGCGATCAAGGTGCCCATTGCAAACTTATTTAAATCATGTGAATTCACGGTAAATCCCCGTAACCAATAACAGTTTAATATTAAAAGAGCCTATCATTTAAATTCTATTCTTCAGAATCATAACTCTTCACTATGCCTACTATGTATAGATTTTTTATACACTAGACAAGATGATTTAAGCATAAAATCATTAAATATCCTTAATTTTTCTCATAAAAATAATCTTTTCTCTATCATTGACAGTCATAGACTAAAAATGAATACTGCCGAAATATTTTGGAGACTAGAAAAAATGGCAAAAACCACTAACGACAATCTTGTATCTTTTCAGGGCGACTTAGGCGCTTATTCAAACCTGGCGGCAAAACAATTATTTCCAGATATGGAAGTTTTACCCTGTCGTACATTCGAAGATGCATTATCGGCGGTTGATGAAGGTGATGTGAAATATGCTGTAATTCCCATCGAAAATAGTGTAGCGGGACGTGTTGCGGATATTCATTATTTAATCCCTCACTCAAATTTGCATATTATTGGGGAACATTTTTTAAGAATTAACCACCATTTGCTAGCGTTACCCGGAACATCTATTGAAGACATTAAAATTGTACGAAGTCATGAGCAAGCTTTAGGTCAAGTGCGACGTACGATGGACGCATTAGGGATAAGAAGAGAAGTTTTTGCAGATACCGCAGCAGCAGCAAAACATGTTTCTGAATTGGGTGATCCAACTATTGGTGCTGTCGCCTCTTCACTCGCTGGTGAGATATATGGATTAGATACACTTAAAAAAGATATCGAAGACGCAAGTCATAATACAACACGTTTTGTAGTTTTTTCTCGCGAAGCATTAAATAAACTCCCACAAGATCAGCCCAATATGACTTCATTTATCTTTCAAGTGCGAAATACACCAGCGGCTCTTTATAAAGTAATGGGGGGCTTTGCCACCAATGGCATCAATATGACCAAGTTAGAAAGTTATCAGTTGGATGGTGCAATTAGCGCGACACAATTTTATGCAGATATTGAAGGACACCAAGACGATATTGCCGTGCAAAATGCTTTTGAAGAATTAGCCTTTTATACCAGTGAATACCGCATTCTTGGAAGTTATCCACAATCACAATACAGAATTAATAAACGCGGTTAAGTCTTTTCAGAAGCTCATTCTGCCATCATGTGCACTTCAAGTAAGTGCCTTGCTATTGCGAGCTTTTCAGGTACTCTAAAGTCATCGTCCCCGCCATTTTTTAAGACCGATTGTATTGCCTTTTTATCAAACCATTTTGCGTCTTCAAGCTCATCATTATCAATATTGATATTATCATCTAAGGCCTCTGCTATCACTCCAATCATTAATGATGATGGAAATGGCCAAGGTTGACTTTTGACGTATTTAACATCACCGACTTTTATGCCTGCTTCTTCATATACTTCTCTTCGGCATGCCTCTTCTATAGTTTCTCCGGGCTCCATAAAGCCCGCCAATGCAGAATACATTCCTGGTAAAAATTGAGGACTGCGCCCCAAAAGACATTTATCTTTATATATAACCATCATGATAACGACAGGGTCAACACGTGGAAAATGATCTGTTTCGCAATTTTTACAGTGGCGAACATACCCCCCTTTTTTTATTTCACTTATGGCGCCACAATTTGCACAAAACTGGTGACGGCTATGCCAGTCTATGAGCATTTTACCCCGCGCAAGCAATGATGGATGACTTGAAAACCCATCCATTGCTACTTCCTTTGCAATGGATCTCATGTCTAAAAATACAGTATGGTTTGGCTCTTGAAAATATTCATCCAGTTCAACAGCAAAATAGGCAGATCCCTCTTTTAGTCCTAAAAAGATTGCCGTGTCATTTGCTTCACATGATGAAAGAAAATGAATTTTATTCTCACTTTCAACCAAAGCTTCGCCATTTCGATAACCGATTACCTTAGTGGTTTTTTCTATTTTCAATTTGTTGAGTGTTTGGTCATCTCCTCTTAGGTGATCAGAAGAATCCAAAGGAAATTCAGCAAAAATACAAGAATTTTCAAAATACATTTTTCACCCTTTTTTAGAACTAGTGACATAATTTTATATAAAAGACCAGTGTCGATAAGCATGTAATAGTAAATATCTTAAATTGTTATGATAAATTTATCTTGAAATCATAATCAAAAAAGACCATATAGAGCCCGAGAGATTGGCGGACGGTCAACCCGCCAATCCGGTCAGGCCCGGAAGGGAGCAGCCGTAACGGGATAGCCGGGTCGTTCAATCTCTCACTTTTCTATAAAAAAATGAAATATTTTCATATCCTCTATAGCAATCGTCGCAGCGTCATTTTATAGTCAAACCTGAAATGATTCATTTATTCAGGGAACAACAAATTTAATGTCGGAAATTTCAGAGAACGACACTCATTACAGAGTCCTCGCAAGGAAATACAGACCCGTTGATTTTGCTGAACTTATCGGCCAAGACGCAATGGTCCGCACTTTATCAAATGCTATTGAGACAGGTAGACTTGCCCATGCTTTTATTTTAACAGGCGTACGCGGAATTGGTAAAACAACAACGGCACGTATTATTGCTAAAGCGCTCAACTGTATCGGACCTGATGGTAATGGACAGGCGACTATTGAACCGTGCGGTGAATGTGAAAACTGCGTTTCGATAAGCGAATCCCGTCATGTGGATGTCATGGAAATGGATGCTGCCAGTCGTACAGGTATCGATGATATTCGTGAAATTATTGATGGTGTAAAATATGCTTCCGTCTCTGCTCGCTTTAAAATATACATCATTGACGAAGTTCATATGCTTTCAAGAAATGCCTTTAACGCGCTTCTTAAAACTTTAGAAGAGCCGCCCGAACATGTGAAATTTATTTTTGCTACTACAGAAATCAGAAAAGTTCCTGTCACGGTATTAAGTCGATGCCAACGGTTTGACCTTCGTCGCGTTTCTATTGAAGAATTAATGGGCCATTATTCCAATATCGCAAAAAAAGAAAACTGTGAAATTGAAGAGGCCGCACTTGCAATGATTGCTCGTGCAGCAGAAGGATCGGTTAGAGATGGCTTATCCTTACTCGATCAAGCCTTTGCACATGGAGCAGGTAAAGTAAGCGAAGAACAAGTGCGTGATATGCTAGGCCTTGCTGATCGCGCGCAAATCTTTGATCTTTATAAAGATATTCTATCCGGTAAAACAGCGGATGCACTCGCAAAACTAAGACATCAATTCCATCATGGTGCCGATCCGGCCGTTATTATACAAGATATGCTTGAACTAACGCATTGGCTGACAAGATTAAAAGTTGTTCCAGATGCAGGAGATGATTTGGTTACTTCTGAGGCTGAGCGAAAACAGGGCCTGGATATGGCGAATGGATTATCTATTCCTATTCTTACCAGAACTTGGCAAATGTTATTAAAAGGGACAGAAGAAGTTCGCGTTTCGCCTAATCCAATTTCAGCTGCTGAAATGGTAATCGTTCGTCTAACCTATAGTGCAAACCTGCCTTCGCCTGAAGAGCTGGTAAAACAGATTAAAAATAATCCTGACCAACCATCACAAACGAGTTCTACAAATCCGCAAGGCGCTGGAACAACAGCACATAGTAAGACTTCAATTACCGATGGATCAAACGCAACGGGAGGCGCACCTCAAGCATTCAATGTCATACAAGGGTCTGGTCAAACAGCCGTTCGTGTTAGTGATCCCGTTCCAAATACAAATGAAGAGTTTGCCAGATCACCAAGCAATTTTGAAGAACTAGCTGCGTTATTTGAAAAGAAAGGGGAGCCGGATATAGCGTTCCAATTAAATGATAATGTAAGACCAGTAAGTTTCGACCAAGGACGTATCGATATTAGGATTAATGATCGCGTCCCAAAAAATATGACTGGACGCATGTCCGGCCTCCTTAAAGAATGGACCGGACAGAATTGGGTAATTTCCATTTCAACGGAACTTGGTGAAGACACGCTTTATGAAAAAGATAAAGCGGAACAAGCCGCATTAAAAGAAATGGTATTGGAAGATGACCTGATCAAGTCAATATTAGGCACTTTTACAGGAGCCTCTTTATCCGATATTCGAAAAATAAAAGATGCTTTTGTCATTGAGCCAAACAGCTTTGATACAGATTTTTTAATAAGCGCCGATGAATTCGGCCTTGAAGATAATTAACTTTAATTAAAGAGTAATTAGAGAATATAAAATGAAAAACCTCGGTAAAATGATGAAGCAAGCCCAAGAAATGCAAAGTAAAATGACCGCTATGCAAGCGGAGCTTGAGAAGTCAGAACATTCCGGAACTTCTGGTGGTGGAATGGTCAGCGTCACACTTAATGGCAAATTTGAAATGAGGGCCTTAAAAATCGATCCCTCTATTTTCAATAGTGATGACGCAGAAATTGTCCAAGACCTTATTGTGGCAGCCTTTAATGATGCCAAACGTAAAGTTGATGATTTCAATAAAACGGAAATGTCAAAACTAACGGGGGGTCTTGAGCTTCCTGAAGGTATGAATTTACCATTTTAGGTAAGACAGTGAATGTATAAAACATCTTCTAAAAATAACGAATTGGACCACTTAATAAATTTACTTGGTAAGGTTCCTGGCCTTGGCCCAAGGTCCGCGAGACGTGCCGCACTTCAATTAATTAAGAAAAAAGACAGCCTTATGAAACCGCTCTCGAGTGCGCTGGCTGATGTCGCAGAAAATGTACACCCTTGCGCAACTTGTGGAAATTTAGACATAGAAAACCCATGTCATATTTGCGAAAGCCCTAAGCGAGACCGATCCATAATTTGTGTCATCGAAGATGTTTCCGATTTATGGGCACTAGATAGAGCCGGATCATATCGCGGTTTATATCATGTTATTGGTGGAACACTTTCTGCTTTAGACGGAGTGGGGCCGGACGATCTAAATATTAATACATTGATTGAGCGCGCCAATGATTCTGAGTTAAAAGAAATTATTATTGCTACGAATGCAACCGTCGATGGTCAAACGACGGCACACTATATAACTGAGCAATTAAAATCATTTGATTTAACCATTACCCGTCTTGCACATGGTGTTCCAATTGGCGGGGAACTTGATTATTTAGATGATGGCACTCTCACGACTGCGCTGAATTCTAGAAGACCCTTTTAATCACTAAAAAATTAAACTCACAAATATTTTTTTATTTGTGACTGGACTTATCGGTAAATTTTTATACTCTATCATAAGTAATTAACTCTGAAGCCTGAACGCCTAATTCAATAATGAAATGGTTTGCAGGCCGTGGGATTTGCCCACCGGGTTAAAATGGAAACGTTTTGGCCTCCCGTATTTGGAAAAGAGAAAAAAATGTTAGTTGATAATTATAATAGGTCATTCCCCTATTTACGCCTTTCAATCACAGAAGTTTGCAATTTCAGTTGCACTTACTGTCTTCCAAATGGATATCAAAAAGACGGTGAAAAATCCTTTTTACGCCAAGACGAAATATTGCGGCTGGTAAATGCTTTTGTCGAATTGGGCGTCTGGAAAATTCGTATTACAGGTGGTGAGCCAACTGTTCGTAAAGATTTTACAGATATTGCGAAAATGATCGGCGATATGACGGAAGTAAGCAAGCTCGCGTTTACTACCAATGGCTATAAGCTTAAAGAGAATGCTCAAAAATGGCGGGATGCGGGGCTTAATGCAATCAATATTAGTATTGATAGCTTTAATGCTAAGAAATTTCATGACATCACCGGCCATAACCGTATGCAAAAAGTACGCGACGGCATCGAAAAAGCAATTGAAGTTGGCTTTGAAGATGTCAAAATAAATGTCGTTCTCTTAAAAGGCGTTAATGATGATGAATTAAATGCCTATCTTGATTATGTCAAAGATACCCCTGTTAGTGTTCGGTATATAGAATTAATGCAAACAGGCGACAATCTTACCTATTTTAATAAATTTCACCTTTCCGCTGACCATATTAAAGATCAGCTCATCGATAAAGGATGGGTTGAAAATATTCGCTCTAATGGTGCAGGACCCGCAGTTAATTTTACCCATGCTGACTACGCAGGTTCTATCGGGTTAATCGCACCTTATTCAAAAGATTTTTGCACTGGCTGTAACCGTCTTCGCGTTACTTCTACTGGTGACTTACGACTTTGTTTATTTGGAAATGTGGGCATCCCTCTTCGTCATATGCTCCAAAGTGATGATCAAAAAGATGACCTTAAAGCAGCTATTAGCAAGCAATTAGACTATAAAGCTTCCTCACACTTTTTAGCATTAGGTGATACAGGCATAATGACTAACCTCTCGTCTACTGGCGGATAATCTGATGAAAATCAGATTGGAACCAAATAAGACGACATTGCGGCTCAGTAAAATTGAATTTTCTGAACTTCTAAAGTGTCGATTTTTATCTGATTCTTATGAACTACCAGGAAATCAGGCGATTGATATTTATTTGAAATTAGAAGAGACAGATAATTTTATTTATGAGAATAATTCTTTTCGTATAAGTTTGCCAAATCGGCTGATTGATGATTATAAACCCTGCAAAAATGGATTAACTTTTTATTTTCAGTTAGATAACAAAAAGAAAATTCAAGTCCTATTTGAAGTTGATATTAAAAAGAAGCCCATAAATAAATAATATTTTTTGTAAAATATTTTTTTCAATTTTATGCTTTTAATTTTCCTTAAAATCTTTATTTTACGGGGCTTACGGACTAATATATAAAAAAATATATTATATCTGTTTGGGGTTAAAAACCTACAATTTGAGAACCATACAAAATTTGCAAAATAAAATGAAATGTTATAATATAATAAAATATTTCATTTAAAAAACATAATTCGGGCACACAATCATTATAGATATAAAAAAATGTATTTGCCGTAAAAAAAAGAGACTAAGACTTTAAGGGAACAAGAATGACTGATACTGATAATTCACAACCATCCGGAATGACAAAACGATCGTTCTTACAATCTGTAGGAATGATTGGTGGTACTGCAGCTGTTATGACTGCATTGCAAGGTTGGGAAATGGGCTTTGCTTCTGAAATGGACCGTCCACCAGAAATGTCCACAGATGGTAAAGGTAAAAAAGTCATTATTCTTGGCGCTGGACTTGCTGGAATGGTGTTGGCTTTTGAGATGGCAAAAAAGGGTTATAAAACCCAAATAATTGAAGCACTTGATTATGCGGGCGGACGTTGTGTTTCTGCACGTAAAGGGTCAGTAATTGAAGAAGTAGGAAGTGAAAAACAAGTCTGTAATTTCCAAGATGGTAACTATGTCAATTATGGTCCATGGCGTATCCCTGCAGAACATAAATCAACTATATATTACTGCCGTACATTAGGGGTTCCGCTTGAAGTCATGGTCAACAAGACCGGTAAATCTTATTATTATTATGAAAATAAAGAAGGTCCTTTTAAAGGTGTTCCGATACGTCAGGAACACGCTGATATTGATTTCAAAGGATATTCAACCGAACTACTTGCGAAAGTCGCAGATCAGGGAGCTCTTGATCAATTAATATCTCAAGAAGATAAAGAGATGCTCTTAACGCACTTAAAGCGTTCAGGTTTAATTGATTCAAAAGAATTTAATTATCGCGCAAACCGCGCACGCGGGCATAGTTCTTACCCAGGGGCCGGCACAAATTTTGGTAAACTTTCCGAGCCATATGAAATGGCAGATGTATTATCAATTGCAAACGCAAGTCGCAATGAAACGGCTGATCATCCAGCCGTTATGTTCCAAGCAGTGGGCGGGATGGATCAAATTGCACAAGGTTTAAAGCGTGCATTAAAGAAAAGCCAAATCCGTTATAATTCAGAAATAACTGACATCGTTCAAGATGATAATGGCGTTAAAGTAACATATAAAAATACTAAAAATGGCCGCGTCCGCTCGGAAGAAGCCGACTATTTAATTTCCACTGCACCACTTGGTGTAATGCAGAAAATGAACATTAATTTAAGCGAAGATATGGCAGCAGCTATTAAAGCGACAAGTGGTAGCCCTGCTTGTAAGATTGGCGTCGAATTTAATCATCGCTTCTGGGAACAAAACGATATGATTTATGGCGGAGTTACAAGCACCGATATTCCCGGCCATCGGATTTTAAGTTATCCATCAGGCAATTTATTTGGAAGTGCACACGGTGATACAGGTGTAATACTTGGATATTATCCAATTGGCGGTCAATCCATTCCAATCAGTAATTTATCAATGGCAGAAAGAACCGAATTCGCTTTATCCGTAGGAGAAAAAATTCATCCGGGTAATTATAGAAAATATTTTACAGGTGAATCGATTTCAGTAGCATGGCATAAAATGAAATATGCTCTAGCCGGTTGGGAAAATTGGTCACGTCGTGGTCGCACTCGTTCATTCCCAGTTATGCAAAAAGGCGATAATCGCATCTTTATTTCTGGTAATATTGCCTCTCCTGCCCTTGGTGGTTGGATGGCTGGTGCAATCGAAGGAGCTTGGTCAACAATGGAAGTTATTGACAAACGGGTTGCTCAACAAGGATGATCATTTAATTAAAATCGAGGACATAAAATCGTCATATTGATATCGAACTATTGATATAATATAACGTTTAATAAAAACAATATAGTGTGGTGAATATGAAAAATTACTTTAAATTACTTTTGGCCCTATTAGGCGCATCAACATTAATGACGGCAGCAAATGCTCAGGATCATTCTGCCGAAGGCGCTCAAATTTATACAGATTACTGTGAAGCATGCCATCAAATCGGCGGTGAAGGATATGAAGATATTTATCCTGCTCTTAAAGACAATGAATTTGTGAATGGCGATAAAGAAGAATTGATATATCTTCTTCTAGAAGGGCGCGCAGGAATGCCAACATTCATCAGTGATTTGGAAGTTGATCAATTAACGACCATAATTAATTACATACGCAACAGTTGGGGTAATACTGCTGGTGAAATTACCCAAGAAGAAATGGACGCAGCATACGATGAGATTGCTGAAGAAGAAGACGGTTTCGGACCTGGTAACTAAAATTTCATATAAATCGCAATGATTTCATTCGGATTTCATTGCGATTTTTTTTTAAACCATTAAGCTAACCCTATCCTAGCATTCCGGTGCTATTAATGATTTCCAAGGGAGAGAAAAATGTCAAAACTAACTAAAATTGTAGCTGCACTTATCTTAAGTAGTCTTGCTGCTGTTACAGCCAATGCACAAATGATCGAAAGAACAAGTAAAGGTTTCCTTGATCCAGGGATCGCAATTCCCGCAGGTGCTGAAACATATTACATGAGTGGTAAGGGTAATCACGCATGGGGCGAAGGTTGTATGACCCGCGAAGAACGTCAAGCAAAAGGCGATGCCTGTAAACCAGGTGATATGTATGCACAAGGTAAAGCAATTTTCGAATCTTTCAAAGCGCAGCTTGAAGAGGCAGGCTGGTCACTAAGTGATGTTGTTATGCTTAGAATTTATGGTGTGCCAGGCGAAGATGGAAATGTTGATTCCGCTGGTTTCAATAAAGCATATCGTGAGTACTTCGGTGAAAACTCTACAAGCGGTAACACAAACCTTCCTTCACGTACGTTCGTTGGTATTCACTCTTTAGTGGTTCCTGGATGGTTAGTTGAAGTTGAAGCCCGTGCCATTCGCATGCCTAAATAAATAATTATACAAGAGAAAAAACATGACTAAACTATTTAAAATTGCCCTTACTGCTTTCGCTGCTATGACAATGGCCGTAAGTGCTCAAGAAATTCAACGTAACGATGAAGGTACAAACTTCTATTCAACAATTGAAGTGCCTGCAAATGCGGACCAGCTTTTCGTTTCAGGTAAAGGCCCACGCGCGGTAAACCCTGACGCACCACGTGCTGAACGCACATATGGCGATACTGGAACACAAGCGCGTAGTACATTTAACAGCATTAAAGCTGCTGTTGAAAAAGCGGGCTGGAGCATGAGCGACATTGTTATGGTTCGTGTCTATCTTGTAGCTGACCCTGAAATGGGCAAAATGGACTTTGCTGGCTTCAATAAAGCATACCAAGAATTCTTTGGTACAGAAGAAAACCCAAATAAGCCAGTTCGTGCTGTTGTTGAAATTTCCGGCCTTGCTGTACCAGGATGGCTTGTTGAAATCGATGTACGTGGCGCAAGAATGCCAGCTATGTAAAAAATTTGATAGTAATATCTTGTTTGCTTGATCAGGCGCTGAATATTTTCAGCGCCTTTTCTTTTTGATTATTCAGTCACCCACTGGAAGAACTCAACCGTATAACCGCCAGGATCACGAATTAAAAAGGCACGAATTGGGGCGGATTGATTATCATAGATTTCTTTTTCGATTTTTATGTTTTTCGCATTCAATATCGCACCGTACCATTCGTCAACATTTTTGGATACGATACTGACCATTACCGCGCTATCCGGGTTTGGTTTATGAAATCCATTTTCGGTGTCTTTTACCACACCGATAAAAGCGCCATCATTTAATTTATAAATTTTCACCCATTCATCATCATAAGTGGCGGAAAGCTTAAGCGCGTCACCGTAAAATCGGACCGCTTTATCAAAATCATCCGCGCTATAATAAAGCATCGTGATCTGCTCATCTATTTTTGGTAAGTCCATAGTTCCTGTTAAGCTCCTGTCTGTTTGTCCTTTATCCATTTGCATTGGCAGCGGTGGGCATTGCAGGCCACGTTGATCATCACCGCTTGTGTGAAAGTCAAGAAAAGCCGTTGACGCATAGGTTGCAATAGTAGGTACGTTACCCACGTAATTGGTGTCCATGACGGCATGCTCGACGGAGACTTGAAACACTTCGCCGGGGAAAAGAAGGTCCGCACTGATGGTCACATCCTTATCTGCATAAGTTAAATGGGCACCACCGCCAAAAGGCACACCGGAATGGGATATTTTCTCACCAAGACAATTGCCAACCACAGCAAACACAAGATCATCAACAAACCCGTTTTCATCCGCCCCACCCTCGGTAAAAGGCGTCCATGAAATATTGAGGTCCATGTCCGGGTCGATGTTCGCCGCATCAACCACACCACCGTCTTGCGTCAACGTGATCACGGGGCTTGCGGGAATGCGGGTTTTACCGTCCGATTTTTTGCTTAAATTCACCGGAATTTCAAGGACATTACCGCCTGTTTCCGTATAGGTAAAATGATAATCGCCATCGGGATAAAGCGCGTCCAAGTCGGCTTCGTTATCATAACGACCGCCATGGGTTTCAAGCACGCTCGGATGATCATGAAAATTCATTGTATCAATGGCCGCATGATTTAATGTGCCGCTATGAACCGCACCGCCCTCTTTTACAAAAATTTCAGCAAAAAAGTGATAATTAATCATTTCCTGACGAGATGTTTCAGCGTTTTGGCGATAATTCGCCGTTTTTCCAACCACGAGAAATTGTGTGTCCGAACTGTTTAGATCAGAGACGGCATCATCACCGGACTGCTCAGCACAAGCCAACAGTGGCAAAAGTGATAGCGCAGTCACCCATTTTTTAAGCATTTCGTATTCCCATATATTTGTTTTAGGTTTATGGTCAGACCTTAACTTAATTTGCATGCGGAATAAAGATATAACAAATGGCCAAAACATCTAAAGAACTTGTTGATGAAGCGAATGCGGAAATTGAAACCATCACTGTCGATCAAGCGAAAATAATGATCGACGATCCGAAGGTCACATTCGTTGACCTGCGTGATGTACGTGAACTGACCGCGGAAGGCACCATTCCGGGCGCATACCACATGCCGCGCGGCATGATTGAATTTTGGGCCGATCCTGAAAGCCCCTATTATAAAAAGATATTCGGATCAGATAATAAGTTCGTTTTTTACTGCAAATCCGGCTGGCGTAGCGCGCTCGCGACCAAGGCGGCGCAGGACGTGGGCGTTAAAAATATATGTCATATGGGCGGCGGATTTGGCAAATGGGTAAAAGAAGGCGGCGCCGTAACCGCACCACGGGGCGGCAAATCACCCGCCGAAAAAGAAGGTATTTATGACCTGCTACCGTTTGTGGTGAACCCGAATAACATTGCCCGCTATGAAAACGGCAAAGTTTTCATCGGCGACCGCCGTAAATATCCGTTCGCAAAGGAAATGTATGAATGCGAAAGCGTCAGTGATGTGGCCAAAGCAATCAAGGATATGGTGACACAGGGTAGCGGTCCATGGATGGCGGCCGTAAATGCGTTACGGATGGTGTCAAACGACGGACCGGAGGCGTTAAAAGCGGCGCGTGATGAACTTGTTGCGACACGCCCGACCAATACGGCCATGTCATTAAGGCTTGATGAAGTGCTGGCGGCCGCAGCCCTTGCGGATGAGCAAGGCATCAGCGTTGACGACGCCATCAAGAACAAAATCGAAAGCATCAAAACAACCATTTATGATAATTACGCGATCCGCGCCCGTGCCATGGCCGATGTGATTGATGATGGTGACGGCATATTGACCATGTGTTTTGGCGAAGCAGGGTTTTTATTGTCACTGGCGCTGGCAAAAAGAGACGGCAAAAATATAACCGCCTATGTGCCAGAAACGCGTCCCTATTTGCAGGGCGCGAAATTAACTGCGCCATCGATCACCGAAATGGGCATTGAAGCCAATTTAATCACCGACAATATGCCGGCCCATGTCATGCGCGAAGGACATATCAATAAATATATCACCGCCGCCGATTTGATCACGGTGGATGGCCATGTGTGCAATAAAATCGGCACCTATCAAAATGCGATTACGGCGTTTGATCATAATATCCCCTATTTCGCGTTTGCATGGGGGCGTGATGACAATAAATTAACACGGGACGATATTGAAATTGAAGAACGCGACCCTGCGGAAATCAGGCAAGCGCTTGGTCAGGCGACCACCATTGATACGGTCGGTGCGCGCTACCCGACATTTGATATAACGCCGCCCAAATATGTAGCGGGCGTCGTCACCACATCCGGTGTCGTGAGCCCATATACATTAAAAAATATAAAAGATTGGTAGGAACATGACAGCAGCAATTTTAGGGGGCACCGGCATATATAATCTGCCCGGTATTGCCGTGGAAGAAGTCCGTATCACCAATCAATATGGTGACGCGGTTTATTACCAAGGGAAAGGCGATCATGCGGATATTATATTCATGACCCGTCACGGTGTCGATCACACCACCCCACCCCATAAAGTCAATTACCGCGCCAATATGAAAGCGTTAAAAGACGCGGGCGTTAAACGCATCATGGCCACCTATGCGGTTGGGTCGATCACCGCCAAATATCAGGTGATGGAGCTTGGCATTATACGGGATTTCCTTGATTTTACTTCAGGTCGAGAATTTTCATTTTTTGACACCATCGAGCTCGGCATCGGCCACGTGGAAATGAGCATTCCATATTGCCCAGTGATGAGCGCCAAGGCGATTGAGCAGGCGGATAAGCATGATATCAAAGTGAATGACGGTGCCACCTATGTGGCGACCAATGGCCCACGGTTTGAAAGCCCGGCGGAAATAAAAATGTATCAAATGCTGGGCGGTGATGTGGTCGGCATGACGGGTTGCCCGGAAGTTTACCTTGCGGGTGAGCTGGGTATGGTGATGGCGGCGGTAGCGCTTCCGATAAACCTCGCTGCGGGGCTCGAGGAAAAAATAACCATTCATGAAGGTAATATCGACGAAGTGCGCGCCAACATGGTGCGGTTAATGCTTGATGTGTTAATGAACACCAGCGATGATCAATGCGAAGCCCCCATATTGCTATAGGAAATAGAATGAGTGATTTTGAAGCGATAAAACAGTTAGATCAATTTTCAGAAGTGTGTGACTGGCTCGCGTTTAAGGGATGGTCCGAGGCAGAAGGCGGCAATTTATCACTGCGCATCGATAAGGAAGACGTGCCGGAAAGCTTAAGATCAAGCGAGAGCGCGGCCACCCAATTACCGCTTGAGGTCACGGCGATTGCGGATATGTATTTGTTGATCACCGGATCAGGGACACGGTCACGGGATATATCCCACACCCCCGAAGCGGACCTTGGATTATATAAAATCGCGGCGGACGGCAAATCATACCAATGGATTGCCGGCAATGATAAACCCACCAGCGAAATGCCAAGCCACTGCGCCATTCAAAATGAGTTTATGGTAAGCCGCCCCGATTTTCGCGCGGTTGTGCATACCCATCCTGTGAAGCTTATTTCGCTTACGCATATACCGGAATTTCATGACCCGAAAGTGTTATCAGACACCATACTCGGATTACAAAGTGAGGCACGCATCCAACTTCCCGAAGGGATTGGCCATTTACCGTTTCAAGTACCGGGCAGTTTGGAGCTTGGGATTTTAAGCGCCGAAGAAATAAAATACCGCAATGTGATCCTGTGGCATATGCATGGCGCGCTTAGTGTCGGCACGTCATTAAGTCACGCCTTTGATCAGCTTGAGGTGGTTGAAAAAGCCGCCGATATTTTCTGGACGTTAAAAAAGGCGGGCTATGCTGTGGACGGCATGCGCCAACAAGACCTTGACCAATCAATGGATTATTTCGGTAGAACCGATAGATATAAAAACGCATTTTCAGATAAAATTGAAAGAGATAAAAAGTAAAATGAGCAAAAACGGCAAAGTATCCCCCGACGCGGGCATGGGCACCATCGTAAACCACGTGGGCGAAGGCATTCATGACAAACATTCCCATCAAATGCCCATTTATCAAACATCCACATTTGGCTTTGAAACGGTGGATGATGCCGCCGATGTGTTTGCGGGACGGGTCAAGGGGTATGCTTATACCCGCACCCATAACCCCAATTATGATCATTTGGCGAACAAAATCGCCCATATGGAAGGGGTCGACCTGATTAAAGCGCACCCTGATGCGGAACCCTATGACATTGTCATGGGGAAAGTGACATCATCCGGCATGGGGGCCACATCGGCCGCGGTGCTCGCGCATATCGGATCGGGGGATCAAGCGATTGTGCAAATGGGGCTTTACGGTAATACCTTTAAATTTTTCAATGAAATGGCACCGCGTCTTGGCATTGATGTGAAGTGGGTGTCGGACACCAGTCCCGAGGGGTTAGAAACCGCCATCAACGCCTTTCCGGATGCGAAACTGGTGTTTGTTGAAACGCCGTCAAACCCAAATTTGGAAGTAATTGATTTAAAGGCATTATGCAAAGAGGCCCATAAACACGACATGTGGGTGATGGTTGATAACACGTTTGCGACCCCCTATCATCAACGTCCGCTTAATTTCGGCGTTGATGTGGTCGTGCATTCAACATCAAAATATATTTCGGGTCATGGTCAAATCATTGGTGGCGCCATCGTCAGCACGCATTTGGATTATATGCATCCGGGTGGTAAGGGCGTGGGGCTTACTTATAAAATGTTGGGTGTTGCGCCAAGTCCGAAGGACACATGGTTGATTAATAACGGCTTAAAAACATTTGAAATCCGCATGCAGCGCCACGCCAAAAACGCACAAATGATCGCCGAATGGTTAGAAGCGCGTGACGAGGTCAAACAAGTTTTTTATCCGGGGTTACCAAGCAACCCGGGGCACGAACTCGCCAAAGCACAAATGATGAATGGTTTTGGTGGGATGTTGTCGTTTGAACTGCATGACGGTAAAAATGGCGGTGCTGAAAATGGCAAGGCGTTTACAAACGCCCTCACCGTTCCCACCTTGGCGGTATCACTTGGTAATGTGGATAGCCTGATACAACATCCCGCCAGCATGACCCACAGCGCCACCCCCAAAGAAGACCGCGAAATCGCAGGGATTACCGATGGGATTATCAGGTTGAGTGTGGGCATTGAGAATGTAGAAGATTTGATCGCTGATCTTGAGCAGGCTATGAGTGTTGTTGGGTAGAGATACGCTCCGTCATCCTCGGGCTTGACCCTGGAATCTATTGGTAGACCTAAACATGAAACTATTCACTACGATTAGGGAAAATAAGACTTGGAAAATCTAGTTGAGATATTAACACATAAAATTAATGATAGTTTTATTGCTTATTATCATGATTGCAATAACAATGAGTATGACCATGTTGGCCTTTTAACTGAGAAGGGAGCAGTTTTATTTCAATACGATTTTTGTGAAAGAGAAAACGAAGTTGTTGAAAAATGGGATATTTCAGAAACATTTAACCTAGGATTTAAAATTATATCTGAACAAGAATTTTTTAAATTAAAAAATTTACATCAATCTAATAGTGTGACTTTAGATGAGAAGCTATACTTAAAAGAAAACAATTTTTCCAAGAAAATAAATATAATAAATGCTTCAAAATTTATTAGTTTGGAGATCAAAAATAATCCCCTAATCATGGCAACACACAAAAATAAATGTTTAGCATACATTATAAATTACCTCTATGGTGAAGAAGAATATTATTTAATAATACATGTTTCACTATCAACCCCTTCTAAAATTGGCGTTAATTATGTTAATAGTATTGAAAAATATAGAATTGTTTCGAAATTATATTATGAATGTTTTTGTTATGGAGTTGAGGAAAAAAATTTTGAAGAAGCTTATGAATGTTTCTTGAAAAATTCTATAACAAGATGAAGGGGTTACAACTTTTTTATCTTATTGATGGCTTAAAGTCGAAAATATTAGGTGTAATTTTGTTAATTCAAGAAGAAATCAATGGGGTCAAAGTAAATTGATTTTCACAACCCCTCCCTATTCTCATAAATTTATCTATTGATAGATTTTTCCTCCCTGAGCACTTAGGTTTTTTGTTTAATGGGGGCTTTGCCCCCGGTCTCGCGACCTTCCCCTGCGCGAAAACGTTCGCGCGGCGCAGAAGCGCCGTTCTCAGACCTCAAAGGATTGAGGTCTTCGGGTATGATCATAAATCGGTAGGTTTATTGTATGGTCATAAAAAAAGGTGCTCCCTGAGGAAGCACCTTTTTCAAAATATTTTAGAAATCAACTATTTCAGTAGAATAACAACGCGGCGGTTGCGGCCTTCTTTTACGCCGTCGGCGGTGTTTACTTGCGTATAGTCTTCGCCGTAGCTTGAAATTGAAATGGTTGAGCCGTCGATGCCTTCCGCGATTAGGGCGTTACGCACCATTTCCGCGCGTTTGCGGGCAAGGTCATCATTATACGAACTCGCGCCGGAACGGTCGGCATGACCGGACACTTCGATCATGATGTCGTCGACTTTTTTCGATTCCATCGCGGCGCTTTTAATGGTGTCTGATGCCATTGAAGTGATGTCGCTGCTGTCGAAATCGAAATAAACGCTGTATGGTCCTTTATTGACCTGAACCGGTTCCGGCATTGGTGCCGGTGGTGGCGGTGGTGGCGGTGTTTCAACAACCGGGGCTGGCTTTGGGGCCGGTTCCGGTTTTGGTTCCGGTGTCATAATTGGTTGTGGTTTCTTTGCCATTTCGTCGTTTTTCTTGGCACCGAAATAATATGTCAAACCGACACCGAAGTCATGGACGTCTTAATTGGCGTCAAAGCTGTTGCCGAGGCGGTCAACCATATCCATTCCTTTGGTGCCCATGTAACGATATTTCACCGACATATCAAGGTTATCCGCAAGCGGTACACGAAGCCCCGCAAAGGCCTGATACGCCAGATCCGTATCGGAACCGCCACCATAAGGCGCGGCGCTACCGGCGACGACCATTTCGCTCCATTTTAGATTGGCCATACCAACACCGAGACCAACGAAGGGTTCAATGTTGCTGTCGTTAAAGGTGTTTTCAATATCAAACACCGCATTGACCATATAATGGGTCAGGTTTGATTTACCGCTTGTGGCATTGTTGCCCGAAAGGCCAAGACCCGCATCATTGGTGATCGAATAACCGTCGATTGAGTGGAAATGCTTACCGATTTCACCTTCAAGGCGGAAATTTCCGTAATCATAACCGACAATACCGGCGAAACCGCCGCCATTGCTAAATTCGTTTTGAAGATCAAGAACTGATCCTTATGATTGTTCGTTGCCAAGGACACTGAAATATCCGTCGGCGCCAACGTACCATTGGCCTTCTTTCGTGTCTTTACTGTCTTGTGCATTTGCGACCCCACCCACAAGCAAACAAGCAGATACACTTGTCATAAGAAATTTTTTCATAATACTATCCCGTAATCTATTTTAAATCCGCATGTAACGTCATGCAAGTTTTACTGATAAAGCTGCAATGTGTCACAATTGGGGCTCTTGTTACAGCAGGCGGGCGCCATAGTCGAGCGTTATTATCAACATCGGGATATACAGGGTGACATCAGATGTAAGGATAGTTAAAGTAGGGGCATAAAATTTAAAGGAATTATAGATGAAAAAAATTATTGGATTGATCGTGATTACGGTTTTGGGGATGGTTTCGGTGGCGCAGGCAGACGGCACCTATTATGTGGTGCGCCATGCGGAAAAACAGGACGGCGATTACCCGGTCCTGACCGAAAAGGGCGTTAAACGCGCCGCGCATATCGTCGGGATGTTAAAAGATGAACCAATCAGCCGCGTGTTTTCAACGGAGACATACCGCACCGTGATGACGGCGACGCCAACGGCGGCGGACCGCGGCGTTGCGGTTGAGCTTTTTACCACGGACGATCTTGATGGATTTGCCACTATGCTTAAAGGGCTTAATGGCACATTTTTAATTGTTGCGCACAGTTCATCGACACCTGATCTCGCGTCGCTGCTTTCTGGGACAAAGCAACCAAAACTTGCCGAGACCGATTATGAACAGATGTTTAAAGTGGTGATTACAGACGGCAAGGCCACATTAACGCAGTTTCAAACGACATTTTAGTTTGATGGGGGGAACTATCGTTCGCTACCCGCTCACTACAAGAGCTCCCCGCGGCCTCCCCCCTCAAGGAACTTAAAACAATAAAGGTTTTGTGATGAATACATTTCTTTTTGATGCCATTGGGATGCTTGGAGTTTTTATGATCCTGGCGGTTTATTCGCTTGTGCAGCTCGATAAAATGGATGTGAAGGGGCTGTTTTATTCTATCATCAATGCGGTTGGGGCGGTTTTCATTCTGATCTCGCTGACGGTGACTTTTAACATGGCGTCCTTTGTGATTGAATGCGCGTGGTTGGTGATTAGTCTTTTTGGAATTTTTCAAGCCCTAAAAAGGGCACGATCAAATGGCTGAGGTGACGATATATCTTGTGGATGCGTTCACGGCCACCCCGGGAGAAGGAAACCGCGCGGGTGTCGTGTTTGATGCGGGTCATTTAAGCGTGGATGAAATGCAGGCAATTGCCGCCTTTGCCAATGTATCGGAAACGGCGTTTTTAATAAATGCTAACGCGGCGGATGATTATGACCTTCATGTGCGTTATTTTACCCCCTCGACCGAGGTGCCCATATGCGGCCATGCGACCATCGCCAGTCATTTTTTGCGAAGCCTTAAATTAAACCTGCCGAGCGGACGGGTGATGGCAAAGACAGGCGCAGGCATACTTCCCGTTGATATCGAAAGAACTAATGATGATATCAAAATTATCATGACACAGGGAAAGCCGGAAATTGGTGATATTTTAAACGAAGATCATATCGATGAAGCCTTATCCGCCTTAGGGCTTTTAAGAAATGATCTGATTGAAGACTTACCCGTTCAGTCTACGTCAACGGGGCATGGGAAAGTGATTATTCCGATCAAAGAGGTCGAAAAGCTTCATCAATTAACGCCGGATAAAGAAGCGCTTAAGCGGCTGACCAAAAAAATCGGACATACCGGCTATTTCGTGATGACCATTCATGATGATGGCCCCTATAAAACCCATGGCAGGATGTTCGCCCCCGCCATTGGTATTGATGAAGATCCCGTCACCGGAAATGGCAACGGCCCAGCGGGGCTTTACATGGCCCATCATGGGGTTTTAGATTTTGATAAGAGCACTTCATATTATGGTATTCAAGGGGAAGAGATGGGAAAACCCGGCGTGATTGAAGTGCGTGTTTTTAAAGAAAAGAACGCCATTTCAAAAATACAAGTGGCGGGATCAGCCGTTGAAGCGGGTCAGTTAAAATATAATATTTAAAGACCCGTTTTAATGATTAAATTGATGGTGACTTCATTATCGACGAGAAGTTTTTCGGCGGTGCGAACTTGCTTCTTTATGGGCAGGAAATAACCGCCCGTATCTTTGCTCGGAAACATACTGGTTTCCCAAGTGGTATCGCCAATGGTGGCTTTAACCTTAACGGCGCCCCAACCGCGGCGTTTCTTCCCCGTATTAGCAGGATCAGTGAAAAACTTCACTTGCGCGGCTTCTTCGTCTTCGATACTGAGGAAATGCCAGACCGCCTTTTCACCGTGATATATCCTGAGTGCTGTCGTGATGTTAAAATTCAGTTCTTCCATTATTTCCCTTCAAAATCTTGACGCAACTTAACCAACATTTCTGCATCCGATTTATTTTTAATAATTTCATCATCACTTAGTCCGTCAAGCTCATGGGGAAAAATAAGCCAATCTTCGGTTTTATGGACGAAATAATCAGGCACCCGCTCGGTCATGTTTTTTCCCGGTTTATAATAAACCGTTCCAACCCGAACATCCGCAGGCATGTTTTTACGCATTTGTGTTTCTAAGGCTTCTATGATGGCTTTGATGCTGCGCCCGCTATCAAATACGTCATCAAGGATCAGAAGCTTATTTTGTTCATTCATATTTTCCACAAGATAATGAAGCCCATAAACACGTACGTTTTTATCTTGCTGCCCGATGCCCGTATAGCTCGCGGTGCGGATGGCAATATGATCTGATTTAATATTACAGAAATCCATCAATTCCTGCACGGCGATGCCAACCGGCGTTCCACCCCGCCAAACACCAACAATAAAATCAGGACGAAAACCGTCACGAATGATCAGTTCACCAAGCTTTAATGATGCGCTCAATAAATCATCGGCAGAAATATATATTTTGTCCATGAATGACTCCTTTTGCACACTATAACCGCGGCATAAGAAAAAAGGAATTTCATTTTGATGATCTTACGCTAGAATAGTTTTCATGATTAAGAGTGCTCTAATTTTTGTGATCGTTACGTTATGTTTTATTGGCATAGAAGCCATTAAGGACCGTGACCGTGATCCAAATAATTTATTAATCGTTGAGGTGAATACTTCAGCGGACCGCACAGGGTTACTTAGAGCACAACTTGACGAATTTGAAGCCGATAACCCCGGACTTAATGTTGATGTGATCTCGCTATCCTGGGGACAGGCTTTTGAAAAATTAAGCATGATGATCGCTGGCGGTCAATTTCCGGATGTGATTGAAATGCCGGATTTCTGGCTATCGCGATATGTTAGTGCCGGACAAATTGCCGACCTTACCCCTTATTTGGCAGACGTCGAATTTGATGATGATTTAGAAGAAAATACTTTTTCCTATGGCAGCGTCAATGACCGTGTCTATACGGTTCCTTATGGATATTACCTACGCGCAATGCTTTATAACAAGAAAATTTTTCAAGAAGCGGGCATTAAAAAACCACCCTTAACAATGGACGAGTTTTACGAGACGGCCGCGACCATATCGGAACTGCCGGGTGTATCTGGATATTGCCACCACGGTGGGCGTGGCGGCGCCGTTTTTTATTATTGGATCATGACCACAATGAATGGGTCCAATGCTTTCTTCGATGAAGAGGGCAATAGTGCATTTTATAATCAAGGGGCAATTGATGGTTTAACTTTTATCCGCGATCTTTATAAAAACGGCTATGCCCCACAAGACAGTCTTAATTGGGGCTTAAATGAAACAGTAAGTGGTTTTTATAGCGGTACGTGTGCCATGCTGCATCAAACGCCTGATGCATTAAACGGTATATCAAAACGCATGAATGATGGTGATTATGCCTCTGCACCTATGCCGCTTGGACCATCTGGAAAAAGTTTTCCGCATCTCGGATATATAGGCTGGTCGATCATGGAAGGGTCTAAGAAGAAAGACGCCGCCTTTAAACTCGTGCGCCACTTACTAAAACGTGACCAACATGAAACGTGGGCAAGACGAGGCGGGCTAGTGCCAATATATAAAGGTTTAGCAAGTGATATATTCGCCGGGAGTGATGTAGGCGCGGGATGGTTGCAAACGACGGAAGATGATCGTTGGGATTATATGATCAATCCAAATTATTTATCTGATATCGCCGAATTTGACAGCATTCAAGTGATACAAAGTGGGCAGGCCATGATGCTGGGTGAAAAGACACCAGAAGAAACCGCACGTGCGTGGGCTGATTTTCTAAGCACCTCACAAAAAAAAAGGCTTAAGGAACAGGGAGAAGCCAATGATTAGCATTCGTGAACCTTGGTTATACCTCGCGCCTACGCTTCTTTTTATTTTTCTGCTCGTTTTGGTGCCACTGATTACCGGTATTACCTATGCCTTTTATGATTTTGACCTTATTAGCGGGACCAAAGAATTCGTCGGCTTAGATCAGTTCACCCGTATTCTTAGTGAAGATGCTTTATTTACCAAAAGTCTCCTCAATACGCTTTTCTGGACATCGGCATCACTTTTCTTTCAATTTACTTTAGGACTATTGCTCGCACTTATTTTAAATAGTGGATTTCGTGGAATTCAATTGGTGCAGCCAGTACTTTTTATTCCCTGGGCTGTTCCAAGTTTCTTGATAGGCTTAATGTGGGTGTGGATGTTTAATCCTGTTACTGGTCCCCTTCCTTATATTTTCGAAGCGATCGGAATTTTAAATGAGCCTGAAAATATTTTAAGTGATCCTGACTTGGCAATGTGGGGACCAATTGTGGCAAATATCTGGTTCGGCATACCGTTCTTTACCATTATGCTGCTCGCAGCATTAAGGTCAATTCCAAACGATATTTATGAAGCCACCAGCATTGATGGCATTAGCGGTCTACAAGCCTTTAGGCATATTACGGTCCCCTTAATCGCACCAACGATTATCATTACATTATTGATTAGAGCCATTTGGATTTCCAATTTTGCTGAAATTATTATTGTGATGACTAATGGCGGCCCTGCTAATTCAACACAAATTGTCGCCACTTATATTTATGATACCGCCTATCAAAAAATGGATTTTGGTTATGCCTCAGTCATATCGATCGCGCTTCTCAGTCTGTTGATGATTTACGGTCTTATTCTTGGTCGAATTCGTCAAAAAATGACAACATATTTTTAGGGAAAGGTATTAATGCTTAATAAATCAAAATATGCCTTTATCATGGGTTTTCTTATTTTTACCCTCTTCCCTGTTCTATGGATGCTAAAAATTTCGCTGACCCCTGACCGATTGCTTTTTTCGGAAGGCATTACCGCATGGCCAAGTGAAATAACTTTTCAGCATTATTATTCAGTTTTAGTTGAAGGTAGTATCCCAGATTATTTCTTAAATAGTTTTATCGTTTCTTTTTCCACAGCGGCGATGGTTACCGTAATAGCATGTCTAGCAGGATATGGTTTATCACGGTTTTCCTTTAAAGGGCGCACAGCCATTATGACCATACTTTTGATTACACAAATGTTTCCAATCGTCATGATCATAGCGCCTATTTATAATGTGCTGACCTACATCAATCTGGTAGATCATATCGCTGGACTTGTTCTTGTTTATACGGCTTTTAATTTACCTTTTGCATGCTTTTTAATGCAGTCTTTCTTTGATGGAAGCCCCGTCGAGCTTGAAGAAGCGGCAATGATTGATGGCTATACCCGTTTTCAAGCGTTGGAAAAGGTTACATTACCACTTTGTTTACCCGGAATAGGCGCAACGTTAGGTTTTGTTTTCACGGCAGCATGGTCAGAGCTTTTATTTGCATTAATGTTCATTAATCGCCAATCACAAATGACATTTCCCGCTGGAATTATGAATTTTGTCACAAAATTTTCGGTCGATTGGGGACAAATGGCAGCCGCCATGATCCTCGCGCTTATACCTGTTTGTATATTTTTTTCCTATATCCAGAAATTTATTGTCCAAGGCCTAACCGCCGGCGCTTTAAAAGGATAGCTAACGGCTCAAATATTCTTGTTCAAACAAAGTGAAACTTTGACGTAAGCGATTGGTCAAAATATCTTTATATTTCGCATTTGCAAAACTTGTTGAAATGCTATTGAAGCTCATTTGTTGTAATTCCGCATAACTTACATCAGTGGTGCTAACGGCGGCGATACATTCTTTTGAAATGTTAGTATCAAAAATACCGTCATTATCGGTTGATAAGCTTACGGGAATGCCAAGGCGCAAAAAGCGTAAAAACGGGTGAGGTTCAGCATTTTTATCATGCACGCTTAATTGATGATTGCTGTTTATATTCATTTCAATACCGATTTGTTTATTACGCGCATATTCAAGCGTGATCAAATCATCTTTTAAAAGAACACCGTGTCCCACACGAGAAACGCCCATAATCAAAGCATCCCTAACATTTCTTGGATCACCCATTTCACCTGCATGCATTGTCATTTCAATCGGATATTCATCGTGTTCACTGTTATACCCACTTATAAACCCGTATGCTTGTTGGGCCTTTTCCAAAGCGGGGTTTCCACGTTCAATAGCATATAAATCAGTTCCTACAATGCTCGTAGACGGATGTTCAAGTAAGAGATCATTCCAAGCGCGCATCATAGTCGCGTTCATTTCACCTGGTAAAAACCGCAGTTGCCCTAAATTCCAACGGACGACCACACCCGTTTCATCCAAGAATTTTTCGGACCACGCATCCAGTTTTTCGATGCTCGCCACTTCAGGGGGAAAACCATTTGTAAATTCGATATAGCTAATACCTAGACCGGATGCGCGATTTAAGAAATCTAAATATAGTTTTTCCATTTTCGCGTCTAAGAAATCATCTTCTACCATCCATATGACAAAAGCGAATATCGCATCAAACCGCGTAAAATCATGTGATACCGGGTCGACAGGCAAAAGGAAGAAATCAAGAAATAAACTTTGATCAGCGTCTGTTAAATCAAGAAATTTCGTGGCCGTAGGTAACGTTCTCAGAGCTTCTATTTCATGATCATATAGCACCTGCCCTTGATTCTTCACTGTGCTGATAAAATACTCAGGGTCAATAGGTGGATTATATTCCGTTAAAATGTCCATAACGACTTCACGGGTGAATAATCCGTATGGGTGAACATGAAGCATGCCCCCTTTTGGGATACTTACACAGAATTCGGCCAAGGCTGCGGGATCAGCACGCAGAGGGTTAAGATCAATAGCGGATTTTTTTATTGCCGCCTGCTTATTTGCTTCAATGATCATGAGTTGATTTTCTTGCAGAAGGCCCAGTTCAATTTCGGTGAATTCATCAGAAGCGTCAACCTTTAAAAGTTCTTCCCATTCTTCACGAGAGATTGGATTATTTGATCGATAATTGCGGTCGAGGATGATTTGGTGGGCTTGATCATATTTTTTAAGATGCGCAGCAAGTTTTATATTGGCGAGATCCTGCTCAGAACAAGAGACCAATATAAATAAACTTGCCGCGCATCCAAATATTTTATCAATATGCCATTTACTAGATTTCATGATCACCCTCAAATATTGTTTTGATCATTATTTTTAGCATACTAATTTTAAAGCGTCATCAAACTCTTTATTCTTCTTCCATTGCGAATAATTCAGTATTACCGCCAGTGGCGACCGTATTAATGGTCAAAGTTTTTTCTGTGGCAAAACGGTAAAGATATCTTGGTCCGCCTGCTTTTGGTCCAGTACCAGATAATCCTTGCCCACCAAATGGTTGTACACCAACCACCGCACCAACAATATTGCGGTTAACATACGTATTTCCAACATCTAGATTTCGGAAAATATAGTCGGCGCTTTCTTCAATACGACTATGAATACCAAGGGTTAACCCAAAGCCGGTATTTTGAATTTGCGCTAAAATATCATCCAGTTTTGATGCCTTGTACCTAATCACATGAAGGACAGGCCCAAATACTTCTTTTTTTAGTTGATCAAGCGACTTTATTTCATAAAGACGCGGGGCAAAAAAGGTCCCGTTTGCATAGTCAACTGGCGCATCAAGTTTATGAAGTAAAGTGCCTTCTTTTTCCATATAGGCAACATGATCATCAAGAAGTTTTCGTGCGTCTTGATCAATCACTGGACCCACATCCGTTTTCAAATTTGTCGGATGTCCTAATGATAGGCAGTCCATCCCCCCTTTTAACATTGGGATAATTGTATCGGCGACGTCATCTTGAATATATAATACGCGTAAGGCAGAACAGCGCTGACCTGCAGATTGAAATGCAGATGAAATTGCGTCATCGACAACCTGCTCAGGAAGTGCCGTGCTATCCACGATCATGACATTTTGCCCACCCGTTTCGGCTATTAAAGTCGCAATCGCGCCATCACGTCCCGCTAGAGATCGATTAATGATTTTCGCTGTTTCGGTCGAACCCGTGAAACAAACGCCGTCAATGCGTTCATCTGCCACAAGTTTTGCACCAACAGTTGCACCATCACCTGTCATTAAATGCAGAACATCTACAGGCACACCAGCTTCATGTAAAATTTTCACGGCTTCCGCGGCGACAATCGGTGTTTGTTCCGCAGGTTTTGCAATCACCGCATTTCCAGCGGCGAGTGCCGCAGAGACCTGACCAAGGAATATCGCAAGAGGGAAATTCCACGGGCTTATGCAAAGGAAGGTGCCCCGTCCTTGAAGGAATAATTCATTACGTTCACCGGTTGGTCCTGGCAAAAGAATACTGTCTTCGAAATTTTCAATTGCCTGCCCCGCATAATAACGCAAGAAATCAACGGCTTCACGCACTTCGGAAAGGCCATCCATTAATGTTCGGCCGGCTTCATTTGCGACGATGCTCATAAAATAATGCGTTTTATTTTCAAGTTCATCAGCGGCCTGATTTAATATTTTTGCACGTGCTGTGCCACCCAAAGCATTCCATGATTTTTGAGCTTTAGCACTTGCATTTAAGGCGCATTCAATATCATCATCACCGGCAATTGATACTTTACCCATCACTTCACTAGTTGTCGGGTTATACACATCTTCTATATTTGCCCATTTCAATTCACCGCTAACTATTGGGCCCGCCTTTAGATCATAATTAATAGATAAGTTTTCATTCAAACGATCAATTTCCAAAGGATCCGTGAGTTCAAAACCAGCCGCATTTTTACGGTCTACTTTTTCCCGTTTTGAATAACTTAATATATCTGCAGGTAACGGTATCATGCTGTGGCGTTTTGGTGATTTTTCTTCAACCATCTTTATGGTATCTTGCATGAGTTCTTCTACAGAAACATCTTTATCCATGAAGCGATTGACGAAGGAACTGTTTGCACCATTTTCAAGTAAACGGCGTACCAAATAAGGCAGCAAATCTTTATGAGCACCAACAGGAGCATACACCCGAATATTAAAATCAACATCAGTGTTCTCTTTCACCATATCATACAGCAGGTGGCCCATACCATGTAACCGTTGGAATTCAAATTCAGACGCACCAATGTCCCATTTTTTCACAAGTTCAACGATAAGAGAGACTGAATAAGCATTATGAGTGGCAAATTGCGGATAAAACACGTCACGCGCTGCCATTAATCTTTCAGCACAAACCTGATAAGATAAATCAGTTGAAGGTTTTCTTGTATAAACCGGATAATCCGATAGACCTGCTTCTTGGGCGTGTTTAATTTCGCTATCCCAGTACGCCCCTTTTACAAGACGGACCATAAATTTGCGACCAAGGTAACGACCCAACGTTGTTAGCCAATCAATTACATATGGAGCACGTTTTTGATAGGCTTGTACAACAAGACCAAGACCATCCCAATTTTGAAGCGATTGATCAGTTGCCAGCACTTCAAAAATATCAAGTGACAAATCAAGACGGTCTGCTTCTTCAGCATCAATAGTAAAGCCAAGACCGTTTTCTTTGGCAAGCGCCGCAAGTTCAATGATACGGGGAACCATAAAGTCCATAACCACATCACGGTGTCCCATTTCATATCTTGGATGTAGAGCCGAGAATTTCACTGAAATTCCATTTGCTTCATAGCAATTGTCTTTGGTTTCTTGTTTACCAATTTCAAGTATTGCTTTTTTATAAGCCTCGAAATATCGGTCAGCATCTGCAAGTGTGCGCGCCCCTTCACCAAGCATATCAAATGAGAAACGAGTACCCGGTTTATTTTCTTTTATGCCGCGACTAATGGCTTCATCAATAGTACGTCCAAGAACATATTGTCCTCCCATAATTCGCATGGCTTGCATAATCGCAGTACGTACGACTGGTTCGCCTGCTTTTTTGACAAAAGTTTTAAACCAGTTATCAGAATTACCACGTACATCACTTAGATCAACAAATTCACCCGTAAGCATTAATCCCCATGTGGAAGCATTTACAAAAGTGCTCTCTGAACTGCCTTTGTGGTCGGACCAGCGGCCGGCTTTAATTTTTTCTGAGATTAATTTATCTGCTGTGGCCCCATCTGGTACTCTTAGAAGCGATTCAGCAAGACACATAAGGGCAACCCCCTCTTTATTGGAAAGGTCAAACTCTTGTAAGAAGTAATCCATTGTTCCTTGATTATCACTTTCGTCACGCGATTTCACAACGAAATCACGGGCGCGTTCCACTAAACGGTTACGCTCTGCGACTGTCAATTCCGTCGCATGCAATAAGTTTTCTATACATTTTTCTTCGTCACCATGAAGCATTTGACGCAGACTTAATCTGATGTCTTCACGTGATAAAGTTTCGATCTTTTTACGATCATTTAAAGAATACATGTCGTACACTCCTTATTAATCATGAAAAGTAATTCACATGAATATAGTCACAATAGTAGCCAAATGTCCTACTATTATAGAATTTATACCGATATATAATCTAGTAAACTGATAAATTTTTAGAATTTTATGCTGTTAGCATTCCACAACATTCACGGCAAGTCCGCCTTGGGAAGTTTCTTTATATTTGGATTGCATGTCTTTTCCGGTTTGGCGCATTGTTTCGATTACCTTATCAAGCGAGACATGATGTTTACCATCACCATGAAGTGCTAAACGCGCCGCATCAATTGCTTTTACGGCCCCCATTGCATTTCTTTCTATGCATGGAATTTGCACAAGCCCACCGATTGGGTCACAGGTCAGACCAAGGTTATGTTCCATACCGATTTCAGCGGCATTTTCAACTTGAAGGACTGTGCCTCCTTTAACGGCGGCCAATCCGCCAGCGGCCATTGAACAGGCAACGCCTACTTCTCCTTGACATCCGACTTCCGCACCAGAAATAGAGGCATTCTTTTTATAAAGAGAGCCTATAGCCGTTGCCGTAAGTAAAAAATCATAGATAGGCTGTTTATCGTCACGATGATTATAGAAGCGGTTATAATATCTTAAGACGGCCGGAATAATTCCAGCGGCACCATTTGTGGGTGCGGTAACCACACGGCCACCTGCTGCATTTTCTTCGTTAACGGCCAGCGCCCAAAGATTAATCCAATCCAATATGACGGATGGGTCCCTCAACTGTTTTTCCTGTGTCTCTTTTAAGGTATTTAAAACTTTAGCAGCGCGGCGTTCAACTTTTAAAGAGCCGGGCAGTGTTCCAGATTTAGCGCAACCCCGATTGATGGAGAATTCCATCGCCTCATGAATATTATCAAGACCCGCTTTAATTTCTTCCTCAGATAAAAGTGCTTTTTCGTTCTCCATAATCAACTCGGCTATTGTCATTTCATGCTTTTCACATAGCTCTAGTAAATCTTGCCCGGTATTAAAAGGATAAGGAACAGGCACTTCATCAGGTGGAGGGGTATTTCGGCCAAAATCTGCTTCGCTCATGACGGCACCGCCACCAACAGAATAATAATTGTCTTTGGATATAATTTTTCCGTTACCATCAAAGGCTGAAAAAGTTAGTCCGTTACTGTGATGTGGTAACAGTTCTTCCATGTGAAACAGCATGTGATCTTTGAATACGAAAGATATTTCATTATCACCTAGAAGTTTTAAACGATTACTATTTCTGATTTCCTCGCACCGCCCGTCAATAATTGCAGGGTCAATTGTTGCAGGCTCCTGGCCTTCTAGACCCATCAGTAAAGCTTTATCAGTAGCGTGGCCAAAACCCGTTAATGCAAGAGAGCCATATACGTCAACTTTAACGGATTCGACATCACTGATGTTATTGATCGATTTCAGGAATAAATTGGCCGCGACCATAGGGCCAACTGTATGGGAACTTGAAGGCCCAACACCAATTTTAAAGAGGTTGAAAACGCTGTAATACATGCCCTCACCCTTATCGTTTCACTAGGGAGTTTACTGAAAAAGATGCTGAAACGCAGCTTATGCGTTTTGAGCGTTCTTATCAAGAGACTTGATATGCTCTAATACCCTTAACCATTTATTCGCTTTACATATTTCAATTGCTTGACTGCGACCCATGCGGCGGATCAGTTTTTTGGCAAGCTCTTCAATAGTTTCTTCGCTCATGGTTTTACCTGTTCTTTGATACTGACTAAATTGTTACTACAACACAGTATTATCGATAATTGTGGCAATATAATGCCTTAAAATCACACAGCATTTACGCCCCTAAACCCTCAAAGTCAATCAAAGAATTTTATAATTTCCACTTGATTTCGGAGCATTAAAATTTACGGTATATTTATATCTGTTTATTTGCAAGTTATTAGCATAAAATATTGTATTATTATGATTCTATACGTATTGAGTCTTATTGAATAGAAATATGTAGAGAAATACCCCAAAACGATATCGAAGGGATTTTACATGGTACAAAACGCCATTAGAAAGTTAGACAAAATTGATCGAAAAATTTTGCAACTATTGCAAAAAGACGGTCGCATATCCAATGTAAAACTTGCCGATATGATCCATTTAAGTCCAACACCCTGCTTGGAACGTGTTAAGAGGCTGGAAAAAGAAGGCTATATTAAGAATTATGTCGCTATCTTAAATCCAAAAATGCTTAATGCCGCGCTTGTTTCTTTTATAGAGGTTTCACTTGATCGTACCACAACAGAAGCATTTGATGCATTTAGTAAAGAAGTGCTTGCGATGGATGAGGTTCAAGAATGCCACATGGTGGCAGGGGGTTTCGATTATCTCATAAAGGTCAGAACCAGTGATATGGAGCATTATAGAATGTTCTTGGCCGAGAAATTATCAACCATCGGCGGGATAAAAAATACCCATACGTATGTGGTTATGGAAGAAATTAAAGCGAGTAATGCAATTAATGTAAGTCAATAACTGTTAATGGAATAAAATATCAAAATGCCAAAATTTACTTATATCTCCCCTGAAAAAGAAAAGTTTACTGTAGAGGCCCCCGTTGGCGATACATTAATGGAAATCGCCGTAAAAAATAATGTCGATGGCATCGATGCTGATTGTGGGGGCGCCTGCGCATGCGCCACTTGTCATATTATCTTTGAGCCAACAGATCTTCATAAGGTTGGTTATGCCGATGAAGACGAGAGTGCCTTACTTGATTTTTTAAATGGTCGTAAAATGGGAAGCCGACTTAGTTGTCAGGTTATTATGAAAGAGGACCTCGACGGTATAACCGTAGAGATCCCCTATCCTGATTAAATAAAGCGATTATTCGGCAGCGCCGACCTCTTCATTTTCTTCGCCGACACCTCTATCATCTGTTGATCTTAAGAATGATAGTTTTTCAGCGACCGTGTCCTTAATATCATAAAGACATGGCACAAGCACGAGTGTAATCATCGTCGCAAAGAGCACGCCAAAGGTTAAAGACACAACCATTGGAATGATAAATATCGCCTGATAACTGGTTTCAAGCATGATCGGTACCAAACCAACAAACGTGGTAATAGATGTCAGAATAATAGCACGAAAACGCATACGTCCACCTTCGGCAATAGCCTCGGTATATTTCATACCTTCTTTCTTAAGTCGTTTGATACAGTCAACCAGTACAAGATTATCATTCACCACAACACCCGCGGCTGCGAAAAGCCCCAAGAATGAATAGAGACTAACCGGCATGCCCATTATTAAATGGCCGATAAGCGCGCCTACAAATCCAAAGGGAATTGCCGTTAAAATGATGAGTGGCTCGACATAAGACCTTAAACCAATCGCAAGAAGCGCATATATTGCCAACAAAACAAGTGAAAGATAAAAACTTATTTCATCAAAGAAAATTGCTTGTTCCTCTACAGATCCGTCAGGAATAACAGTAAAGCCGCTTATCTCACCTTCCATTTCTTGGAAAATTCCTTCATCAAGAAATTTATAAGCTTCATAAGGTGACACGATATTTTTATTCATGCGTGCCTGAACTTTAATAATATTTTGCCCGTTAATCCGTTCCGGTGCATTCAAAACAGGTACATATTCCATTTCTGCGACCAGATTAAACGGTATTTCACCACCATCAGGCGTTTGAATATACATTTCGCGTAATGCATTCATATCCTGACGTGCCTCTAATGGATAACGCACATGGATATCAATGGTTTCACCATCACGCGGTATACGCTGCACGATCCGACCAAAGAAACCAAGTCGAACTTGATCACTTAAGGCACTCAATGTTAGTCCATAATGTTCCGCTTCTGGTTTTAGTGCCAAACGCAGTTCCTGACTTTGTTGATCACGATTATCATAAATTTGCGTCAGTCCTTGAATATTGCGCATTTCAAGCTTAATACGCTCTACGGATGCCTCAAGATCAGCATCATTACTTGCAGCAACAAAGAAACTCAAATCCCCGCCACGGCGACCAGTGTTCCTTGAATTTCGAAGCGTCACTTCAACCGCTTCTGGAATTTCACCGACACGTTCCTGCCATTCATTCATTATCACTTCCGCGTCAAGAATCGCCATCGCTTCTGATGACATTTCAAGAGACATAAAAATACGATTCCCAAAAGCAAAACTGCTATAATTTGGAAAGAGAATATTTCGCGCTAAACCTGTTTTCGCTTCATATTCTTCTTCAATACCGCCTGGCCCACTAATTGCAGATACCATTTCATCATGAAGGCGTTCACCCGTTCCATCAGGAGCAGTTTCGGAAAGCTCAACAGAATAACGAAGAATATTACTTGGAATTTCAGGGTTAAATGACGATCGAATAAACCCAAGTACATAAGCGGTGGTAAACAATATCAAAACGGAAAAGAAAATCGCAGCCGTCAAGTATTTAACGCGCAAACATTTTTCTACAAATGGCTTATACTTATAACGCGAGAAATCAATCAACCATTGGGCTACTTTACGTTGGAATTTTAGAAACTTTTGATACCAATCATATTTAAGCTCAAAATGTTTCGTTCCCGATAAATGATTAGGCAAAATCAATAGGCATTCCACAAGTGAGAAAATAAGCGCCCCTGCGACCACAATCGCGATATCGCGTGCTTGCTGTCCTGTTTCCGATACAAAAAGAAGCAAGGGTGCCACTGCCAATATTGTAGTGAAAACGGATAAAGTAATTGGTAATGAGAGGCTTTGAGCGCCATGTATCGCCCCCTTAAGACCTTTTTTACCGCGCCGCTGGGTCGCGTGAATTCCTTCACCGATCACAATGGCATCGTCGACCACGATCCCGAGCACCAGCAAAAACCCAAAGAGCGATATCTGATTAATCGAGAAATCCAGTAATTTCATCACCATAAATGACCCACTAAAGGCAATCGCAATACCAAATGTTACCCATAGTGCCAGATCAAGACGCAGGAAAAGAACCAATAATACAAACACGAGAACAAGCCCAGATAAACTATTTGAGATCAGCATTTCAAGACGCTGATAAAATTCAACACTATCGTCGCGCCATGTTGAAACGGTGATGCCTTGTGGGAAAGTGGGTTGTGCTGTTTCAAGGTATTCATTTACGGCAGTCGTTAACTTTAACACATCCTGTCCTGGGCTCAGCTGCGTTTCCATAACAATCGATGGCTTCCCTTTTGAGCGGAATATGAACGGTCGTTCGCTAACACCATCTTTAATTTCAGCGATATCACCCAATTTAATCCGGGTACCATTAGATTGCTGCATAATGGTGATTTCTTTAAATTCATCCGCATAATAGGCGCGGCCTTCGGCACGAATTTGTAAAGGTCTCATTTCCGTTCTAATGGAACCTACGGAAATGTCGACCGAACTGGCACTAATTGCGTTGGCGACAGTAGCCATTGAAATACCAAGACGACGAAGATCAAATTCTGAAACCTCGATGCTAATGGTTGTCGGCGGCATTCCGCGAATATCGATTAGTGTTACATCTGGCAAGGCTAGTAAATCGGCTCTTACGCGCCTGGCGACTTGCGCCAATGTTTTTTGATCCGTATCACCAGAAACGATCACATCAATAATATCATCATTTTGGATATTATGGCGCACTCTGGGCGGTTCAATATCACGCGGGAAGGATCGAATTCCATCTATTCGTGACTGTACTTCATCCATCACGATTTGAATATTAGCACCGGGTTCGAGTTGTAAAGTAACGGTTGAAGCGCCACGTGATGAACGTGAAGACATTTTTCGAATATTAGGGACGCCTTTTAAAGTTTCCTCGATCGGAATAGTGATATTGTCTTCTACTTCTTGAGGGCCGGCGCCAAGATAACTCACTTCAACAGTAATTTCATCGGACGCAACAACAGGAAAGACTTCTGTTCTTAAAAGCGGCATGCTCACTACGCCGCCCACAATGATCAGAACCATTAATAAATTAGCCGCGACATGATTGTCTGCAAACCAAGCAATTATATTTTTCATCAGTTAGCTCCTTGTGGTCGACCACCTTGACCGCCACCAGCGGCTTGTCTTGCCGCGCGGCGCGCTTGTAGTGCTTGTCGCTGTTCAGGTGTCATGTTTGCGACTGCGGCGCGGCGCTGTTCAGGTGTCATATTTGCAAAATTCGGACGCCCGCCTTCCGCATTAGCTTCTTGGGTAGCTGCTGCTGGCATTTCAGCTGCAGCCGCTGCTGTACTACTAGCAGGCTGGGCAGCCGGGGCAGCCGCTNNCCACCTGGACGACCACCTGGCCCACCGGGGCCGGCTACCGGAATACCATCAATACTGGCAATTGCCGACTTCATACCTGGAACATATGAAAATGGTGGTGAGGTAACGATTTTGTCTTCGTTTGAAATGCCAGATATAATCGTGACAATTTCCTGATCACGGTCGAGTACTTCAACAGGTTTGGTTAAAAGTTTTTCATCTTCATAGTAATAAATATTATTGTCATCACGCATCGCTTTTGCCGGAACACGGTAAACATTCTCAATTTTTTTACCGATAACTTCAAGATCAACGAAAACGCCAGGAAGTAAAGGCGGTGTTGCTTTATCCGTTTTAATATTCATTGGATCATCAATGGTCGCAACAGCAAAATAAACTCGGCTCATGCGGTCAATATTGCTTTCAATTCGCTTGATCTTAGCATCCCATACAATATCGCCTTCGCGTGTTAAATCTCTTACCTTTACGTCAAGATATTCACTTTCTTCTAGAATACCGACTTTAGTTGCGCTTAATAAATCCATTTGTTTTTGGCTAAGTGGCATGCGAATTTCAGCTTCTTCTGTCCCAAAAATGGTCGCGAGTGCCTGATTGTTACCAACGATTTGTCCTAAATCGACTTGCTTTGTTGCTATCATAAGTGGGTATGGTGCTTTGACTTCTGTTCGTTCAAGACGGATACGCTGGGCTTCATAGTTGGCGTGAGCTCCTCTAAGACCCGCTTCAGCTTCTTTCAGTTGCGGTATTCTTAGTACCAGATCCGTTGGTTCACCAACGCCATATTTATCCCAGTCTTTTTTAGCAAGGTCCGCTTGTTCGCTTTCAAAGCTTAATGTTTGTTCGGCGCGGGCGACGTTTACTTCTGCCTGCGCTAGTGCAAGCTCATAATCGCTAGGATCTATTTTTAAGATTACTTCATCGGTGTCAAAATATCCGCCCGCTAAGAATTTGGGCGAAATATAAACAATTTGTCCAAGCACTTGCGATTGCAGTGTGATATTAAATCTACTTTCTACAACAGCCTGTGTTTTAATGCTTGGAAAATAATCTGTCTGTTTTGCATTGATAACCTCAAGTTTTTCAATGCGGTCTTCAAGTTTTTCAACTGGTGCTGTTGGACGCATAATATACATACCGGCAAAACCAATTGCTGTAACGACAGCAATACCCAAAACAATCATTATTTGTGAACTAGACTTCTTCATTATAAACTTCCTTGACTATTTTCGGCATTATTTACGTTGGCCATTTGATTTATGTAATCTTCAAGATTTTCTCCGCCGAGGGCTAGATGTAGATCAGCACGATTTAATAATCTTCTATGCTGAACTCTAAGCAAACTTTGTTGGGCAGAAATACGGTTTCGTTGCACATTGACGAGTGATAAAATATCAACGATACCTTTACTATATTGATCTAACGCTCTTTCTTCACTGGCCTCGGCGCGATCAACCGCGATTGTTAAATGTTCTTCTTGTTCGGCAAGAGTTGCTTCAGCGGTTAATGCATTTTCTGCTTCAGAATATGCAGCAAGGACTGTTCTTAGGTAGCTCGCAATACTACTATCAAGCGCGACTTCATTAATCACAACGGTTTGACGACGTCTCGAGCCATCAAAAACTGGCTGCACTAGGTTACCGACGACGCTCCAGACTAATTCATTGATATCTACAATATCGCCAATTTCACTACCGCTTGCCGTAGTGCTGCCTGATATATTTAAAGACGGATATAAGGCTTTCTTAGCAGCGTTTAGATCATAATTTGCGCCGACCACACGATTTTTTGCGGCCATTATATCTGGACGTTTTTCTAATAGATTACTTGGAATACCAAGTGTTATGAGATTATCAAGAGGTGGCAATTTAGCCATATGTGGTACATGGCCAGTTGGATAAGACCCAATTAAAGTTTCCAACGTACGCATGCGCGCTATAACTGTTTGACGTTGACTGGAAAGGTTAGAACGTGCGGTAGCCACATTGGTATCAATTTGAAGCACATCTAATATATCTGCAACACCTCTTGAGTAGCGACTGCCAACCAAGTCTTGCGCTCTGACTAGTCTTTCTAAGTTTTGCTCCAGAAGCTCTATTTGTAGTATGGCTTCAATGACATCGAACCAACGCTGCGCCGTTCTGGTCACAAGTGACATACGTGCATATTCAAGATCATTTTTAAAAGATAAAACGGATTGTTCCGCGGCCGCGCTATTGCTTGCTAAACGTCCCCAAATATCGGCTTCCCAAGCGAGACCGCCGCGCAATGAGAAACTTTGATTATCCGCAGTGCCGCTTTCAAAATCACCGTTTCTTGAGGCACCAACACGAATGTCCCCCTGGATACTTCGGGCGCCGTCTGTTATTGATTGTTGCGCTAATGAGGTTCTTAAGCGATTAGCGGAAATGCGTAAATCTGGATTATTAGCAAGAGCTTTCATAACGATTTCAGGCAGATCATCCACCTCATCTGAACCCAGCCAATCTAATTCTGCTTTAGCCGTTTCCATATTCGGACTTTGCCATTCTGCTGGTAACGCTACAACATCTAGCTGATCATCAACATTTAGTTGAGGTGCACAGTTCGCTAGCAATAAGCTGCTAATAGCAATGATACTGGCTGATTTGATTTTCCGCCTAAAAACCATTGTGTCTCCAATTTATAATTATTTACGCTTTTCCCTTATACGCTCCTTATACGAAAATCCTGCTTTTTTGTATCATTTTTTTGTTTATCTTTAGAATCTTAGTGATAAACAGCTTAACCCGCCATCAAGCTTTTGATATTCAGAAACGTCTACTTCTCTTACTTTATATCCTTTATTTTTGATAAGATCTACTGTGCTTTCAAAGCCCTTTGGTACGAGCACAGTGCCATTTATCCAGACACTATTTGCTGAGTAACTATCTTTTTGATCAATTTCCATAATATTGTGTTTTTGAAATTCGGGCTTCGTAAGAAATTCACCACAAGCCACTAAGTTATTATCTTCAAGATAACCTAGGCCCGTTTTAAGATGGAGGACCTCAGACATTTCAACTACAGACCCACTCATGCCATATTTTTCAAGAATAGCGATCATTTGATCAGCTCCTTCCTGATTGGTACGTTCTGATAATCCAATATAATAATGATCCCCAACCATCATTATATCGCCAGCTTCAACGAACCCTGGTGATTTTATTTCTTCTACATTATCATAAAATTTCCTTACCGCATCGGCGATATGAGCAACTTCGCCGCGACGACTTTCCGCCCCAGGGTTTGTTAAAATAGCGCAATGTGGTGTCATTAATGCCGGATCTTCAACAAAACAACTATCCGGATATTCTTCAACCGCAGGAAGTTCAGTGACCTCAAGACCGCATTCTTTCAACGCTTCAATATAATCATCATGTTGTTTGATGGCGTTATCATAATTAGGAAGTCCTAGCTCTGCTTCGGAAATTCCTTCAATCATTGAACGGCTTGGTTTTCTAACAATTGCATATTTAAACATTTTATTTGTCCTTTAATAAATTAGTAAATTACCCACGCACCAACGATGGCGAACGTGGAAAACAAAACTGCGATTATGGAATTGATCATGGTTACAGGGTTAATTTTTTTCCCGTTTGAATGATCTGTGATTTGTAATTTAATACTGGCAAGGGTTGCCCCTAAATAAGCCAACAAAATTGCGAAAGTAGCAATTAAAATCATTATTTCAAATGCCTTCAATAACCCTTTACTAGAATTAATCATGATCACTACAGTAGTTAGCATGCTTGAAAATATAAGTGCCGTAATTGGCGTTCCATCATCATTCACATTTTTTAAAAATGAAGGAAATAATTTTTCATGTGCGCCCGCCATCAAAACGGTTCCAGTCAAAAGTATATTTGAATTTAATGCCCCCGCAATGGCGATAAGCGCACCAATACCCACAAAGGTTGCACCAATATCACCAAAAATAAGGGAGGCAGCATCGGCAAATGGAGATGTTGAACTTTGTAATTCATTCATCGGTATCATCGACATTACACCTGCCGTAGCAAGGATATAAATTGCTGCTGCTGTTAATGTGCCCCAAACCAATGCACGTGGTATCGTTTTCTTAGGATCAATAACATTTTCTGAAGGCACCGTAGCCGATTCAATGCCGATAAATGAGAACATCACAAGTATTGTAATACCCGAAATCATAGTAGGAAAGGATTCATTATTTGGATTTTCCGCAGGAACTGACGATATATCACCGATGAAAAAACCCAGTGTGCCAATCACGAAAAGCGGTATTAATTTTAATATTACTGTAACCATTTGAACAATGCTGACATTTTCTACGCCTTGAAGATTAATATAAGTAAAAACCCACACGGTCCCGATGGCAATCATTGGCGAAATAAAGGGATAATCAGTGATCGCTGGAATAAATATGGCCGAATATCCGGAAAATGCTGTCGCTATTGCAGCAATGGAAACCCATAAGGATATCCAATATCCCCAGGCTACAATCATCGCAGGAAAGTGACCAAAAGCTTCTTCGACAAATGCATGGGGTCCGCCGATACGAGGATTACGGCCCGCCAAATGGCTAAAAGCAAAAGCAATACTTAATGTTCCTAGCACCGCCACGCCCCAACCATAAAAGCTGTTATTTCCATATGGTGCCAGTATGGCGGGTAGTGTAAATACACCAGAACCTATAATGGTTCCTACCACGAGCGCCCAAGACCGCCAAAAACCCAATGATTTTTTCATCTTTTATTTCCAATATATTTTGTTCTATAACCAATTTAATTTTTACTATATATGCTATATTGGTAATAATATATTCCAAATTCGCTAATGAAAATATCAAATACACAGCAGAATGTGCTACTTTTATTATCAAATTGCTGATATTAAATCTAAATATATTACTATTTACTAGTGAATTATTCTTATTAATTAGGATTTATCTTTGTTAACTCGGCCTTTTGAATACTGCCCTCCTTCAGATCCATATTTAAATATCCTTTATCAAGATGATGAAATTATTATACTCGATAAGCCTTCGGGCTTATTAACCGTACCGGGAAAAGATCCTAAACACGCTGACTGCCTTGAAAGTAGAGCATGTGAAAAATTTCCAGGAGCCAAGACCGTTCATCGATTGGATATGGATACGTCTGGATTGATTATAATGGGACTAAATAAAATAGCTCATCGTCATTTAAGTTTACAATTCCAAAATCGCAATGTTGAGAAAGCTTATGAAACACTTGTGCATGGCCCTATGCAAGAAAAAGCAGGTAAAATTGATTTACCACTAATTTGTGATTGGCCAAATAGACCGAAGCAAATGGTCGACCACGAACGTGGTAAAAAATCTTTGACAGAGTGGCATCTCATTGAACACCAGCAAAACATCAGCCGAATTCATCTTATTCCGCATACAGGGCGTTCACATCAATTAAGAGTTCATTTGATGTCAATTGGTCATCCGATTTTGGGGGATAGGTTTTACGCATCAGATGAAATTTATCAAATGCATGACAGATTATGTCTGCATTCAAAAAATTTGACTATAATGCATCCCGTCCTAAAAGAAAAAATGTCATTCGAAAGTAAGGTCCCTTTCTAAAGGGTTAGATCCCCATCGCTTGGCGTATTGAAATGAGCCAATACCATTTCGTGGTTTACGTCACCTAGACTATCGGGCATCCAATTTGGGTTATGGTCTTTATCAATCAATACGGCGCGCACACCCTCATAGAAATCACTGTCATAGGCACTAATCGCGCAAACAATTCGGTATTCCATGATCATACAATCATCAAATTCTAGCTTTCCACCGCGATTGAGTTGTTCCGTTATTACTTTTAAACTAATTGGTGACATTTTTTTTAGCACAGCATGCGTTTCGCGCGCCCAATCATGATCAATTTCTGATAAATGTTCAAAAACATCTTCGACCGTTAATTCACTAAAGGCCGCATCAATAAGGTCACGAAACTCATCTATGGGCGCATAACCTGGATCTTCTGCAAATTTTGCTATGAGTTGATCAACATCATCATGTGAGGCAATATTTTCCTTTTTCAGGGCTACTACTAAGTCATTTATTTTATCTGATGATATATAAGCTGTACCAATGCCCGCATATAAAATATCTGATCCTTTGAGCCTTGCTCCTGTTAGCCCTAAATACCTACCAAGTGAGCCGGGAAGTCGCGGCAAAAAATAACTGCCGCCCACGTCAGGGATTAATCCAATAGCAGATTCAGGCATAGCAAAGAGTGTTTTTTCCGTCACGATACGGTGTGATCCATGAATAGAAACGCCAACACCTCCCCCCATCACGATACCATCTAATAATGCGATAAAAGGCTTAGAGAAATGATGAATACGTGCATTCATTTTATATTCTGTCGCAAAGAATTCTTTTGCTATCACATTTTCTTGGTAGCCTTGCTCGACAATTGACCTAACATCGCCGCCTGCACAAAAAGCTTTTTCTCCTGCGCCCTCAATAATTACAATATTAATTTCATCATTGGCTTCCCATTCCTTCAACTGCTCGTCTAGCTTCAAACACATATCAGTTGAAAGCGCATTCAGAACATCTGGCCGGTTCAATGTAATAACGCCAACGCCAGTGTCTTGTGAAAATAAAATTTCTTCGTTCATTATGATTTCCTGAAAAGGCAGATTAATTAGAGGCTTGTGATCGATTCAGTTGCCTTCATGAGCCATTCGCGGTCTTTTCCCGATAAAAGGGGTGCTGTTTTTTCACGTACTTTTGCATGATAAATATTTAACCACGTAATTTCAGCAACATTCATCATATGGGCATTAACAAGTCTTGTATCAATTGGGACTAATGTAATTGTTTCAAAAGTATGCATTGGTCTTTCTTGACCTCTGAAGTCACTATTTCGAACGATGACCAAATTTTCAATTCGTATGCCATATTCACCCGTTTTATAATATCCAGGTTCATTTGATAAAATCATACCGGCTTGTAATGCAACAGAATGACCCAGTGGAGAAATACTTTGCGGTCCTTCATGTACACCAAGGTAGCACCCCACCCCATGTCCTGTTCCATGGTCATAATCCAATCCTACATCCCACAGCGACTTACGTGCTAGTGTGTCAAGGTGCGCACCAGTTCTCCCTTTTGGAAAACGTGCTTGCGCGAGTGCAATATGCCCCTTCAATACACGCGTAAAATTATCACGCTGTTCTTCAGTAGGGTCACCAATAACAACTGTTCGGGTTATATCAGTCGTACCGTCAAGATACTGTCCACCAGAATCCACCAAATACAACATATTCTTTTCTATTTTTTTTGGCTTTGCTTCTTTTACATTATAATGGACGATCGCGCCATTTGATCCAGCCCCACTAATCGTATCAAAACTATTTCCTCTAAAGAGCGGGACTTCTTCTCTGTATTCATATAATTTTTTTACAGCATCAAGTTCGTCGTATTTTCCTGATACGCCATTCTCATCTAACCATCGAAGAAAGCGGCATACAGCAGCAGCATCTCTAACATGGGCCGCTCTTGTACCATCAAGCTCAACTTGATTTTTGCAGGCTTTATCCAACTGGCATGGATCTTCCACTTCTATAATTTCAGCCTCATCATCCGATAGAAAATCAAAAATAGCTTTATGAGCGCGTTTAGGATCTACCATTACACTCTTTTTCTTTTTCCCGAGCGCACTTAATGCATCAACAAATTCATCTTTTGCATAACATGATACGCTTTTGCCAAGATGTTTAGAAACGTCATCAGTTAATTTTTTAGGATCCAAAAAAAGATCCGCTTTTCCTGATTGATATAAAATCGCAAAAGATAACACGAGCGGCGTACACTCTACATCTGTTCCTCTTATATTGAAAAGCCAAGCTATACTATCCAAAGAGGTAATGACTAAGGCATCAGCACCCAATTCCTTTAAATTAAGCGCAATTCTTTTTCTTTTTGCACTTGAAGTTTCGCCCGCAAACCTGACATCGTGTGCCTTAACTTCTGCAATTGAAGGAGACGGACGATCATCCCATACTTCATCTATTGGATTACGCTCTACTGCTTTTAAAATAATGCCTTTTGAAGATAATTTCTTTTCTACGCGTTTAAGAGAGGCTTTATCGTGTAACCAAGGATCAAATCCTACGACATCACCTTCTTTTAAATTATCGTATAACCAATCTTCAACCTTATCTTCGTAAAGTTTCATTTGTTGATATACTTTCATATCAACTTGATCACGCACTTGAAGAGTATAACGACCATCAACAAAAATTGCTGCCGAACTTAACGTAACAGCGACAAGCCCCGCTGATCCTTTAAAGCCAGTAAGCCAAGCAATTCTTTTTGCATAAGACGGCGTATACTCACTTTGATGCTCATCTGTATGAGGAACGAGAAATCCTGATAATTTCTGTTCGCGCATTTTTTGTCTTAATGCGTTTAATTTATTTTTCATTAGATCCCTTAAAAATCATTTTATTATTTATTTACAAGATCATATCATTTTGCAAGTAGATAAGTAGGTAAAATCATATATACCTACCATAATTTTAGAGGAAAAAATTACCCTCTAACTTATTGTAATCAAAAAAAATCATTATTTTCAATGGTATATTAGTGGCATGTTTATTGCATCTTGAATAGAAAATTCAGGAGTACAAAATGCAATCCAATATTTTAATTACCAAATCAAGTTCGAAAAATATAAATTCCAAAAATTTAGAATCCGCTGACATATTTGTTGAAATGGAAAATATGGGTATAGATTCTACACCCTTTATAGAAATAGCTGCGATTGATATTAAAAATCAATTTGGGGATGCAGCCTTTAAATATTCAAACGAGATAGAACAAAACTTTATCGACAGAGGGGACCTAAGTTCAGCTTCAATATGGGCTAAAATTTCCTCTCATTTATGCGAAATTAAAATTAATTAAAGATCTAAATTTAAGAAACTTTTCTCGCAACAAACCCGCTAAAAAGTCCCGCAAACAGTGCAACAAGTATTGCCATAATACCATATAAAGGTGGGTACTCGTGGGCGAAATTATAAATTACCCGCTCAATACCCTGTTTATCCACTTTAAGCGGCGTATTGTGTGTAATAATCACTTCTCCATCGCGCACTAAATATACATCTGCTTTATAATTTCCAACTGGCATATTGGACGGAAATGTTAAATTTGCACGAAAAAGAATTTCATTTTTAACTTCTACGTTACCGCTGTTTTCAAGATAAAGACCTTTTTCCATCATATTTCTAAATAAAGCTTCTTTATAAGATTGCAAATCATTGCTTTCACCTTCACTTATGAAAGAAAGGTTATTAAGGCCTAATCCATATTCAACTTGTATATCTTTTGATAAAAAATCATCTAACGGCCTTGTTGACGCAATAGCATAATATCCAGGCACGCCGCGCACTGTAATATTCTCACTATTTACCCAAATACCCGCCTTATTTTCTTTCTTACGAATAATTAAATCGGTTGGCTCGCTTCTAACAACGACAATAATATCATAGTCTAAACCTTGAACTGAGATTTCGTCTGATTGGATCGCGTCTCGCGCATAACGTTCGATTGCCCCAAATAATAATAATTCACTTCCTGCAAATTGCGAGGTTATTTCTATTTCATTCTGGGATAAATCTGTGACAAGTGTTTCTGAATTCGCGCTTAAAGTGGCGAAAAATAGTAACATGACAAAACCGATAATGCGCAAGACCATAATTAATGACCCTCCGCAGCATTAACAGCAGAAACACTGAAAAGTTCATCAGGTTCAACAACTAAATCAAAAGCCATTTTCATACAGACTAAAAGAACCATGCCAGCCAATAAGATCCTTAGCTGTTCTCCTTTTAACTTAGCACCAACGACGACACCGACTTGAGCACCCACAACAGCTGCCACTAGAAGGATAACAGCCAATACGACATCAACCGTTTGCGTATTGATCGAGTGTAGATATGTGGCAGCCGCCGTAACAAATGTAATTTGAAACAGCGATGTTCCAATCACAACATTCGTCGGCATATGAAGTAGATAAATCATCGCCGGCACCATAATGAACCCGCCACCGACCCCCATGATAGCAGCAAGTACGCCAATCAAAGCACCAATAGAGAGAGGCATAATGGCACTGATATACATTTTTGATTTTCTAAAACGCATCTTAAAAGGAAGCGCATCAATCCAAGTTCGTTGTCTCCTGACGGACTTTACCACTTCTCCCCTGCGGTCACGAAGCATACTTCTGACGCTTTCAATAAACATCAATCCGCCCACACCGCCAAGAAAAATGACGTACGCAACTGAAATCATCAAATCTACTTGCCCGATCGAACGCAAATAGGTGAAAATCATCGCCCCAAAATAGGTCCCAATTATACCACCTGCAATTAAAACCATGCCCATTTTGAAATCAACGCCTCCGCGGCGCCAATGTGCGGCCGCACCTGAAACAGATGCAGCTGTAATTTGATTAGCCTCTGTGGCCACAGCAATTGCGGGCGCAACACCGGAAAATATCAAGAGAGGCGTCATTAAAAAACCACCGCCGACACCAAACATACCAGATAAAAAACCCACACCGCCGCCCATAGCCAACAGAACAAATATGTTCATTGAAAGTTCAGCAATGGGCAGGTAAATCTGCATAATAAGACTATGGTAATTGGTGTTAAAATAAATTTGCCAAAAGCAACGCTCACTAATGGCAACTTGGCTAATACTAAGGAATCATCCTTTGGGCCTTATATAGCTCTAAAAACCCCTTCCTGCAAGTATACAATCCAAAATTGAAATATCCGCTACAATCATTAAACAGGATGCTTTTTTAAGAAGGTCTATTAAGCAACATATTTTTGTCTCAATCCCACTATAAAAACACTAAAAGAATGACTATTTCTATTGATAAGTAATCGATAATCCTTATCTTTAATGGTATAGTTCGTTATCGATTTAATGGTTCGAATTTTAAGCAAATAAAGTATTTCTTATGCCTTCCTATAAAGCACCCACAGTTGATTATCAGTTTTTAATGCATCATGTCTTTGACTTAGAAAGTTATAATAATCTTTCCCCTTTTAAAGAGGCGAGCCCAGACCTGATTGATGCAATATTGGAAGAAGCGGCTAAACTTACTGAAAATGTATTTCAGCCGCTTAATCAATCTGGTGGTGAAGAAGGCTGTAAATTAGAAAACGGAACCGTTTTAACACCTAAAGGATTTAAAAAGGCCTATGATGAATACGTCAATGGTGGTTGGCAGGGCATGACTGGTGATCCTGAATATGGTGGGCAAGGGTTACCAATGGCCATTGGACTGGCAATCAATGAAATGCTTGTTTCGTCAAATTGGGGGCTATCGATGTATCCAGGCCTCACTAAAGGAGCCGCTGAAACGATCCATACTTGGGGTACTGACGAACAAAAAAATACTTACTTACCAAAAATGATGTCTGGCGAATGGTCTGGAACAATGAACTTAACAGAACCTCATTGTGGAACTGATTTAGGGTTGCTTAGGACAAAAGCAGAACTGAATGATTACGGATCCTATAATATTTCTGGTACAAAGATTTTTATATCTGCAGGAGATCATGACCTAACGGACAATATCATACATTTAGTTTTGGCACGCATCTCAGGGGCGCCTGAGGGAACTGATGGCATCAGTTTATTTATCGTTCCAAAAATAAATATTAATGACGACGGATCACTAGGTGATAAAAATGGTGTGAGCTGTGGTTCCCTAGAAGAAAAAATGGGTATTCATTCAAATGCAACGTGTCTGTTAAATTATGATAATGCGCGCGGGTTTCTAATAGGCGAAGAGAATAAAGGTATGCGGGCCATGTTTACCATGATGAATGAAGCGCGCCTTGGCGTTGGCGTTCAGGGGTTAGCGATAGCAGAAGTCGCCAATCAGAATGCTGCTGAATATGCACGTGACCGACTTCAAGGACGTGCACTATCAGGGGCAAAATACCCTGATCAAGCCGCAGACCCGATTATTGTCCATCCTGATGTAAGACGCATGTTAATGACCAACCGCGCATTTACAGAAGGTGCAAGAGCCATGGTCATGTGGGCCGCACTACAATTTGATATTTCTAAATTTGATGAAAATGAAGAAAACAGAAATAAAGCCGAAGATATGTTATCTCTTATGACACCGATGATTAAATCTTATATGACTGATCAAGGTGTCGAAGCCGCAAGTAGAGCCATGCAATGTTTAGGCGGGCATGGTTATATAAATGAATGGGGTATGACGCAATTTTTAGCAGACGCAAGAATTGCTCCTATTTATGAGGGCACCAATGGCATCCAAGCTATGGATTTAATTGGTCGCAAGTTACCTAGTAAAAATGGTGAAGTCATTCGTGACTATTTTGCTATGATCCAAAATTTTATTGATGAAAACAAAAATAATGAAGACCTATCTCATTATACTTCACTATTAGAAAAAGCATTACAGCGTCAACAAACGGCGACCATGTGGCTTATGCAAAATGCTATGAGTGATCCTGATCAAGCAGGCGCCACGGCCCACTATTATCTTAATTTAATGGCACTTGTAAGTATGGGATATTTCTGGGCTGATATGGTAAAAAAATCGAAGAAAATGCTAGCCGCTGGAGAGGGGAATGCTGATTTTCTCAAGAGTAAAATTACAACAGCCAATTTCTTTTTTAATCATCTTTTGCCAGAAACTACATCGCTTAGGTATAAAATAGAGGCCGGCGCTAAAGATGTTATGGATCTTGATGCCGAGGCATTTTGAGACAGTTTAATAAATGTTTTAATCTTGCATCCAGACGACCTATGTGAGATATAAACTTAGCAACAAAAATATTGAATACAGGGTTAGAGACATGAAAAATTTTAGGAATATAGTCAGAAGCACTTTTGTGCTTGCCGCATCAATAATGTTTACAAATACGGCTCTTGCCGATTGGGTCTTAGATAGTAATAATTCCAATCTTTCTTATGGATCCATTAAAAATGGCTTCATTGGCGAAAGTAATACATTTAAAAAAATTTCCGGTAACATTGACGATAATGGACATATTAATATTGATATTGATCTGGCCTCTGTTGATACAAAGTTAGAATTACGCGATCAGCGCATGCGTGACATTGTCTTTAAGGTGGCAGAAAATGCAACCGCAAAACTAACTGGCGATATGAACTTAGAGGCACACCATGATCAAGCAATTGGCACGAGCAAAGTTATTGAAGCCACAATCGGTATCGAACTTGTAGGTCAAAAAATTGACTATGATGTTATGCTTACTGTGACTCGCCTTGCTGAAAAAAAAGTAATGATTACACCACATGGCGTCATTTTCCTAGATGTAGAAGATTTTGAATTAGCCGGTGCAATTGAAAAATTAAGAGAGCTTGCTGGACTAGATACAATTGCGACAGTCGCTCCAATGTCATTTTATTTAACATTTGAAAAATAAATTTAAAAAAGGACCTTAGAACATCTAATGACTAGAAACTTCTGTAAAACAGCCCTAACTGCTGGTCTGTTATGCCTGCCTATGCTTCCAATAGCTGCTGAGGCAGATGTCACCCCAGAACAATTTAATTTGCTAATGACGGCCGCCAATAAAGATGGCGGAAAAGATTTTGATGTGCTGGTTGGGCTGCTCATTGCTGCGCATCCTGAAGACGCCGAAGAGATTACACGTGTTGCTGCAGATATCAGACCTACACCACCTGAACCACCTGCGGAACCGGAAACGTCTACAATTCCAGCTGCTGAGGGTACAATATTTTCAGACGATGGCGCCAAGCAATTTTCAAAATATTTTCTTCCAGGCTGGGATAAAGAGATTGAATTGAATGCTCTTTATGCAACAGGTAACACAAGCCAAAGGTCCTTTGGGGCAGCGACACAATTTTCCCGTGAGACAGGCCCTTACAAACAAACTGTTGCGTCATATTTTGATTATAACAACAGTAATTCTGTAACCAACCAACGCCGTTACGGAGTTTCATATAAAAATGATTACAGCGTTACTGAAATTTCATATGTTACAGGATTTTCCAGCTTCGAAGGCGATAGCTTTGGTGCTTTCAATAAACGGTTTACCGTTAATGCTGGTTACGGTGTTCGTGCATTCGATAATGAAACTTTTAAATGGAATCTGGAAGCAGGCCCAGCCGTTCTTATCACCAAGCAGGAAGCCATTGAAAATTATGAAACTGTAGTGGCGGCCTATGCAAGCAGCGTATTTACTTGGAATATTAATGATCGCAGTGATTTTGAAAACGCTACCAAGGTTTTTGTAGGCACCCAAGTCGTCATTGAGAATAAAACCGACTATACGATTAAAGTTAGCGGCGCTCTAAGCGGTAAACTATCGTTAGACGTGTTATATAACCGTGATGCACCGATTGA
>DGPL01000047.1:8315-38652 GCA_002390425.1 Kordiimonadaceae bacterium UBA4441 | reverse complement strand
ACTTAGGTTCGGGACTTAAACCTGTTCTTTTAACAGAGCAACCATTTTATCCACATCATCATTTGTTGTGAAAATATGATTTGAAATTCTTATGGCATTATATTGCGGTAAGCGTTTTATCGTAATGCCTTTATCACGCATACTGCGGAATAATTCACCATTATCGGACGTTTCAGGCAAACTGAAACTGACAATCGCCGAACCAAGTTCAGGGTCCTTTGAGCTAATGACCTTTATTCCAGAAACTTTAGAAAGTTCGTCATAACAATATGCTGCTAGTTCCATACAACGTTTTTCGCTTCTCTTTGTGCCTATTGCCATATGCCAATCAAGCACATCACCAAAACCAATAATAATGGGTGCATTCCTTGTTCCAGAAGAACGGGAATAAGCCGTATAACCACCTGTTATAAAAACATTATTCACTTTTTCCTGAATGGATTTTTTCATATAAAGTACGCCAGTTTCTTTTGGGCCCATAATCCATTTATGTCCACTGCAGGCGTAAACATCACATCCTAAATCATGCAAATCAATATGAAGCATGCCTGGTGCTTGTGCACCATCAACAATAAAGAGAATATCTTTACCTTTTAGTATCTCAGAGACTTCTTTGATTGGCCATCTTAGACCGGTAACTGTCTCAACATGACTTAATAATACCATTTTAGTTTTTGATGTAATACTAGATTTCACGAGATCCAGTAGTTGTTTCTTACTTTCAGCAGGATAAGGCATTGTCATTTTTTTAATAACAGCGCCTTTTGTATCAGCAAGAAAATCAAGTCCTGTTTCTGCACCGCCATGTTCATGGTTTGTGGTAAGAATTTCATCGCCCTCTGCCCATTTAATGCCGGAACATACAATGCTAATGCCTTCGGTCGTATTACGGGTTAAAATAATTTCTTCTTCATCAGCACCCATAAATTTTGCAACTTTGTCACGAACGGTTTCCATTTCACTGCCCATAGGTCCAAAATTTTCAATGGCAGGATTAGCTTCAAGACGTTTTAACATCAAAGAAATCTTATCAAATGCAAGCTGCGGTGCTGGCCCTAATGTTCCTGTATTTAAATAAACAAGTCCATCTTCTAACATCAGCTGATTACGCACTTCTGCATATAAGTCGTTATCAGAAATATCCGTACTATTTTTAAAGTCTATTCCTTGTGAAAATGCTTTTACGGAACCACTCACTAAAGCTAAAGTACTAATACTCGCTGCTTTAAGAAGGCTTCGTCTTGTGTTTAAAAGTTTATTTTGTGAAATTAAATTATCCATTTTCGACCCTTTATTTTTAATGAATTATAGCCCGCGGAAAAATTAAATCCATAGAAATTATTCACCTAAAATATGTAATACTAAAGTCCTCTTATGGGCATGGGCACGGTGTTCGAAAATGTATATTCCCTGCCATATTCCCATGTTCAGTTCATTATTTCTGATCGGAATTGAAAGTTGCGTTTGCGTTAAAGCCGATTTGATATGTGCGGGCATATCATCAGCGCCTTCGGCATTATGACGATATAATAGTGCATTTTCAGGAACCAGTTTTCCAAAGAAATTATTCAAATCATATAATACATCAGGATCGGCATTTTCCTGTATGGTCAATGACGCAGACGTGTGCTTAATAAAGATTGTAAGAAGGCCATTTTTTATGTCTTGAGATCCGATCCAATCCTGAATTGGTCCAGTGACATTTAGAAGGCTGGCCCCAGTTGTTTGAAACGTAATCTCATGAGACGATTGCTTCATGTTTTCTATCCCCGGACAATTGCTTATTTGACCGTTTTGATTTTTTACTTTTATAAGAAAATACACGGTACCCTAATAAAACTGTCAAAATACTAGCATGAATAATCGGGATAAGTACATCTGCTTTTACCATCATGTAATTATGTACGATGGCAAAAATGGTCAGCACATAGACCAAACGATGAAGTTTTATCCAATTCTTTCCCATTTTTTTGATAATTGATTTCGTTGATGTGATTGCCAACGGGATCAATAACGTAAAGCCGATCATTCCAAATGTTAGCGCAGGGCGTTTAAAGATATCTTCGAGGATTAACGTCCAATCAAAGAAATAATCTAAAACCATATAATTTAAGAAATGTAACGATGCATAATAAAAAGCGTAAAGTCCTATAGCGCGCCTATATTTCAATATCTTAAATTTAAAAATCTTGGCTAAAGGTGTCACACTTAACGAGATCAATAAAAATCTTACGGTCCAGTCACCCGTAAAATCCGTGATATATTCAATTGGATTTGCCGTTAAACTGTGCGGTGCAAAATTATACCATAGCCACATCTGATGAAATAACCATAGAGACGGCGCAAGGCAAATTAAATGCAATATCGGTCTTTTAAAATCTTTAATCATTAGTAATTTTTTCGTAAGTCCATCCCTGCATATAGACTAGCGACTTCCTCGCCATATCCATTAAATTTTAAGGTAGGACGTCTGCTGAAATCACCAATGCGACGCTCTTTCGCTTGCGACCAACGCGGGTGAGAAACTTCCGGATTTACGTTGGCATAAAAGCCATATTCATGCGGCGCCAAACGCATCCAACTTGTATTTGGTTCATCTTCCCAAAATGAAATTTTGACGATCGATTTTACGCCTTTAAAACCATATTTCCATGGCACCACGAGACGCAAAGGCGCACCATTTTGATTGGCAAGTGTTTCACCATAAATACCAACTGCCATTAATGTTAAAGGATGCATCGCTTCATCCATACGCAGACCTTCTTTATAAGGCCATTTAATAACACCGCGAAGAAGTGCTGGCATTTGTGCTTCATCTTCCAGCGTTTCAAAATAAACATATTTTGCTTTTGACGTTGGCTCTAATTTTTTAATGATTTCTGATAATGAGACACCAACCCATGGAATAACCATCGACCATGCTTCTACGCAGCGCATGCGGTAAATACGTTCTTCAAGGGCATTAAAATCAATTAAATCTTCGACACCATATGTTCCTGGCTTTTCACAATGGCCATCAACCGTAATAGACCATGGAACAGTTATTAAGCTATGTGCATTGTCCGAAGGATCCGATTTATCCATGCCGAATTCATAGTAGTTATTATACCCGAGAATTGCGCGCTTATCCGTAAGTTCTTCCTTGATATCACGGCCATCATATGGATTTGCCGCGGCGGTTAATGTTCTGGCTAATGCGCCATATGGCGCCATCATTCCGGCAGCCGTAACGATACCCGCCGCTTTTATAAAATCGCGACGCGTTTTATAATTACCGACTGATGTGACGTCATTCTCACTTAATTCCCAAGGTTTTTTAATTTTTATCAACATGGTGTTACCTGATTTATTAAACGTGTTCTAAACTTTATCTATTATATATAAGGCAATTTTATGTGCCTTTCTATTAACAGACTATCACATTTATGTTATTGCCATAATCTTAATAAAAATGAAAGTCTCAGAATGCCACCTCCACTACTCACGTTGACCAATATATCGTTAAGGTTTGGTCCCGACCCTATCTTTACAGATATGGAGCTATCAATCGGTGAGAATGACCGTGTTTCCTTGGTTGGAAGAAATGGTGCGGGTAAATCAACATTAATGAAAATCATCCATGGCACTGTAGAATTTGATAATGGTGAAAGATTTGTAAAGCCGGGAACTCATATTACATACTTGGAGCAAGACCCTGATCTCTCTGAATATAAGACGGCTCTCGATTACGTTATCAGCGGACTGGTTCATAGTTCTGAAGATGACCACTTCCAAGCTGATATTATCTTGGCTGAAATTGGGCTAAGTGGACCTTTAGAAACAAAAGCAATGTCAGGCGGCGAACGACGCAGAGCAGCCATTGCGCGCGCGCTTATTAGTGATACTGATATCTTATTATTGGATGAGCCAACCAACCATTTGGATATTGCTACGATCGAATGGCTAGAAGGAAAATTAAAAAGTTGGCGCGGCGCACTCGTATTAATCAGTCATGACCGAACATTTTTAAATAACCTGACCAACACGACATTCTGGCTTGATCGCGGAAAGGTCAGGCGACTTGATAAGGGATTCGCACACTTTGATGAATGGTCATCTGGTATTCTTGAGCAAGAAACCGTCGAGCGGGAAAAATTAGATAAGCTGATTGAAAAAGAAACGGACTGGTCACATAAAGGGATTACGGCTCGACGAAAAAGAAATATGGGGCGCATGAGGCGCCTTTGGGAATTACGTGATCAACGTGAAAAACAAATCGCTGTCGTTGGTTCAGCCAAAATCGCTACTGATAGTGGCAAATCATCCGGCAAAAAGGTTATTGAAGTCCATAAAGTATTCCATTCCTTTGGTGAAAAAACGATCTTAACAAATTTCAATTGTAAAATTCTAAGAGGTGATCGTGTTGGCATTATAGGTCCCAACGGCACGGGTAAAACGACACTTTTAAAAATTCTAACCGGAGACCTTCAACCGGATCAAGGACGGGTGAAGTTAGGTACTAATTTAATTCCTACATTCCTAGATCAACATCGTTCACTCATTAAAGAAACCAATACGGTTTGGGAAACATTAAGTGACGGTAGTGATCATATAATGGTCCGCGGTCATTCTAAACACATCATTTCCTATTTAAAAGATTTCCTATTTGATGCATCGCAGGCGCACAGTCCTGTTAGTTCATTATCAGGGGGAGAAAGAAACAGGCTTCTGCTCGCCAAGACACTTGCTCAACCAACAAACCTTCTCATTTTAGATGAGCCAACGAATGATCTGGATATGGATACATTGGATTTATTGCAAGATGTACTGAGTGAATATGAAGGAACGCTTATTTTGGTTAGCCATGACCGTGACTTTTTAGACCGCTTGGTTACATCAACGATAGCGATGGAAGGCAACGGTGATGTGGTTGAATATCCTGGAGGATATAAAGATTATATAAGACAACGAAAAAACCGCACAGATGGACCTAAGAAGCGCACTGAACAGAAGAATAAAGAAAAGAAAGAAATTAAAGCTAAACAAAAAAATCAAACCAAAAAACTGAGTTTCAAACATCAATTTGCGCTTGAAAATATTCCTAAGGAAATTGCCAAGATTGAAAAGAACATAAAAATGTTTGAGGAAAAATTAGCGGAACCAAATCTTTATTCCGAAAACCCTGACCTATTTCATAAATGTTCTGCCGAACTTGAAAAACTAAATGCCCTCCGGGATCAAAAAGAAGAAGAATGGCTTGAGCTAGAAATTTTAAAAGAAGAAGCGAATAATGTTCCTAATATTGAATGATTAACACTAATAGTTGCATATGTAACATTTCATGAATAAGATGTAATGCTTAATAATAAAGGGGTTCGTTATGACAAAAGAAGATAAAAGTTTTCAATCATCCATTCCACTTGACCATGAATATAAAGCGCTGCCGATTCCATACAAATGGGAAATGAGCGATAAAGAAATGATTAGTAAATCAGAAGAGTTTTATGAATTGATGAAGAAGCGCCATACGGTACGTGAGTATTCTTCTAGACCCGTCCCTAGAGAAGTGATTGAAAATTGTATTCGAGCCGCAGGTCTTGCCCCAAGTGGCGCAAACCATCAACCTTGGCATTTTGCAATAATAGAAAATCCCGACCATAAACAAAAAATTCGTGATGCCGCAGAAGAAGAAGAAAAAACATTCTATGCAGGACGTGCCAGCGATGAATGGCTGGGAGCACTTGAGCCCATTGGTACCAATGACCAAAAGCCGCATTTAACCGAAGCACCATGGCTTATTGTTATTTTTGCACAGCGCACCAGTATTGATCGAAACGGACGTAAATTTAAAAATTATTATGTCAATGAGAGTGTCGGTATTGCTACAGGGTTTCTAATCACGGCGCTTCATAAAGCGGGGCTTAGCACGCTAACCCATACGCCAAACCCTATGAAGTTTTTAAATGAGCTGTGTGGGCGGCCGTCGACTGAAAAACCAGAAATGATTTTGGTCGTTGGTCACCCGGCAGAGGATGCGACCGTGCCCGCCCATGCAAAATGGAAAAAGCCACTTGAAGAAATTATGACAGTGTTTTAAGGAACAAAAAAGGCCGAAACTTTCCGGCCTTTCGTCATTAATGAACGCCGTGCATTCCTTTTTTTAAGAGAGGCGTCAGCAATAAAATTATGATCCCAATCACTCCACTGCCGAGACCGATCATCGTATAAAGATCCATTGTCGCAGTCATATCAAGTGTACCACTTGCTGCACCATGTTCCTGACTACCCATTAGAGAGCTTATCCAACCGGCTACGTTATTACCAAGCGCCGTAAACAAAAACCACGTTCCCATCATCATTCCCACGATCTTCGGTACACTTAATTTCGTAACCATCGAGAGCCCAACCGGACTTAAGAAAAGTTCAGCGAGTGTCAGCATAAAATAAATGAAGATTAACCAAAGGAAGCTCTTGGAGGTGCTATCATCAAGTCCCATACCCCAAGCAAACACGATATAACCTGCACCGATTATCAAAAGTGAATAACCAAATTTCGCCGGCGTAGATGGCTCCCATTTCTTTTTCGCAAGCGCAAGCCAAGCCCACGCCATTACAGGAGCAAACATAATAATAAACATCGCATTCATGGTTTGTACTTGCGACGCCAGAATATTCAATCCTAAGAAATTCAGATCAAATTGTTGATCCGCCAGCAATGTCAAGCTGGCAGCTTGTTGTTCAAACAGTGCCCAAAAAACGGACTGTACTGCGATCAAAAAGAGTGCAACAAAGAGACGATCCCGATCCACCTTATCACACTTTGTAAATCCATAAAAAAGCACAAGTCCAATCATAAATGTTCCAGATATACCCACCAACTGTATAACCATTTCATCATATTGCATCATGACGAAACTAAGGGCGACCATGCCAAGACCAAATAGGTAAATAGTATTTTCCTTGTTTAAACCAATTGGTGATTTCTCTTTTAGAACTTCAGGTTTAGGTGGTTCTGCACGGCCACCAAGATACTTTTGTCCCCACAAGAAAACGAGTAAACCAAACAACATACCAATGCCGGCTAGTGAAAAACCATAATTCCAGCCATGAACTTCACCAACATACCCAACAATAATCATGGAGGCGAATGATCCTAGATTAATTCCCATATAAAAAATTGAGAATCCACCATCACGACGCGGGTCATTTGGGCCATAAAGCGCACCAACGACAGATGAAATATTTGCTTTCAAGAAGCCGACACCACCAATGATAAGTGCGAGGGCCAGAAAGAATATATTGATGTAGAATTCGTCCCTTATAACGATATCCCCGCTCATATACGCTGCGGGGCCATGGAAGGCCATCAAACCATGTCCTGCCACCAACAGAATGGCACCGTAAGTTACCGCTTTCCTGCTGCCAAGATAACGGTCCGCCAAATATCCACCAATAATTGGCATCATATAAACCATACCTGCATAGGCACCGTAAATCATACTGGCTTCATCAACACCAAAGAGATGGTATTTCGTAAGATAAAGAATAAGGATTGTACGCATTCCATAATATGAGAAGCGTTCCCACATTTCTGTGAAGAAGAGAACTGAAAGCCCTATTGGGTGTCCCATGAAATTTCGTTTTTGTGACCCCGCATACATTTCATCACTATATTCTGACATATAATCTCCGTAATATTATTTTATGCCACTTTACGAGAAGAATTTAAAAAAGTCACGTTTACGTTTTAATTGAATGAGACTATAAATAATTCATAGAATAACTTTGAGAGATGATCATGAAAATCAGCAGTAATTTTGACAGCGGTAATATCAATATCCTTGATGCCAGCAGCCCGGGAAATATTCGACTTTCTATAAACAAAGATAATAATTCAGATTTTTATCAGTGGTTCCATTTCCGACTAACAGGCGCGAAAGGCCAACTTTGTGCTTTAAATATTGAAGGAGCGGATGGTGCCGCCTATCCCGGTGGTTGGGAGAATTATCAGGTCGTGGCATCATATGACCATGAAACTTGGTTTCGGGTCAGTACAGTTTATAAGAATAGTACGCTGACCATCCAACACGTTCCGGAAACCGATAGCGTTTATTATGCTTATTTTGCCCCTTATAGTTATGATCGACACCAGGAACTGGTTTCAACAGCGGCCATGCATGAGCGTGTAAAACTTGATGTGATCGGCGAAAGCTGTGATGGACGTGATCTTGATCTCTTGACCATTGGCGAGGAACGCGAAGGAAAGAAAAAAATCTGGATTATTGCAAGACAGCATCCGGGAGAGAGCATGGCTGAATGGATGGTCGAAGGAATTTTAAATCGTCTACTTGATGATGATGACGCCTTAAGTCGTGAACTACTGAATAATTGTGTTTTTTATATAATGCCTAATGTTAATCCCGATGGCAGCATTCGTGGCCATTTACGCTGCAATGCAAAAGGGCAAAACCTTAATAGAGATTGGGATGATCCCGATCCCGAAATTAGCCCCGAGATTTTTCATCTGAGAAATAAAATGGATGAAAAGGGTCTTGATTTCTCACTTGATTGTCATGGCGATGAAGCGCTTCCTTATAATTTCATTGCGTGCTTTGAAGGGGTTCCCGATTTAAATCAATATAACCTTGATACAGCCTACATGTTTGGACGCGAACTAGAGCGAGCAAATCCGGATTTTCAGAATGGAAAAGGATATAGCAAAAGTGCCCCCGGCACAGGAAATTTAGGCATGAGTACAAACCAGATTGCCCACCGTTTTGATGCCGTCGCCATGACACTTGAAATGCCATTTAAAGATACTGTTGATAGCCCAAATCCAGAAACTGGCTGGTCCCCAGAACGTAGTATAAAATTGGGCTATAGCACCCTTGATGCGCTTTCCGCTATTCTGGAACGCCTATAAATATAAAACCCGGAACTACTTCTAGTTCCGGGTTAAGCTATGATCTCAAAATCTAAGATTACGCTTACTTAACTAATCTCTTATGAAATCATAACGCATGAATGCTTTAATAAGCGGTTTGTGCTTCCTTATTCGTTCTATGAATTGCTTCTTTTATTTGTAATTTTTGTTTTTTCAATTCTTGAATTTCATAGTCATTAACATGAGGTCTGCTGACTAAGCTTCTTAAGGCCAATTCTAAACTTCTATGTTTGGCTTTCAGTGCTATTAACTTTTTCATCATTTAATCTCCTGTCTTCATTTAATTTCTAAAACTTTTATAACAAATAAAGATTGATAAATATAATTGCTAATATTATAAATAATGATAGTTTAAATCTATTATAGGATATTTATATGCGGCTAACTTTACGCCAGTTAGAATATTTAGTTGGGTTATCTGAAAAATTAAATTTTCGCCAGTGCGCACAAGATATGAATGTGACGCAGCCTACTCTCAGTGGACAAATTAAAGAATTGGAAGAAAAACTTGGTGTAGAGCTATTCGAACGAACAAATAAAATGGTTCGTTTAACGCCAATTGGTGAAAAATTAACAGAAAAAGCTCGTATTATCTTACAAGATGTGGATTATTTTTGTGACGCCGCTACTATTGCTGGAAAGTCATTAGGCGGTGTTATTCATCTTGGTGTTCCCCCTTCCCTTGGGCCTTATATTTTACCATATATTATTCCGCTCATTCATAAAGAATATCCTGACCTCCGGCTTCATATAATTGAAGCGCCACCGCGTGAACTTGAAATTGGTCTTGATCAAGGGAAATATGATTTATTATTCACAGCAACGCCGACCATTATGGCGGAACTCTCTTATATGACTTTGTTTGATGAACCGTTATTAGTCGGTATGTCTTCTGAAAATAAATTATCTAAGCTAACTAAAATAGAAGGGCACCATCTGAAAGGCCAAAAGGTCATAACTCTAGGGCTTGGCCATCAACTTTTTGAACAAGCGCAAGTCATCGCAAGTCAATATGACTGTCAAATATTGAGCGAATATGAAGGCACTAGCCTGGATGCCGTTAGGCATATGGTTGCGATGAATATGGGTTTAAGTTTCTTTCCTGGCATTTATGCTGCTTCAGAAATTAAGGACAGTAAAGAAATAAAGGTTCTACCGTTTTTTAAGAAAAGTTTCAAAAGGTCAGTCGGACTTGCTTGGCGTCGAACAAGTCCACGCATTAAAGATTATCACTTAATTGCTCAAATCATTAATCAAGAATTGAAAGAGAGATTTGCCGACATTATTGCTTAAATTAGGTATAGTTCAGCTACTCTTTAAATTTAACAACTTTTTGATCAATTCTGCCAAATATTGTATTGCCATCTTTGTCAAACATGTCAATTTCGACTCTATCGCCGAAGCTCATGAAAGGGGTTGTTGGTTTTCCATTGGCAATTGTTTCTAAGCATCTTATTTCAGCAAGACAACAGGAGCCATCATTTGAACCTTTATTTGAAACAGTTCCTGAGCCAATGACCGTTCCAGCGACGAGTGATCTCGTCTTTGCACAATGCTCAACAAGCTCAGTAAAATCAAAAGTCATATCAATGCCTGCATTTGGTGAGCCAATTTTTTCACCGTTTAATATTGCATGTAGTGGCAAATGAACTTTTGTACCGTCCCATGCATCACCCAATTCATCAGGTGTTACGAAAACGGGTGCAAATGCCGTCCAAGGCTTCGATTGATAAAAACCAAATTGTTTACCAAGTTCCGCTGGAATTAAATTACGGAGTGAGACATCATTTAAGATCGAGATTAGCTTGATATGTTTCTTTGCGTCTTCAGCAGTCGTGCCGGCGGGCACATCATCCGTAATCACTGCAACTTCTGCCTCAAGATCAATTCCCCATTCTTCTGATCCCGCTTCAATATCATCACAAGGGCCGATAAAAGCATCCGACGCCCCCATATAAACAAGCGGGTCTTCCCAAAAACTCGGTGGTAGTTCTGCGCCGCGTGCTTTACGGACCAATTCAACATGAGTAACATAAGCACTGCCATCAACCCAGTGATAAGAGCGCGGTAACGGCGCATCACATTCACAAGGGTTAAAATCGTGTCCTGTTAATTTTCCGCTATCTAGATCATCATAAAGTGATTTAAGTCCTGCTTCACAGTCACTCCAATTATCAAGCGCTTGTTGCATTGTAGCGGCTACGTTAGTAGCTAAAACATACTTAGAGAGATCTTTGGATACGACGACCAACTTGCCGTCTCTACCGTGCTTTAATGATGCCAGTTTCATAATGTTGCGCTTTCTATCAATTTATATACTATTGACGAATATTGTTGTTAGCACTACAATAGTTACATATGAAACTAATTGCAAGTTAATTTTAGAAAAACATTAAAATGAACAAAACCGAACTACTACTCGAAGAATTTCTACCTTATAAACTCTCTTACTTAACCAATCTTATAAGTGATGACCTTTCAAAATTATATACGGACCAATTTGGCATAGCGCATACAGAATGGCGAGTTATGGCAGTGCTTGGTGTGTCTAGCGGCGTATCAGCCGGGCATGTGGCTAAAAAAACAGCTATGAATAAAGTTGCCGTCAGTCGCGCTATTAACAACATGATTAAAAATGATCTAATAGAAAGACAATTTTCAAGTGAAGACAAAAGACGCTCAGAGCTAATGTTATCAACTAAAGGGCAAGATGTTTACAATAATATTGTTCCGCTCATTCTTGAGTATGAGAACAATATACTTAGTATTCTCGATGAAAAAGAACGTGCTTCACTGGCAAATATTTTAAAGAAATTAACGGGGTATATTAAAGAATAATATTACCCTTCGCTTTCATGAACGCATCTTGAAATGATGTCTGAAGAGTTTTGATCGAAATATTGATCAAAAACGGTCGCAATCGCCCTAAGATATGGCATTACTTTTTTATTAATCTTAAAGTTATTACCGTCACGGCTCATGTATCCAGCTTCCACAAGTTTCATTAAATTTTTTATTTCTATTTTAAAATTATAATGAATGTGATGTTCCATCGTGATTTTTACCGGATCAACTTCGAAATAACACATCAAAGTAGAAATAACATCACGAAACATTTTATCTTTATTTGATATGCTTAAACCACGCACGACAGAAGACTTATTGCTTGATACTTTTTCAATATAATCGCGAATAGAAGGTACGTTTTGCGCATATCCATCAGGTAAGTTACTAATGGCAGAAGGGCCAAACCCAATTAAAGAGTTTGCCGTATCATCAGTATATCCTTGGAAGTTTCGTTTTAATTTACCTTAATCAAAACTCGTGAATAAATGATCGTCGTCTAATGCAAAATTATCCAATCCGATTGCGCGATATCCATTGTCGGTCAACATTTTGCTTGCCCAATTGAACTGTGCTTGGCGTTCTTTTTGATTGGGCAATTCATGCTCCCCAACTAATTTTTGATGTTTCTTCATATGTGGGACATGGGCATACCCAAAAAGTGCAATACGGCTGGGTTTAAATTTTATTGTTGTTAAAATTGTTTCAGCTATTGTGTCGATAGATTGATAAGGAAGTCCATAAATTAAACCAAAAATGACACGCTCAATACCAGCGCCTATAAAGTCTCGCATGGTTTTTTCAATTAGATCTACCGTTTGAATTCGATTTATTGCTTCTTGGGTTTTTAGATTAAAATCTTGGATACCAAGGCTTACGCGATTTACACCAGACGATGCATAAGCAAATATTTTATCACGATCAACGGTACGAGGATCAATTTCAATCGCAAATTCCGGCACGTCGTCAATGTCATAACACTCGCTTAAAACATCAATCAAACTTCTAAAATCTGCTGGATCTAAAATTGACGGAGAACCACCACCAAAATGAATATGACTAACTTTTAAACGACCCGTCTTTTTAGCTGTTTGTCGAACTTCTTGTTTTAAAACCTCAAGAAATTTTTCAACAGGGCCATATTTATTACTTATGGTCGTCAAACATCCACAAAACCAACAAAGCTTATCACAATAGGGTATATGAAAATATAAACTAATCGGTTCACAAATAGGTAGTGACTTAAGCCATTTATCGTGGGATTTACCATCAATCGGGCCGAACTCCAGCGCGGTTGGATAGCTTGTATAACGTGGCAAACGCTTAGGTCGTGTCACATCAACTGATTTTAGTACTGTATTCTCCTGAGTCATGCCGACTTTATAGGATAAACAATCATAAAAAAAATTGACCTAAGTCATAAAGCCCAAATCACTTTAGTTATTTAAAGGCTTTAAAAGTCATAATCGTGAATGTATCTTTGATACCATCAACTGTTTGTACTTTTTCATTAATGAAGCGGCCAATATCAATTTCATCTGATAAATGAAACTTTATCATCAGATCAAAAGCACCAGAAATAGAATATAAATCTTCTGTTTCTTCAATATTATCCACGAGTGCTTCTGCGACTTCATAAACTTTACCAAGTTCACATTTAATCTGTACGAAAATATTTTGCATAGTTAAAATTCCACCTATGGTTTATTGATGTTAAAAAATTCTTATCCAATAATTACATGCGTTTACTCAGGTCTTCTTCCAAATTAAAAGCAACTATTGTTCTTGGCACCAAAGAATCGCTCGGTGTTGCTTGGTGCAACATCCATGAAGGAAATATAAGAATTTCTCCTTCTTCTACTTTAGGGGTGTAACAATCATTTACATTTCTTACATCATTTGGGTCTAAGAATGGTCTAAAAAGAGTGGTCGCCCAATGTTCGTTGGGATCAAACTCGGCATAAAGGACGCAACTATATCCTGTTGGCTGATGGCGATGAGTTGTAAATCCAGCTTGATCGATATATTGCTGCGCCCAAATATCCTGCAATTTTGTTTGCGTACTTGCAATAAATGGCCTCAGTTCAGGCTGAATAAATTCTCCCCAAATTTTTTTTCGCCACGGCTGCGGTTTTCCATAATCCGTATAGTATCCTGCTCTAGGCCGATAACTTGGATCTGGCTGATTGTTAATAGAGTCTAACAGATACCCTTTATATTTATCCCATCCTTTAGTTCTCACTTGATGAACAGCTGTTGGAAACAGGTTTAGTGTAATGGCATCCATTTTCTTGATCCTTTTACTTTTCTATGTGAACATCATAAAAACTTTTTTGCAATTATTCAACCGGGATTGTGAAACATTGCTGCCACAATATCGATTTCTTATAAGGCTATCACCGATAAATTATATTGTTTACAAATTTGAATAAAATAGCATTTTACATTTGCCTTAATTTATCCAAAAGCATATGGCATATATAAATCAGTCACGATTATTTAATAGGGAATAATATGAAAAAATTCATAATATTAATGCTTATATCATTAGGAATATCCACTCCTGCTATATCGGGGGAACATGCAAACGCATTATCACAGTGTCTGGTATCAAATACGACTGAAGAAGACAAAGGTGTGATGGCACGTTGGGTTTTTTCAACCTTAAGTCAGCACCCATCCATTGGTTCGATGTCTACTTTAACTAAAAGTGCCACCACAACTGCGGACCGTGATATGGCACAATTAGTCGAAACATTTATGTATAATAAATGCAAAGATCAGGTGAAAAACGCCCTTCAAAACGAAGGCCCAAAAGCCATTGAGTTAAGCATCCGACAATACGCACAAGTGACTGGACAAGAGATATTGAAAGACCCAAGCATTACTAACAATGTGACAAATTTAGCGCAGCGTTTGGATATGATGAAATTATTCCAAGCCCTTATGACGGATTGATGCAACCTTAAATCTTAGGAAAACTTATTAGAGTTTCGATAAGCTTTTTCAGGGTAGGTCTAAGTTGATTGGCAAGACGCTCATCAAATTCATTCGTTTTTTCATTCATGTATGTTATTTGAGAGATCTCTAACTGAATAGCATCAATATTATTTTTCGGATCACCGTAATGCCGTGTTATATACCCCCCTTTAAATCGCCCGTTAAGGGCATTGGTATATTTTGAATTTCTAATAATTTTATCTAACTTTTTGACCAGTTCCATATCCGCAGAGGTACCATTTCCTGTTCCCAAGTTTAAATCTGGTAATCGACCATTAAATAGTTCAGGTACATGACTTTTTATTGAATGGGCATCCCAAAGTCGTGTGAAGCCGTGATACTGTTTAATTCGTGAGAGCTCATTACTAATTTTATCATGATAAGGACGCCAATATCGATCAATTCGCGCGGCTTCATCTATTTTAAAATCTTTCTTATAAAGCGAGACACCATCAAACGTATGTGTTGGACATAATCCCGATACTTTTTTTCCTGGATAAAGATTAGTTCCATCAATGCCGCGATTTAAATCAACAACATATCTGGAATATTTTGCCCCTATAATCGAGACATCCATATCAAGCAAGAAATCATAAAGACGATCAATATACCAATCTGTATCCATCATATTAACGCCGTGAGACGTCATATTTGATTTAATATATTCCGGATTTTCCAAACCAACATGAGGCATACTAACAAGAAGCGGTTTTGATCCTTTATGGAAAAAATATAGGTCCATTACATATTTCCTGAAGGTAGAATATCGATGATATGATCAGAAAAATCACCTTCGAGCACCATATTCGTCGCCTGTTCCATATCTGGAGCAAAAAAGCGATCCACTGTATAATGTGGAACGCGTTCACGAATTTTAGAATGCACTTTTTGCAATACGGGGGATGTTTTATGCGGTGCCCTAAAGTCAATGCCTTGGGCCGCGGCCAAAAGCTCAACACCAATAACCGTTGCACTATTAAATGCAAGGTCCGTTAAACGGCGAGCACCGTATGTCGCCATGCTGACATGATCTTCCTGATTAGCGGATGTAGGAATACTATCAACGCTTGAAGGGTGGGACATGGTTCTATTTTCTGACACTAGTGCAGCAGCAGAAACCTGCGCGATCATAAATCCAGAATTAACGCCGCTATTTTTAACTAGAAACGCTGGTAAATCACTCATTTTAGGATCAACCAAAATCGCAAGTCTGCGCTCAGAAATACTTGCTATTTCACAGATTGCCATGGCCAGAATATCGGCCGCGAAGGCCACTGGTTCAGCATGGAAATTACCCCCTGAAATTACATCCCCATTATCGGTAAAAATAAGTGGGTTATCAGTGACCGCATTTGCCTCAATAATGAGTGTGCTTGCTGCATTATTAATAATATCTAAAACTGCCCCCATTACTTGTGGTTGGCACCTTAGCGAATATGGATCTTGCACTTTTTCACAGTCATGATGCGCTAAATTTATTTCACTTCCGGATAGCAAGGATAAATATTTCTGTGATATCGTGATTTGTCCGGGTTGACCACGTGCAATATGAATACGTTTATCAAAAGGTGCAACGCTTCCCATTAATGCATCTACACTCATTGATCCGGAGACCACCGCAGACGCAAAAACATCCTCCGCTTGAAAAAGCCCTTTAAGCGCTAACGCCGTTGATACTTGTGTGCCGTTTAAAAATGCAAGTCCTTCTTTTGAACTTAATTTTAAAGGCTTCAATCCGCTTTTATCGAGTCCTTCTTTAGCGGTCATCCGTTCGCCATTTAAATTGACGAAGCCTTCGCCCATTATCGCAGCCGTCATGTGTGCAAGCGGCGCCAGATCACCAGACGCACCTACAGAACCTTTGCGCGGAATTTCAGCAATCAATCCTGCATTAATAAATTTTAGAAATGTTTCAATAGTAGACGCTCTAATGCCAGAATATCCTTGGGCAAGACTTGATACCTTAAGAGCATAAATAAGCCTGACGACATCATCTGTTATGGGTCTGCCGACCCCGGTACTATGGGACATGACCAAATTTGTTTGGAGAAGCTCCAATTGATCTTCTGGTATTGATGTCTGGGCAAGCAGACCAAAACCCGTGTTAATGCCATATACTGTCTGTCCTTCACCCGTGATCGTATCAACTACATTTCGTGATTGATGTATGATTTCCCAGGCATCGCTTTTAAGCGTTATTTTCTGTTCTTCGCGGTATAGAAGTCTCAATTCACGGAGCGTCATTTCACCTGGATTTATTTGAAAGCTCATGATTATTTCTCCAACATAGGAAGGTTTAAGCCTTTTTCCATTGCGCATTCACGCGCTATATCATAACCCGCATCGGCATGCCTCATTACGCCTGTAGCCGGATCATTCCAAAGAACGCGACCAATTCTTTCCGCCGCTTTATCAGTCCCATCGCACATAATAACAACACCACTATGCTGAGAAAAACCCATCCCAACACCGCCGCCATGATGAAGAGATACCCAAGTCGCACCACTTGCCGTATTCAAAAGCGCGTTCAAGAGTGGCCAATCAGAAACAGCATCCGAGCCATCCATCATACTTTCTGTTTCGCGGTTAGGGCTTGCCACTGACCCACTGTCCAAATGATCTCGACCGATCACAACGGGTGCTTTTAATTCTCCGTTCTTGACCATTTCATTAAAGGCAAGGCCAAGTTTGTGACGTTCGCCAAGTCCGACCCAACATATCCGCGCTGGTAATCCTTGAAATTGGATACGTTCACGAGCCATATCAAGCCAGTTATGAAGGTGCGGATTATCAGGAATGAGTTCTTTTACTTTTTGATCGGTTTTATAAATATCTTCTGGGTCGCCACTAAGGGCCGCCCAACGGAATGGCCCAATACCACGGCAGAAAAGCGGGCGAACATAAGCAGGGACAAAGCCAGGAAAATCAAACGCATTTTCTACGCCTTCATCAAAAGCAACCTGACGAATATTATTACCATAATCAAAAGTTGGAACACCCATTTTATGGTATTCAAGCATGGCTTTAACATGTTCCGCCATCGCTTTCTTAGCTTGCTTTTCTACTTCTTTTGGCGCGCTGTCAATTTTACTTTCCCATTCATCAACACTCCATCCAATAGGAAGGTAACCATTAATGGGATCATGAGCAGAGGTTTGATCGGTAACAGCATCCGGACGGATGCCACGCTTTAACATTTCAGGAATAATTTCTGCTGAATTACCTAGCAAGCCAACAGAAATCGCCTTCCCTTCGTTGGTTGCTTGATGGATCATTTCCATCGCGCTTTCTAATGTTTCTGCACGCTTGTCAAGATATCTGGTTCGTAAACGGAAATCGATACGGTCGCTTCTGCATTCAATGGCAAGCATTGAGGCGCCAGCCATAGTTGCTGCGAGTGGTTGAGCGCCGCCCATACCACCAAGACCACCAGTTAAGACCCATTTTCCTTTTAGATCACCGCCAAAATGTTGACGGCCCATTTCAACAAAAGTTTCGTATGTTCCCTGCACGATCCCCTGGCTTCCGATATATATCCAACTACCAGCTGTCATTTGGCCATACATCATTAAACCTTTTTTATCGAGGTCATTAAAATGATCCCAATTGGCCCAATGCGGTACAAGGTTTGAATTGGCAATAAGAACACGCGGTGCATCTTCATGGGTTCTAAAAACACCAACAGGTTTACCGGATTGAACGAGAAGAGTTTCATTTTCATCTAGGTTCTTTAAACTTTCTACGATTTTATCAAAACATTCCCAATTACGCGCTGCTTTACCAATACCACCATATACCACCAAATCTTCTGGACGTTCAGCGACTTCTGGATCAAGATTATTCATAAGCATACGAAGGGGCGCCTCTGCCGCCCAATGTTTTGCATTCAATTCAACGCCCGTAGGCGCTTTTATTATACGGTTATTTTTATTCATTTTTATATCCTGTATATACAAGTTAAAAAGTCAAATTTTTACTTGTCTTCTTATTTAAAAATTAAAATTATTCTGGTTTAAAAAGCCCCGAAAGTTCGTATCTTGAACCCGGATGATATAATTTCGCTGTCGACGCCACTTGTCCTTTTGTCCAAGTACGTCTTTCAACTAAAAGGCATGCGTCATCATCTGACATGTCCAATACGTCTTTTATACCCGCCGTTGGTATAATTGCTTTAACGATATGTTCCACTTTTTGCAAAGGCGCTTTTTTAATTAAATATTCATAAGGTGTTTGCTCAGTATAATCTTGCGCCCCATAACCAGGCACGACTATTTCGTTGACCAACCGGTCTTCCAACTGGATCGGTATTCCTTGTTCTTTATGGATTATTTGTGAATGTGTTAGTGGATCACCAACATTTACATTCATAATCCCTGCAATTTTTTCATTTGCTTTAATGGTTTCACATGTAAGAACGACAGCAGAATATTCATGGTGACGCGCTCGAATTTCATCGGCAATATTATGGATTTCTAGTGGATTACTTTTTGCTTTTAATTCGGCAACAAATGTTCCCACGCCGGCAACACGTATCAGATATCCCTCATCTGTTAATTCACGTAATGCGCGGTTTGTTGTCATGCGCGACACAGAAAATTCTTTTACCAATTCATTTTCAGAAGGCACCCGCATAGAAGATCCCCATTCACCGCTATCAATACGGTCAAGAATATGATTCTTGATTTTACGATATAATGGTTCTGATTTTAGATCGGTAGTCAATTTAATCTCCTGAAATTTGTATAATAATATGCCCTTGTATATACAGGTTAGTCAAGATGTTTTTGCAAACCTTCCATGACCGTTTTAAATTTATCATAAATTTGATCTTCGTTAGCATGCTCATAGTTATTAATTAAGTGTTCACCGGCTACAAAAACATGCTGAACTACATTTTGATTTCCGTTAAAAATAAATCGATCAATGATATGATTATCAGGCGTTGCTAATAATGTTGACGCATTACGATCAAGGACGATTAGATCAGCACGATTGCCCGTTTTAATTTCATTATTTTTAAAGCCGCTTGCCATTGATCCTCCCCTTAAAGCACTTTTATAAAGGTTGGTGCCTGTGTGAACCTCTTTTTCAGATGTTGCAATATTACGTTTCTGCATATCTAATCTTTGGCCATATTCTAATAGGCGCAACTCTTCGACGGCACTAACACTTATATGGCTATCGGAACCAATACCAAAGTTACCCCCCATATCAAGAAATGTTTCTAATGGGAAAATACCATCACCTAAATTTGCTTCAGTGGTAGGGCAAAGACCAACGATCGCACCAGATTTGGCGATCACGCACATTTCATCATCTGATAAATGAGTTGCATGAATAAGACACCATCTATCATCAATTTCAAAGTTTTCATAAAGCCATTCAACCGGCCTTTTTCCTGAAAATGAAATTGAATCATCCACTTCCGCTAATTGCTCGGCTATATGGATATGTATAGGTCCATTTGTTGGGTTATGTTCAAGTACATATTTTAATGCCTTTTCTGGCACTGCCCGCAAACTGTGAAAGGCCAATCCTAAATGCTGATGATCGAATTTATTGATCTGCTCATTTAGTTTTGTCAGCAAACTAATAAATCCTTCCGCACTTTGACTGAAGCGTACTTGTTCGTTCGTTAAAGGATTTCCACCAAACCCTGAAGCCATATAAAGAACAGGTAAATGACAAAGGCCAATACCAACATTATTGGCGGCATCCATAATCGCAAACGACATATCCATCACACCATTCGGCGCATCATGAAGATAATGAAATTCTGATACAGATACATACCCCGCTTTAAGCATTTCAAGGTAAAGCTGAGACGCAATAATCTTTAAATCATGAGAAGAAATTTTCCCCGCAAATTTGTACATAATGTCACGCCATGTCCAGAAACTATCTAAATCAGACGCAGAATATTCCGCAAGGCCCGCCATCGCGCGTTGAAAGGCATGGCTATGAATATTATTTAACCCCGGAAGAGCGTATCCTGCAATCATATCACCGGACCCTTTATATCCCGTTTCTATATTTGCGATAACGCCATCATCATTGATTTCAAGCAGAACATTTTCTGCCCAATTTCCATTTAATAACACCTTTTCAAATATTATTCTTTTCATTTACTCTGCTTCTGGATATAGTTGTCTATACAAGTTAACTTAACCGATAATATTCAATTGTCAATTTTAAAGAAAGCGTCCTATATATGAGCAATAAAATCTGGACCAATGTCAATTTGATTTCTATGCAAAAAAATGAAACGCCTTATGGCTTAATTGAAAATACTGCCATGGTAATTGAAAATGACTATATTGCATGGATCGGCCCAGAAGAAGAACTCCCAAACCATTATGATTACGAAATGGAAGACGCAGAAGGTGATTATATGTCACCGGGACTTATTGATTGCCATACACATTTAATATATGGCGGCAATCGCATTGACGAATTTGAAAAAAGATTAAATGGCGTAAGTTATGAAGAAATTGCAAAAAGTGGTGGTGGCATTTTATCAACCGTTCAAGCCACGCGTGATGCCACTGAAGCTGAGCTGATTGAAAGTGCTAATAAAAGACTTTCTCATTTAAAAGCTGAGGGTGTCACTACCATAGAGGTAAAATCAGGTTATGGCTTAAACACGGAAACTGAGTTAAAGATGTTATCTGTCTCAAGAACAATGAATGTAAATAATGACATTGATGTGATTGCCACTTTTCTTGGCGCCCATGCAATACCGGATGAATATAAAAATAACAGAGACGATTATATCGATTTAATCATCAATGAAATGCTACCAAAAATTGCTGAGCAGAAAATGGCCACCGCCGTAGACGGTTTTTGTGAAACAATCGGTTTTCAATATCAAGAAATGGAAAAAATATTCATAAAGGCAAAAGAACTAGGCCTTAATGTTAAGCTACACGCGGAACAATTATCCAATCAAAATGGTGCAAAGCTTGCCGCAAAATATGATGCTCTATCCGCCGACCATTTAGAACATCTGACAGAAGATGCCATATTAAATATGAAAGAAGCAGGAACGATCGCCGTGCTTCTTCCCGGCGCCTATTATACATTGCGTGATAGCAAATGCCCGCCAATTGACTTACTTAGAAAACATAAAGTTCCTATGGCGGTTGCAACGGATTGTAATCCGGGGTCATCTCCAGTTCTTTCCTTGAAGCTTATGATCAATATGGCATCAACTATATTCCAATTAACGCCAGAAGAAGCTATAGCGGGCGTCACTCGTAACGCTGCGAAAGCGTTGGGCTTAAGGGACCGAGGTATCATTAAAGAAGGGATGCTTGCCGATCTTGTAAGATGGGATATCGAACATCCTGCTGAACTCGCCTATTACGTTGGCGGCAACCAAGTAAAATCGGTAATAAAAAATGGAAAAATAATTCTTTAAAAGAAACGTTTCACATCAATTATAGATAAATCAATCCCGACATCACGAATGTCTTTTGGAATTTCTTCACCCATTATTATAGAAGCTGCTATGCGTGACATTGCCGGTGATGTCATGATACCAATACCTTCTTGACCGGCGAGCCAGAAAAACCCATCCGCATCGGGTGCAAATCCGAGTGCAGGATATTTATCTTTTGTGCCATTTCGAAGACCAGCCCATTTTTGTTCAACTTTACGTATTTCTATATCTGTGCACTCATGAAAATAATGGGCCGCATATGCAACATCAATTTCTTCTGGTTGCGCATCACATGGCTCAGAAAGGGACGTATCACAAGGGCTAATGATAATTTTTCCTGCATCTGATTTAAAATAAAAGGTGTCTACTAGTTCTACAACCATTGGCCATTTATCTATATCGAGTATTCCCTCTGGCGCATCGACGACGACCATCGTGCGTCTTTGCGGACGAATTCCGATTTCTTTAACACCTGCCATTTTCGCAATTTCGTCCACCCATGAACCAGTAGCATTTACAATAATTGGCGCAAAATAGTCACCGGCATTCGTTTCTAAGCACCACCCTACATTTGTCTTTGAAATTTTTAATACTTCTGCATTCGTAATGAATTCTGCGCCGCGCGATTTTGCACCCTTCATATATCCTTCATGAAGCGCATGCACATCAATATCCGCCAATTCATTTTCAAGGTATAAACCAAGGTCACTATAATTATCATTTATAATTGGAACGATATTTCTAATTTCTTCACGATTAACAAGTTTTACATCATCGGTAATCTTGATTAATTTTTCATATCTATCGATAACTTTATCGCGATCATCCTTTGGAGCAATATAAAGTTTCCCCCGCCAATTTAAGAGCTTTGCATCCGTAAATCCTGAAGGCGGGTTTTCTAAAAATATGCTGCTGGTTTTGGTTAATGCATAAATGGCAGGGTCACCTTGACCATATGTTGTCTCAAGAACGGCTGCACTTCGTCCAGTCGTGTGATAACCGGGTTGGCTTTCTCTTTCTAAGACGATCACTTTTCCATGCTTACTAAGTTCATAAGCAACAGAGGCGCCAGCAATGCCGGCGCCTATGACAATAAAATCAGCTTTAATCATATTCTATTAAATAAATCCATATCCTAAGAAATCAATGATGAGATATCCGACAACGATCGGTACAACAAATTTAATTATACCCCGCCAGAATTTAAAGAGAATACTGTCCCCCAAGCCAAGCTCTTCAAGGGCTTCTTTTCGGTTTAAAACCCAACCCAAGAAGATACCTGCAAAGAGTGAATTAAACAGCATCATTCCGTTAGCGGACATATATTCAAGAATATCCATAATATTCTTACCCGCGACCGTATCATTAAAAGTAAGAAGCCGAACATCAGATAGTACGTTCATCGATAGAGCAGAAAGTGCGGCAAGACACCATAGTCCCAACCCAACAACAAGTGACGCTTTACGACGTGTAAATATGCCGCGCTCTTCGAGGTTTGAAACCGCTGGTTCAAAGAGAGAAATTGTTGACGTAATTGCTGCAAAAGCCAACAACAAGAAGAAAAGAATACCAAAGATTTGACCAAAAGGCATTTGATCAAAAATGACCGGAAGCGTCACAAAAACCAGATTTGGTCCACTATCAAGTTCAAGACCATTGGTAAAGATAATTGGAAAGATTGCAAATCCAGCAATTAATGCCACAAATGTATCAGCAAACGCAACGCCGCACGCGAGTTTCGGGATACTTTCATTTTTTGGTAAATATGAACCATAAACAAGCATGGTCGCGCTACCAAGAGAAAGTGAGAAGAATGCTTGTCCGGTCGCCTCTAGTACAGTTCTCATATTAATTTTTTCAAAATCAGGCGTGAACATAAATTCAAATGTTTCTTTAATCCCACCATTAAAGAAAGAATAGATAACAAGTGAAACCAAGATAAGAAATAACATTGGCATCAAAATATTTACGGCTTTTTCGAGGCCCGCTTTAATTCCGCGCGAAATAATAAAAGCAGTAATCGCCACACTTAAAGTCATCCAGAAAATTAGTGTTCCCGGGCTATCCATCATTTCAGCAAAAACTGCTTGAGTTTGCCCTTCCTGAAGATCACTGAGTTGCCCGGTTATAATGCTAACCACATAATTTAGTGTCCAACCTGCGATCACAAAATAAAACCCTAAAATACCAAGTGGTGTAAGAATGGTGGTAAAGCCGATAAACTTCCAAAATGGTTGACTTTTCTTACCTTCTGAGAGTTCCGTAAATGCGGTAACGGGAGGGAGTTGACGTCGCCTCCCAATTGTTAATTCTGTCATAACGAGTGGTATACCAAAGAAAAGAACGATCCCGAGATAAAGGATCACAAAGGCGCCTCCTCCATTTTCACCTACGACATATGGAAAACGATAAATATTTCCTAATCCAACCGCACTGCCGATTGCCGCGAGCAAGAAGGCCGTCCCCGAAGACCATTTTTCCTGATTTACATGTGCCACTTAAAACTCCCAGATTTTGTTTTTATAGTCTGCTAGACTAATGACTTGAGCGTATGACGTCCATAAAATAATAATAACTAAAAAACACTAGGTCTTAATATTTATGAAAGTTTAAAATAATAGACCTTAAGAGAGTATCAATACATACTTAATTATTGTTTCGCGGCGTTGGCGATGCGTAAGCAGGCTCTTGCACAGATCGCTTCAACTGGCATTCCTGTTGTTTTACAATCTTGTTCTGCACCGGACGTAATAGCCATGGCACTTGATAACCTGCCTGTGGTCCATTTTCCCAAATCCGATTTAAAGCGGCGAGCTTCCATCGCAAAAACTTTTGGAATTAATTTTCCCATTGCTTGATCTGCTGAGAACCCTTGATCCATATATCCACGAGCTAAATGCATACGCCCAATTTTTCTTGAAAGTGATCTTAATACCGCAATTGCATTTTCGCCACGATTAAAAGCTTTAAAGAGTGTGTCATCCAGACGTTTAAGGTCACCGCTAATGGTTGCGTTTGTGATTGTATCGATACTTAAAGCACCGCTATCACCAACACATGCAGAAACATCATCTAATGTAACCATATCACTTTCACGTGTCTCTTGTGGTCCCATATAAATTGATAGCTTATTTAGTTCACTTCGTGAAACCAATCTATCATTTCCCAAATTCATCTGTAAAAATGCGGCAGCATCCTGATCTATTGTTAATCCATTTTCACGCATGACTTCATGGATAAGAGCATCCAGTGACGCTTGATTGTCCTCATAACAAGGAAGTGCAGCTGCATTTTTTGCTTTTTCGAACAATTTTCTTAAACCAGATGTAGGTCTAAGATTACCTGCCGTTATCACAACAAGTCCATCGCCGACAGGATTTGTCAAAAAGCTTTCCGCGGCCTTAGTAGCATTTTCAGCGGCCCCCTCCACGCGAATAACACGCCTTCCGCCCATCATGGATATGGCGGCAACTTCGTCTGCTAATTGTCCGGGTTCTTTTTTAAGCGTATCTGGATCAAGATTGGCCACTAGAAAAGGATCTTGTAGGTCCTCAACGACTTGTTTCGCGATCTTCGTTGCTCGTTCGCGCACCAGACCTTCATCTGGGCCATAAATAAGAACGGCCTGATATTGCGGCGAAAGATTTTTAACTTGAGCATCAATATCACGGTAAGAAAGTTTCATTTATTCAACTTTTCTGATTATTGCTTAAAAATGTTCCAACGCGGGTTATAACTTGATTGGATGCTTCTTCGGCGAGACGTTCTAAAGATGTTTGACGCGCCGTCATGTTTGAAAAGTCCGATTGAACCAAATCATATGTCACGATCGCTCTGGCTGTTCCATCCATAATGGCGTTATCACTTTCAATATCCACCAATGCAAATTCTACTATCAATCTTAAGTTTATAAGTGTTACAGATTCGTCTTCTCTAATACCATACCCTTGCTCGATCACTTCATAATTCGTTCTTAAAATATAACTGGTTTCTCCTGTTGCATTTAAAGTAGAGATTCGATCTCTAAGATTATTTTCTAAAAGTTGAGAAAGTCTTTCTTGTCGACCCGTTTGGCTTCTAACCGGATCAATATCAATATTAGCCATCAATTGTGCCAGTTCGGCTCCGCCCGCCGTATTTTGGCCATACATAGGCTTAAACCCACATGAAGACAGCACCAATAAACAAATAAGACTGACAAAAGCTTTGATGAATTTATGACGTACGATCATATAAGACCCTTAAAGTTTTCCTTTAAACGACAATATTAACAATTTTATTTGGAACAACAATAACCTTGCGAATTTCTTTTCCATCCGTAAATGCTTGAACTTTCTCTGAAGCCAGTGCAAGTTCTTCAAGTTCTGCTTTATCCATATCTTTCGCAACTTCGAGTTTGTCCCTTAATTTGCCTTGAACTTGGACAACTACAATCACAGAAGATTGTTGCATTAATTCAGATTTTGCCACTGGCCAAGGGGCATCAGAAACCAAGCCTTCACCACCAATAAGCGACCACATTTCTTCAGCAAGATGAGGCATCATCGGTGCGGTGATCAAAATAATAGTTTTTATGGCTTCAAATAATGCATATTTATCACCATCGGATCCATCCGGCTTAAAAGATGAAATGGCATTGGCATATTTATATGTTTGTGCCACAGCCGCATTAAAATGGAAATTTTCAATGTCTTTACCAATTGAATCAATTGATAAATGAGTTATTCGACGCAAGTCTTTTGCGTCTTTTGAAAAATCTCTTGGCTCTTCCATTCCAATAGAATTTTCTTCAAGAGACATTGTTACCGCACGCCATAAGCGTTGTGTGAAACGCCAAGCACCTTCGACACCCTCTTCTGTCCATTCGAGGTCACGCTCAGGAGGACTATCGGACAGCATAAACCAGCGCGCCGTATCAGCACCATACGTGTCAATAATGGCCGTTGGGTCGACAACATTCTTTTTCGATTTTGACATTTTTACGGAGCCGCCAACTGTGACAGTTTCGCCGGTAGTAGCCACAACAAAGCTTCCATCTTCTTTTTTTGTCAAATCTTCTGGGTTAATCCAATCGCCATTTTGATCTTGGTAAGTTTCATGGCAGACCATGCCTTGTGTAAATAGACCATCAAAGGGTTCTTTCACATCACAAAGCCCTACTTCTTTCATGGCACGGGTATAAAATCTTGAATATAATAAATGCAAAATCGCATGCTCCACACCACCTACATATTGATCAACAGGTAACCAATAATCAGCCGCTCCCTTATCAAAAGGAAGATCTGAATGTGGAGAGGCAAAACGCGCAAAATACCATGAGCTATCAATAAATGTGTCAAACGTGTCCGTTTCACGTATTGCTGGCTTAGAACATTTTGGGCAATTTACATGCTTCCATGTTGGGTGATGGTCTAGAGGATTACCCGGTTTATCGAAAGTAATATCTTCTGGAAGAACCACGGGAAGATCACTTATTCCGACCGGAACTACACCACAATCATCACAATAGACCATTGGAATAGGTGCACCCCAATATCGCTGGCGGCTCACACCCCAATCGCGCAAACGGTAATTTGTTTTTGCTTTTCCGAAACCACCTGCTTCCCCGAGCTCTATGATCTTTGCTTTTGCCTCTTCTATGGTCATGCCATTTAAGAAATCAGAATTGCCAATTAATCCCGTATCCGTATAAGCAATATTATCAACAGAAAATGTTGCTTCGTCTTCACCTGTAGGAATTACGACAGCCTGAACATTTAAATTATATTTACGTGCAAAATCCAAATCACGCTGATCATGCGCAGGGCACCCAAATACGGCCCCCGTTCCATATTCCATTAATACAAAATTTGCGACATAAACAGGTAATTTTAAATCATCCATAAATGGATGTAGCATATTTAAATCTAGCTTAAAGCCTTTCTTTTCGGCCTTTTCAAGCGCTTCTTCGCTTGTGCCAAGTTTACGGCATTCTTCAATAAATTCTTTTAGTTCTGGATTATTTTCAGCATATTGAGTTGCGAGTGGGTGATCCGCAGCAATTGCCACAAAAGAAGCACCAAAAATAGTATCAGGGCGTGTCGTGTAAACCGTAATTTGATCAGCTGTCTCAGTTGCATCAAAAGTTAGGTGCATTCCTTTTGATTTGCCGATCCAGTTTTTTTGCATGATGCGCACTTTTTCCGGCCACCGGGGTAGATTATCCAACTCCGCATCGAGATCATCCGCCGCATCAGTTATTTTAAAAAACCATTGGTTTAATTTTTTACGCTCAATAGTAGCACCGCTTCTCCACCCTTTACCGTCAATGACTTGCTCATTGGCAAGTACTGTATTATCAACTGGATCCCAATTGACCCAAGATTCTTTTCTATAAACCAATCCCGCCTCAACGAATTCAATAAACATTGATTGTTCTTTACCATAATATTCTGGATCGCAGGTTGCTAATTCACGGGACCAATCAAACGAAAAACCAATTCGTTTTAGCTGATTTTTCATATGATCAATATTTTCATATGTCCATTTCGCTGGGTGAACATTATGTTCCATTGCTGCGTTTTCTGCGGGCATACCAAAAGCGTCCCAACCCATCGGGTGAAGTACATTAAAACCTTTGGCCCTTTTATAACGAGCGACTACGTCCCCTTGCGTATAATTACGCACATGGCCCATATGAATTTTTCCAGAAGGATACGGAAACATTTCAAGCACATAATATTTTGGTCGGCTACGGTCTTCTGTTACGCAGAAAGTATCATTTTCTGCCCATATTTTTTGCCATTTTGCCTCAGTAGACCCAGCGTTATAGCGTGTCATTTTCTAAATTCCTGAAAATACAATTAGGTATATTAAAATGATGTTATTGGCGCATTATCGCGACGCAATAATCTCGCTTGAATAGTAATTGCTTGAATGATTTGTGCTTCAGCATTCGCTCTTGGTTCAGCTGTCATCCAATTACCATTTTGCAACATTTCCCGGTGAACGGTCACATTTAACGAATCTGCACGAAGTTCTTTTCCTACAATATAAACGTCAACTTTTGTACGTTCATTAGAATCTGCAGGGTTTATTTTCCAATCTGAAAGAATAGTGCCACTAATCGGTTCAGCCGATAACATTGGCATAAAAGAAAGAGTGTCCAGAGCCGCACGCCAAAGATATGCGTTAACACCAATTTCATAGACTTCATCCGCCGCAACTAAATTGACACGAGGCTCGCCTATATCTGTTCGGGTGTCACATCCGGTTATTGATAATGCAATTAACACTATAAAACTGGTCAATAAGCCCTTCATTGAAAAATCCTGTAACATTTTTATATTTATTCCATTTCACGAAGTTACATTTGCTTCATTAATCCACAGTGAATAGATGAAACATTTTCGTGCATCATAACCACTGCATCAAATTAGATAAAGTTGTTTATCATCTTTTAAACAACTTTGTAGAAATAATTCAATATTTCACAATTAAATGACTCAAATGATTGAATTTCTATTTTATTTCTATATACTTAGATTAGGATTCTGTGTAATATTTGTTAACCATGAGATGTGGTTAATCAATGTTATTCGTATCTATAGGCTGTAAACAGTTGAATTTTAAAGACTATTATTAATTAAATCTGGTTTATAAATTGAAATTTAAGGACACAAACATACGCGTTATCGCGACCTTTTTTGGCATGTTGGGAGCACTTTATGTGTCTTCTATTGCTCATGCTGATGACAAGATTCGTTTGAATCCTAATTATAAAGGGCCTACTGAACAAAATTCTCCTATCAATTATGACGAAATTATCACAGAAGAACTTGGTCAAGATTTTATCCAGTTTCTTGAGACACCAGACGACGATGATCAGTATATTCAACTTAGGGATACAAATGATAGTATTCGTCCCATCATCTCTTTGAGTGACGATAGTGGTTCTGGTTATTCAATTACTGTTGATCAGGATTACCAATATAATCCATCGCTTTCTTTTGATATCTCTAATCCGCTTTTAGGCTATACTGGTGCAAATTTATTTTCTCATAATGTTGGAGGGTCTCGAGCCGTCTTTTCACTTGGTAAGAATAATAGTCCTGACAATGGGTTATATAATGCTTCTGCCTTAAAGTTCT
>DGPL01000047.1:345-8259 GCA_002390425.1 Kordiimonadaceae bacterium UBA4441 | reverse complement strand
GCCTCCTTCAGTCAGAATGATAATCTTTTATCAGCTGATCTTTCTGGTTATGATCTTGGTCTAGGGTATGTAGGAAGCAACTGGTCGGCAAATTTAAGATTTGGTGAATATAATAGTGGTCCTGCAACTTTTATAACATCCGACATGGGGATGTTTGATAATATATCAGCATATGAAATAGGCGCGGCTTATAGGCTGTTTCCTAATCTTAATCTAACGGGAAGATTTACATATTATTCTTATGGTGTTGGTAGTGAAATTATGCCGATTGACGATGTTAAATCACTTATTTTTGGCACAAATTTCAGCTTCTAATCTTTAAAACCTCTTATCCCTGCAATTCCTGCTATATTTGAATATATTAATTCTTGTGCTGTTTCTTTATTAATACCCCCCAAAGCATATACGGGTATTTTATATTTCTCGCACACTTCATTTAACCTCTTAATGCCGATCGTTTTCCCTATATCCTCAAATGTTTCCGGATGACTTTTGGTTGGATAAATTGGCGATAGTAATGAAGCAAATAAATTTAACCTTTCTGCTTCTACAATTGTTTCTTCTTTATGAGCGGCAACCGATATCAACATTGAAGGATAATCTTGCTTTATTTTTTCGGCTTCTGATAACATAAATTCGGGCAAATGAATACCATCTGCATCTAGCATCAGTGCAAGCTTAATATCGCCGGCCACAAAAAATTTAATGCCTTTGGTTTTGCACATATATCTAAGGGCCTTTCCCAAATTTGCACGGGTTTCAAGATCATAATCACGCAAAATAACCATGGAATTTTTTGGTAATCTTTCAATAACATCTTCAGGGTAAGGCTGAGCACCATTATCTGTTATAAATATTACCCGTGGCATATTATCAAATCGACTTTCACGATTGAGCTCTAATGCAATCTCTGTTAGGTTTCCTGTCATAAAACCGACTTTAACGGATGATGAAGGACATGACTAGTAATCTGATTAATATAAAAGACAAAATTGAATCGGCAGCAAAGAAATCTGGACGTCATGAAAAAGACGTTACTTTAGTTGCAGTATCCAAAGTACATGTTGCTGATACAATTCTTCCAGTACTTGAAGCTGGTCAAAAAATATTCGGTGAAAACCGTGTTCAGGAAGCAGCTGAAAAATGGCCTACTCTTCGTGAACAATTTGATGGGGTTGAACTACATTTAATTGGACCACTTCAAACCAATAAAGTACGTCAAGCCATTCAACTCTTTGATGTAATAGAAACTGTTGATCGCCCAAAACTTGCCCGCACTCTTGCACGTATATTTGAAGAAGAAAACAAACGATGTGACGTGTATGTACAGGTGAATACAGGGCTTGAAGACCAAAAAGCCGGAATCGCACCTGAAGACGCCGATAATTTTATAAAATTATGTAAAGATGAGCTAGGTTTGAATGTAACAGGAGTTATGTGCATTCCACCCTTCGACGAAGATGCAACGGAACATTTTAAATTGCTTAAATCCATTGCAGATAGAAATAATATTAAAATTATTTCAATGGGTATGAGCGGAGATTTTGAACAGGCAATCGCACATGGTGCCACACACGTGCGTGTTGGTACCGCCGTTTTTGGAAAAAGACCTGGATATTAAACCATAGCAAAGATTTTATTTTGACAAAATCATGCAGCTGGCTGAACCGATTGCAAAAATTTTACCATTCTCATCAATGATTTTACCATCTGCCACAGCCAATCGGCGTGAACGGTTAATCACGCGCCCTTCAGCTATTAATTCCTGACCCACTTGAATTGGCCTTATCATTTTCACATTCAGATCTGTCGTTGCAAACGCGGTTTCTTCATCTAATAAAGTGCTCACGGCGCATCCCGTGATCGTGTCAATAACGGTGGCACTAAAGCCGCCATGAACACCACCCATCAAATTTAATAATCGATCATCTGCCTTCACAATGAACCGAACAAAACCTTCTTCCACATCAATTAATTCTGATGACATGGTTTTGGCCATACTAGGCGGGGGAAATTCACCTGCCAGCATTGCCTTTAATTGTTCTATTCCGTTCATTAAACCTATTCCTTAATCCCAAGAAGGTTGAAGTAAAAAGCATACTCAAGTGCCGTTTGTTTATATCGTTTGAAACGACCCGAAGCACCACCGTGCCCCGCTTCCATATCGGTTTCAAAAATCAATAAATTATCATCCGTTTTATAGTCACGTAACTTTGCTACCCATTTCATAGGTTCAAAATATTGCACCTGACTATCATGAAGTCCCGTCGTGACCAAAATATTTGGATAATCTTTTCGCTCAACTTGATCATATGGTGAATATGAAAGCATATAATCGTAATAGTCTTTTTCTGCAGGATTGCCCCACTCATCCCATTCACCTGTGGTCAAAGGAATAGATGCATCCAACATTGTTGTGACCACATCAACAAACGGTACATGAGCACCGACGCCAAGATAAAGTTCGGGTGCCATATTCAACACTCCGCCCATCAAAAGCCCCCCTGCACTACCGCCCATTGCATATACCTTTTCTGGATGGCCATACTTTTGAGCCGTTAAACCCTTAGTCACATCAATAAAATCATAAAAGCTATTCTTCTTTTTAAAAAGCTTTCCATCCTCATACCATGGGCGCCCTAACATTTGACTGCCGCGTATGTGGGCAATGGCATAAACAACACCACGATCAAGCAGGCTTAAACGCGGCCCACTAAAGGATGGCTCAATGGTCGCGCCATAAGATCCGTACGCATATTGAAAGAGCGGATTACTGCCGTCACTATTAAACTTATCTTTTCTATAAACAATAGAAACGGGAACTTTTTTTCCATCCCTCGCTTCAATAAAAACACGTTCACTTTGATAGTTTGACGGCGAAAATCCACCAAGAACTTCGTCCTGTTTAAGCAGCTTTCTCTCACCTGTGGTAAGATTAAAGTCATAGACACTGGGCGGTGTTGTCATTGAACTATAGGATATACGAACAACGTCGCTGCTAATTTCTGGATTGCTAGAAATGCTCGCACTAAAAACCGGGTCATCAAATCCAAGATTATTACTTTTACCAGAACTTAGTGTCAGTACTCTTATACGCGTTTCTCCATTTTCCTTTTCCTTGATAACGAGCTGATCCGTAAAAGCTGTCAGATCTTGAATATAAACATCTTCTCGGTGCGCAATCACATCCGTCCAGGCACTTTTATCTGATGTTTTATCTGAAGATACTTTCATGATACGAAAATTGATCGCATTCCAATTCGTATAAATATAATAATCGTTGCCTAACTTCTCGACCGCATATTCATGATTTTCTTCGAGTGGCAGGAAAGGCTCAAAACTTCCTAAGGGATCATCCGCGTTTAAAACTGAAACACCGGCGGTCAATGTACTGCTATGATGAATGTAAATGATAGCACCATCTCGTGACTTGGAAAGAGAAGTATAAAATGTTTCATCATCTTCTCTATATACCAGAACATCTTCGCTTTGTTCGGTGCCTAATTTATGACGGTACACTTCTGTTCCTAAAAGGGTTTGAAGGTCCTTTTTGATATAAAAAACATGTTGATTATCATTAGCCCATATGGCTGAGCCTTGCGTATCCATAAGTTTATCCGGGTAATCTTTATCGCCCACTAAATCTTTAAATTCGATCGTATAAAGTCTACGACTGACTGTATCAGTGCTAAAGGTCGCAATTTCATTATTATCTGAGATTGAATAACCCCCTAAACTAAAATAGCCGTGACCTTCTGCCATTTTATTTTCATCAAAAAGCACTTCTTGAGTTTCGCTGCTCTCTTGCCAGCGCACATGAACTGGATATTCTTGGCTGCCATCAAATTGTATTTGATACCAATATCCTCTTTTCCTAATCGGCACACTGTTATCATCTTTTTTAATCCGACTGACAATCTCATTATAAAGTTTTTCTTGAAATGCTTCTGTGTGCTTCATTTTTGCTTTTAAATAATCATTTTCAGCTTCCAGATGCGCTAAAATTTCTGGATCTTCACGTTCATCATCACGCATCCAGTAATAATCATCAATCCGCTTATGATCATGAATTTCCATTTCAAAGGGAACTTTTTTTGCCACAGGGGCAGATATTTGTTCTTTCATATTTTCCAAATTCTCATTTACTGATTCTTGCGTCGTGTTTTCACCGCAGCCCATAAGCAACGATAAAACAGTTATCAATGTGATTTGTTTGCTGACCATAAAAACTCCTCTCATTAGTCACCTTTATACACAGAAAATTTTTCCAATGTTAAGAAAATGAATTTTTCTCAATAAATAAAGTATGGAATTCCTTGCTCTATCTACTCAATATGTTAAAAACAAATGTGGAGGGGAGGACTTATTCCTCCTTGTAGATTTAACCTTAAGAGGGAGTAGCAGATGTCTCAAACCAAGCGGCCTACCTCGCCGCATCTGCAGGTATATTCATGGAGCCTTGAAATGGCATTGTCCATTCTTCATAGAGCGTCCGGTGCTGCACTTACGGGTGGCACACTTCTTATCACATGGTGGGTCATTGCCATCGCATCAGGTCCCGCAGCATATGCACAATTTAGTGATATAATGGGCAGTATAATCGGAAAAATAATCCTTTTCGGATTTACTTACGCCCTCATGGTTCACCTCTGTAACGGTATCCGTCACTTGTTCTGGGATATGGGTAAAGGGTTTGAGCTTGAAGACACTCACCGATCTAGTCGTCTGGTTTTAATTTCATCCGTCATACTGACGATCCTTTCATGGGTCATCGGTTACGGCTTGATATAGGGAGAAGAAAATGAGTTTACGTTCCCCGCTTGGAAAAGTTCGAGGCCTTGGCTCTGCAAAGAGTGGTACTCATCATTGGTGCATGCAAAAGGTAACAGCTATTGCCCTTATTCCTCTTACCGTTTGGTTTGTCTCAAGTGTCGTACAAATGACACAAGCAGATTATGCCTCAGTCGTTAAATGGATGAGTTCTCCTGTTGTTGCCGTGCTTATGATGCTTTTCATTGTAACAGGCATTTATCATTTGAAATTAGGTCTTCAGGTAATCATCGAAGATTATATTCATTCAGAAGGTCAGAAGCATGCTTTGTTGATGCTCGTGACATTTGGCTGTGTTCTTATTGGTGCACTGGCCGTTTTCTCCATATTAAAAATTGCGCTTTAAGGTACGTTTAAATGAGCACATCATATGAAATAGAAGATCATGTCTATGACGCGATCGTCGTTGGTGCCGGTGGCGCCGGACTTCGCGCCGCTATGGGCATCGCTGAAAGCGGCCTTAAAACCGCATGTATATCAAAAGTTTTTCCAACCCGATCGCACACAGTCGCGGCGCAAGGCGGTATCGCCGCATCGCTCGGAAACATGGGGCCGGATAAATGGCAGTGGCATATGTATGACACCGTCAAAGGATCCGATTGGTTAGGGGATCAGGACGCCATTGAATATATGGTCCGTCAAGCCCCAGAAGCGGTTTATGAACTTGAGCATTTCGGTGTTCCCTTCAGCAGGACTGAGGAAGGCCGCATTTATCAGCGTCCCTTCGGCGGCATGACAACGGAATTTGGTGAAGGCCCAGCCGCGCAGCGCACCTGTGCTGCCGCAGACCGCACCGGTCACGCCATGCTTCATTCGCTTTATCAACAATCCCTTAAATATGATACGGATTTTTACGTTGAATATTTCGCGATCGATCTGATCATGGAAAATGGTGAATGTCGTGGTGTTATCGCACTTGATATGAATACGGGTAAACTTCACCGTTTCCGCGCACAATCAACGACACTGGCGACAGGTGGATATGGCCGTGCATATTTCTCAGCAACGTCCGCACACACCTGTACGGGTGATGGTGGTGGTATGGTTCAACGTGCTGGCCTACCACTTCAGGATCTTGAATTCGTTCAATTCCATCCAACCGGCATTTATGGTGCGGGTGTTTTGATCACTGAAGGGGCCCGCGGTGAAGGCGGATACCTTGTGAATTCGAAGGGGGAACGTTTCATGGAACGTTATGCCCCATCCGCAAAAGACCTCGCTAGCCGTGATGTAGTATCGCGCTCAATGTCATATGAAATCCGCGAAGGTCGCGGTGTTGGTGAACATGGGGATCATATTTTCCTTCATCTTGATCATCTTGATGCGGAAACATTGGCCAGTCGCTTACCTGGAATATCAGAATCAGCGAAAATTTTCGCTGGTGTTGACGTAAACAAAGAACCGATCCCAGTTTTACCAACTGTTCATTATAATATGGGCGGTATTCCAACCAATTATCATGGTGAAGTGCTTAACCCGACCGAAGGAGATCCGGATAGGATCGTGCCGGGCCTCATGGCCATCGGTGAAGCAGCATGTGTTTCTGTTCATGGTGCGAACAGACTTGGTTCAAATTCACTGATTGACCTTGTGGTGTTTGGGCGTGCGGCGGCGCAACGCGTTGCCGATGTTGTCACAGCCGGTGCAGCGCATGGTAAGCTTTCAGATGATCATGCTGATCTTGCGTTAAGTAGACTTGATCGCCTGCGTTATGCAGACGGTGAGATTTCCACCGCTGACATTCGAGACAAAATGCAACGCGTTATGCAAGCAAACTGTGCCGTCTTTAGAACAGAAGAAGTTCTTGAAGAAGGTAAAGGTAAGATCGATGAGATTGCTGGGCTTCTGCCTGATATTAAAACATTCGACCGTTCCCTTGTTTGGAATAGTGATCTTATCGAAGCAATGGAGCTTGAAAACCTGATGGGTCAAGCACAAGTAACAATGCATTGTGCAGCCAACCGTAAAGAAAGTCGCGGGGCCCATATGCATGAAGATTTCCCAGATCGTAATGACGATGATTGGATGAAACATACCATTGCACATCTTAATGATGGCAAAGTCGACATTAGCTATCGTCCGGTTCATGACTATACCTTGACCGACGAAGTTGATTACATCAAACCAAAACCACGTGTTTACTAAGGATAGGGAGAGAAACAATGGCTGAATTTAAACTTCCAAAAAATTCCACTTATACCAAAGGAAAAACATGGTCCGCCGATGAAGGCGCAACAAACATAAAACGTTTTAACATTTATCGTTGGAACGAAGATGACGGCGAAAACCCGCGCATTGATACTTATGAAGTTGATCTCGATAAATGTGGTCCGATGGTTTTGGACGCGCTCATTAAAATTAAAAATGAGATCGACCCTACGTTAACATTCCGTAGATCATGCCGAGAAGGTGTGTGCGGATCATGCGCCATGAATATTGGTGGGAAAAATACTCTCGCGTGCACCATTGATATTGCATCTTATAAAGGGGACGTAAACGTCTTCCCACTTCCTCATATGGATGTGGTGAAGGATTTGGTGCCGGATCTAACTAATTTTTATGCGCAGTACGCCAGTATCAAACCATGGATGCAAACTGAAACACCAACCCCAAGTGGCACGGAACGTCTTCAAAGCCAAGATGACCGCGCGAAACTTGATGGACTTTATGAATGTGTTCTTTGTGCGTGCTGTTCTACATCATGCCCAAGTTACTGGTGGAACAGCGATAAATACCTTGGCCCTGCGGTGCTGCTTCAAGCTTATAGATGGCTTGTGGATAGTCGTGATGAAAACACAGGTGAGCGCCTAGATGCACTAGAAGACCCGTTCCGTCTTTATCGTTGTCATACCATTATGAACTGTACCAATACTTGCCCAAAAGGTCTCAACCCGGCCAAGGCGATTGGCGAGATCAAAAAAATGATGGTTGAGCGCCAAGGATAAACTCAAATAAATTTCAAAAGAAAGGCCCGCTAGTTTAGCGGGCCTTTTTTAATGTTAATTTTGTCATTCGCCGACTTGATCGGCGAATCCATTAGATAGACTTCTCAAGTATAGACTCGCCGATCAAGTCGGCGAGTGA
>DGPL01000047.1:0-261 GCA_002390425.1 Kordiimonadaceae bacterium UBA4441 | reverse complement strand
GTTATCAGATACGCACCAAAGATTAAGGCCGTGCTTTACGGTTTCGTCTTTACGAATGCGGCTGATATAGGTGGCAAATTCGCCTGCGGCATCGACGGGCGTGATATATCCGCCGTCTTCGCGTTTATCAAAAACCATGATGCCCGGTGCTTCACGTAAAATTTCACGGGCACGATCAACGGTCATTTCGCGGGTGAATTCAAGATTGATGCTTTCAGAATGTGATAAAAAGACTGGTACACGCACACATGTGGCTGTCAA
>DGPL01000045.1:108697-109866 GCA_002390425.1 Kordiimonadaceae bacterium UBA4441 | reverse complement strand
CATTTAGCGGGCTTTTTTTGTTTCCATTATCTCTTAAAGTTGCTACCTTCCCATAACATCAATTTCATGATCGGTACTAAATTTAATGAGCGCGACCAACGTCACAGACTTGGATAACAATCGGTATGGCATACTGAGGAATGCGAAACGTATTTGGTCGGTGGGCGCAATCCATGGAGATTTGTATTCGCTTCAAACTATTCATAAGGGATTAGTTTCAAAATTTCGTCGTGGTGATAAAATAGTATATCTCGGAAATTATTTTGGGAACTCCACTCAAAATAAAGAAACTTTTGATGAACTGTTGATGACACGCCGTAAAATTATGTCATTAACAGAAGTTTTTATGCCTGATGATTTTGTTTATCTACGAGGCGCACGTGAAGAAATGTTTTTTAAACTTTTGCAACTTCAGTATGCTCCTAACCCTGTAGAAGTAATGGATTGGCTACTGGAACATGGTATTGATAATTCATTAAAGGCATATGGTGAAAATGAAATTACGGCGCGTTCGATTGTAAGACAGGGTACTGTAGCACTTACAAAATGGACAAATGGTATCCGTCGGAAAATTCAAATGTGTCCTGGCCATGTAGAGTTAACAAGTTGTTTGAAAAGGGCATGTATGACAGAAGATGGTCAACTTCTTTTTGTTCATGCAAGTATTGATCCGAGTAGGCCACTTACCATGCAGAAAGATCAATTCTGGTGGGATAATGGCCAGTTTAATTCTTTAACAAAAAGATTTTCTGAGTTTTCTAAAGTAATTAGAGGATATGATCATGCCAATTTAGGGGTTAATCTTGAAAATGAATTTACTGCGACAATAGATGGGGGCTGTGGGCGCGGTGGTAAATTGCATGCAATTTGCTTTGGTCTTGATGGTGAAAAAGAAGATGAACTTACGAGTTAAATTTATTTTTAAAATAATAATTGCGTTAAAATCATATTAATTTGAGACTAAAGACTATTTTGGGGGTGGTTCACTCATGAAAAATTGGTTATTTTCTTCTTAGGAAGATATTTCTATAATAATAAAATCTGAAAACGAGATCATAAAAACAAACGTTAATCAGATTAATGAAATAAAGAATATTAAATGAATAGGTCTAAACTTTGGGTTACATCAGCCATGGCGTTGATACTCTCTTCCTGTGCATCACTTCCTG
>DGPL01000045.1:26181-108533 GCA_002390425.1 Kordiimonadaceae bacterium UBA4441 | reverse complement strand
CAATGAATTTTATTCAAGCACGGGTTCAATTTCCAGCGGGGGCCCCATATGACATTGTTGATGAAGCATCCTATATTCTTGAGAATAAAGCGAGAGAATTACAAAAAGAATTAGAAGCAGAATATCCCGATGTTGAATTATTTAAAGATTTACTTGTCATGGCGGATGGTAATGGGTCCATGGCTTTTGCATTTCTTGTTTTTCAAAATATAGAAGAAGTCAATTTTGATGTAGAAAAATATGCAGCCAGATGGCGCGAAATTATGCCGGTTATTCCGGATGCTCGTGAAATATCATTTGATTTTTCTACCGCGGGGGGGGGGGGGGGGGGGGGACTGGTGAAGCCATTAATTTGATGCTGAAATCTCCTAATAGCGATGCCTTAGACCAAATGGCTTTAGACGTGAAACAAGTTTACGCCGAATATGCAGGCCTTTATAGCATCACGGATACGGCCGATACGGCCAGGACAGAAGCGGTTCTTTCAATTATGCCTTCTGCAGAAAATATGAGTCTGACATTGACTGACCTGGCACGACAAGTAAGGCAAGCTTTTTATGGACAAGAAGTTCAGCGTATTGCCCGCGGAAAAGATACGGTAAAAGTTATGGTTCGACTTCCTCAAGAAGACAGGCGGTCATTTGATAAACTAGATGAAATGCGCATTAGAACAGGCGCGGGCGGTGAGGTACCCTTTGAAGCTGTTGCTGAGGTAGATTATCAACGTGCATATACTTCTATCCGCAGAACAGACCGCCAACGCACGTTAACTGTGAAAGCAAACGTCAATAAGGATGTTGCGAATACGGCCGAAATTGTAAAAGATATTCAGGAAAAATACGTAGATCAATGGAAAGCAAAATATCCTGATGTTGAAATTAGTTTTGAGGGTGATCAGAAGAACCAACAAGAATTTGCATCCTCTTTAGCGAGTGGCTTTGGTTTTGCATTGATTGCAATTTATATCCTTCTTGCGGTTGCGTTTAATTCTTATAGTCAGCCGTTTATTATTTTAACGGCGCTGCCATTCGCCTATATGGGGGCTGTTCTTGGCCATTTGTTCTTGGGAATGAATTTTAGTCTTTATTCAATAATGGGCATTGTTGCAGCCGCCGGTGTGGTTGTTAATGATAACTTGGTTTTGCTTGACTATATTAATCGACTTCGTAAAGAAGGAAAAAATGCCCTAGAATCCGTTGAGATAGCCGCAGAAGAACGTTTTAGGCCGATATTTTTAACGAGTTTTACGACCTTTATTGGGTTGGCACCAATGATGCTAGAAACGAGTTTACAGGCACAGTTTTTGATACCAACTGTAGTTTCATTGGCATTTGGCGTTTTATTCTCAACCATCGCAACCCTCTTTCTCGTGCCGATTGTTTACTTATATTTCCATGATTTTAGAAAAAATATCGTTGGGTTGTTTAAAGGCCGAAGCCCAGACCAAATAACGGCTGAATAAGGGGATAAGAATTTTCTTATTCAGCGGTGTATCTATATTTTGGTAACATCAAAAATAAACCTACTGAAACAATGAGCAGTATTGAACATAAAATGAGTACATTTATGTAAGAACCGTATTGATCAAATGAGGCGCCAAATGTTGGCGGACCAAATGAAGTGCCAACCAAGAACGCCGAGAACATAAGCCCGTAAACCATACCAAATGACGATAAGCCAAAGTAGCGTGTTGTTAGATAAGCCAGTAAATCAAATTCAGTTCCAATACTAAGCCCGATAAGAAGTGCAGCAAGATATGCCGGTGTTCCAACTATTCCCATTGCTAGCATTACGACGCCAATTGTTGAAAGTAATATGGAAACAATCGCAACGCGAGGGGCAAAAAATCGATCAAGAAAATGTCCAATGAGGGCCCGTGATACAAGGATGGCGAGACCCAACATAGCCGCTACATTTGCAGCAGATGAATTTTCCATACCGCGATCAATCAGCATCGGGACTAGATTTGATAATAACCCATAAAGACAAAATGAAAGGACTGCGAAAATCACATAAAGTAGCCAAAATGTTTTTTGTCTGACGACGTCTTTAAACCGCAAAATAGGTTCAGAATTATTTTCACTTTTTTCATTAATATTATCATTGTCCGGGTTTAATTTCATTTCTTGTGGTGTGTTTTTGAGAAAGAAATAAGAGACGGGAAGTGAGACGAATAACACGATTGCAGCAAGTGTATAATAGCCATGACGCCAACTATAATTATCAATGATAAATTGCAGCATTGGCGGTACATACATATATCCTGCGCCGCCACCGGCCATCGCAATACCAAGAGCTAAGCCACGACGTTTATTAAACCATTCACCGATAATACGCATAAAGGGTAGGCCATTTGCCCCTGAGGCAAATATGCCAATAAGGATAAAGATGATGTATAAATGCCAAAGTTCCGTAACGATAAAGGCAATAGATGAGAGCAAAATACCAAATATAAATAATGATGGAATAAGAATTTGTTTACTGCCGTATCGATCAGCAATTTTCCCAATAAAAGGAGAAGTAATGGCAAGAGCGACAGTAAAAAAGGTGGATGCAAGTGCGACTTCAGCGCGCGGTGCATCAAATTCAATAGTGAGCGGTATCATAAATAATCCAAGCGCACCAAAGGCAAATTGACCAGGGCTGGTTGAGAGTCCAACACTCGCTGCGATGGTTACCCACCATCCGTAAAATATGCGTGGAATTTTCATAATCTTACCCTGACCTTGTAATTATTATTATCGGTTTTAAATAAGTAACATGGCCGTTAAGAGCGAACAAGAGAATAACAGCTTGCTAAAAATGCTATATTTAGCAATGATTATAACAAACAAAATAGCGGGGTATTATGCAAGATATTTTGTTACACTTATTTAAAACGGCTCGATTTTTGCCGTTATTTATCACTCAATTTTTGGGTGCATTTAATGACAATGTTTTTAAAAATGCACTTGTTGTTCTCATTACATATGACGTTGGCATACGTGCGGGATTTGATCCTGCATTGCTTGTTTTGATAGCGGCAGGGATATTTATTTTACCTTTTTTCCTCTTTTCTGCGATGGCTGGTCAATATGCAGATAAACTGGAGCGTTCTGCGTTAGTTAAAAAATCAAGATGGTCGAAATTATCTTGATGGCGATCGGGTCACTTGGCTTTTTCATCGGTAATTTATACGTATTAATGTTTGTCCTGTTTATGACGGGAACGCAATCGGCTTTTTTTGGCCCCATAAAATATGGCATATTGCCTGATCACTTACGCGAAGATGAATTAATCGGCGGAAACGGTCTGATTGGCATGGCTACTTTCTTAGCGATATTGCTAGGGACTATCGCTGGCGGTTTATTAATTATGATGGACTTTGGGGTTGGTGTTGTTTCAATAATGGTTTTAGTTGTGTCGGTATGTGGTTATTTATCTGCACAAAAAATTCCGCTTTCTGCTGGAAAATCGCCTGACTTAATAATCAATTATAATTTTATGGCTGAAACCATTAACATTATTGGAAAAGCAAGAGCAAAACGTCCGGTATTTTTATCAATTATGGGGATTTCTTGGTTTTGGTTTTATGGAGCAACGTATCTTGCTCAATTTCCTACTTTTGCGAGTGAGGTTCTTAAATCAGATGAACAAGTTGTAACACTTTTACTCTGTGTTTTTTCCGTCGGTATTGGCATAGGTTTTTTGATATGTAATCGTCTGGTTAAAGGGATGGTAACGGCACGTTTTGTACCGTTGTCGGCCCTTATGATGACAATCTTTAGTATTGATCTTTATTTTGCTAGCGGCAACGTCGTCACACCTGCTCTTTCCATGGTAGGTGAATTAAGCGGTGCGTCAGATTTTTTATCTTATGGATCAAATTGGCGTGTTGTAGGTGATTTGTTTGGTATTGCCGTATCAGGCGGCATTTATATTGTGCCGCTTTATACCATTATGCAAGTTGGTAGTAAGGAAGAAGAGCGTTCCCGTATTATCGCGGCCCATAACATTTTAAATAGTCTTTTTATGGTTGGATCTGCCGTTGGAGCAATGGCATTAATTATGCTTGATTTTACTTTGCCGGAAATTTTTCTAACCATAGCGATTTTGAATGCTTTTGTTGCCCTTTACATTTGTCAATTACTTCCCCAAGACCTAATTCAATCAATTATTAGATCTTTACTCAGATTATTTTATCGTGTGTAAATTAAGGGTCTTGATAATTATAAGAAAGCAGGTCGCGGTGCAGTATTAATAGCCAATCACACATCCTATTTGGATGCACTTCTTCTTGGTGCATTTTTACCAGATCAGCTTACTTATGCCATTAATACTCATGTAGCAGAAAAATGGTGGACACGCCCCGCATTTACATTTTTTCATCTTTTACCCGTTGATCCAACAAACCCAATGTCCACAAAAACAATGATTAAGGCTGTGCAAAGTGGAAGACGAGTTGTAATTTTTCCAGAAGGGCGCATCACGATTACAGGGGCGCTTATGAAAGTATATGAAGGGCCGGGTACTATATCCTACCTCGCTGATGCACCGCTCTTGCCGATAAGAATAGATGGCGCAGACAGATCATTATTTTCAAGGTTAAAAGGATTTCTAAGAAGGCGGGTTTTTCCAAAAATTTCGATTAATATCCAAGAACCGGTAAAATTTGATGTCCCCGAGGGACTGAGTGCCAGAGAAAGACGCGGACTTATAGGGCGAGAGCTTTATGATGTTATGTCAGATGTTATTTTTAAAACCAGTAATATAGAAAGACCCTTATTTCATGCATTGGTCGATGCAAAAGCTATTCACGGAAGTAGGCATATAGTACTTGAGGATGTGGAACGTGCGCCTTTAAATTATAAGAAATTAATATTGGGCAGCTTCGTACTGGGACGAAAAATAGCTCAGTTTACTAAACGAGGAGAGCGCGTTGGTGTTATGCTTCCTAATACGGTCGGAACAGCGGTGACATTTTTCGCGCTTCTATGTTATGGGCGCGTTCCTGCCATGCTTAATTTTTCAACTGGCGTTGGAAATATGGTTTCAGCACTTAAAACGGCTGAAATTAAAACGGTGCTTACAGCTAAACGTTTTATTGATCTTGGCGGGTTAGAAGATGCGGTTAAGACTTTAGATGAATATGCGAATATTTGTTATCTTGAGAACTTAAAGGAAGAAATAAGTCTTGGCGACAAGCTTTTTGGGCTATTAGCATCATTATTGCCAAACATAATGCACAATTTTGTAAGCGGTAAACCCGTTTCTGATGATGAAGCTGTGGTTCTGTTTACTTCTGGTTCTGAAGGCACACCAAAAGGGGTTGTGCTTAGTCATAAGAACATTCAATCAAACAGATATCAATTAAGTGCAAGGGTTGATTTTACACCAAGCGACCGTGTTTTTAATGCTTTACCGATATTTCATTCATTTGGATTAACGGGTGGTTTTTTATTACCAATTTTATCAGGGTTAAAAATCTTTTTATATCCTTCGCCGCTTCATTACCGAATTGTACCGGAGCTCGTTTATGATAGTAATGCAACGATAATGTTCGGCACAGATACTTTTTTAAGTGGTTATGCCAAATTTGCTCATCCGTATGATTTTTATTCCATGCGTTATGTCTTTGCGGGCGCAGAAAAATTAAAACCGGAAACGAAATCACTTTGGGCAGAACAGTTTGGTGTTCGCGTACTAGAAGGATATGGTGCGACTGAAACATCACCCGTACTTGCGGTGAATACGGCAATGCAAGCGAGAAGCGGCACCGTTGGACGACTTATGCCTGGTATAGAATATAAATTAGAAACGGTTCCGGGCATTGAGAAGGGCGGGAAGTTGATTGTGCGTGGCCCTAATGTAATGAAAGGGTACTTACGTGCCGAAAATCCGGGTGTTTTAGAAGTTCCAAAGGATGGTTGGTATGATACTGGTGATATAGTTGAAATTGATGATGAGGGTTATGTCAAAATTTCTGGACGCGCCAAACGTTTCGCAAAAATTGCTAGTGAAATGGTGTCTTTGACTGCTGTAGAAGGAATTTTAAATAAGCTTTGGCCTGATGATGATCATGTCGTTGTTTCAATGCCAGATGATAAAAAAGGCGAACAGTTAATACTAATTTCAACATTTAAAGAGCTTACGAAAGAAATGATCCGTGAAGGTGTTAAATTGGAAGGTCATTCTGAACTTATGGCGCCAAAGACAATCATGACAGTTGATGAAATTCCAGTCCTAGGAACGGGCAAAACTGATTATGTAAGCGCACAGAAAATTGCTAAAGAAAAAATATAAGCTTTTTAATAGTAAACCTGTTAATGTTCGAAAAAATAAACAGGGTAAATCCAAATGGATGAAGTAAATCAAAAGAAAGCTAAATTAGCGCTGATTTATATGGCAATAATTATGGCGCTCGTATTTTCCGTATGGCAGGTAATGCTGAATAACTTTACAGTAGAAAAAGCTGGATTTTCTGGTTTTGATATTGGCAGTCTTCAATCCGTACGTGAAATTCCAGGGTTTCTAGCGTTTACTGCAGTTTTCGTTCTTATTATTCTTCGTGAGCAGACATTTGCTATTCTTTCATTGGGACTTTTATCCGTAGGCGTATTGATAACAGGATTTTTTCCGAGCAACGCAGGGCTTCTTATTACGACATTCATTATGTCTGTTGGCTTTCATTATTTTGAAACTATCAATAGCAGCTTGACCTTACAGTGGCTGCCAAAAAATCAAGCGGCTTCGTTTATGGGCCAAGTAATTGGCTATAGTTCAGCGGCGGGACTTATTGCTTACGGTGTTGTTTGGCTGCTTTATAAATATTTTGAGATGGATTATATTTGGATATATACCATTTTTGGTTCTCTTGGCATTGCAATGGTCGTGCATCTTTGGTTTCTGTTCCCAAAATTTGAAAATGTGGTACCGCAACGTAAAAAACTCTTTCTTAAAAAACGTTATTGGGTTTACTATTTGCTCACATTTCTAAAAGGGGCCCGTCGACAAATCTTTATGGTTTTTGCGGCTTATTTGATGGTTGAAAAATTTGGTTACACGCTAGATGAAATAGCCATGCTCTTTTTATTGAACAAGGCGGCCAATATTGTCATTGCACCACTGCTCGGTAAATTAATTGAAGCAATTGGCGAACGTAAAGCGCTTACCATTGAATATGTAGGTTTGATTATCGTTTTTGTTGGATACGCAATGGTTGAAAGTGCTTTAGTCGCGGCTATTCTTTATGTGGTTGATCATTTATTCTTTGGCCTTGCCATTGGAATTAAAACATATTTTCAGAAAATCGCAGATAGTGAAGATATGGTGGCCACTCAGAGCGTAAGCTTTACGATTGATCATACGGCATCTGTAATTATTCCGATTACTTTTGGATTAATATGGATGTCGGATCCTTCATTAGTCTTTTATGCTGGTGCAGGATTTGCAGTATTATCATTAATAGCCTCCAATTTGATCTCAAGAAATCCTGAGCCAGGAAATGAATTTATATGGTCGGCTAAGAAAGTTATCGCTTAAAAGTTTACTTTATATAAAGTGATTTTTCATATACTTTGCCAAACAAGTATAGAAGTAGCGAAATATGGGCTTAGAAAACCAAGTTAAAACAGCATTAAAATGGTCAGTTGCAGGAAAATTTGTAACGCAGATCATTAATTGGGTCATTACAATTTTTGTCATGGGGTTACTTACTCCGGATGATTACGGATTAATGGCATCTGCAATGTTTTTAATCGGCATGCTTCTGCTTTTTCACAGCTTTGGTCTTGATACTGTTTTAATTCAAAAAAAGAATTATCAGACGAATTGTTAGGCTCTGCATTCGGTGCTATTCTCCTTTTCCTGGGGTAAGTTTTTCTTTTATTTTGGTTGCATCATAAGCAAACAGAACTTCATTTGATAATAACAGTAAGAATAAAAAAATATGTATGATCCGCATGAATTGGATCATACATATTGAAAGCGCATGTGTAAATAATTCGAAATTATCTAAATGGAAAGTTGGACTATTTTATGTTGTTACCCGGGTTCGTTTTTTCTTGAAAACAGGTTTTAAATATTTCCGGTAAGCGAGCGCTAATCCTGTCCAAACCAGAAAAGCAGCAAATAGAGATACAATTCCCGCGATAGTTTGCCCTATTATACCCATTGCTTCACCCGTATGAAGGAAGCGAATATAAAAGCGTGCTTGTTTGCCTGCGGAATAATCCTGATAGGGTTCCCATTTGGCTGTTGTACCATCTGCCCGGCTTAAATAAAGGTCGGCTTTTTTATGTGGTTCACCACCATTACCTGTATCAACAGAAAAACGGATATTTTCATCAGTGGGCTTTGAATAAGTCATCGTGATAGTGGTCCAGTTTTCGCGCATGGTTTCCGCTTTATCAAACATGCTTTCAAAAGGAACAAATTGATCGAATGTTGGGGCATTAGCATCTGATGCGCCGCGCCCTCTTACGGGCGGTTCTTCGCCAGCCAAGGTATAAACTAGATTATTGGCCCAAGAATAATAAAAGACCGTAGCCGTAGCGATAATGACTGCAAGTGGGATAGCGGACCAAATGCCCATAACATTATGCCAATTGAAGTCACGCGCTCTTGAGGACTTTGTTTTTCTAAAGAATATGACTTTCTTAATATTTTCTTTGTTAATAACTTTTGGAATCCATAGATACATTCCTGAAAGAACAATAAATAGAAACATTAAGTTTGCCGCGCCTGTAAACATACGGGCAGTTCCGCGACTTTCACCCTCCATGAGAAGCCATCTGTGTAGGCTACGCATATCGCTAAAGAAGCCTTTAACCCCTTTTGGTCCGTTACCAAGTATTTCACCTGTGTAACGGTTTATGTAATAATAATCATCGCCACGAACCACCAATGGTGCTTCTGGGTTATTTTCGATTTTCACAGATCTTAGAGGTTTTTCACCAAAGGAAGGTTGATTTTTAATAAGAATTTCATCGACACTGAGCGCTTTTTTATCAGTTGGGGCGCTGCGATCATAATCGCCTTCTGCCCAAGATATCATTTGACGCTCATAGGTTAGAAGTACGCCGGTAACAGACATGATAAAAATTAGAATACCAGCCGTTACGCCACAAACAAGATGTGGCCAATAGAGTAAATCGCGAAAAGTCATTATTTTGCACTCATTAATATTAATAATCATTCTTAGAATCGAATTTAATATTAATAATGATTATTAAAAAGTAAAGTCAAAAATTCATCCTAAAGACTTAATTATGAAATATAAGAAAAATACCTTATGCTATGTGTAATCATGGAGAGACACGATGAAGAATGAAAAGCTAAAAATTAACCGAAGAAAAATACTAAAAGTCATTCCTGCTGGTGCTGCGGTTGTCGTCACCGGCACGTCAACGAATATGGCGAGTGCACAAAATACTATTCCTATTCAATTCAAACATGGTGTTGCAAGCGGTGACCCTTTACAGAAGAAAGTGATCATCTGGACCCGGGTAACACCGAATGAGGATAATTATAAAGGTGATATTGCGGTCAATTGGCAAATTTCAGCGGATGAGAATTTTACACATATTGTCAATGAAGGATCATTCATTACAAACCATGACCGGGATTATACGGTTAAAGAAGATGTCGCAGGGTTGGAGCCCGGTACACGTTATTATTACCGTTTCAGTGTCGGAAATAGTACATCTGTTACAGGTGAAACCAAGACTTTAAAAGATAGCGGCAAAGAACCGCTTAAATTTGCGGTCGCCTCTTGTTCAAATTATCCATGGGGGTATTTTAATGGATACCGTGCGATTGCGGAAAGTGGCCCTTATGATGCTGTTATTCATTTAGGGGATTATATTTATGAGTATCAGGTTGGTAGGTATCAATCTCCCAAAGCCGAAGAATTGGGGCGTCTTGTTGACCCGCCGCACGAAATTAAATCATTATCTGATTATCGCCGTCGTTATGCGCTTTACCGTTCAGATGAAGATTTACAAGAAGTACATAGAAAATATCCGTTTATCTGTACATGGGATGATCATGAATTTGCCAATAATGCTTATGCGACGGGCGCGGAAAATCATGACGCGAGTGAAGGGGAATGGGCGCCTCGTAGACGAAATGCGACCAAAGCTTATATGGAATGGATGCCAGTCCGAGTAACGGATAGTAATTTGCCGACAGTCAGATCATTTGAATTTGGTGATATGGCAACATTAGCGATGCTTGATACACGTGTCGTTGGTCGTGAACGTCCACTTGAATATGGTCTTGATGTTGAAATGGATGAACGGGGAAACCCGGATTATGCAGGATTTCATAAAAGACTTGAAACCGAAGAAAGATCGTTACTGGGCGAAGAACAAGAAAAATGGCTTGACCAAACGTTGAAATCTTCGGCCAATAGAAAAGTGCCATGGCAGATATTAGGGCAGCAAATTATTATGAGTTATCGCCCTGAACCACCACTTGATAATGTTTTTACTAAGGAAGAAATGAAAAGTTTTCCTGAAGGTGAGCAGCTCAGTATGAAAGTCGCAAGAGAATACGGCGGGTTTTATAATCCTGATGCTTGGGACGGCTATCAGCCGGCAAGGCGTCGTGTTTATAATATGTTTGAAAAATATGATGGTAATCCGATTGTGTTGACAGGTGATACGCATTGCGCGTGGGCGATGTCGTTAACGGATAAAATGGGTGGACAACATTATGGCGCAGAATTTGCCGTACAAGGTATCACTTCGCCAGGCCGCGGTGATCGGTTACCAAAAGTCAAAGAAGTAGAACAAGCTTATTATGATCATCTAGATCATATGGCACTCGCAAATATTAAGGGACGAGGGTATATGACGCTTTCAATTTCAGCAGAAGAAACCATAACAAACTGGTATGTTGTTTCGACTATTGAGAGCAGAGAATTTGAAGTTGAACTTAGGAAATCCTTAAAATATACCGCAGGTGATGTTGATGATGGACAGGTCATATTACAAGATGTAACATCCTAATTATTTACAACTTCATAGGATTATCAAATGTATAAAAAAGGTTTCTTTTTATTATGCTTTAGCTTCATATGTTCAGCTAGCGCACAGGTACCAGAAACGCTTGAAGAATATCACCAATATGTAGAAGAAGCCTTAGAGGCAGATGCGGATAGCGATAAAACAGCAGAATTTTATAAATATTCATTTGGATACTGGATGGCCAATAAAGTTGATTACAATGACCATCCGGACAAACATAAAGATACAATGTCGCTTTATCATAAAGCTCAAGAAAAATTTATTCGTAACCGTGAAATTAAAATAGATCGTTTCGAAAAAACAATTGAAAATTATCGCCGTTTTGATGCGCGTAATCAGCTACTAAAAAATCCAATTTTATTTGTAGGTAGTTCAAGTATTGTGTTTTGGGAAACGGCGAATTCATTTCCCGGATATCCTATTACCAACCGTGGTTTTGGTGGCGCTAGTCTTCCTGAAGTTATTCATTATTATGACGATGTTATCAAAAAACATAACCCGTCAATGATGGTTATTTATTGTGATATTGATGTTGAAAACGGCAAATCGCCTGAATTTTCCGTCAACGCTTTTAAAGAGTTAATCAACCGTGTTGAGCAGGATTTTTTATGATATTCCTATTCTCTTAATGTCGATGAAACCGACATTGATAGATGATATACTTGGAGCGGACGTTAGAAAAAATAAAATGATCACCAATCAGCAATTAATTGAATATAGCGAGAGCAAATCAAACCTACATTATGTGGATATTACATCTCCTATGATGGATGAAAATGGTAAGCTTAAATCTGAGATATTCTTAGAGGACGGAATGCATTTAAATCAACATGGGTATACATTTTGGGATCCGGTGATGAAGGCAGCAATAGATAGAGTAAGAAAATAATAATTTAATATATTTAAGTGATCCATTTTTAATGTTGCGGCGTAAAGAGCGTGATCATTAAAGGAGAAGATCATGAAATTTACAAAAACAATTACACTATCATTATTCGGGGACCTTACTTATTTCTAGCGCAGCATCTGCTCAAGAAGCGAGAGGATATGCATCAGTTTCAGGGGGTCTTTCTTCATTACAATCCTAATCAAATGAGGGCGCACTTAATTCTGCCTTCACAACTGGAACAGGTACAACTATTCCAGGTGGTACAGTATTAGCATCTGGTACATCACTATCTTGGGATACCATGTTTAAAAATGGTTATAACTTCGGTGTTGCTGCTGGTTATTCATATGGAAATGGTTTTCGTGGTGAAGCTGAAGTACGTTACATCAGAAATTCCATCTCATCCCATAGCAATGTTGCTGTTGGTGGTGGCGCTATTGGCACGGAAGACGCTGGCGTTTTAATTACGGGTTCTGCTAACCTTGGCGCTAATGTATCTACTATTGTTGCTGATGGCCAAGGGTCAAATGGAACACTAGCATTTATGGTCAACGGTTATTATGACTTTATGGCTGGTGAGCAGTTCTTACCTTACATTGGTGTCGGTGTTGGTTATGTAGATACGAATATTGAGTTTTCACCATCTGCTGTTGCTATTGCGGATGCTGGTAATGGTGGGTTTGCCTACCAAGGTATTGTCGGCGCAACTTATAATATCACAGAAGATATGGTTATATTTGTTGATTATAGATATTTTGCCCGTGATAAGGTTAACCTCGATCTAACCCTTCTACCGGGTTCTTTAGAAGTTGAAAATGTCGCACACTTATTCAATGTTGGTTTTAGAGTTAATTTTTAAGTGTTGCAATTGTTGAAGGGCATGGATGACATGCCCTTCATACAACTTGAAAAAAAATAAAATTAAAAGTAAGCTTAGCTCTCTAGGAGCGACAGTTTGCGGAAAAAAGAAAAGTTTATACCCAGTGAAGAACAGATGGCATTATGGCCAGATGTTTCAGGAAATGATCTTAATGGTCTTGGCGAGACAAAAGTGCGCCGCCCTTCCCCCATATACTGGCAAACGCCAGACTTGACCCCCTTTGGTCCATTGATGCAGTTTTTTGTGGATCACGCACCGCGTGATGAAGATCTTTATAAAACACAAATGGAAACAGACCGTATCCGAGAAACAATAGTTGAACCCATTTCGGATGAGAAAGTCGAAAAAACTTCAACCGAATGGACGAAATTGATAAAAGAGGTTGGTGTTAAAAGCGGCGCCGTTGCGATCGGTATTACCAAGATGCGACCTGAGTGGGTTATTGATACTTTTGAAGTGCCCTATGAAACGGTCATAACCATTGGCGTTGCAATGGATTTTGAAAATCTAAAAACGGCCCCTGAAGTTCCCTCCGCCATTGAAGTCATAAAAAAATATGGTGAAGCCCATTTGGTTAGCCATGCTATCGCCAATTATATTCATGAACAAGGGTGGAATGCGATTAGCTATGGCGGATCAAATAATGTACCGATTTTGCTTATTCCCCCAGCCATTGAAAGTGGACTTGGCGAACTTGGAAAACATGGTTCACTGATTAATCGTGAAAATGGATCTGTGATGCGGCTTGGTGCATTGGTAACCGACATGCCGCTCAATTATGATAGTCTGGATGTTTTTGGCGTTGATGATTTTTGTTTGAATTGTAAAGCATGTGAAAAAGCTTGTCCGCCAGAAGCAATACAATCAGATAAGAAAATGGTACGTGGGGTCGAAAAATGGTATGTGGATTTTGATAAATGTCTTCCTTATTTTAATGAAAATACGGGATGCGGTATATGTCTTGCTGTTTGTCCATGGAGCCACCCGGGCGTTCCACAAAATTTAGTTAAAAAAATTGCAAAGAAAAAAGCATTAAAATAACAAATAGTTGATTTCTTTTCGGTTTGAAATAAAGAGTAAAAAAGGTAAACTTCTTTTTTCAATATTTATTTCAATACTAGGGGACTGACTATGCCTACCCGTTTAAAGTTCGTATTTGTATTAATTATTTCTGTATTTCTAATGTCATGTGGTTCTGAACAGACATCAGACGCGCCTGCTGAGAATATGGAAATTTCACATCAATCACAGAATATTACCATTTATCGTGATGAATGGGGCGTGCCCCATATACACGGAAAAACGGATGGTGATGCCGCATTTGGAATGGGATATGCGCAAGCCGAAGATAATTTCGGACAGTTAGAATTAGGGTTTATTATGGGCACAGGTAGGCTCTCTGAAATTCTAGGCGAAGATGCAGTATTAGCGGACTGGGTAGTTCATAGTTTTGAGAATAACGAACTTTCGAAACGTGATTATGATAATGCGGCACCTGAAATTAAAGCGCTTCTTGATGGTTATGCAGCAGGTATTAATTATTATATGGAAACCCATCCGGAACTTGAAACAAGATTACTTAATCATATTGAGCCATGGTATTCATTAGCCCTTATCCGGCGCTGGTATTATTTAGGCGGGTTTTTAAGCCGATTGCGTTTTACAACTGAGGAACGCACAGCTGCTTTTGAAGCGATTAACGGCACGGCACTTCAAATGGCGCAAGTTGATTATCCTGAGATTGATCCCGAAGACCGCAAGGAATTTGGTTCTAATGCTTGGGCAGCGAACGGATCAAAAATTGATGCGACAGGGTCCTTCCTTTTTATTAACCCTCATTTACCCGCATTTGGTATCGGTCAAACGTATGAAGCACATATGCTTTCTGACGAAGGTTGGAATTTTACCGGTTATGCTCGTTTTGGATATCCTTTGCCGTATATTGGATTTGCTGAAAACCTTGGATGGATGAGCACAGATAATTATAGTAACCAAGAGGACAGCTGGATTGAGCATTTTGATGACCCTGAAAATCCACTTAACTATACCTATGGTGATGCAACACGCGAAGCAGTTGAATGGGAAGGGGTAATCATCGTAAAAGATGCGGGCCCCCGTAAAGTTAAATTCCGCAAAACCCATCATGGTGCGGTGGTTGCAATGAGAGAAGGAAAATATTTATCAGGGATGTTTGCAACTTTTGATCAACCGGGATGGCTTGATCAATGGTATAATATGCAACGCTCCAGTAATGTTGAAGAATTCACCAAAGCGATCGAACCACAACGTATGAATTTCGGCAATATAATTTATGCGGACCGTGGAGGTAACATTTGGTATATTTATAATGGATCTGTACCCATTCGTAATGAAGGCTTTGATTGGAATACGGCCGTTGATGGAAGCAATCCTGACACGGACTGGAAAGGGTATCATTCACTTACTGATTTACCACAAGTTAAAAACCCTGTGTCTTATATGATACAAAATACCAATACCACTCCGTTCGGTGTTAGTATGTCTGAAAGTGATGCCAAAGAAGAAAATTACCCGACTTATATGGTGCGTGAGGGTGATAACGCCAGAAGCAGAAACGCGAGACGAATTCTTAATAAACATGAAAAATTTGATTTTGCCACATGGGAATTTGAGAGTTTGGATACGACCATGGTCGAATGGAATGTTTCAAAACCAATTATTAATGATGCATATGCCTCTACCTCTTCGTCCAATTCTGAGCGTGCCGCGAAATTAGCCCCTGTGATTGAATTGCTAAATGCATGGGATGGTGTTGCAACATTGGAAAGCGTTGAACCGACAATTTATGTGGATTGGTTTGAAGGAATGTATCGTTCGAAAGAGCGAGGCGCCGAATTTAGTGATGAGGAAGTTATTGATTTTCTTGAGCGTGCCGTAGATCGCTTGGTTGAAGATTACGGATCATGGCAAGTGGCATGGGGTGAGATGAATAGAGCGCAGCGCCCACCACTGGATGATGCAGGTAATCCAATTTTTGATGATGATGCTGAAAGTATTGCGACACCTGGAGTTCCTGGATGGTCAGGTGGCAGTCAGATTACCTTTAACGGGCGCCGCGATGGGCTTAAGAAACGGTATAAAACAGGCGGGAACAGCTATACGGCTATTGTCGCATTTCCAACGGATGACAATGAACGTACGCGTTCGAAATCGATCCATGTATTTGGCGCAAGTGCAGACCCAAGTTCGCCAAATAATATGGATCAGGCCGCTATGCTCGCCCAGAAACAATATAAACCAGCTTGGCTTTATTTAGATGATGTAAAAGCAAACGCAGTTCGTAGCTATCACCCTGGTGAAGAGTAGGGTTTACCCTACTCTACCATAAAAGGTCATGCTGGCTTCTGGTGATATGGCAATGCCAGGTTCAGAATTATAGGCGAAAACGACAAGCATTCTTGTCGTTTCTCCAATGGTGGGGGTCACGCGGTGGATGGCATTACGCCCTCTGAATAATACTAAAGTACCTTCTGGCATGCTTAATGTTTTAACGGGTGTCTTTCCGTTCAATACTTTTTCAACACCTTCAAAATTCATTTCGCCGTTATCTGCATCACGCATATTTTCTACATATTCAAAGATGCCACCACCTTCAGGTTTTTGGATTAAAATTGTCGTCGCGAAAGATGAATTGTCGAAATGCCAACCAAGTTCTTTTCCTTCTTCAGCATAATGAAGATTTATTGATGACAGACTATCAGCATAATCGTAAAGCCCCTTTTCGCCCAGCACGTTGCATAAAAAATCTCTGAAAATTTTTGCATCATAAATTGTGCGTAGTGGTGAATGCAAAGGAATTTGATCATCCTGAATACATCCTTTTGATGAACTTATCAGTTTATTTCTTGGATGATCTTCGGGATATGACGGATCCTTATCGGTCAAGTACACGTTATGGTCATCTGCGCAATAATATGCGAGATATTGATTGTCTTCGCCTTCCTTTTTTATACGTTCAATTGTCATAGGGGTTAAAAAATTCTGCAGGACAAGTGCACCTTTTTCATCAAGAAGTTTTTTACACGTCTTTTGATAAGAAACGTCATTAATGGGATGGGAAGAAAAATCAATAATATCTTTTAGGTGCATATTTTCGTCCTCAAATAATAATCATGCCAGCAATTAAGAGCACCGGAAATGAAATAATTGATCTTAACAAGAAAATGACAAAGAGCTGTATAAAATTTAATGGAATTGAGGACCGCAAAATAATCAACCCGACTTCAGACATATAAATCAACTGTGTTACCCCTAATCCTGCCAATACAAATTTAACGAGCTCATTTTCAATATTTGAGGCAACGATTGCCGGCATAAATTGATCAAGAAACCCAATGATCAGGCCGGGGGCTGCTTTGCTGGCTTCGGGGAAATTTATTAATTCTAAAATGAAATATATGGGGGTGCTGAGAATATTAAAAATGGGTGTATGATTAAGCAGAATGATCGTTAATGTTCCGATGGCCATTGAGGGGGCCAACACACCAAAAATAACACTTATGGCACTGTACCAGCTGTTTTTGAGGATCATAACAGGAGGCGGCGCTTTCTCTGCCCTTGCTACGGCGCAATAAATGGCCGTTTTAAACATCGGCCCTTGATGGGATTCAGTTTCACTGTGATTTTTACTGCCATTGTAATTGTCTTTTAGTTGGCTTATTGGGGGTATTCGAACGAGTATAAAGGTGCAGATCATGCAAGCAATGAATATGGAAAGATACCAATTTATGAATAAATGCTCGATACCGGAAACGGTTGCAATGAGAAAGCTAAAAGAAACCGAAACAACCGAAAAATTGGTTGCAACTGCGGCGGCTTGCCGTGCCGTATAATATCCCTTTTCATACTGACCAATTGTAATTAAGAGACCAACGTTTGATGAAGTTAAAAAGGAGGCCAAGGCATCAATGGCGGACCGTCCCGGTAATTTAAATAATAGACCGAAAGGGCGACTGACAATCGTTCCAATAAATTCCATAAAGCCGAATTCTGTTAAGAACGGCATTAAGAAACAGGCGACAGTAACAATAAAAAATATGGTTGCTCCAATTTCTGTAAAAACCGTAAAACCCGTTTCTTGACCCCATATGAATTCTGGCCCTACTTGGAAATAAACCATAACCGCAAAGCTCGCGCCGAGTAATCTTATTAAAAACCAAGGAAAGCTTGTTTTGCAAATGATAGAGAGCGATTTAAATCGTTGTTCCCAATCTGGCTTAAAAATTTGATAAATACCACTGGCGATTGCGGATAATATAACCACACTGACGATAATCTCTAAAATAAAACCTTCAAATGGTGCGCGAATAATACTAGTAATCACCGCCAAAAAGATGGTCGTGTTTCCTTCATATGTAACCGGAAACAAGAAAAGTAAAACACCGATTGAAGACGGTATTAAAAATTTTAATATCTGCGCTATTTTCAAATGAATTATTTCCCTTTTTATAGGATGCTAGCACGAAAAAAGGGACCTGTAAAAGGTCCCTTTCAAAGGTTATTAAATGTGGTCGTGATTAGTTAAGAACCATAACATCACATTTTAATTCGCGGATAATACGTTCACTTTTATTTCCGCGCATGGCGGCCATAATTCCGCTTCGTGCAAGTGTACCGATAACAACGATGTCGGCCTCAATTTCAGTCGCCACTTCTGAAATGATGGCGCGTGGGCCACCTTGTTTAATGTGAAGATTTTCTTGTTTTGTATTTGTGTCACGTAATAATTTTGCACGGTCCGGATATTCCATACCATCTTCATATCCATTTACAACATGCTTTTCTGCACCATATTTTGTGGCAAGTAGTTCACTATAGTTAAGAATTTTTTCGTTAAATTCAACATAACGTGGATTATCAGTTTGCATGTTAACGGCAGAAAGAATTGTATTACGGGTTAAAGTTGATTGTGGGTGAACGATCAAAACTGGACAAACTGATGCACGTAATAAAGACCATTTTGATGGTGTTAGATCCGTACGGCCATCTTCTGTTGCAAAATCGGAAATAATAACAAGGTCGGCATCATATTTTTTACATGTTTCAGCGATTGAACGATGCCATGCATCTGTCCAAATGACTTCGGAAGTATAATCAATTCCAGCGTCAACCATCGGTTTGACAAGTTCGTTAAACCATTCGCCATCACATGATAATTCAAAGGTATCATGCATTTTATGAAGCTTATCCATTTCAAGCGAGATAAACAGATGAATATTAATGCCACCATCAAGGACATCATTCATTTTTAGGGCGCGTTTTAATGAATATTGATTGCTTTCCAAGGGGTCGATTGCCACCACTACATTTTTTAATTTTAGATCATTAGACATAATAATTTTCCTTTCCTGAGTAATAAAATGTCAGATAAGTGCAATATAGAGATGGGGCAGGAAATTTATTTGACTTAGGTTAAACTTATACCGATTTCTTCTCTAAAGTTACGAATTGTTATCGGTAAGTGCGAGCTTAAGGGCAAGACCGACAAAAACGGTGCCGGCTATTCGGTTTAAAATAATTTGTGCCCGGTTGGATGATTTTAAATAGTCGCCAATACTGCCAGCTAAAAAACAAATACTAATAAAAACGAGTAATGTGGCAAAATTAAAAATAGAGCCAAGCAAAAGTATTTGCATAGGAACTGAGCCTAGTTCAGGGTCAGCAAATTGTGGAAGAAAAGCTAGGAAGAAAATAGCAATTTTTGGATTACTAATGTTCATCAGAATACCACGTCTAAAGAGTTTAAAGGAGCTTAGATTACTTAAATCCTTTCCTTTGATTTTAGCATTACCTGCTTTAAACGCACCCCATGCTAAATACAGCAGATATCCGACGCCAAATATTTTAAGGATCGTAAAGGCAAGAGGGGATGTTTGGAAAATAACAGCAATACCAAATGCAACGGCGACCGTATGACAAAAAATGCCCATTAAAAGACCAAAAGTAACTGCGATCCCTGCACGTGTTCCTGACACGGCGGATTGTGTTAAGACAAAAATATTATCTGGTCCCGGCGTTATCCCTAGCAATATTGATGTAATAAAGAATGCGGTTAATAAATCAAAAGGTAACATTACTTCTCCTTAATTAAGCAAGCATAATTAGCTTTAAAATGAAAGCAAGCCCTAGCTTGCAGTTTTCAAGCTGATATGTCATTCTCATAAAAAATTAAGGGAGCATCTCTGTGAAAAAAAATCTTTTATTCATCATTAGCCTTTTCAGTATTCTGAATAGTGTTGCCACAGCACAAGAACTGGACATTAAAGAAATGGGACCAGGTTTTCATAAAATGGAAATCACTCATCCCGACGGAACATTGCAGCGTTATGTTATAGATATCCCGGAAGGTTATGATGGCAGCAAAGCCGTGCCAATGATATTGGGGCTTCATTATGGGTTCGGGGGAATGGGCGGTGATAATAGGCCAGAGCCCTATTGGACCGAAGGCTTTTTTAATAAAATTTATCAACAGGCATTTAAGCCGTTAGGCGCGATATTTTTGGCAGCTGATTCTGTAAGTGGAAATTGGCAAAGCCCCGAAAATGAAGCAGCATTATTGCGTCTTTGGGATAGTATAAATGCGACATATAATATTGATGAACGTAAAACCATAGTGACCGGATATAGTATGGGTGCATTTGGTACATGGGATTGGGCCTCCAAATTTCAAGATCGTTTTGCTGGTGCTTTCCCGATTGCGGGAATGTCTGCGGACATGAATAAATTTAGAGAAGACGGTAAATTATTAGATACAGATTGGAAAATCCCGCTTTATATCATGCATTCACATGTGGATGGTTTAATTGATATCGCGCCGACCATTGAATATGTAAAAAAGCTGAAATCAGAAGGCAAAGACGTCACCTTCCATGAACTTTTTGTCATTACACATCATCAGGAAAACTTACTTCCTGAATCTATTGGTCACGCCGTGCCCTGGATTAAAAATATTTGGCAAAAAATTGATAATCCGTAATTAACTTGTCGATCTTCATACTTATACTTGCAACGTTAATTGCGTCAATTGTGCAATCTGCTACGGGGTTTGGATTCGCGTTAATTGTCGTTCCCGTATATCTAATTGTTCTAAATAGTGCTTCCGCAATTCAGATCGTAATTCTTATCTCTATTCTTATGTCTTTGCCTCTATGGATTAAATTAAGAAATAATATGCCCGATGATTTTATAAAGTGGGTATTTATCGGGTGTGTCATTGGGTTTCCTGTTGGGATTTATCTATTTTTGGAAATGGATTTGCAAATCATTAAAGCCGCAGTTGCCGTATTTATTATTGTCATAAGTTTACAAAATGCATGGAACTTGTTTGTAGTTGGAAATAGAAAAAAAATTATTGAAAGCGACGGAATACCGAAATCAATCTTATCTTTTATGGGGTTTATTTCAGGTATATTCGGTGCCGCAATGGCCATGCCAGGTCCAACTATGATGTTGTTTTTATCGAAAACAAATTTACAAATTAATCAAATTCGTGCCGTGATGATGGCTGTTTTCGCCTTTGCATATAGTGGTGCAGCGCTTATGCAAGTGGTATTTGTTGGTATTGATTCAGATGCTTGGTTGATGACAGCGTATGTTTTGCCGGGGGCATTACTTGGTGTTGTTATCGGACATCATTTATCCAAGAAAATCAATGAACGTCTTTTTAAAGGATTGATATTGATAATCTTGGTTTTAACAGGCATTTTTATGTTGCTAAGTTTATAAAAGGATTTGTTATGCTGACAGATAATTTTCCTCGTGAGAAGTTAGCTCAAACACCCACACCGATAGAAAAACTTGACCGTTTATCAGAAATATTAGGCGGCCCAGAAATATGGATAAAGCGGGATGATCAAACGGGCCTTGCATTCGGGGGCAACAAAGCAAGACAGCTTGAGTATTATTTTGGTGAAGCGGTTTTAGAAAAAGCAAATGTCATTTTAATTACAGGTGCTGTGCAGTCTAATTATATGCGAACTGCGGTCGCAGCCGCACGTAAGCTTGGTATGGATGTTGAAGTGCAACTTGAAGAGCGCGTTAAAGGCCAGCCAGCAGAATATTATCAGTCCGGTAATCCCTATTTAATGAAGCTAATGGGTGCAAAATTTCACCATTACCCTGCAGGTGAAGACGAAGAAGGCGCTGATGACGCGCTTTATCAAAGAGCGGAGGAATTAAAATCGAAAGGTAAAACCCCCTATGTCATTCCGCTTGCTGAAAAACACCAACCGATCGGATCATTAGGATATGTGGATTGTGCAGAAGAACTATTATCACAAAACTTAAAAATGGATGCCATCATAACGGCATCTGGTAGTGGCACGACCCATGCCGGTTTATTGGCAGGATTAAGAATTAAAGGCGAAAAAGTGCCAGTATATGGAATATGCGTCAGGCGTGATAAAGAATCACAGAGAGCACGAATAAAGAAAAAAACACAAATCGTTATCGATATGCTACCAGGTGACCATCAAATAAGAGATGAAGATATTCATTTATTTGATGATTGTCTTGCGCCCGGATATGGCCATTTAAATGAATTTGTTACGGAAGCAATCAAGCTTGCTGCAGAAGAAGAAGGTCTTTTGGTGGATCCTGTTTATACCGGTAAGGCATTGGCAGGTATGATGAAATTGATCCGTGAAGGGAAATTTTCAGCGCAGGAAAAAATATTATTCATGCATACTGGCGGTACACCGGCGCTTTTTGGGTATCCATCTTTAGTTTCTTAAAGAATATGTTGAGAGCATAGAGATAAGAATATTTGTTTTCATGTAACCCAAATTAGTTTATTTAGAAATAAGGCTTTATCTGATACTAAAGTTAGACAAAAGGTCGTTCTTTTGTTGTCGGGGCGGGGTGTTTAGTTACCAATAATCACAAGGTTTAGTTAAAGAATGTGTCCAGCTAATGTGGAAGAAGGTCATCAACGAGGGTTTATTATTCCAATCGGTGGTGCAGAAGATAAAGAAGCCAATCCTTCTATTTTAAGAAAATTTACGGAAATCTCAGGCGGTAGAGAAGCGAAAATAGTCGTTATTCCAACCGCCTCAAGACTTGATGATACCGGTGAAAGATACGAAAAAATATTCGAGGAAATTGGTATAGGTGAAGTCAGCCATATCGATATTAAATCAAGAGAAGATTGTAACAATCCGGAATTTGCCAGTCGCTGCGAAGAAGCAACGGGCATTTTTATTACCGGTGGCAATCAATTGCGCCTCGCGACAATTTTAGGGGGAACGGCAGTTGCGCAAGTGATCAGGACGGCCAATGCACGCGGCGTTCATATTGCGGGCACATCAGCTGGGGCATCAATTATGTCAGAGCATATGATAGCAGGGGGCGATTCAAACGAGTCTCCGAAAGAAGGCGGCGCAATTTTGGCGCCTGGTCTTGGGCTTACCAATGCAATGATCATCGACCAACATTTCTCAGAAAGAAACCGGTTGGGCAGATTACTCTCTGCCGTTGCTTATAATCCTTTTTTAATGGGAATGGGCATTGATGAAGATACGGCGGCCTTTATTGGACCAGATGATATCTGTGAAGTGGTTGGTAGTGGAACCGTTACCGTCGTAGATGGTGGTGATCTAACCTATTCATCTGCTTATGGAACGGATAATAGAAATGCTCTTGGCCTTCTTGGCTTAAAATTGGATATCCTCCATGAAGGCTGTTTATATGATTTCAATATAAGGGAAGCATTCCCACCAATAGAAGACAGGCAGAATATTTGTAAAATATGATTTGAGTGAAATAAAAATATAAAGTGAGTTAAGTAATCAGAATAATAATTCGGGAGGTAAAAAATGAGAATATTAAAAACAAACCTTTATTTGGGGCCCAACCAGTATGCCAAATTTAAGGTTATCAGACATGTTCTTGATATTGGTATTCTCGAAGAATGGCCTTCTGTAAAAATTGGTTCTGAATTTGTCGATGGTTTGATCGCTGCCCTCCCCGGAATAGAAGAGCATGGATGTTCATATCGTGAACCCGGCGGCTTTATTCGTCGATTACGCGAAGATGAAGGCACATGGATTGGTCACATTACGGAGCATGTTGCCCTTGAGCTACAATGTGTAGCTGGAAACGAAGTCACATTTGGCCGTACCAGATCCACGGGTGAAGTTGGCCATTACAATATGGTTTACGCTTATATTCATAAAGATGTTGGGCTTGCTGCCTGTGAGCTAGCCATTAAACTTCTTATGCATTTATTGCCAAAGGCATTGCAAGACCAGATCGATTATGAAATTGAAGATGATTTTGACTGGGACGAAGAGCTAACTTATTTCATTAAAAAAGCCCAGCGTCATGCCTTTGGTCCGAGTACAGCATCATTGGTTGCTGCCGCGGAAGAACGCGATATTCCGTGGTTGAGGCTTAATAAATATAGCCTCGTTCAATTTGGACATGGCAAACATCAAAAACGCATTCAAGCGACGATCACGTCTGAAACTAATCATATCGCTGTGGAAATTTCATGCGATAAAGAAGATACGCATAATTTACTGAATGACCTTGGTTTGCCGGTACCGCAACAACATATGATTTATAGCCCACGTGAAGCGGTTAGTGCCGCTCGCCGTATAGGATACCCTGTTGTTGTTAAGCCACTTAACGCCAATCATGGGCGTGGTGTATCTATTAATCTAAATAGTGCAGAAGAGGTTGAAACCGCCTTTGAAGTAGCGCGTGAACAAGGTACAAGTCGGGCAGTGCTTGTCGAAAGTTATATGACCGGGTTTGATCACCGCATGCTGGTGGTGAATAACGAATTGGTGGCTGTTGCGAAGCGGGTGCCGGGTCATGTAATCGGTGACGGGAAACACACAATTTCAGAATTGATTGATATTGTAAATGAAGACCCAAGACGCGGTGTTGGTCACGAAAAAGTACTGACTATTCTCGAAATTGATAAACAGGCGACACGTTTAATGGATAATGCCGGTTATACGGCGGAGACTATATTGGCGGCAGATGAAGTATTTTATCTTCGTGATACGGCAAATTTATCGACGGGCGGGACGGCCATTGATTTAACGGATGTCGTTCATCCGGATAACCGCGAAATGGCGCAACGTGCGATCCAGGCTGTTGGCCTTGATGTTGGGGGCGTTGATTTCTTAACGGATGATATCAGTAAATCATATAAGGATATTGGTGGCGGTATTGTCGAAGTCAATGCAGCACCAGGGTTTAGAATGCATGTTGCCCCTTCCGAAGGGGAACCAAGAGATGTATCTGGTAATGTGATTGATATGCTGTTCCCGCAGGGAACACCAAGCCGTATTCCAATTGCCGCCATTACAGGGACAAATGGTAAAACAACAACTTCCAGAATGCTTGCCCATGTTATTAAAACATGTGGTCATACTGTTGGTTTAACCACCACAGACGGTATTTATGTGGACGGTAAGCAAACTGTGAAGGGTGATACCACTGGGCCACGTTCAGCGCAAATGGTGTTGCGTGATCCAACCGTTGATTTTGCCGTACTTGAAACCGCACGCGGTGGACTAGTAAGAAATGGTCTAGGTTATGCAAGCACGGATGTTTCCGCATGCTTAAATGTTGCATCCGATCATCTGGGGATGGGGGGTGTTGATACCCTTGAGCAGCTAGCCGAGATTAAACGTATCGTGATCGAAGCTGCAACCGATACGGTTGTTTTGAATGCGGATGATAAAAACTGTTTGATGATGGCTGATTACGCTGATGCTGATAATATTTTTTATGTCACCATGCATCATGATCATGCACTCGTGAAACAACATATTGATGCGGGTGGTAAGGCATGTGTGCTTGAAAAAGGAATGAATGGTGATTTAATAACTATTTATGACAACCTCACACATATTCCGGTTATTTGGTCGCATCTTATTCCTGCAACGATTGAAGGAAAAGCGCTTCATAACGTTCAGAATGCGATGTTTACAGTCGCAATGGCCTATAGCTTTGGGCAGGATCTGGATCAAATTCGTTTAGGTCTTAAAACCTTTAATACCACTTTCTCACAAGCACCTGGCCGTATGAATGTATTTGATGAACATAGTTTCCGTGTCATACTGGATTATGCACACAATCAAGCGGCATTTGCTGTGATAACTGATCTTGCTGATAAATTAGAAGGGCATGAACGAAAATTAATTGTCGCATCTTGTCCTGGTGACCGACGTGATGAAGATATCGTAGAAACATGCGAGGTGTTGGCCGGTCATTATGATCATTATTTCTTAAAAGCGGATGACAACCGTCGTGGGCGAGGTGATGATGAAATTCCCAATATGATGAAAGATATACTACTTAAAAATGGCGTTTCGGAAGATGCAATAAGTGTCATTTCGAATGAAGTTGATGCCATTGAAGCTGGTCTTTCAGAGGCCAAAGAAAAGGATTTATTGATTATTTCCGGTGATAACGTAACGAGATCATGGAAACAAATCATCAACTTTGGCGAAGATAAAGATGAGGCTGAGGTTGTCGCAACTGAGGACGTGTTAATGGCGACCCCATATGAAGATTTAATCGAGGATAGTCAGCAACTTATTCGTGATGAACGTGGGGTTAGGTTGGCACGTGATTATGATGAAGATGGCGATTAATACCAAGGTAACTTCATGACAATTAATATTGAAGAAATCGAAGACTATTTAAGCATCCGTATACCGGAATCTGATCTTATTACTCTTGAAAGTAGCCGCCGTGTTACTGGTCCGGGGCTGCTTTGGGAAAAGCCTGGTGCGATCCTTGATGTTTTCACAAGTTATTTTGATAAACAAGAAGTCGTTGATTGTTGGACAGTCGAAATTCAAAAAGTCTTGGATGCTATTAATTGGAAGAATATTCACATTAAAACTCGTATCTTTGATACGGGGGTAAACCTAGCGATTTCCGCAAGTATTGATCTTTTATATTCGGCTGTTTTTGTTATTGAAACAAGTTGGCATTTAACGGCTAGCAAATTGTTTGAGCAATCTTCAGATGATTTTGATGCACTAATCTCTGACCTTCTTAAAGTGATTTCTATGGAACAAAACCCCCCTATTCTTGAGCTTCAAGATGCAGCCGAGAAAAAGAATATTGATGTTCTTTGGGATGATGATTTTGTTTCTCTTGGCCATGGAACGGGTTCACAAAAGTGGGGTATCAATGAAATCCCAAATGTTGACGAGGTAAATTGGGATAACCTTCATAATGTTCCTGTTGCGATGATTACGGGCACAAATGGTAAATCAACCAGTGTGCGTTTATCAACGGCTATCGCGGAGGCCGCCGGAATGGTGAGTGGCTCTACATCAACTGATTTTGTTAAATTGGGCGATGATGTTCTGGACTACGGTGATTATTCGGGGCCTGGCGGCGCACGCATGCTACTCAGAGATAAACGACTTGAAATCGCTTTTCTTGAAGTGGCACGCGGTGGAATATTAAGACGGGGGCTACCATTACGTCAGGCTTCAGCGGCATTGGTCACCAATATCGCCGCGGATCATTTGGGGGAATATGGTATAAATACCGTTGAGCATTTAGCAGATGCAAAATTTGCTGTAGCAAGAGCTCTTTCAGACGATGGTATCCTTGTCTTAAATGCTGATGACAAACTTGTTGCCAATAATGGGTTATCATCACAAAATACGATTTGTTGGTTTTCTTTATCTGATAATAATGAAAACATTATTACGGCACGATATTCTGGCGGTTTATGTTGTTGGCTTGATAATGGGAAGCTTCATTATTTCGATGGTAACGAAATCACTCTTACTATCAATGTATCAGATATTCCCATTGCAATGGGTGGCGCGGCAAAATTTAATATTCAAAATGCGATGGGTGCACTTTGTCTTGCTAAAGCGATGGACATATCAAACGAAGCCATTTTAAAAGGATTAATGTCTTTTTCGAGCACACCTGATGATAATCCAGGGCGCTGCAATGAGTTTAAAATTAAGGGCGCCCGCGTCTTTGTTGATTTTGCACATAATCCTCATTCTATAAATGCTATTGCGGATATGCTTGATAATATTCCATCCAATAAAAAATATTTACTTATCGGACAAGCGGGGGACCGTTCGGATCAGGATATAATGGATTTAACCGATGGTGCGCTCAAGTTTAATCCTGATGTAGTTGCAACCATGGATATGGAAGACTATTTACGCGGTCGCGAATTTGGTGAAACGGCAGCTATCATAAAAAACCAATGTTTAAAACATGGCATAGATGAAGACAATATACCTCATTTTTCCACCCCGTCTGAAGGGGCACAATATATTATTGATCAACTTGAGGAAGGTGATCTTGTGCTGCTGCTCGCGCTTGCAGAAAGAGATAAAATCTTTGATATGTTAAAAGCGGCGACTTAACGACAAGGTGTAAAAGTTGTTGAAACCAACTCCATATTGTCAGAAATGGCAGCCCTTTTTAACCCATCTGAATTAAAGGCCATCGCAATCTCACCTTTACGGTTAACTGCGATTAGACCGCCATCACCACCAAGGCGTTTCACTTCATCTAACATGCGCCATAGGGCTTCTTGTAATGTATCACCAGCAAGCTTATACCCATTTGCTGTCGTGAGCGCACCACCGGCACGGATAAAAAATTCGCCTGTGCCAGTGCATGATATTGCAATGTCATCATCGGCCCAAGTGCCTATTCCAATTAGAGGTGTATCGCCGACGCGACCTGCTGGTTTTCCAAAGACACCACCTGTCGAAGTTGCAGCGGCTAGATTACCATATATATCAAGGGCGACAGCACCTACCGTACCGTGCATCATGTCTTCTTGCTCAATATCTGCCTGGCTTACACCAATAGGAAGCACATAATAATCCTTAGGATTTGATATTTTTTCAAAACCTTCATCATGGGCAAATTTATTGGCACCTTCCGCCGTGATAAGAACACAAGGCGATTTTTCTAATACCGCCTTAGCAACGCCAACCGGGCTAACAACATCTTGAATAGCCGAAACGGACCCTGAGCGACGGGTATGCCCTTCCATGATGCTGGCGTCCAATTCAAACTGGCCTGCGATATTTGGTGCGGCACCTTTTCCTGCCACATATAGTCCAGAACTCTCCAGATTAGCGACCATAATTTCGACAACATCAAGTGAAGTTTCCCCCGCTTTTAAAAGAGCCTCGCCTTCCTTAGCGAGTTCAGCAAGATGTGCTTCCGTGACACTATAATCTTCACCAGCCTTTGGGCCGGCACCGCCATGTAATGCCAATGCATATTTCTGTGACATAAGCTTAGTCCTTTAAATTCATAAAGGCGATATATGACAAAAAAAATTAAATAAGTATAGCCTTATTTTGATGGACAAGTAGATTGTCCACTAGTTTGCGCATCAAGGAAGGTAAGGGTTGCATATGTGGCTATACCTGGAACGCCTTGATGTCGCATAACATCAGCTGTGGCTTGCTCGACAATTAGATTATATGAAACACCTTCTTTTAAGTCATGAGCCGGAATTGTAAATTCTGTATCTTTATAAGTTAAGAAAGGTTTTCCGTTATAAGGGCGTCCACTGTGGGCAATATTATTTCCGAAACAATCAAAAGCAAGCACGAAAATAAGATCATCAAGTTCGCTATTTTTTGCTCTCATATTACCATTCATTGGTGTCCAATGAATGGTAAGGTCTTGTGTAGGATTAATCAAATCCGGGATTATACTTTTTCCATTTTGTGTGAGCAACAAGGTTGAAGGCAACGGCATTATATCAGTTGTATCACGTCTTTTTAATTTGAGCGGTTGTGTGGTCATTTCTCCATTAGGGGTTTTATAATTGAATAAATAAGTACCATCAGGGTGGGCAATATGTAATTCCTCTGGTGTCAAGGTTCTCGCGCCATGAGCAAGAAATTGACGCCCTTCTGGATTAAAGGGAAGAATGAAATCTGGATCATCGGCGCTTGTAAGGGTACCGCTTAAAATTTCACCGGTTTTTTTCGGCATAATTTCCGCGACAAAATGGTGATCCCTTAATGTATGGTTGCCGATAATATCCTGAGTATAAATGGACATTTTACCAAGAACTAAAAAGAGGATATCTTCGTTCACAGGATTAATTTCATCATTTTTAGAGCATGATATCAAAAGTGAAATCATCGTTAATGAGGTTATATTTAGCAGAAATTTCATGATCCCTCTTGTGATAAAACACATAATTTAGCAACAGTTTTTAGGTTTCTTGTTGTTGAGACAACATTTAATTTATTTTCAATATTTGTATTTGATAGTTTTGATTTACCAAATCCATTTGGACAATGAAGATATAGGATATCATCTTTGATGATTAAAACTTCAGTTTCATGTTGAAATTTCCTTAGACTGGTAATTTCATCTGGTACAGGTTTTCTTGACATAAAACCGATTAGAATTCTTGAACCGTCTTCTTCAAGACTAACCTTTTCAATAGGAAGAGCATTATAGATCTTTTCAATTTCATCGTCGGTTCTTAAATCTATAGGAACTTGAAAAGCATATTTACTTTCTATGGCTTTTTCTAAAATGGTTATTATTTTTTCTTTATCATCGCTCGGAAAATCAAAAATGACATTGCCGCTTTGTATGTAAGTTATGACATTTTGACATCCCGCTTCTATATAGAGCTTCTTCAAATCGGCCATAAGAATTTTTTTTTGTCCGGAAACATTGATGCCACGTAGAAGAGAAATAAATCGGTTCATTTAAAAAAGACCTGAAGATTTTGAAATAACTTTACCATCTTTAATGCTAAGAAGGTCACTGTGCTGCTTCGCGCTATGATTAAGCGCATCGGATAAAGTAGATTTTAAAAGTTCTAAGTTTCTTGTTTCATATAATGGCAGGAGTTTATTATTTAACAGCACCATGTTTGCCGCTCTCCTCGGTTTACTGGTTGAAATAAAACATGGAAACCCTTGAACAATATATCCGCCTCATACTTCAATAAAATCCATGTCGTGAATTGCGGATTTTTTCCCTATAATTTCAAAGTTTAAAGCAATTTTTCCCTCATATCCGGGGGGAATATTATTGAATACTCTTTTGATCATCACGCCTTTCAAATCTGGCCGCCATTCATTACTAAGCTGTGGCATAAACCGCCACATACAATACCAATCGCGGCACGTTTTAGGGCGTTCATTATAGATCTTGCATCCACCACTTTTATGAAGATTTTTGCATTTAACGCCTGGCAATTTTACCAGATCGGGATCTTCGATGGTGAGTTCCACGCAGCAGGCTGTACATTCACCGCATTCTCTATTTTCAACCAGTAACTTATTGTCCACAATTATTCCTCAATGACGGCCGTAGTTTCGATCTCAATTTTGGCCTGATCTTCCATCAAAGCGGATACCTCTACGCAGGCCATGACGGGATAATTTTTCCCCATTATTTCCCTATATATTGTACCCATTTCTTTTAAATTGGATAAATATTCTTTCTTGTCTGTAATATACCATGTCATCCTTACGACATTTTCTGGCCCTGCTCCATCGTTTGCTAAAACGGCAATGATATTTTCAAGTGTTGTTCTAAATTGGTCTGTTAAATTGTCGCTTTCAAATTTTTCTTCTTTATTCCAACCTACCAGACCTGCCACATAAATTGTTTTACCCGCGGACACACTTATACCGTTTGAATATCCCTTTGGTCTTTGCCACCCGTGGGGTAGTAAATGTTTCATTTCAAATTCCCTCGTAACTTTTTAGAAGTTCTCTTGCGATAATCACTTTTTGAACTTCTGTGGCCCCTTCATAAATTCTCAGGGCTCTTATTTCGCGGTATAATTCTTCAACTTTAACACCGCTTACGACTCCTTGCCCACCAAATATTTGTATCGCTTTATCAATAACTTGTTGGGCTGTTTCAGTTGAATGCATCTTCGCCATGGCGGCTTCTCGTGTAACACGGCGTTCTTTGGTATCGCGTGTCCATGCAGCGCGATAAATAAGAAGCGCGCTTGTATCCACATCAGTTGCGCATTCAGCAAGCATACCTTGTACCAATTGTAAATTATTTAGCGGTGCGCCAAAAAGATTGCGTTCGTTGGTTCTTGTTGCAGCCTCTGATAAGGCACATCTTGAAAAACCAAGGGCCGCAGCGCCAACAGTGGTTCTAAAAATATCAAGCGTCGCCATCGCCGCTTTAAAACCATCGCCGCTGTTTCCCAATCTTTTGGTTTTTTCTATTTTACAGTTCTTAAATGATAAAGTTGCGAGCGGATGGGGCGCGGTTACATTAATTCGTTCCGTAACTTCCAACCCTGCTGTATCGGCATCCAAAATAAATGCAGAAAGCCCTTTTGCACCAGGGGCATCTCCGGTTGTCGCGAAAAGTACATAATAATCGGCGATCCCACCATTAGATATAAATGTCTTAGCACCATTAATAATATAGTGATCATCATTTAATTCTGCTGTTGTCGTCATGTTGGCGACATCTGATCCACTTTCAAGTTCAGTAAGCGCAAAGGCAGCCATTTTTTCACCATTTGCCACAAAGGGAAGATATTCGGTTTTATTTTCTTCAGAACCGAATAATGTAATGGTGCCACTCCCTAAGCCTTGCATTGCGAATACAAAATCCGCAAGTCCGTCATGTCTTGCTAGAGTTTCTCTTATGATACAAAGTGACCTGACATCAAAATCGTCAAAAATACCTCCATATGCTTTGGGTATTACATATTTGAGCCAGCCTCCTTCTGCTAATTTTTGGAGAATATCCTTACAGGCTTGGTCCACATCGCTGTGATCAATATCTTTAATATTTTTTTGACACCAACTTTCAAGATCATTTGCAAGATTGCGGTGGTGATCTTCAAAAAAGGGCCACTCTAGATAACTTTGATCTATGATAATTTCACTCATCAATCGCCCTCAAATACTGGTTTTTCTTTATTTACAAAAGCGTGATAGGCCCGCTCAAAATCTTTGGTTTGCATGCAGATGGCTTGTGCTTGTGCTTCCGTCTCAATTGCGGCGTCAATGCTCATGTTCCATTCTTGATTTAATTGTGTTTTGGTCATGCCATTTGCAAATGTGGGACCGGCTGCAATTTTATCAGCCATGTTGCGGGCTTCATCTATTAATTCATCGGCATTACAAATTTTATTAAAATATCCCCAGTTATATCCTTCTTGACCCGACATTGTCCGCCCCAAGAATAAAAGCTCTGACGCACGGCCTTGGCCGATAATTCTTGGTAAAATAGCGCAGGCACCCATATCACAGCCTGCTAGTCCAACCTTATTAAATAAAAAAGCGGTTTTGCAGTCTTTTGTACCAATACGTAAATCACTGGCCATTGGAATGATGGCGCCGGCACCAACTGATATTCCTTCAACGGCGGCAATAACCGGTTGTGGACATCCTCGAATTGCTTTAACCAAATCACCGGTCATTCGTGTAAAATCAAGCAGTTCAGTCATATCCATTTCGACTAGAGGTCCAATAATATCATGAACGTCGCCACCTGATGAAAAGTTACCGCCATTTGGTGCGAAGATAACGACTTTTACGTCTTTTTGATAAACAAGCTCACGAAAAGTATCACGAAGCTCAGCGTAACTTTCGAATGTTAACGGGTTTTTCCGCTCAGGTCGATTAAGCCTAAGGGTTGCGATACCATTTTCATATTGCCAGATGAAATGTTCGGGTTCGAAAGTTTCGGGATTCATTCGTTATTCCTTATTTTTTCCATCAATAATAATACATTCACCATTTTGATTATTATGATATAATTCTATGGCGACTTCTGCAATTTCATTTGGTTCGATCAATCTTTCTTGTCCACTAGGTTCAAGTAGCCCTGCAATTGCTTCTTGTTTAGTTTTTCCTTTTGCGGCCATGATTTTTTTAACTGCATCCATCACTAAGTCAGTGTTGGCATATCCAGGGCAAATGGCATTGATAAAAATATTATGAGCCTTCATTTCTTTGGCGAGCGATTTTGTTAAACCAACAACACCATGTTTGGCGGCGCAATATGATGTTGTATATGCATAACCGATAACACCTGCAGTGCTTGCAATATTGATGATATTGCCTTGTTTATTTTCCAGCATTTCTTGAATGACGGCATGCGTCATTAAAAAAGTTCCGGTTAAATTTAAGGCAATCATATATTGCCATCGTTTTAAATCCATATTTTGAAATGGACCGCTATCCGCGTCTCCGGCATTGTTTACGAGCATATCGATAGGGGCGGTTAATCTGGCAGAGTTTATCGCTTCTAAAACACTATTTTCATCGGTAATATCAACTGAAACTGCATGCATTTGAGGGTTATGCTCTGCTATTTTCTGTAATCTCTTAAGATCACGTCCCATAATAGTAACGATAGCGCCTTCATTTATAAGTGCATTGGCAATCGCTAAACCAATTCCGGTTCCGCCGCCTGTAACTACCGCATGTTTTCTTTCTAGTGACATCACTTCCCTAACTTTTAATTACATGTAAAGTAAAAAGAGTTGGTCCAAGTGGCAAGTAAATTAATTTTCAAGCTCAATTATGATATTATTTGCATAATCAAATGATTCGAGATTATAGTAGTTGAAGAAATAAAATTTAGGGAGAAAATCCATGAGTAATTTAATGAATGAGCTGGCCGTAGGGCTTTTAAGTGGTGATGTAGAAGTTATCGATTTAACACAAGTCTTAGGACCTGATACTCCAATTATCCATTTACCAGAGGAAATCGCAAAAAATTCTGCACCTTTTTCCATGGAACAAATTTCTAAATATGACAAAGATGGCCCTGCTTGGTATTGGAATACGATGACAATGGGTGAACATACGGGAACACATTTTGATGCCCCTATTCACTGGGTGAGCGGTAAGGACTATCCTGACGGTGGAACCGACACCATTCCGGCTCAAAATCTTGTTGGGCCCGCATGCGTTATTGATTGTTCAGCTGAAACGGCTGCCGATCCTGATTATCTATTAACGGCTGATGGTGTAAAGGCATGGGAAGCTGAAAATGGTGAAATCAAAGCGGGCTCTTGGGTTCTAATGCGTACGGATTGGTTGGCCTTAATGGGCCGCGATAATTTTTTAAATGCCGACGATACCGGACCACATTCTCCAGGGCCTACTGCTTGCTGTATTAATTACATTATTGAAAAAGGCGTAATGGGCTGGGGTGTTGAAACCGTGGGTACAGATGCGGGACAGGCCGCGATGTTTGAAACACCATTTCCTGCCCATTCATTAATGCATGGCGCAAATAAATATGGCCTTGCTAGCTTAATAAATTTGGATAAGTTGCCGGCCACTGGATCTATATTAATTGTACCCCCTTTAAAAATTGAAAACGGTTCTGGAAGTCCGCTCCGCGTTCTTGCTTTAAAGGCGAAATAATCTTGATTTATGGCAGCGACTAATGGCTGAAAGATCTTTTAAAAAAGAAGTTGAGAAACTTAGACTTGGTGAAGGAGATGACTTCCGCGGTGAAGGTATCCTGGCTGTCACCAAAGCCTTGCTACAGTCTGGGGTTTCTTATGTGGGCGGCTATCAAGGTTCGCCAATTTCTCATTTAATGGACGTGCTCGCAGATGCAGAAGATATTATGAATGAATTAAATGTTCATTTTGAAACATCAGCATCTGAAGCGACGGCCGCCGCGATGCTTGCTGCGTCTGTAAATTATCCCTTAAGGGGCGCCGTAACTTTTAAATCGACGGTTGGTACAAATGTCGCTAGTGATGCGCTCGCTAACGTATCATCTGGCGGTGTGACAGGTGGCGCGCTTGTAATTGTTGGCGAGGATTATGGTGAAGGTTCATCGATAATGCAGGAACGCAGCCATGCCTTTGCGATGAAATCACAAATGTGGCTTTTAGACCCTCGGCCAAATTTAACATCAATTGTAAATGCGGTTGAAACCGGGTTTCAATTGTCTGAAGCCTCAAATACACCGGTTATGTTAGAGCTTAGAATTCGCGCCTGCCATGTTTATGGTCGCTTTACGGCAAAAGATAATAAGGTGCCTGATTTTACGCTTCAGGATGCGATGGAAAACCCAAATAGGGATACTTCACGTATTGTTCTTCCACCAGCCAATTACTTACATGAACATGAAAAATTAAAGAAAAGGTGGCCTGCGGCCGTTGAATTTATAAAAGAAAATAAATTGAATGAAATATTAGGGGGTAATCAAAAAGACATAGGTATTATCGTTCAAGGGGGTCTTTATAATAATCTAATTCGTGCATTGGAATTATTGGACCTTAGTGACGAATTTGGTAATACGGATATCCCAATTTATGTCATGAACGTGACCTATCCGGTTATTGATGATGAAATTCTTTCATTTGTGCAGGAGAAAAAGTCCGTGCTTCTCGTTGAAGAAGGTCACCCTGAATATATTGAACATGAATTAAATAGTATTCTCAGAAAAGCAAAATCTAAGGTTATGCTGCATGGCAAGGATATGATCTCAGATATTGGTGAATATACCAGTGATGTTATCAAAAACGGTCTAGAAAAATTTGGTACTGAATATGGCGTACTTAATGACGTTGATAAGCCAAATTCGATAATAGAAACGATCGATGTTCCCCAAAGACCAGCAGGTTTTTGCACAGGCTGTCCAGAAAGGCCAATGTTCACGGCCATTCAACTTGTTGAAAAAGATATCGGATCTTTTCACGTGAGCGCAGATATAGGATGTCATTTATTTTCTATCTTACCGCCTTTTAATATCGGCAACACAACAATGGGATATGGTCTAGGTTGGGCAGGAGCCTCTGCCTTTAACAAGGACGCAAAACAAAGAACGTTATCGATAATGGGAGACGGCGGGTTTTGGCATAATGGACTGACCAGTGGTGTTGGCAATGCCGTTTTTAATCAAACGGATAATGTTTTGATGATTGTTGATAATAATTATTCCGCGGCGACAGGTGGACAAGATTTATTATCGTCTAAAGGGGAACATGATAAACGCAGTACCCAGCATTCTATCGCAGATGCAGTAAAAGGAGTTGGGGTCAATTGGGTTAAAACAGTGAGAACTTATGATCTTGTAGAAATGCATAAAACATTGCTTGAGGCCATGACCACGAAAGTGCGTGGACCGAAGGTTATTGTTGCTCAAGGCGAATGTATGTTAAATCGTCAGCGTCGCGAAAAACCGATTTTTAATAAGAAAATAAAAGCCGGAAAACGGATGATCCGTGACCGTTTTTATGTGGATAGTGAAACGTGTACCGGGGATCACAGCTGTATTCGCATGTCTGGCTGTCCATCGCTAACTTTAAAAGAAAACCCGGATCCCTTAAAAACGGATCCAGTTGCCTATGTCGATAATAGCTGTGTTGGTTGTGGGCATTGTGGGGAAGTGGCACATGCTGCCGTTCTTTGTCCTTCATTTTCTCGCGTTTCGCTTCTTTATAATCCCTCTTTATGGGATAAAATGAAAAGCTCTATCCGCAATGGTTTTATCGGCTGGATGCAGGCAGGTGTTGAGAAAAAACGCCACGCCCGTTTTAAGAGAGCGGGGTTATTATGAGCGAAAAGCGTATATCAATCGCCGTCGCAGCGCTAGGCGGACAAGGAGGTGGCGTCTTAAGTAACTGGATCGTTGAAATTGCTGAAAGCTGCGGTTACCGTGCACAATATACAGCGATTGCTGGCGTGGCTCAACGAACGGGTACAACCATTTACGCCATTGAACTATATCCTGAAGCCGAAATTAACGAACAAGACCCTGTTTTATCCTTAATGCCCGTTTCAGGAGATGTGGACGTGGTAATCGCCGCTGAATTGATGGAAGCAGGGCGTGCCGTAAACCGCGGCATTGTGACGCCTGAAAAGACAACATTAATTGCGTCGGATCATAGAATTTATGCCATTGGTGAAAAAGAAACCATGGGGGATGGGCGTTTAAATGGTGATGAGGTAAGGTCTTCTCTTAAAAAGGCGGCAAAAAACTTAATCCTTTTTGACATGGATAAAATGGTGCTTAAATCCTCGAGCGTAATTTCAAGTGTGTTATTTGGTGCTTTGGCGGGTTCTGGCGCTTTACCATTTCCACGTGACGCTTATGAAGAAACTATTCGTAAGTCCGGCCGTGCAGTAGAAACCAATTTAAACGGATTTGACCTTGGGTTTACAGCGGCAAATGGCGCAGAGAATAAAACTTGTACTCAAATGCATACTCAACTACCGACTAGCCTAGATAATATCGGCCAATTTCCGGAAGAAGCGCAGCCAATTATCACATATGGTGTCCATAAATTGGTAGATTATCAAGATGCGGATTATGCCTATGACTATTTGGAAAAACTAAGTGGCATAAATGAACCTGAACTTCTATCTGAAACAGCACGCCATATGGCATTATGGATGTGTTTTGAAGATGTAATAAGAGTGGCAGATCTTAAAACGCGGGCCGAACGTTCTGATCAAATCGCCGCAGAAGTAAGGGCTCAAAGCGGTCAAATTTGGTATGGACATGATTATTTTCACCCACGATATGAAGAATTTTGCGATACGTTGCCAGCGCTCGTTGGTAAAGGAATGAGAAAATCTGGATTTTGGAAGGCTATTCTAAACCCATTCTTTAATAAGGGGCGGATTATTCGACCTAAAACGATATTTGGCTATTTGTTATTAAGGTTTGTTGCTAATTTGAGATGGTTTCGTCGTTTCTCATTACGGTTTAAAGAAGAACATAAACGAATTAATGCTTGGCTAGACTTAATAAAAACACATGCAGATAACGATTTATCGTTGGCGCACGAAATTGCCAAATGTCCCCGCCTAATTAAAGGATATGGTGAAACACATGCACGTGGTATCAATCGTTTTTCGCGTATTATGGCAAGTATAGAGCAAGAAAAAACTTTGAATGCGGCGGTGATTACAGAATTATGTGATGCTGCTTTGCTGAGTGAAAAAGGCACAGAATTTAATCAAGTACTCAATAATTCTCAATTAACAGGATTAACCGGAAGTGATGCTGAAAAAGGTGAGTTTACATGGGCCGGATCATCCTAATTTCCGATTAGATGATTACCCGCTTTATAATTTAAACAGAACATCAGCCACATATATTGAGGCTATGACGGATAGCTTAAAACAATATAATATGGATCAACCCAGTTGGCGGGTGTTGATGTTACTTGGTGATAAAAACCCAAGTACGGTCGGCGATCTATCAAGGCGTTCGGTGACGAAGTTTTCAACGATTACACGTATTCTAATTCGTATGGAAAATGATGGTTTGATTGATAGAAAACCATTTCCGGATGATAATAGAGTTATTGAGGTTTTTATCACTAATAAGGGAAAAGATATATCACAAGAATTAAAAGTTCTTGCATCCAAAATTTATCAGAAAGCTTTTGATGGTATCAGTGATCAAGACGCGATAAACTTTACGAATATTTTGATCAAAATGAGAGAGAATTTAAGCGATTAATGACAACGACAGCCCACATTGACACATTTGCAAAGGATAGATTGCCGACTAAAGAAACATGGCCGGAGTTTATTTTTGGTGATGACGTTCCTGAATATCCGGATGTGTTAAATGCTGCGGAGGTATTATTAAAAAATGGATTTTCTGATCGTCCTGCAATTCGTATGGGGGAGATTTTATGGACATATGATGATCTTGATCGCAAATCAAATAATGTTGCTGAAGCCCTCACCAAGCTTTATGGATTAATTCCAGGGAACCGAGTTCTTCTTCGTGGCAATAACACGCCGATGCTTGCCGCTCTCTGGTATGGGGTACTTAAGGCGGGCGGTGTTGTTGTGACAACGATGACGATGCTCCGTCAGAAGGAACTTAATGCAATTATCGGCGTTTCAGAACCTGAAATAATAATAATTGAAAATGATTTGCCGATTGATCTTGTTAAAAGCACAATAGGAAAAGCAGATCATGTAATTACTTTTTCAGATATAAAGGAAAAGTGTGAAAAATTGTCAGGTCATTTTGACGCGGTGCAAACAGCATCGGATGATGTGGCCTTGCTCGCATTTACCTCAGGGACTACGGGACTTCCAAAAGCGACCGTACATTTTCACCGTGATATACTTGCTATGGCGGATAGTTTTGCAAAATATATATTAAAACTAACGCCGAATGATGTTGTTTGTGGTTCGCCTCCGCTGGCATTTACTTTTGGTCTTGGTGGGCTTCTTGTTTTTCCGGCTCGTGCTGGGGCTTCAGTCGTTTATTTTGATGGCGGTGGTCCCGAAGTTTTATTAAATCAAATAGAACATCATAAAGTCACCACGCTGTTTACCGCGCCAACGGCTTATAAAGTTTTAACGGGTATGACGAAAACAAGGGATATTTCCTCTTTAAAAACGTGCGTTTCTGCTGGTGAGAATTTACCTCTTGCGGTATCGGATGATTTTTTTCATGAAACGGGTATCCGTCTTATTGACGGCATCGGTGCAACTGAAATGATCCACGTGTTCATATCCGCATCAGGTGATGACATAAAACCGGGGTCAACGGGCAAAGTGGTGCCGGGTTACCTCGCCGATATTTGGGACGAAGACGGGAATTCACTTCCAGATGGCGAAGCAGGAAGACTTGTCGTCAAGGGGCCGACAGGCTGTCGATATTTAAATGGTGACCGTCAAGAGAGTTATGTAGAAAATGGCTGGAATGTTACGGGTGATATTTTTAAGCGTGATGAAGAGGGTTATTTTTGGTTTGTGGCCCGCGGCGATGATATTATTATATCAGCGGGATATAATATCGCTGCACCGGAAGTTGAGCAGGCGATTTTAACCCATAAAGCCGTTGAAGAATGCGCAGTCATTGGAATACCTGATGATGAGAGAGGAATGATCGTAAAGGGGTTTATTGTTTTGAGAAATGACATCAAGCCTAGTGATCATCTAACAAATGATATACAGAATTATGTGAAAGCGAGTGTCGCGCCTTATAAATATCCAAGAGCCATCGAATATATTGACGCCTTACCAAAGTCTCCTACAGGGAAATTGCTTCGTAAAGATTTGAAAAATTAATCCAAGTCTAAATTTTGACGCGCTTGATTTAAAAATTTCGTAAAATCGCTCATACTATCAATATCAATGGCACTAAGGGCATCTTCAACCCATTTAGCATTGTTTTCAGCCATTTCATTAAAAAGTTCTAAGCCTTTGTCCGTAATTGAAATAATAAAACTTCTTCGGTCATCTTTTCTTGAAGTTTTTAAAATCAATTCATCTTCCTGCATGCGGTCAATAAGCCCGGTAATATTACCCTTAGAAGCAATTAGTCTTGACGCTAGATCGCCAACGGTTAATCCAGTTTTCTTTTCACGTTCAAGTTGAGAAAGAACATCAAAACGAGAAATGTTTTGTTTGTAATTTTGCCTCAGTTTATCATCAATAATTTGTTCAAGCTTATTAGAATACCTTAATAATTCGATCCAAAGTTTTAAGATTTCCCGTTGGCGCTTTGAATATTTCGTTTCTGACATTTTTATGATGCTCCCTTAAAAATCACTATATCGCGCTAGTTAAAAACCGCAAGAGGGCAATAATATTTTACATGTAAGATAAATTTCGTTAGTTTTAACATATGAAATATGGAGGTTTGTTAGATGAAAATATCAATTATAGGAGGTGGGCCAGGTGGACTTTACTTTGCCCTTTTGACTAAAAAGGCAAAACCAGAATGGGAAATTGAAGTTTTTGAACAAAACCGACCGGATGATACTTTTGGGTTTGGCGTTGTTTTTTCTGATGATACTTTGGACGAATTTTTAAGTCGTGATCCAGAATCATATGATTTAATTCGTGATGAATTTGCCTATTGGGATGACATTATCATTCGATATAAAGGTGAGGAAGTCAGGTGCGGTGGTAATGGTTTTGCGGGATGTTCAAGATTGAATTTACTCAAAGTTTTGCATAACCGATGCGAAACACTTGGCGTAAAACTTAATTTTGGGAAAAAAATAGAGATAGAAAATTTGGAAACGGAATTCGCTACTTCCGATATAATATTGGCCAGTGACGGTATCGGTTCGGCCATTAGAGAGCAATACAGTCAATTTTTCAATCCTACCATCACCCAAAAAAGTAATCGGTTCACTTGGATGGGCTCAACCAGAAAAGTAGAAGATTTCACCTACTTTTTCAAAGATAGTAAATACGGCCCAATATGTGCACACACCTATCAATATGAAGAAGGCATGTCGACATGGGTGTTTGAAATGTCCGAGGACTGTTGGCAAAAATGGCAATTTGAAGAATTCGACGAACAAGGGTCTGCGGATAAATTAGAAGAAATTTTTGCAGAAGAACTAGAAGGGCACAATTTAATAATTAATCGTTCAATGTGGCGGCAATTTCCAAGAATTTATTGTAATAATTGGCACCACAAGAATATCGCAATACTTGGTGATGCGAAAGCATCTGCACATTTTTCTATTGGTTCAGGTACTAAGCTTGCAATGGAATGTGCAATATCATTATCAGATGCGGTGTTAGAATTTGGTGAAAGTTCCGTTGAGAAAGCTTTTGAAAAATATGTCGAGGAACGTGAAACACCCGTTCAAATTTTACAACATAATGCGGATGTTTCTTTGGCGTGGTTTGAACATATGGACCGCTCTTGGGATATGGATTTAATGCAGTTTGCGGCTGTTGTTATGTGCCGGTCAAAATCCGTGACTTATAATAATTTAATATTGCGAGACCCTGATTTTGTTAAGAAAATCGATGATGCTTGGTACGAGCGATATTACCAAGAAAGCGGTTATGATTATCGTCAAAGCCGCCCTACACCAATGTTCACGAAATATAAATTAGGACCATTAGAACTTAGAAATCGTGTCGTAATGTCACCAATGGCACAATATTCTGCGGACGAAGATGGAAACTTAACCGATTGGCATTTGGTACATTATGGCGGTGCTGCTCGTGGTGGAATGGCCTTGATGTATGTGGAAATGACATGCCCCTCACCTGAGGCTCGAATTACACGCGGGTGTCCTGGAATTTGGACGGATAAGCAAGAAAAAGACTGGAAACGCATCGTCGATTTTGTTCATGAAAATACGGAAACAAAAATTTGTATGCAATTAGGGCATTCGGGTCGCAAAGGGTCTACCCAACTTGGATGGCATAAAATGGATCACCCAATTGCTGAACCAGGTCAAAATTGGCCAATTATGTCTGCATCAGATATCCCTTATTTTGACGGTATTTCGCAAACACCGAAAGAAATGAACCGTGCTGACATGGATAAAGTAATTCATGACTTTAAACAGGCCACAATTAGGGCGGATCGAGCCGGATTTGATATGATTGAAATGCATGCGGCCCATGGATATTTATTAGCCTCATTTCTTTCCCCGCTTACAAATATAAGAACTGATGATTACGGGGGAAGTATAGAAAACCGTATGCGTTTTCCGCTAGAAGTATTCAAAGCCATGCGAGAAGTATGGCCAAAATCAAAACCAATGTCAGTAAGAATTTCAGCGACCGATTGGATCGAAGGAGGCATAACAGAAGAAGACACATTTGCCATTGCTAATGCCTTTAGAGATGCGGGAGTTGATTTAATCGATGTGTCTGCAGGGCAAACGGTACCCGATCAAAAACCAGTATATGGCCGCATGTTTCAACTTGGGTTCGCGGAAGCCATACGAAATGTACCTCGTGTCGCTACTATGGCTGTTGGTAATATTACTGAACCCGCACAAGTTAATACAATTTTGCATACAAGGCGCGCAGATTTGGTTGCAATTGGGCGACCACATTTATGGAATCCTTTCTTCATGCGTGAAGCGGCCGCATGGTACGGCGTAGAACTAGATGAAAACGATTGGGAAAAACAATATCTTTCTGGCAAACAACAAGCCTATAGCTTAAAAGAGAAAGCAAGATTGCAACAGCTTGAGTGGCAGCAAAAGTCTAAACCAAGCAGACATAATTAAAATAAGCTAATAGGAATTAGGGAAATGGTAAAATTTGAAGTCACTAGAAAAATACGTTTTGGACAAACTGATGCAGCAGGGATTACATATTACCCTCGCCTAGTTGAGATGATTAACGACATCGTCGAGGACTTTTTTGCTGACGTTGTGAATTTTTCTTATAAAGAAATGATTGTTGAAACGGATTATGGCGTTCCAACGGTTAATTTGAATGTGAACTTTAAAAACCCTGCTGAATTAGAGGATTATGTGGTCTGGTCGCTTGTGGTGACTAAAATCGGTCGTGCGTCATTTTCCGTTTTGATTGATGCAAAGGTGGAAGAAAAAGAAATTCTCACCGCTGACGTGAAGCTGGTTTATATCAAGGGTAAAGGGAATATCATGAAAAGCCACCCTCTTACGGATCATGTGAAAGAGTGCATGCAGGACTACTTAGTCGAGGGATAAATTTGGTGACCGTTGTTTTCACAGATATTAAAAACGATATAGCCGTTATCACAATTGATAACCCGCCGGTCAATGCTTTATCACATGCCCTTCGAAGTGAACTATCAAATGCATTAGAGGGTATTAATAATAATACAAAAATTATTGCAGCGGTTATCATTTGTGCGGGTCGAACTTTTTGTGCTGGCGCTGATATTAAAGAATTTGGAAAGCCGCCACTAAGTCCCACCCTGCCCGATTTGATGGAACAAATGGATGAATTTGAGAAACCTCTAATAGCTGCCATTCATGGCACCGCTTTGGGCGGAGGTTTTGAACTCGCACTCTGTTGTCATCACCGCGTGATGGATGTTAATGCCAAAGTAGGTCTACCTGAAGTAAACCTCGGGCTTATTCCGGGTGCAGGCGGTACGCAGCGCTTACCAAGATTAATTGGTTTAGCCCGCGCACTCCAAATGATTACAAGTGGTAAACCCATTAATGCAGAAAAAGCAAAGAAGCTTGGAATTTCTGAAAAGGTAAGCGAGCATAATTTATTAGAAGATGCCATTTCATTCGCAAAAGGTGCAGACGTTAGACGAATACGTGATTTAAAGGTGGATGGGTCAACTGAAGAAGTAGAGAATTTCCAAAATAAAATAGCTCGACGGTCTAGAGGGTTTCTCGCGCCATTCGCTGCACTTGACGCATTAAAAGCATCCATGGAATTACCATTCGAAGAAGGTATAGTTTTTGAACGTGAAAAATTTATGGAGCTTGTTTCATCTTCACATTCAAAGGCGCAACGTCATTTATTTTTTGCGGAACGTGCGGCGACAAAAGTTGACGGAATTGATAAAACGACACCTACTAGAAAAATAAACCATGTTGGAGTTATCGGCGGTGGCATAATGGGATGCGGCATTGCCATCAATTTTTTAAGTGCTGGGATGGCGGTTTCGTTGTTGGAAATATCAAACGAGGCTGTTGCTGCAGCAGGCGAAAAGATCAGAAACATATACCAATCTATGGTCAATAAAGGCCGTATTTCTGAAGAACAAATGCAAACTGCTATAAATCAATTAAATTTGATTACTGATTATGATGGTTTATCCAATTCAGATCTAATTATAGAAGCCGTATTCGAAGACTTAAATGTAAAGAAAGAGGTTTTTCGAAAGCTTGATAATATTGCCAAAGAAGGAGCAATTATCGCAACCAATACATCATTTTTAGATATCAATGAAATGGCCAATGTCACAACAAGAAAATCCGATATTTTGGGCCTTCATTTCTTTAGCCCCGCACATATTATGCCGCTACTTGAAATTGTTAAAACTGATGATACTTCGAACGAGGTAATCGCAACGGCATTTCAGCTAGCGAAAAATATTCGCAAAACTCCGGTTCTCTCTGGGGTTTGTTATGGTTTTATCGCGAACCGTATGTCTTCTTGTTATGGTCGGGAAGCAGGGCTATTATTGTTAGAAGGCGCGACTGTCGAGCAAGTTGATCAAACCATGTTTGATTTTGGAATGCCGATGGGCATGTTCACAATGCTTGATATGGCGGGCATTGATATAGGTGTGATGGCGCGCGCTAAATTGCCAAATGGTTCCTATGATGAGCGTGCGTTTAGTATTCATGCAGTGCTTGTTGAAAAAGGTCATAAAGGACAGAAAACTGGCGCAGGTTTTTATCTTTATGAAGGTAAGGAAAAAAAGCATAACCCTGAGATTGACAAGATTGCAGAAAAAATGGCTCATGATTTTGGAATTTCAAGATGCAGAAAGACAACGAAGGAAATTGAAGAGCGTTGTATATTGGCGCTCATAAATGAAGGGTATAAAATCCTAGAAGAGGAAATTGCTCTTAGTGCGAGTGATATTGATGTTGTTTATGCCTTTGCATTCGGATTTCCACGATATAAAGGCGGCCCAATGCATTATGCCGAACATCTTGGTTTAAAATATGTGGTAGATAGAATTAATGAATTTGCGGTGCAATATGGTGATAGGTGGTGGAAACCTTCGTCCCTTTTGGTGAAACGAGCAAAAGAAAGTGAATAAAATGTCGGATAACCCTGTTGATTATGTCGTTGAAAACAAACCCTGTCTGGTTAGCTTAGAAGAGGGAAAAAAATATGCATGGTGTACCTGTAAGCTAAGTAAATCACAGCCTTTTTGTGATGGTGCGCACAAGGGAACTGAGCACCGACCTTTGGTCTTTAAAGCTGAGAAAACGGAGGATGTTTTATTATGTGCCTGTAAAGCGACCAATTCTGGACCGTATTGTGATGGCGCGCATAATAACTTAGAAGATGTATATGCTGAAGCCACGCCTGAAGAAGTGGAAAGTATGAAAGGCTCGATTTCAATTGAGCAAGATCAAAATGGTAAGGCCCTTCTTGACGGAGGTGCATATGTTATGACGCCCAATAATGAGAATGATACGGTCGTCGGAAATTTAAGATATCAGCCCGTTATTGCCAAAGAAGATGATGCGACGAAATTAAGTCTTCATCGGTTGCATGTATCTACAGGTACGACCTCTTGGCTTGAATATGAGAATGTTGATACGGTGCTTTATTTCGTTTCTGGATCAGGTAAAATTGACATTGCTGGTTGCGAATTTGATGTGAATAAAGAAGCAGGAATTTATGTTCGTCCCGGTGAAAAGTTTCGTGTTATCACAAAAGAAGACATGGTTATTTATGCGACAGCATGCCCATTGCTTACCGATCTTACTGTTACTGATGAGAATAATTCGGTTTTTCAAAATGATTATCCTGAAAGATATGTCGCGTTTGATATGGCAACGGCGAATGTAATGGCCAATCGGTTTTATCAGGAACTGGTGGATAAAAAAGTGGACTCAAATGAAGTAACACAATTTATTGGTCAGGTGCCCAAATCACGAGCCGCGATGCATAGACATTTATATGAAGAGGCCATTGTGATTTTGACGGGCGAAGGCAAAATGTGGACTGGTACAAAAGTCGCCGATGTGAAAACGGGCGATGTTCTCTTTTTACCGCATAGGCAAGGTCATTCGCTTGAATGCACAGACGAAGACGGTATGCTTCTGATGGGGGTTTTTTATCCGTCTGGAAGCCCGGCGATTAATTACTAGGATATTATATGAAAAGCATGAATGCCTACCGGGAACATTTCCCGATTTTTAAAAATACAGTTTATATAAATAGTTGTTCTTATGCGGCACTATCCGTTGAAGTTGAAGCTGCTTTCTTAAAATATTTAAAAGACCGCCATGAAGTTGGTGCTGATTGGATTGAATGGTGTGATCGCCTTGAGCGCGTACGCGCGTTATTTGCGGAACTCTTAAATGCGAATACCGATGAAATTGCTGTCACGACGTCAGCCTCAGCATCATTAAGTGCAATATCAAGTAGTCTTAATTTAACGGGCAAACGGAAAAAAATAGTAACAACTGATCTTGCGTTCCCAACAGAAGCTCACGCATGGCATGCTTTAAAAAAACATGGCGCAGAAGTGGTGCATGTGAAAGAAACTGATGGGATGATTGACCTTGATGATCTTGAAAAGATTGTTGATGAAAATACTTTGCTTGTCGCGGTGCCGCTGGTTTGCTACCGAAATGGTGCGCTCGCTGATATTCCTGCTATTCGTGATGTGGCCCGTAAAAATGGTGCTATGATACTGGTTGATGCTTATCAGGGTGTGGGTGCAGTTCCCATAGATGCGAAAGAATGGGACGTTGATTTTATTGTTGGGGGTTCTTTAAAATATCTACTTTCTACAGCGGGGGTTGGGTTTCTTTTTGTGCGTAATGATTTAATATCAAAATCCCAGCCAACACAAACAGGTTGGTTCGCGCAGGAAGATATCCATGCAATGTTGATTCATGATAATATCCCCGCAAATAATGCCAGACGTTTTGAACAGGGTACACCATCAGTTCCAAATCTATATGCTGTAGAAGCGGGACTTAATCTCATATTAGAAATTGGTTTAAAAAATATCAGGCGTCATGTCGCTGAATTAAATGAACGTTTGAAGGCAGGTATTAATGATATTGGTGGAAAGCTCATGTCACCAAAGGATCCGGAAAAGCATGGTGCAATGATTACGGTCGCCTCAACTGATGAATATGCTTTGGTCGCCGCATTGGCTGAACGCAATATTGTTGTTTCCTGTCGTGATGGCAATCTTAGAATTTCTGCACATTTCTATAATAATGATGCAGATATTGATGCCGTCATCACAGCACTGAAAGAGAATAAGAATCTACTTGCATAATATAGATGCATTTGGCATGATCTAAAAATTATGTTACTCGTTGGTAACTTTTTTAATTTTAGGACATGGTTATGAGCAATAAAACAAGCACAGATGATATTAAGCAGTTGAAACTTTTGGAAAAGAAGGTTCTTTGGCTTGCCAGCTATATGATACATAATGCTAATCATTTGCGCCCTTCACGTGATGGACTAAAAGTTGGTGGCCATCAGGCATCGAGTGCTTCTTTGGCGTCAATTATGACGGCCCTTTATTTTCATATTCTTGGGCCTAATGATCGAGTTGCCGTTAAGCCGCATGCATCACCGATTTTACATGCGATCATGTATTTGATGGACCGTCAAAATCTTGACAAGATGGAAAATTTTCGCGGGTTTGGTGGTGCGCAATCATACCCATCGATTACAAAAGACACTACGGATGTTGATTTCTCGACCGGTTCTGTTGGAATGGGGGTTGCTGCAACATTATTTAACACTCTAACTCAGGATTATATGGTTGACCATAATTGGCATGATGAAAATTCCATGGGTCGTATGATCGCGCTTGCTGGTGATGCAGAATTTGATGAAGGTAATATTTTTGAAAGCCTTCTTGAAGGATGGAAGCACCAAGTGCGCAATTTATGGTGGGTTATTGATTATAATCGCCAAAGTCTTGATGGTGTTGTTGATGATGCTTTATTTGAAAGAATTAGTGGTGTTTTTGATAGTTTAGGCTGGCAAGTATCATCCCTTAAATACGGCAAGAAATTATTAAAAGCACAAAATGGTCCGGCGGGTGAAGCTATTTTAAAATGGATCGATAATTGCCCCAACCAGTTATATTCGGCACTCACATATCAAGGGGGCGCAGAATGGAGAAAACAACTTTCCGATGAATTAAAAGGAACAAGCAAGCTTGGTGAATTTTTGGATAGTTATAGTGATACGGAACTTGCAGAAGTGATGACAAACTTGGGTGGCCATGACCTTGAAACACTGACGGAAGCTTTTGGCAACGTAGACAGCGAACAACCCCAATGTTTTATTGCATATACTGTTAAGGGTAAAGGATTACCGCTTGCGGGACATAAAGACAATCATGCCGGATTAATGAGTGTTGGCCAAATGGCACAATTCCAAAAAAATCAGAAAGTACCACAAGGTGCCGAATGGGACAAATTTGGCGGCATGGAAAAAGAAGCGGAGAAATTAACACACTTTATATCCAATTGTAGTTATCAGCAGCGTGCGAAATTAATTAAAAAGGTTGATACAATTCGCATTCCTGAATTACCGGCACCAAAAGATGAAATGCAATCAACCCAAGAAGCATTCGGTAAAATTATGTTTGAACTTGCTAAAGGTGATAGCGAGCTGGCGGACCGCATTATTACGACAAGTCCCGATGTGACATCGTCAACCAACCTTGGCCCTTGGGTTAATCGGCGTAATCTTTATGCGCGAGAAGATGTAGCAGATATTTTTAAAGATAAAAGAATTCCAAGTTCACAGATTTGGCGTAAAGGGCCATCAGGTCAACATATGGAGCTCGGTATTGCTGAAAATAATTTATTTTCATTGCTCGGACAACTTGGACTGACATATCGTAATTTTGGGGAACGCTTATTCCCGGTTGGGACACTTTATGACCCGTTTATCGCCCGGGGACTTGATGCGCTTAATTATGCAACTTATCAAGGGGCAAGATTTATGCTGGTTGCGACGCCATCCGGTATCACACTTGGCCCAGAAGGCGGCGCACATCAATCAATAGGAACACCACTTATTGGTCTTTCTCAACCTGGATTAACATCTGTTGAACCTTCTTATGCCGATGAACTAGCGGTTCTTATGAAGTGGGGATTTGAGCTAATGCAAGACGAGGATGGCTCATCCGTTTATTTGCGCCTTGCAACACGTAAAATTAGTCAACTTCCTCGTGTTTTATCGGAAGAAGATAAAGATAACATTGTTAAAGGGGCTTATTGGCTCCGTAAGCCAACAAGCAGCACAACGAGAGCCATCATTTATGCAGGAGCCATTGCGCCAGAAGTCATGGGCGCCGTACAGGATTTGCAGCAAGAAAATAAAGACATGGCAGTTCTCGCTGTAACATCATCGGATATTCTTTACCGTGATTGGGCGGCTTCAAGACGTAGCAGTGCAATCAATAAAATCCCAAAAACGTCCCACATTGAAAAATTAATGGGTGATCTCGCGCGTGATTGTTTGGTTGTTTCTGTTTGTGATGGCCATCCGTTAAACCTATCTTGGCTTGGTAGTATTCACGGTAATCCCGTTGTACCACTTGGTGTTGAAACATTTGGACAAACGGGCGATCTACCGGATTTATATGAACATTTCATGATCGATAGCGCAGCAATTGTTGCGGCCTACGGTCGATTAAAAAGGCATTAATTTGAAAGCTGTTCTTTTTGAACAATATGGCGATATGCCGACGATAAAAAAAGTCGCAGACCCAACACCTGAAAATCACGGCGTGGTTTTAAAGGTGATGGCGACAGGGGTGTGTAGAAGTGATTGGCACGGTTGGATTGGTCATGACCCAGATATTCCGCTTCCGCATGTGCCGGGCCACGAATTGGCTGGTATAGTCGAAGCCGTTGGTAAAGACGTTAAAAATTGGCATATTGGTGACCGTGTAACGGTTCCTTTTGTTGGTGGCTGTGGCCACTGTCCTGAATGTGATAGCGGAAATCAGCAAGTATGCGATAATCAATTTCAGCCAGGGTTTACCCATTGGGGATCATTTGCGGAATATGTAGGTATCCATCAAGCTGATTTAAACTTGGTTCAATTGCCTAATGAAATGAATTTCGTAACGGCGGCAAGCCTGGGATGTCGGTTCATCACTTCCTATCGTGGTATCGTCGATCAAGGGAAAGTCTCAGATGGCGATTGGGTAGCTGTTCACGGATGTGGTGGCGTTGGGTTATCAGCCATAATGATTTCAAAAGCTTACGGTGCGAATGTAATTGCCATTGATATTGATGATCAAAAGTTGGAATTTGCTAAATCGATAGGTGCGGATTTTGGCATTAATGCCAAGATCGCTACAAATGTTCCGGAGGCTATCTTTGAAATTACAAAGCGCGGTGCGCATATTTCAATGGATGCACTAGGAAATCCGGAAACTTGTCGAAATTCTATACGATCGCTCGCGAAACGTGGCAAACACATTCAAGTAGGCCTGCTTGTGGCTGATCAGAGTACCCCGAATTTACCAATGGATATTGTGGTAGCGAATGAATTGGAAATTATCGGAAGTCACGGTATGGCTGCGCATCGTTATCCTGAAATGCTTAATATGATTGCGCCGGGTAAACTGGAACCGGAAAAATTAATCGGCAAAGAAATCAATCTTGCGCAATCGATTGATGCATTGATTAATATGAATAAATTTCAATCTAATGGCGTCACAGTTATTTCTGATTTTCAGTGATGAACTAAAAGGGTATTTTACTTATTATATTCTAAAATACTGGTCACCCATATCTCTTGGTTTTTAAGTTTGAATTCATCTAGGCATGATAGAGAAGGAAACGTCATAATTATGTTCAATCATTTCAAGAAGGGTTTTGCATGACGGAATAATCATTATATGATGTTTATGATGCAATGCAGAAAGATTTTTATGAAGAATTATCCAGGTCAACTTATAACGCTTATTACTGTTTTCAGTATCACTGCGTCTATGATAAACTCCGGACATGCTCAAGTGATTGGCAGTAATTCAATTTCTAGAGAAGAAATCACCGAAAACTTAAAGAGCGGTAATGTTCTTAGTTACCAAGAGATTCTAGATAAAATTCCAAGAGATAAAGAAGATAGAATTATCGAGGCTGAACTCGTTAGTTTTGATGGCCTTCTCATTTATCATCTGGAAATATTAAAAGCGAACGGTATCGTTGAAGTCCATTTGATTGATGGAAAAACCGGCCAAGACGCTTCGCACCTCAGGGAGGAATAATGCGTTTATTGCTCGTTGAAGACGATCCAAAATTAGGACCGAGACTAGCGGATGATTTGAAAGCAAAAGGTTTTGCCGTTGATCTGATCACTCTAGGTGAAGATGCCGAATTTATGGGTGATGAAATCTCATATGATGCGGTTATACTTGATATTGGTCTGCCGGATATTTCCGGATTAGATGTCCTTAAAAGCTGGCGACAAAAAGGAAACAGTCTCCCTGTTCTTATTTTAACGGCAAGGGATGATTGGCAAGAACGCGTAGACGGATTTCAAGCTGGCGCAGATGATTATCTTGGTAAACCTTTTCATTTTGAAGAATTACTTGAACGTTTAAATGCGCTGATTAGACGCACTAAACAACAAGCATCAAATAAATTAGAATGCGCCGGATTGGTTCTGGATGAAAATAAGCAAATGATCCAAAAAGGTATAAAAGAATATGCACTGACGGGCACTGAGTTTCGATTGTTGCGATATATGATGATGCATCAAAATGAAATTTTATCTAAGACCCATCTTACCGAACATATTTATGACGATGGTTCTGATAAAGACAGTAATGTCATTGAAGTTTATGTTCGCAGATTACGTAACATACTAGGTGACGAAATCATTAAAACCAAACGGGGACAAGGATATATCTTTGGTGACGGTCAATGAGCAGTTTAAAGTCACGGCTTAATTTTGGTGTGTTTTTGATCTCACTTATCTTTTTTGGGTTTTTGATGATCATCAATATTATTTTCTTTAATAGTTTCGGTCAGGACTTTCTTGAGAGTCGTTTACAGAATGACACAGATGCCTTGCTTGCAAACCTTAATCCAGATGAAAATGGTCGACTTACGTTTGATGAGGAAAACGTAAACCCGATTTTCTTACAGCCTTTTTCAGGGCATTATTTTCGGGTCGATTTGGAAAATCAGTCTTATTTATCCCGCTCATTATGGGATAAGACGATGGCGGGCACGTCTCTTAATTTAGGTGAAAATAGGATTAATGAAATTGAAGGTCCAATAGAAGAAAAATTATTGGTGCTTGAAGGGGCATATGAGAAAGAAGGACAATTGGTCCGTATAGTTGTTGCGGAGGATTTTTCACCAATAACCGACAGTCTTAAAACATTGACCATTGCATTGGTCATTTTAAATGGCGGCATTGTATTATTACTTATGTTTATTCAACGGTTAATTGTAACAAGAGGGATGGGTCCGCTGCAAAAAACCACAGAGGAATTATCGGCGATTGGCGCAGGAGAAAAAGATTTCCTTAACGAAAAAGTCCCTGAAGAAGTTCTGCCGCTCGTAAAAGAGATTAATCAGTTAATGATAATGGTTGATAACAGAATTAAGCGATCAACAACGGCACTTGGTAATTTGGCACACGCATTAAAAACACCATTAGCCCTTATTGAACAAAGTGCATCGGGCAATATAGAAGAGAAATCAGCAAAAGAAATAAAAGGGGCGACCAACCAAATTAAACGTCAATTGGATAGTGAACTTAAAAGAGCGCGTATCATTGGATCAACGGCACATGGTCATAAGATTAATTTAAAGAACTTAATTGACCCGCTTATTGAAACATTGAAAAAGATCTATCAAGAGAAAAATATCAATTTTACAATATCAGTTGATGAGAAATCTATTTATGTTGGTGATCGCCATGACATGATGGAACTATTTGGTAATTTACTTGATAATGCTTGCAAATGGGCCGATAGCAAAATTGAAATTTCTATTCGCAAAGCTGAGAAACTTGAATTTTTCATAGAAGATGACGGCCCCGGCATATCAAAGGAAAAAATCAGAGAAATTGAAACACGAGGTCACCGCCTAGATGAAGCGGGTGAAGGTCACGGTTTAGGGCTTTCTATAGTCAGAGAAATTATTGATTTAAATAATGCTCAAATAACATATGGAAGGTCAGAGAAATTGGGGGGATTGAAAGTTTCCATAAGGATTGGCGCAAGTTAATCTTTACAAATTGTGCGAATCATTGTCCAATGCTGCCCATAAGAGTGGGATTCACAATAATAATATTCAAAATGACGGAGGAGAACTCATGACTATTAAAACTCTTGGGAAAACATTGCTTGCTGCAACTGCAATAGCGGCTGCGATGACGACAACAACAATTGCGCAAGATAATCCATATGAACCCGTCGGCGATGCATGGTTTGAATTACCAAATGGCCGTCAATGGGGCGCAACCAGCACTATTTATTATGCGGGTGACAATAAAATTTGGGTCGCTGAGCGTTGCGGCGGTAATACCAACTGTTTGGACACGCCAGATATTGATCCCATTATGTTAGTGGATCAAGATGGTAAAATCTTAAAACAATTCGGTAAAAATATGATTGTTTGGCCACATGGACTTCATGTTGACCCGGATGGCAATCTGTGGATTGCGGATGCACGTGGCGATGAAGAACGTAAAAAAGGTCATCAAGTTCATAAATTTAGCCCAGACGGTGAGCTATTAATGTCAATTGGTACGGCTGGTGTAGCTGGCCAAGATAAATATGTTTTCACCAACCCTAATGATGTTGCGGTTGCGCCAAATGGAGATATCTTTGTTGCGGACGGTCACCGTCCCGGTACGAATAACCGTATCGTTAAATATAATAGCAAAGGCGAATATATTATGGAATTCGGATCCGCGGGTGCTGAACGTGGCCAATTTAATGAACCACATGCTCTTGCGATTAATTCCGAAGGTAAACTTTTCGTAGGCGATCGTCATAATTCACGTGTTCAGATTTTTGACCTTGAAGGAAACCATATTGATCAGTGGACACAGTTCGGTCGACCAAGCGGCGTTTATATCGATAAAAATGACATGATGTATGTGGCTGATAGTGAATCTAATACTGGATATCAACGTAATCCGGGTTGGGAACGCGGTATTCGTATCGGTGATAGTCGCACAGGCTGGGTCAGTGCTTTTATTCCTGATCCGAACCAAGGCTATATGCCAGGTACTAGCGTAGCTGAAGGTGTAACAGCAGACGAAGATGGTAATATTTACAGTGCAGAAGTGCGTCAGCGCAAAGCTCGTAAATATATTCCTAAAACTTATCGTGGTGAGCCTAGAAGAAGATAATCGTTGAATTTTTATTAAAAGCCCTCATATGTCATGGGGGCTTTTTTTATGGTGTAATATGGAAATTATTAGAAGTAAAAATTTTAAATCAGAAAAAGCATGGGGCGCGAAAGACATCGCCACTATGAACGGTGTGACGTCCCGACTTCATTGGACGGATGAACCATATATTTGGCATATCAATGATGGTGAAGAAATATTTGCCGTAATGGACGGTCGCGTAGAAATGAAATATCGTGAAAATGGAAAAGAAGACAGCGTTATATTAAACGCAGGAGACATATTTTATGCATCAGTTGGGACGGAACATGTGGCACATCCAATTGGTGAGGCGCGTATCTTAGTTATTGAAAAAGAAGGCAGTATTCAAATGGAATTGAACGCAAATTTCGAGAAAATTGCAGTGGTTAGACCAGAGGATTATAAGTGGGTGCCGTCGCCGATGAAGGGTGTTGAACGTATGATGTTGGACCGAATTGGTGACGAAGTGGCGCGCGCGACTACGATTGTAAAATTTGCCCCAAACAGTGAATTTTCACCGCACGACCATTGCGGTGGTGAGGAATTTTTAGTGCTTGAAGGGGTTTTCTCTGATGAGCATGCGGATTATCCAGCGGGTAGTTATGTTCGAAACCCAATTGGTACATTTCACACCCCAAAAATTGGTGAAGAAGGAGCAACGATCTTTGTTAAACTTTATCAGTTTGAAGAAGAAGATCAAAAGCAATTTTCAATCAATACGAACGAAGCAGAATGGTATCCGGGATTGGTTCCTGGTTTATCGGTAATGCCGCTTCATGAATATGGTACGGAGCATGCGGCGCTAGTTAAATGGGCTCCGAATACTATCTTTAAACCCCATCAACATTGGGGCGGGGAAGAAATTTTTGTTCTTGAAGGCACTTTTTATGATGAGCATGGAGAATATCCAAAAGGAACTTGGATCAGAAGCCCTCATTTAAGCAGGCATCATCCTTATACCAAAGAAGATGGTGCCCTTATTTACGTGAAAACCGGACATTTACCTATAAAAGAGTAATTTTTTCAAAAAGATTGTCGATTTTTATAAATCCCATTCGTTTTATATATGTAATCTTAAATGATAAGGTTACATCAAAACATAATAATGGAGATAATCATGAAATATATTGCTTTAATTTACTCTAATGAAAAAACTGATCCTAAGCCTGGTTCCGATGAATTTATCAAAATGATTGGGGAATACCGTTCTGCGACAGATAAATTTATTGAAGATGGTGTTTTGGTGGCGGGCGATCCGCTTGAATCGGTTAATACCTCAACAACATTAAGAGGGCGTGGTGGAAACCTAGAAACAACAGATGGCCCTTTTGCAGAAACAAAGGAACAGCTTGGGGGCTATTATATTTTTGAATGTGATAATCTTGATGATGCCTTAAAATATGCTGCCATGATCCCATCTGTGAAACATGGGTCTATTGAAGTCAGACCGATTATGACCATCGTTGAGTAATAATTATAAATGGTATCCTCAACCTCTACATCAGCAATTAATTTTGAAATCGCAATTCAGAAAATTATGCGAGAAGACTGGGGATACCTTTTATCCAGTTTACTAGTGATTTATAATGATATTAATCTGGTCGAAGATGTACTTCAAGATGCCGTTGAAATGGCACTTATTAAATGGCGTAAAGATGGTCTTCCAAAATCGACGACAGGTTGGATTTTTACAGTTGCTAAAAGAAAAGCGATAGATCGTCTTCGTCGCGATCAAAATTTTAAATCTAAACACAAAGACTTAATCATAGAAATTGAAACTGAAGAAGACACAAAAGAATACGAATATGCTATTCCAGATGAACGATTACGATTAATTTTCACCTGTTGTCATCCGGCATTGGATCACAAAATTTCTGTTGCTTTAACGTTGCAACTTCTTGGTGGATTATCAACAGATGAAATCGCCCGTGCTTTTTTGGTCAAAAAAGAAACAATGGCTCAAAGGCTTGTTAGAGGAAAAAGAAAAATCAAACAAACAGCCATCCCCTATATCATTCCTGAAAGAGACGTTTTTCATGAAAGATTAAGCGCTGTGCTAAGTGTCATATATTTAATTTTTAATGAAGGCTATTCCGCATCTAGTGGCAAGGATCACATAAGAGCAGATCTTAGTAATGAAGCCATAAGGTTAGCGAGAATCTTAAACGAATTATGCCCATATGAGCCGGAAATAATGGCGTTACTAGCTTTGACTTTACTGCACGATTCTAGAAGAAAATCACGATTTACTTCAGACGGGGCTTTTGTTTCATTAGAAGATCAAAATAGAACACTTTGGGATCAACCAAAAATCAAAGAAGGTTGTTCACTCATTGAAAGAGCATTAAAAACCGAAAAAACGGGACCTTATCAAATTCAAGCAGCAATAAGTGCAGTACATTCCCAATCAAAAAGTTATGCTAGTACGGATTGGCAGCAAATTGTTCTTTTATATGATGAACTTTTAAAATTGATGCCTACATCTGTCGTTAAGCTAAACAGAGTTGTTGCGGCTTCAAATTTACTCACTATTGATGAAACTATTAATGCGATTGATCAGTTAGAGAGTGAATTTAAATCATATCAACCATTTTATGCTGCTAAGGCAGAATTCTATTTGCGAGCAGGTAATAATGATATTGCCAAACGTGCTTATCAAAAAGCCATAAAACTTAGCGGGAATGAAAGAGAAAAAGAATTCTTATCAAAAAAATTAAAGGCCATCTAGTCTTTACAAATTAGATAATTTATTGTCCAATGCGCGTGTTATAAAATAACAAACTCACAAAATTAAAGGACATGAAATGTTAAAGAAAAATACATTAGCAAAGCTGCTCATAACAGCGAGCGCGGTGACAGCAGCATTCGTTGGTACGGCAAATGCCCAGGTCTCTAACCCTTATGAAGCGATTAAAGGCGAGTGGATTGAATTACCAAATGGGCGTGTATGGGGCTCAACGAGTACAGTATATTATGCGGGTGATGATAAAATTTGGGTATCAGAACGTTGTGGTGCCAATGGAAATTGTCTTGATACGCCGGAAATTGATCCCATTATGTTGGTTGATCAAGAAGGCAATATATTGAAAATGTTTGGCAAAAACATGATCGTTTGGCCTCACGGAATTCATGTGGATCCGGATGGAAACCTTTGGATTGCTGATGCGCGTGGTGATGAAGAACGTAAAAAAGGTCATCAAGTTCATAAGTTTAGCCCTGATGGTGAACTTCTTATGTCACTAGGTACAGCCGGTGTTGCTGGCCAAGACAAATATGTTTTTGACCAACCATGTGATGTTGCTGTAGCGCCTAACGGTGATATTTTTGTGGCAGACGGTCACGGTGCTGGTGGTAATAACCGCATCGTAAAATATAACAGTAAAGGCGAATATATCACGGAATGGGGCGTGACCGGTTCCGAGCGTGGTGAGTTTCGCGAACCACATGCGATTGCTCTGAATTCAGAAGGTAAAGTGTTTGTCGGAGATCGTTATAATAACCGTGTTCAAATTTTTGATCAGGATGGTAAGCACCTTGATTACTGGACACAGTTTGGTCGCCCAAGTGGTGTTTATATTGATAAAAATGACACAATGTATGTGGCAGATAGTGAATCAAATACAGGTTATCAACGTAATCCTGGTTGGGAACGCGGTATTCGTATCGGTAGTTCAAAAACGGGTTGGGTCACGGCCTTTATTCCAGATCCTAACAATGGAATGGAACCACGTTATACATCAGTTGCAGAAGGCGTAACGGCTGATGAAGACGGTAACGTATATGGCGCTGAAGTGCTACAACGTAGAATGCGTAAATATATCCCTAAAGGATATTTTGCAAACCCGACTCAACGCTAAACGATACTAAGAACAATTGATAGAGAAAAGCCCCTTATTTAAGGGGCTTTTTATTATTTAAATCGTTTCTCGATGTATTTTGTAAATTCGTACATTGCCCAAGAAGCAAACGCGATAATTATTAGCAACATTCCCCAACGCATTAATTCGGCATAAAAGGCAGAATCAATTTCCGGCATCACGAAAATATACTGATTTAAAGCATCATTTCGTTCTGTCATCCAGTGCCATCCGCTATGGGCAACAAGAGCAGACAAAAGAATTGAGCCTGTTTTTTCCTGTACTAAATATTTGAACAATAGATTTAGTATAGGGAGAACGAGAATAAGAATGAAAATTTGTCCTAGTTCTACACCAAGATTAAAAGATAAGAGCGACGTAAACAAATGAGTTCCTGCAAATTGCATGCTATCGGAAAGAAGGAATGAGAAACCAAAACCATGAATAAGTCCGAAAGCGAATGTCATCATCCATCTTTTTTCTTGATTAACTCCGACGATATTCTCAAACGCCATATAAACAATAGAAAGTGCAATCAGCATTTCAATCAGTGGCGCAAACCATAAAGCTTGAGGCGCTAAACCGAATGCCGTTGAGATCAACGTAATAGAATGTGCGATCGTAAAGGATGTAATAACAGGAATTAGAGCGCGGAAACTACGCATTGGGATAATCAAACAGAGAAGGAAAAGGATATGATCGGTTCCCTCTAAGATGTGAAAGAAACCTAATTCCATAAATTCATATAGTGCGTGTAAAAGACTAGGGTCTAAAACAACTTCTCCTGGATCACCAATATAGTTAAATACGCGCTCACCGGTTTCTGGCGGAATAAACCTTAATACAGTATTGGTAATGCTGGCGAGCTTATTTAATGTCGGATGAATGGAAAATTGTGATTTATCAGAAGTAATAGGGAACTCATATAAAACATCCAAAACGGCCTGCCCGTAATAAAGGCGCTCCTCATTTTTAAGTGGAGGCTTATTGATGTTCTCAATAGCCGTTTCCCACGTTTGGATGGCACGATTTTGAGGCGATTCTGCACGGTATGCAGTTACTGTTTTGTCTAAAATTAATTCCCCATTTTCATATACTCTTAGCTCGTCTGTAAGGTAAACAGCGATAGCATCGAGTAACGCTTTATCAGCTTTTTCGAAGTCAAGATAGCCTGGCCCCCAAGTTGGATAAATAATTTCACTCATGGATTCAAGAGGCACTCTAAGTAACAATTTTAAGGTTTGACCTTCTGGTTTCACATACATTTGTACCGTAACAGATGCCGGAATATCGTGTGCTTTGACGATGTTGGTCATAGATGAAAAAAATATCATCATTGAAAGGAGTATTTTCAATGAATTTTTCGTAGCTTTACGAGTAAAAAGTGCCATTTTCTCTTGTGTTCCCTAGTTTGTCGATCTTCACTATTTTTATTGACGTCTTTCATAGGAAACCCTAGGGAAAGAGTCAAATTTTATTGATATAGAAATGGTGCGATTCAATGCTTGAACGCCGGAATGATATATTGTATCATTATGTCACAGCATAGTGTTCAGTTTAGGAAATGCAAACGTTATGCTAAACTGAATGAATAAAATAAAAAATGGAAAGAAATCATGAAATTAAAAAATAAGGTTTTGATGGGGGTAACACTTGCTGTTTCACTCATCGGTTTGAGCCTTGGACAATCAATGATGAATGCAACGGATGCGACTGCACAGTCTGCAAAAGCACCGTCATTTGAAGTTGATCCGTTCTGGCCACAACCGCTGCCGAATGGCTGGATCTTGGGGAATGTAATCGGTGTTGCCGTTGATGCACGCGATCATGTTTATATCGTACACCGTGCATGGGGCGATGGAATCTTTAAGCCTTTCGCTGAACTTGGTCTTCAGCAAGGTACAAGTATCTGCTGTACACCAGCTCCTCCTATCGTGGAATTTGATGCCGACGGAAATCTTGTACGTGCATGGGGTGGTCCGGTTGAGGGTGCACCATATGTGTGGCCTGATTCAAACCACGGTATCGAAGTTGACCATAAAGGCAACGTATGGATCGGTGGTAACGGCCGCGGTGATTCGCATATTCTTAAATTTACCAACGATGGTAAATTTATCGCACAATATGGTACACCTGGTATTAACGAGCCGGATAGTAACGACACAACTCATTTTTCACGCGTAGCAAAAATCTCCGTTGTTGAAGAAACAAATGAAGCGTTTATTGCGGACGGTTATGGTAACCGTCGCATCGCAGTTCTTGACGCTGATACGGGTGAGTTCAAACGTTATTGGGGTGCTTATGGTGAGAAAAACATCGTAGACCCAACAGAGCGTTATCGTCATGACCCTTCAACACCACCAAGCAAAACCTTTACGGGCCCAGTTCACTGTGTTGAGCCATCAAACGACGGTTTAATCTATGTTTGTGACCGTTCATCAGACCGTATTCAGGTCTTTGATCGCGCTGGTAATTATAAATCAGAAGTGTTGATTGCTCCTGAAACTGGGGCTCAAGGTTCTACTTGGGATCTTGATTTCTCACGTGACGCTGATCAAAAATATATTTACCTTGCTGATGGTCAAAACCAACGCGTTTACATTATTGAACGTTCAACAATGGAAGTGCTAACTAAGTTTGGTGGCGGTGGCCGTCAACCTGGTCTTTGGTTTGCACCACATAGTCTTGCAACAGATTCAAAAGGTAACATCTATACAACTGAAACTTACGAAGGTAAGCGTATTCAGAAGTTTATTGCTAAGGGTATCACAGATATTCCTGCAATGGATCAGGGTGCACTATGGCCTGCTGGCGAGCTTAACTAAGCCGCTTTTCAGTATTTAAATGATTTAACCCTCGGCGTTAATTTGCCGGGGGTTTTTTTATTTTTAAATGATTAAAATTCTAATTATGTTACTCAACTTGAAATGTTTGAATAATTACAGTAACATTCAGCCACTACATACAGTCTTTTTGGGGAATGTAGTCCGGTTGGATCTCCGAATTGATATAATTTATTAGGGAATGAAATAATGGAATTTAAGAATAAAGTATTGGCGGGAGCCGCCCTTGCAGTGTCGCTCGTTGGCTTAAGTCTTGGTCAATCTATGATTGGTGCTGATGAAGCTACGGCTCAAGGACCGATGGCACCGTCATTTGAAGTTGATCCATTTTGGCCAAAACCACTTCCAAACGAATGGATTTTAGGAAATGTGATTGGGGTCGCTATTGATGAGCGGGATCATGTTTTTATCGTTCATCGTGCAAGTGGCGAAGGCATTTTTGGAACAAATACCGAAATTGGTCTTGCAAGTGGCGTGTCCATTTGTTGTGAACCAGCGCCACCGATAGTTGAATTTGATCCAGCGGGCAATATGGTCAACGCATGGGGTGGCCCAGTTGAAGGTGCACCATATGTATGGCCAGCATCAAACCATGGTATTGAAGTTGACCACAAAGGTAACGTATGGATTGGTGGGAATGGTGGTGGTGATAGCCACATTCTTAAATTTACCCGTGATGGTAAATTTTTAGCGCAGTATGGTACACCTGGTGTACGTGAACCAGACAGTAACAGTAAAACTCATTTTTCACGTGTTGCTGAGATTGAAGTTGTAGAATCAACCAATGAAGCGTTTATTGCTGATGGTTACGGCCATCGCAGAATTGCAGTTCTTGATGCAGATACGGGTGAGTTTAAACGTTATTGGGGTGCATATGGTAAAACACCAGAGGATCCAACGGAAAGATACCGTCATGATCCTACGACACCATCGCATCCACAGTTTACCGGACCAGTTCATTGCGCGGAACCTTCTAGAGACGGTAAACTTTATGTATGTGACCGTTCATCTAACCGTATTCAGGTATTTGAACAGGATGGAACATATCTTTTTGAAAAACTGATTATGAATGAGACATTATCACAAGGTTCAACTTGGGATCTTGATTTTTCAAATGATGCGGATCAGAAATATGTTTATCTTGCTGACGGACAGAACCAACGTGTTCACATTCTTCATCGTGAAACTCTAGAGCCTATTGCCATGTTTGGTGGTGGTGGTCGTTTGCCAGGTCTTTGGTTTGCACCACATAGTCTTGCAACCGATTCAAAAGGTAATATTTACACTACCGAAACTTATGAAGGTAAGCGCGTTCAGAAGTTTATTAGCAAAGGTATGAAAGAAGTTACTAATTTCGATCAAGGACCAGCATGGCCCGAAGGAATGAGATAACAGTTTAAATTTAATCTTTAAATTTAAACCCCCGACGATATTTTCGCCGGGGGTTTTTTTGTTGTTAATCTTTACTAATATTAATCTTCGGGTAGTGCGTAGGCTCTTATCTCACCCGGGTAGGAACCGCCGCTAATTGCAACAATGATATATTGCCGTCCATTAATGCTATAGGTCATAGGTGATCCTGACTGCCTTGAGGGCATCCAAACTTCACCAACTTGTTTTCCGGTTGTTTTATCGTAAGCACGTAACATTGCACCACGTTCGCGATCATCAGGGTTCGTTACTAGCATATCACCGGCAACGGCAAGAGTTTTGGTGACCATCATACCTACAGAACCACGCTGTCCAGTCCTTGGAATATCCATTCCTTTTAATTTCGGATGATTACGTACATTATCTGGTGTTTCACCATGAGGAATTTTCCAGAGAATTTCTCCTTTGGTCATGTCAAATGCGGCTATGATTCCGTATGGTGGCTTCAGAATAGATAATCCATCAACATTTAAAGAAGGTACCCTAACAGGTGGGCCATCATATACGGGATAATCTACTTCTTTTGGTGCATCTGGATTTTGTCCTGTCCCTCCGGCGAGAGCCATTTTAAAAGGTTGACCGCTTCTTCCTTGAAGATAACTAACATTTGAATATCCTTCTGGGGGTGGGGCTAATGAAATACCGCTTATGGCGGATACATTGGCAGGTGCATATAGAATATCCGTTTCAGGATCAAAGGCACCTCCGGCCCAGTTTGTCCCTCCTCCGGAATTTCCAAGCGCGATTGCACCTAATTTCCCGTTAACATCTCCTAAAATAGGTGGGTTATATATGGTTGCTTTTTCCCATTCCCATCTTTCTAGGCTTTTTAGTGCTTGAGAGCGCATCTCAGGGGTAAAATCAATTAAGTCATCGGGAACTTTCATTTCTGAACGGCCATAGTTTAATTTTTCCAGGACACGTGGCTGAGTGGGCGAATACCATTCACCTGGAACATCACCAATTGGGACCGGCACTTCTTCGATAGGCCAAATTGGTTCGCCCGTCACTCGGTCAAACACAAAGAGCCACGCTTGTTTTGTTGGAACAGCCAAAATTTCTCTTAACTTTCCATCAATTTCAACATCCATAATCATTGGCGCAGCGGATAGGTCATGTCCCCAGATTGGATGATGCACCACTTGGAAGTGCCATCTATATTCGCCGGTTTTTAAATCGACAGCTACAATACTTTCAGCGAATAAATTGTTGCCGGGACGGTGCCCGCCATAATAATCTGATGATGGACTTTCAACTGACAGATACACCAGCTCATTTTTCTCATCAGCGGTTATTTGCGTCCAAACTCCGTTACTTCCATTACTTTCCCAGGAGTTATCAAGCCATGTTTCATTTCCAAACTGGCCGGGTCTTGGAATAGGATCAAATTGCCATACTTTTTCTCCTGTACGCACGTTAAAGGCTCTGACAAGACCTTTGGTGTTATTATAATTATCAATAGTTAAACCTTCTTTCATCGCGTTACCGATAATAATTAAATCTCCAACCACAGTCGGCGTTGCATGAAGACCGATTTCACCAGTGACAAGATCGATCTGCACCTCGTTACCCTGAACAGCACCTAGTTTTAAATCGACAATACCGTCCCCATTTAATCCAAACGTTTCAATCGGAATGCCAGTGTGTGCATCAAGAGCAACTAGCATATATCCCGTTGTTACATTAAAAATCCGGTCATCTTCTTTTCCATCAGTCCAATAAGCAAGCCCACGGCCAGATAGTTGCCGTGGGGCCATACCACCACGCAGACCTTCACGCATATTATGAAGCCATTTTAATTCGCCTGTTTCCCCATCCAATGCAAAGGCCGTTCTACGGGTTCCTCCCGTTGCATAAATAACGCCGTCTATCATTAATGGTGTCACTTCGAGCTTATATTCCGCGCGACTACCTAAATTTTTTGTGGAAAATGACCAAACCATTTCTAAATCGTCAAAGTTATCGGCATTAATCTGATCAAGTGGTGAATAACGGGAACCTTTTATATCTCCAGCGTAATGAGGCCATTCTCCTTTTGAAGTATCAAGTGCATCGGATAATGCCGGAGAAATGAAAGAGAGTGTGAACAGTAAAGTGATAAAGTGTTTAAGCTTGAGTAAGGTAAGCTTCATGATTTTTCCTTAAAAGAACATAATATTAAATTTAAATATAAAAAGTCCCGACGATCATATGACCATCGGGACTTTGATGCAAAACTATAATGATATAGGTTTAATCTTCTGGAAGTGCGTAGGCTCTAAATTCACCCGGATAAGCACCGCCTGATACGGCGACAATGATATATTGTCGACCATCAACCATGTAAGTCATTGGTGAACCAGATTGACCCGCTGGCATCCAAACTTCACCAACTTGATCGCCGGTCATTTTATCATAGGCACGAAGCATTGCGCCGCGCTCACGATCACCCGGATTAGTTACGCGTTGATCGCCCACAATCACAAGTGTTTTTGTGACTACGGTGCCAACGTTAGCTGGTTGACCAGTGCGTGGAATATCCATACCACGAAGTTTTGGGTGATTACGAACGTTATCAGGTGTTTCCCCGTGGGCAACTTTCCAGATCACTTCACCTTTGTTCATATCAATCGCTGAAAGCACGCCATATGGTGGCTTAAGAATTGAAAGACCGTCTACACGAAGCTGAGGAATTTCCACAGGTTTCGCATTCGTGTCTTCAAATTCATTTTCCACTTTTGGCGCGTCAGGATTTTGACCAGTACCAGAGGCATACATCATACGGAAAGGTTGGCCTTTACGGCCTGCGATATAATCAACATTTGAATATCCAGCAGGAGGTGGTGCAAGCGATAAGTTATCAATATAGGCTTGTGAAGCAGGTGCATAAACGATCCCTGTTTCAGGATCGAATGAAGCCCCCGGCCAGTTTGTACCACCCGTTGTTGCACCAATGTTAATTGCACCTAATGTACCATTTACATCACCAAGGAGAGGTGGGTTATACATGGCGCCATTGCTCCAGTCCCAACGATCCATCTTATCAAGGGCTTCTTGACGCATTTCAGGTGTGAAATCAATCAGATCATCAGGAAGATTCAATTTACCACGACCATAATGAAGATGCATTGGAGGCATAGGTTGAGTTGGCGAATACCACTCGCCCGGCACGTTACCTTGTGGGACCGGTACTTCCGGAATATCCCAAATCGGCTCACCAGTGATACGGTCAAATGCGTAAATGAATGACTGTTTTGTAGGAAGAGCGATAATCTCACGGTCTTTTCCGTCAATGTTTACATCCATTACAAGGGGAGCAGATGACAAATCATGATCCCAAATCGGATGGTGAACCACTTGGAAATGCCATTTATATTCACCTGTGTTTAGATCAACCGCAACAAGGCTTTCACCAAAAAGGTTGTTACCAGGGCGATGTCCACCGTAAAAGTCAGAAGCAGGTGATTCAACGGCTAGGAAGACAAGCTCATTTTTTTCATCAACAGTAATCTGTGTCCAAACACCTGTGTTACCATTGCGTTCCCATGAATTATCAAGCCAAGTGTCGTTACCAAATTGGCCAGGACGCGGAATAGGATCAAATTGCCATACTTTTTCACCAGTTCTGGCATCAAATGCACGAACAAGACCTTTGGTGTTGTTGTAGTTATCAATGGTCATACCTTCTTTCATCGCAGAACCAACAATAACGAGATTACCAGCTACAGCAGGCGTAGAATGAAGTCCGATTTCACCAGTGACGAGATCGATTTGAACTTCGTTACCCTGAACGGCACCGACCTTCAGGTCAAGAATGCCGTTACCGTCTGTACCAAAATCGTTTATTGGAATGCCTGTGTGAGCATTGAGTGCGACAAGACGATATCCTGTCGTTACATAGAAAATACGGTCATCACCCTTGCCATCTGACCAATAGGCTAATCCGCGACCGGAAAGCTGGCGTGGTGCAAGTCCCGCACGAAGTCCTTCACGCATGCTGTGAAGCCACATAAGCTCACCTGTCTGGCCGTCTAGTGCTATTGCAGTACGGCGTGTACCCGCTGTTGCATAAACAACGCCGTCAACCATGATTGGTGTCACTTCAAGCTTATATTCAGCACGTGTGCCAAGGTTCTTTGTTGAAAAAGACCAGACCATTTCAAGGTCTTCAAAGTTATCCGCATTGATTTGATCAAGCGAGGAATAACGTGATCCTTTGATATCACCGGTATAATGATGCCATTCGCCATTCGCTGTACCCGGTTCGTCTGCGTTTGCAAAAATTGATGTTAGACCTGTTGCTAACATCGTTAATGCCATTACAGACTTTTTATAGTTAAGCTTCATGCTTCTCTCCCATAGAAGGTTATTTTATATTATTTTCATATTCATGAAAAAAGCCCAGAAGATAATATGATCTTCTGAGCTTTTAATGCAAGAATTTTGTCTAAGATTATTAATCGCCAGCGGGGTTTTGCGCGTTCCATTGAATTCTTTTTAATCTTGAATTCTGATAAGGCAGTGGTGCGTTTCCAGCTGGGAAATCATTTTGCTTCATAATGAATGCTAAAATGTCTGCTTTCATTTTACGTGGCGTACCTCTTGGATCATCAAGTGGCATTGTTTCACGAAGACGTTGGAATAATACGCTTACAGGCATACCGTCCCAGTTATAAATGAAGGCGCCTTGCTTAAGGCTTGGTGCTTCTTCGCGGCCTTGCATCTGTGTGCCGTGACATTCTGAACAATGTTCCTGATAGGATTTTTCGCCTCTGACGGCTTGTGCTTCTGTATATGCACCGTCCCATACATTTGCGACTTGTGCATTGGCACTATTATTCATACTCAGGGCTACAAAAGCTGTTGCAGCAATTATTGTAATTTTTTGTACTAGTTTCATCTTATTCTCATCTACTGTTTAAAATTTACCCTAATCTTAAAGTATGTCCATTTTAGGGTTTTTGTAATCCCTCAATTTTTCAGTATAAAGTCGTTAACTTAATTCAACCTGAAAAATTGAGTTGTAAGGGGCGATTTTATTCGCCCCTTACGGTTATTTTAATCTTCCGGAAGTGCATAAGCACGGAACTCACCTGGGTAAGCGCCACCGGATACAGATACAATAATATATTGTCTGCCATCGGCCATATATGACATAGGAGAACCTGATTGTCCTGCAGGCATCCAAACTTCGCCAACATTCTCTCCAGTTTCTTTATCATAGGCACGAAGCATTGCACCGCGCTCACGATCACCAGGGTTTGTCACACGCGGGTCACCGACGATCACAAGTGTTTTGGTAACAACCGTACCAACACTACTGCGCTGACCTGTTCGTGGAATATCCATGCCGCGTAATTTTGGATGATTGCGAACATTGTCCGGTGTTTCACCATGGGCAACACGCCACTTTACTTCCCCTTTATTCATGTCGATCGCTGCTAGAACGCCATATGGTGGCTTCAAGATATTAAGACCTTCAACATTTAAGGATGGCACTTCAACAGGTGGACCATCATAAACAGGATAGTTCACTTCTTTTGGTGCGTCAGGGTTTTGACCTGTACCCGCTGCGTTACGCATACGGAAAGGTTCACCCTTACGGCCCGCCATGTAATTCACATTTGAATATCCTTCTGGTGGGGGAGCAAGTGAAATACCGCCAATCGCGCCTGTAGTTGCGGATGCATAGACAATCCCTGTTTCAGGATCAAATGCACCACCTGGCCAGTTGGTACCACCACCAGCATTACCAAGGTTAATCGCACCAAGCATACCGTTTACATCACCAGCAATTGGTGGGTTATAAAGTGTGCCGTCTTTCCAAACCCAACGCTCTAGGTTTTTAATGGCTTGAGCACGCATTTCAGGTGTGAAATCTATTAGGTCATCAGGATAATCAAGTTCTGGATTACCATACAGTAATTTATCTGATGGACGGGGTTGTGTTGGTGAATACCATTCACCAGGTACATTACCTTGCGGGACCGGAACTTCTGGAATATCCCAAATTGGCTCACCCGTGACACGATCAAATACATACATAAAGGCTTGCTTCGTTGGAAGAGCCAATATCTCGCGTTCTTTACCGTCAATTGTAACATCCATTACAAGAGGTGCTGATGATAAGTCATGATCCCAAATCGCATGATGAACGATTTGGAAATGCCATTTATAAGAACCATCATTTAAATCAACAGCAACGATACTTTCACCGAACAAGTTATCGCCTGGACGATGTCCGCCGTAAAAGTCAGAGGAAGGACTTTCTACTGATAGAAAGACTAGCTCATTTTTCTCGTCAACTGTGATTTGCGTCCAAACACCAGTATTACCATTGCGTTCCCATGAATTATCGAGCCATGTTTCGTTTCCGAACTGGCCGGGACGCGGAATAGGATCAAACTGCCAGATTTTTTCACCTGTTCTAATATCGAATGCACGAACAAGACCTTTTGTATTATTATAATTATCTATGGTCATGCCTTCTTTCATGGCTGAGCCAATGATAATCATATCACCAACGACAGTAGGTGTCGCATGAAGACCAATTTCGCCGGTTACGAGATCGATTTGAACTTCGTTACCTTGTACAACGCCAATCTTTAAATCAAGAATACCGTTACCATCTGTTCCAAAACTTTCGATAGGAACGCCTGTATGGGCATTTAGCGCGATTAGGCGGTAGCCTGTAGTCACATAATAAACGCGATCATCACCTTTACCGTCTGACCAGTAAGAAAGACCACGACCAGAGAGTTGACGCGGTGCCATACCAGCGCGAAGTCCTTCGCGCATACTATGCATCCACATTAATTCACCTGTAACTGCATCCAAAGCTATTGCCGTACGGCGTGTACCCGCTGTTGCATAAAGTACACCATCAACCATTAATGGGGTCACTTCAAGCTTATATTCGCCGCGTGTACCGAGGTTCTTTGTTGAAAAAGACCAAACCATTTCCAGGTCTTCAAAGTTATCCGCGTTGATTTGATCAAGCGGTGTATAACGGGAACCTTTCATATCCCCCGTATAGTGATGCCATTCACCATTTGCAGTGCCCGGCTCGTCTGCGTTTGCAAATACGGATGTTAGACCAGTTGCCAACATCGTTAATGCCATTACAGACTTCTTAAAGTTAAGCTTCATGCTTCTCTCCCTTTGGTTAATACGAATTTTGTATATCTGTCATGTTACCTTGTTTCGAAATGATCGAATATTTATTGATTATACAACATAATTGACACCGTTATAGGTAGAAATATAAGAATTGTACATAGCAAAATGGCTTCAAAATGGCTAAAAACGCAATATTATTGCATTTAATAGGCCAAAGAGTGTAGATAGGAGATTAGTATCTTGCATCTAAGACGCAAAATGGCTATTTCCTAGTCGAATTTTAGAAAAATGATTCTTTTAAAATAATTTTCAGTTTCGTTTCAGCTTGATTAGTTATAAGCGCGCTGAAAATGGGTAAATCTATAAATCAGAAAGAAAAAAATGAACGTTAAAAAAATGTCTTTACTGGGGGTTAGCATTTTTGGACTGCTTCCAATGATCGGTAATGCACAAGAAGCAAATCAAGCACAAGAAGCAAACAATACTGAAATTGTAACCGTTACAGCAACAAGAAGTGAGCGCATTGCATCCGATGCAATTGGCAATCAGGCTTCAGTATCGGGTTCTGAAGTGACGTTTATTGCGCCAACACATATTAACGAAGCATTGCAGGGAATTGCCGGTGCAAACATTTCAAGAAATAATGGTCAAGAATCATTAATTTCGTTGCGTTCACCTATTTTTACAGGTGCTGGCGCATGTGGAGCGTTTTTAACGGCGATGGACGGTATTCCGTTGCGCGGAGCTGGATTTTGTAATGTAAATGAATTATTTGATACATTCCCGGAGCAAGGAAGCCGTATTGAAGTGGTGCGTGGACCTGGCTCTGTTCTTTATGGTTCAAACGCCATGCATGGTATTATTAATGTTATTTCCCGCCCTGTCGGTGATGGTGTATCAGAAGCCAGTATCGAAGCGGGCTCATGGGGTTATTTTCGCGGCATTGGATCGGTTGCTGTGCAAGAGGGAAACAATGGTTTTCGCGTAAGTGGTACGGCTGCGCGCGATGGTGGTTATATTGAAGAAAGCGGTTTTAATCAGCAAAAAGCGCAACTAAGACATGAATATGATAACGGTAATTTTAGTATTTCTTCAAATTTCCAATTTACAAATCTGGATCAGGAAACAGCGGGCTACCTTACGGGTTTAGATACATATAGAGATCCAGTACTCGCAAGAACCAATGGAAACCCAGAAGCGTTTAGAAAAGCAAAATCATTCCGTTATTGGTCAACGATTTCAACGAATGTTGCCGATAATGTCAGATTGCAAGTATCTCCATATGCCCGCAAAATGGATATGGAATTCCTTATGCACTTTTTACCAGGAAAGCCACTTGAAGAGAATGAGCAAAAAAGCGCAGGTTTTCAAAGTGCCTTTTATATTAATGAAGGCGGTGACTTTGAGATTATAGCTGGTATCGATGGTGAAATAGGTAAAGGTGAACTCAAACAAACACAGGAAAATCCAACTGTTGGCAGTGCATTTCTAGTCAATACGATCCCTGCGGGCAAACAATATGATTACGAAGTAGGCACAAAAATGGTCGCTGGATTTGTTCGTGGTGAATTTGATGTGACGGAGCAATTAACCTTTTTAGGTGGTATTCGTGCAGAACACATGAATTATGATTACGATAACCGCATGAACAGCGGCCGCGTGGATGAAAATGGCAATGCTTGTGGATTTGGTGGCTGTCGTTATACGCGACCAGTAGATCGTGAAGATAGTTTTAATAATGTGTCATTTGAAGCTGGGTCATTATTTAAAATCGATGAAAACAATAGTCTATTTGCAAGATACAGTCGTGGCTTTCGAGCACCACAATCGACAGAACTTTACAGACTTCAAAATGGTCAATTGGTTGCTGATATTGATAGCGTGAAACTTGACAGCATTGAAGCCGGTATTCGTGGGAATGCAAAAACATATTCATATGAAATCGCTGGGTTTTATATGAAAAAAGATAACGTGATATTCCAAGATGGAAGCCGAACTAATGTAGATAACGGCGCTTCAAAACACGTTGGTGTTGAGGGTATGTTTGAGTACCGCTTCCCACAAGATGTAAGTGTTCGATTTAATGGTAGTTATGCGAAGCATACATATGATTTTGATTATATCTCTGGTGCAAATAATGTTACAGGTAATATTAATTGGAATGGCCGTGATATTGATACGGCGCCCCGTAATTTCGGTAGCATTCAATTGAACTGGGCACCGGCAGATAAAGTTAAAGCAGGCCTTGAGTGGATTTATATGGGTGAATATTATTTGGAGCCTACAAATACATTTAAATATGAAGGTCATAATTATTTCAATCTTCGTATCGAAGCAGAAGCCATGGAAGGCGTCGATATATTCTTACGTATTATGAATATCACAAATGTGAGATATGCTGAAAGAGTTGATTGGACAGGCTTTACAGATGAGCGTTATTTCGTTGGTCGTCCTCGCGCTTTCTTCGGTGGTGTTCGCGCTCGTTTCTAAAACGACTAAAATATTTTATTTAAGGCTCGTTTCATTAATGCGGGCCTTTTTTATTGGCTAACTCTTTACAGGAATAGGGACTCCCTCTATTGTCGTTTCCGTAATTGCAAAAAGGGTCAACCAAATATGAAAAAACTACTATTATTAACAACTATTCTTGCTGTTTCAGCTTGTTCTTCTGATGATGGAAATCAATCTGAAGAAATGAACAACAATAATGCCATGGATACTGCGGCTGCGGTTTCTGATGAAGTAATGCGCTGGGAAGCACAAGCACAGAATATCACAATTCAACGTGATAACTGGGGTGTGCCGCATATTTACGGTAAAACCGATGCAGATGCTGTTTTCGGTGTTATGTACGCACAAGCCGAAGATGATTTTAATCGTGTCGAAGTAAACTATATGAATGCGATGGGCTTATTAGCCCAAGCCGAAGGTGAAAGTGAGATTTATCGCGACCTTCGTATGCGCCTCTTTATTCAAGAAGATGAAATGAAGCGTTTATATGCTGAAGCCCCTGATTGGCTTAAAGAGCTTATGGTCGCTTATGCTGATGGATTAAACTATTTCCTTTATAAAAACCCACAAGTTCAACCAAAAGTAATTAAACGCTTTGAGCCATGGATGGCGCTTTCATTCTCAGAAGGAAGTATCGGTGGTGATATTGAACGCGTTTCACTTGCGGACCTTGAACAGTTTTACGGTGGCACGAACACGATGGCATCTGCCGATATTAACCTAGACCGTGTCGACTGGGAGCCGCGTGGCTCAAACGGTATGGCGATTGCTCCGGAAAAAACAAAGAACGGCAAAGCACTTCTTTATATTAATCCACATACAACACATTATTTCCGTGAAGAAGCTCATATGGTTAGTGAAGAAGGTCTTAATGCCTATGGCGCCTTAACGTGGGGTCAGTTCTTTATTTACCAAGGCTTTAGTGAATATAACGGTTGGATGCATACATCAACGCGTTCAGATGTAATCGACGAAGCGTTAGAAACCATCATCGAGAAAGATGGAAAGCTCTTTTACAAGTATGGTGATGAAGAACGCGAAGTAAAAGTATCCACGGAAACAATAGAATATAAAACTGATAGCGGTATGGCATCTCGTGATTTCACCATTTACCACACACACCGTGGACCGATTGTTCGTGAGCAGGACGGTAAATGGGTTAGCACGCAGTTAATGAATATCCCGCTAACGGCATTGAACCAATCATATACGCGTACTAAGACAAAATCTTATGATGAGTTTTATGAAATGATGAGACTGAAATCAAACTCATCAAACAATACCGTTTATGCAGATAAAGATGGGAATATTGCCTATTTCCACGGTAATTTCCATCCAATCCGTGACACGCAATTTGATTACAATCATCCTGTGGACGGCAGCAACCCAGCAACGGATTGGCAAGGATTACATACTGTTGAGGAAGCGATTAATTCACTTAATCCTGGTTCAGGTTGGCTTTATAATACCAATAACTGGCCTTTCACACTTGCGGGGCCAGATCATAGTCCTAAAAAAGAAGACTATCCGAGTTATATGTCAGTGAATTTTGAAAACCCACGTGGCGAGCATGCGCTGGGTCTTTATCCCGGCATCAATGACTTTACAGTCGAAAGTTTAATTGAAGCGGGTTATGATGGTCTTCTTCCTTCTTTCCAACGCTTTGTTCCAGTCCTTAAAGCGGCATATGATGCAAACCCGGATGAGAGCATAAAAGAAGCTGTCGATATGCTTGTTGCGTGGGATAAGAGAGCGAGCATGGCGTCTGTTGAAACATCATTAGCGCATCACTGGGGTAACGAGCTTTGGAAATTACTGCCTCGCGGTCGTGATGTTGATCCCTATGATAACTATACATATATTGAAAAAATGGTTTCTGCGGATCAATATCTTACGGCTTTAAAAGATGCTTTAGCTAAAATGGAAGCGGATTTCGGTTCATGGAAAGTGGCGTGGGGCGATATGAATCGTTTTCAGCGTAATGATGGTAATATCACTCAAACATTTGATGATACTAAACCAAGTTATCCTGTAAAACTTGCTTCTGGCCGCTGGGGTGCGCTTGCGTCCGTTGGTACACGTCAATTTGACAGTGCAAAAAATTGGTATGTGACGAGCGGTAATAGCTTTATCGCATCTGTTGAGTTTGGCGATAAAGTTCGCGCTAAAGCACTAATGGCGGGTGGTTTAAATAGTGACCCGAGTTCACCACATTTCTTCGATCAAGGAGAAATGTACGGAAAAGGCGAATTCCGTGATGTTCATTATTATAAAGAAGATGTAGATGCCAATACGCAACATACGTATCACCCTGGTGAATAAAACATTATAAATTAGAAATGAATAGGCTGGACAAGAAATTGTCTGGCCTATTTTTTTATCGAAAGATAGAATGTATAAAAATTCTAAGGAAAGAAGAATATGATCAAATGGTTGTTGCGGCTGGCCGTGTTTTCATCGACGATTACTATCGCTGCGCTTGTGGTGGTTTATTATGGATTTCAGGCAAGTCTTCCTGAACTTGAAGGAAATATTGTATCTAACGATATAGTTGGTGCTGTCACCGTTGAGCGTGATCAAAATGGGGCGCCAACCATTACTGCAGCAAACAGAACCGATTTGGCATTTGCGACTGGCTATATTCATGCACAAGAGCGCTTTTTTCAGATGGACCTATCCCGCAGAATGGCATCCGGAGAATTATCAAGTCTTTTTGGTGCTTTAGCGGTGGATACGGATAAAGCTAATAGGCTTCATCGTTTTAGAAATCGGGCAAATGTTGCACTTAATCATATTTCTGCCGATGAACGCGATATACTAAATCAATATGTTAAAGGGGTTAATCAGGGTTTATCGTCCTTAGGGTCAAAACCATTTGAATATTGGCTATTAAATGCTGAGCCAGATACATGGACAGCCGAAGATACGTTCCTCGCTATTTATTCAATGTTTTTCACATTGCAAAGTTCAACGGGCGGTTATGAATGGCAAAACCATTTACTGAAACAATCATTATCGTCGGATCTTTATGAATTTTTACTGCCGGATCGCACAGAATGGGATGCGCCACTGCAAGAAGATGCAGATGAGTATATGAAGCCAGAAATTCCCGCTACACCAAATTTTGATTTAATCGCTAATCATTTTGAGCGAGATGATCGTCCCATGCTTGGTAGTAATAATTGGGCAGTCACAGGAAATATCAGTGAGAATGGTGCAGGAATGCTCTCAAATGATATGCATTTAACAATTCGTGCCCCCTCAATTTGGTATAAATTAAGACTGAAGAAAATGGATGGATCACTTGATATCACGGGTGTTTCCTTGGCAGGGGCACCTGCGATCGTGGTGGGCAGTAATCGGTCCGTCGCGTGGGGTTTCACCAATACAAATATTGATACATCTGACATAATTGAATTAACCATTAACCCGGAAAATGAAGGTCAATATCTAACCAAAGATGGTTATAAAGATTTTGATGTTTTTGATGAAGAGATTGCCGTTAAGGGCGGCGAGGCAGAACTATTAAAAGTTAAAGAAACAGTTTGGGGCCCTGTGATTGATAAAGGGAATGACAAACAATATGCCTATCGCTGGGTCGCACATATGCCTGATGGGGTTAATATGTCGCTGATGCAAATGGAAAATGCAGGCTCCGTATCAGAAGTCATGGATATGGCGGGTGATATGGGCATTCCTGCACAGAATGCTATAATCGTTGACGCTCAAGGGAATGCAGGATGGACAATATTTGGAAAAATTCCAAAACGTCCAGAAGGTGATTATAGAAATATATATAATTGGTCATCGGGCAATCACGATTGGAATGGATGGTACGCGTCAGCCGAATATCCCCGTGTCCTTAATCCTGATACGGGTCGGCTCTGGACCGCGAATGCGCGCGTAGTTTCGGGTGATGATCTTGCCCGAGTTGGCACCAATCGATATGACCTTGGAGCGCGAGCGAAACAAATACGTGACCGCTTAATGGCACTAGAGGCACCAGTTAAAGAGGCAGACCTTTATGGTATTATGCTTGATAATGAAGCCTTGTTTCTATCACGTTGGCAAAAACAATTGTCAGGCGTGCTAAAGGCGGCGAATGATCCCGCATTTGAGACTTATCTGAATGAAGTTGAAAATTGGGGCGGGCTTGCTGATAAAAATTCAATTGGTTTTCGTTTGGTGAAGGATTACCGCGATCAAGTTTATGAGAATCTTTTTTCAAGAATAACGGCAGCATGTACAGAGTATAATGAAAATTGTGATTATGATGCGGCCACTAAACAATGGGAAGCACCGCTCTGGCAGCTGGTAACAGAAATGCCTGTGTCTTGGTTGCCGCCTGAATATCAAAGCTGGCAGTTCTTTTTTGAAAAATCTGCCTTTGCCGCTTGGCAAAACGTCATTTCTGGTGACGTTGCATTATCAGATTACACGTGGGGGGCGCGCAACACGACGGAAATTAGGCATCCCCTAAGTGCAGCAGTTCCTGGATTAAGTAATCTTGTGGATATGAAGGCCTTTGCGCAGAATGGTGATAAGGAAAATATCCCGCATATTTCAGGACGCACACAAGGGCAATCAGAACGTATTGTTGTAAGTCCGGGGTTTGAAGAAAATGGAATTATGGACTTGCCGTCCGGACAATCTGGGCATCCATTATCGCCTTATTATGGAGCGGGCCATCAGGAATGGCTTGATGGGGGTCAAACACCCTTCCTGCCAGGCGAGACAAAATGGATTTTAACATTTAAACCAATATAAATTTATGATGAACTTTTTAAGTAGGCCAAATTGGCGCCGACTAAGTCTTCGAGGGCGGTACCGACTGATTTGAAAACAGTTCTTTTATGTGGTGGGTTATTAAAATCATCTTTAACCATCGTGAAGAAATCGCCAATCACGTCTTCTTTTTTTATGGCACCCTCTTCAATGGGTCTTAATATGTCCCCTGCTTCTGCGAGGGCCCCTTCAAAAGTATCAACGTAAATTGCGGCCCCTATTAGAACGTCATTATCGGCTTCGCGCATTTCATAAGTATAACCACCAACAATATCGATATGTTGCTGCTTATCTGGATTTAACCATTCGCCTTTAATAATAGGTTCGGTCGCGAGTGTTGCCGATGAGATAATATCTGCATGAAAGGCATATTCTTTTGGATCGTCGACAGAAATTACTTTTGCGGTTAATTCTAGGTCCAGTTTTTGAGCGAGCGTTGCTGCCTGTTTTCCGTCACGCGACCATATATATATTTCTTTCAAATCTCTGGCTGTGGCGTGTGCTCTTATCATATGCGGGGCTAAATTACCTGCCCCCATCATCAGAAGACGGCTCGCTTCCGGATTAGAAAGAATCGAGCTCGCCAGTGCAGAAGCTGAGGATGTCCGGCGAACGGTAAGTTCATCGCCGTCCATTTGCGCCAAAGGAACGCCTGTGGTTGCATCCATTAACATGTAGCTTGCTTGTACAGCACCAAGTCCGTGTTTATGATTATCTGGGCATACCATAACCGTTTTAATACCCAGCCTTCCGCCTGTTTGCCAGCATGGCATAATCAAAAGATAATTTTCACTTTCTCCTTCGGTTTTTATTTGGTGAGAATGGCGAAGAGGTGCTTCTGCCCCAATCCTAAACCCCTCTTTTAGGGCACTGATTAATTCATTATAAGGTAATAATGATACCAAATCTTGTTTGCTGAAGGTTTTCACCTAGACTCCTTAATTTTTTGATTTATACATAAGAAATATTTAACAGAATGCCGTAAAGCAAATGACTGAACAAGAAAATAATTCACTATGGAATTTAAGCCGCCATTCGAAGGTGGAAATTAATATTCTCAACGAAGAATTAAAAACCGATGTGGCCATAATTGGTGGTGGTTTTACGGGTACTTCTGCGGCGCTTCGGTTCGCGGAAAGTGGTGTTGATGTTACTTTGCTTGAAGCTGAATTTAACGGCTTTGGCGGTTCAGGTCGTAATGTTGGATTAACCAATGCGGGACTATGGAAAAACCCCGATGAAGTCGAGAAAATAGTCGGAAAACCTTACGGTGAAAGATTAAATGCCTTGCTCGCTGATGCACCATCACTTGTGCATCAACTAATAAAAGATCATGATATTAAATGTGAATCTCTTAGAAACGGATCTTTACATCTTGCTCATTCTGAAAAAGGAATGGATAGCTTAAAATATAAATTAGAACAGGTAAATGCACGCGGCGCTGAGTTAGAATTATTGGATCAGCAGGAAACATTCAAATTGACAGCCGCTGAAAAGTATATTGGATCAATCTTAGATAAAAGAGCAGGAACTATTCAGCCGCTAGAATATTGTCATGGCTTAATGCAGGCGGCAAAGATGGCTGGCGCTAAAATTTATACGGGCACTGCAGCGCTCGATATTTTTAACGTGAGCGGAACGTGGTATATCAAAACGGAAAAAGGTTTATTGAAAGCCGATAAAGTGTTGGTGGCGACGAATGCATATCTTTCTAATATTTTACCTGAATTAAAATCAACATTTACGCCGATGTATTATTGTCAAATGGCAACAGATCCACTTACAGATGAACAACTTGACAATTATCTGCCGGGTAAAAATGGAACGTGGGATACGCGTCTTGTTATGCGCTCATATCGTACCGATGCAGCGGGTCGATTAATTATTGGAACCATCGGTAATATATTTATTGATAAAGCCCCATTATTTTCATCATGGGCGGATAAAATGGTGCGTGATACATTTCCAATAGTCGGCCCTGTGGAATGGACCTATAAATGGGCGGGACGCATTGCATGTTCCAGTAATTACGTGCCTAATTTTCACGAACTTGGAAATGGTCTTTATAGCATCAATGGCTTTAGTGGGAGGGGAATCTCTCCTGGTACCGCTTTGGGCCGTGAAATGGCTGATTTCATGATGGATAAAATAAAAGCAGAGGAATTACCCCTGCCTTTAAAGTCACCTGAAAAAGTACCATTTAATTTATTACGTGAAGCTTTCTATGAAACAGGTAGTCAGCTAACACGTATTCAAGACCACATTATTTAAGTTATTTCTTATAACGTTCAAACCACGCCATTATATTATCCACTTTAGCGTTCAACCGCGATGGACGTCCGGCAATACCATGTGGAGAACCTGGAACACGGACCATAATGGTATCGACCTCTAATAATTTTAATGCTTGATAATATTGCTCAATTTCTGGGATCGGTGTTCTTCGGTCCTCTTCGCCTGTCATGAGAAGTGTTGGTGTTTTCACATTACCTACAAGTGACATCGGTGATCTTTTCCAAAAATGATCCACATGATCCCAAGGGAAGCCCGGAAATTGATTGCGAAGCTGTCCGGTTGAACTGTCCGCATAAAGTGATTTGCTGAGCCAATTTACGATCGGTTTAATCACACCTGCTGCATTAAAGCGGTCGGTTAATCCAATTGCATAAGTGGCTGCAATACCTCCAGCAGACCCACCTGTGATAAACAGGTTATCTTCATCAATGAAACCTAATTCAATCATCGCATCTACACCTGAATTATGGTCAGCAAAGTCATATTCGCTGGAATATTTGTTGTGAAGAAGCATCGAAAATTTTTCACCGTAACTTGAACTTCCACGGTGATTATCAAAAAATACAACATATCCTTCAGCGGCAAAACGTTGAAACTCAGCTGAAAAACCAGGACCATATGCAAGGCTAGGACCACCATGAATTTCAAGGATCAGTGGGTATTTTTTCTCTGGGTCAAAATTTGGTGGTGTTAAGTACCAACCTTGGATTGGCGTGCCATCAATTGAAGATGTATAATTAATTTCATGAACTTCGCCTAAGTCTTTATGGCTAAGGAAATCTTCATTTAAAGATGTAAGCATTTTACGGCTATCATCTTGCATGATGGCAATATTTGCGGGTCTTTGATCCGTACCGTAAGTAAATGCCAATAGACCACTTTTGCCAACATTATATCCACCACTTAAGTAAGGACGGCCTAGTGATGTGCCACCTAAACCCATCGCGGCAATTTCCATATTTCCATTTAGGTCCGTTTTTCCAACGGCGCGAACGGCCTGATCATCAAATTGAAAATAGATATGTTTGTTATCATTACCCCATTTAATGCTACCAGCCGGACGATCAAGTTCAAGTGTTAGATTTGTTTCGTTTGAGCCATCGGCATCCATGACATAAAGATAAGTATTTTTAAACATTACCTTTTCATTAGATTGTTTTGTAAACGCAATTTTTTTCCCATTTGGTGAATAGGTTGCATTTCTTTCTGAACCCGGCTCGTTGGTTATTTGCGTTAAATTTCCATCCGCGATGTCAACTGCAAAAATATCAGCTTCGGACGATTCAAGTTCCCATTTCTTGTGACGATTTGACGAAAATAAAATGTGTGAACTATCTGCGGCCCATGATAGTAATCCGCCACTATCAAAGTTCCCTTCTGTTAATTGTCGTGGTGTTCCACCATCACTTGGTAGGATGAATATTTGTGTGTATCCGGGAGACATAATACCGCGCCCATCACGCTGATAACGTGTCGCATCAATAATATTCATAGGGTCGGCCCAATTCGCTCCCTTTGGTTTCGGTACTGGTTTAGCGAGTGTTGGGTTTTTGATTGCGACACGCGCTGAGAACGCGATCCATTTACCATCTGGCGACCAGCTTATGCTGCTTGGAGATACGGTTAGGTTGCTAAGGAGTGCTGTTTGTCCACTGTCATGCCAACGGATATATATTTGTGTGCTTCCTTCTGATGCGGATAAATAGGCAAGTTTTTTACCGTCAGGTGACCATCTTGGTGAGGAATAGTTATCACGCCCAGATAAGAGCGGGCGGTTTTCTGAACCATCTGCTTTCACGCTCCAAATGTTAGAGCGTGTCCGGTCCGTCATAATGTCATTTGACCTACGAACATAAATAATTTCACTACCGTCATGGGAAGGTTGAGGATCTGTCGCATATTCCAAATTGAAGACATCAAGCGCGGTGAATTTTCGGTCGCTTTTTGACATTTGGGCATGTGCAGATGTTGT
>DGPL01000045.1:0-26132 GCA_002390425.1 Kordiimonadaceae bacterium UBA4441 | reverse complement strand
CCTGTGTAAAAAGGCTTTGATTTATACCCTAAATCATCAAATGCGGTTTGATGATCGTCTAATCCTAACATTTTTCTGCTTAATTGGCGGGCTAGATAAATTGATCTTGTCACGCCAGATCCACAATATCCAATGGCATAATAAAGACCGTCTTGAATTCCCAAATGTGGTGTATGATCAAATGTATAAGCGACTTTCCCGCACCATGAATAATCAATGGTCGTTTTTTCCAGTTCTGGGAATATTTTACAAAGGTGAGTTTTTAGGTTTTTACCGTTTACAAGTGATCGATCATGCGGATCGCTGCCTCGAGCGCCAAATAAAACACGTTTATGATCCGGGCTTGCGCGGTAATATTGTACAAGTCGGTGATTTCCGCCGTGCATGCGTTTTTTAGGAAACATTCTGTTGATGGTTTCTTTTGGCAGTTCTTCCGTGGCAATCATAGCAGATGTAATGGGCAATAGTCTTTTATAAAACCATGAAGTATGTGAACCACCAAAACGTTTTGTATAAGCATTGCTCGCTATGACCACTTGATCTGATACCAGTTGCCCTTTTTCTGTATCAATATTAAATCCGTTTGGTGTTTTAACAATGTCACCTACTTTTGTTTCTTCGTAAATTTTACCGCCTAATTCAAGGACCTTTTTTAGAAGTGATGTTTGCAGTTTAAAGGGGTGTAGACCGCCGTCTTGATGATAAACAACGCCCCCTTTATATAAGGTTGATCCTATTTCATCTTGAACATTTTCTTCTTTAACGATGTCATATTTAAACCCTTTAAGCGTTAATAACTCTTCACTATCTCGCATCACGCCTTCAAGTGCTTTTTTATCAGTCACCCCGCGGAACCGTCCGGTCATTTTTAAATCGCAATCAATCTCTTCTTCTTTGATAAATTTCTGAAAATATTCAATTGCCGTCATACCTTCTTGTAAAATGTTAAGTGCCTTTTCGCGGCCATATGTATTAGTTAAACCTTGAAGCCCTAATTTATGTAGGCTTGGGCCGACCATACCGCCATTTTTCCCACTGGCACCCTGTCCGATTTTCATTGCATCAAAAATTGCAACAGATTTTCCGGCCCTTAATAAATGAAGCGCCGTTGCGAGACCGGTAAATCCCCCGCCGACGATTGCAATATCAACTGTTTTTATCAGAGTTTCAGTTTTTGCTTCGATTGTTTCGACTTTGGTGTGCCAGAACGGAATATTTTGATAATCAGACATGTTTTTCACCTGAAAAATAATTTTCTTAATTTGTAACCTTCTATTTATACTTTGTCAGTATAATAGCTTCAAAGTTCCAGTATAGTAGATATTAACAACCAAATACTAGGATTTGGGGATGAATGATTTTATAGGATTAAGAGTACTGATTGTTGATAATAATAATTTTATCGCAAAAACATTATACTCGATATTAGAAGCCTTCGGTGTTAGGAAAATCACTATATGTGATACCCTCGAGGAGGCTGAGAAGAAATATTATAATAGCGAACTAGATGTCATTTTTATTGATTTCATGATGGAAAACCGAAGCGGTTTGAATTTCTTGAAAACTGTTAGAGCATCTAATGCGGATAAAAATCCTTCAGATATTCCGGTTATTCTTAATACGGGTGTTACTGATATTGACACAATTATAATGGCTCGTGATACGGGTATTACAGAAATTATTGGTAAACCGTTTTCACCTGACCAAATTCACCAAAAAATGCATAATGCGCTTTTTAATAAACGAGAATTCATTAATGTTGATGAATATATCGGCCCCAATAGAAGACGAAGACAGCAAAATAATCCTGAATGGGATGGTGAAAACGAGCGTCGACATTCGGCTACAAGTAATTCAGATTAGGCAAGAAATCAGTCATGGATGATAATCAAAAAATGAATAAAACTGAAATGTTGGCGCGCGCCAATCAAGCGATTAACGAAGTTGCCATCGAATTCACTGAAAGTTTGAATGAACGTGTTCGTGATCTGGAAAAAGCACTGCATCAGAATGATCTTAAAAAAGTCGTTGCCATTGCTTATAATTTAGAAACGGAAGCGTCGACATTTGGATGGCCTCGTGTAACCCGCCTTAGTAAATGGCTGCGTAAAATATTTTCCGGTGATTATGACAATAAGCCAAAAGCCGAAGATGTGATGAAAGTCTTGGGCGCTTTAAAATTAATGGCAAGTGACCCTGAAACCCCAAACGACCAAAGGGACGAAGATCTGTTTCGTGAATTATACCCAATGATGAGTCATGTCATTTCGGATATATAAATTATTTTTTTATAGAATTAAGATAAAAATTCAGAAAATGTTGAGGGAAATGTTCCCATTCGGATAATTTCCCGGGACCATAGTATCTTGAATTAACGCCCTTTTGATTGTTAATGATAATTTCTTCATCATCCAAAATTGTCACATGCCAAAGCCAAGTTAAATCATCAAGATTATAATCTTTTCCCTCTAAGGCATCCTCTCGCACAAACCAATATAAATCACAGTGGCTGGTTTCTTGAGTATCTGGAAGAAAACGGTAAGCAATCATATGATCATCATAAATCAAAAAGAATGTTACAGGGCCGAGCATGAATTCTGATGCAGCTTCCTCATATTCTTTTAATTTTCCAAGCAGCGGTGCTACTGGAACGGCATTTTTACTTCCTGATATTCTTCCCTTTAAGAGTGGGTTTCGATCATATTGATATCCTTCCTCACCCGGCTTCGCCATATCAAAATAATATGATGATGCTTTGGTTCTGACATATCCATCAGATTTTTTAATAAAAGCTTCTTTCTGTGCATCAAATTTTTCAGGCGACTGCGCCATTGCATGAATTTTTGCAAAATCCTTGTGGGATGGTGCGCAGTGATAACATTCTTGATAGTTTTCAACGACAAGTTTCCAATTTGCTTGAATTGGATAATGTCGATGCTCGGCAAGTTTCATGTTATCGAATCCAAACACATCGAAGACGTCTTTCAAATCCTCGCGCATACCATTTAAGGACGGTGGATTTTCAGCAAGACTGATGAATATTAAACCGCCGACAAGTTCAACAGTTACCGGATGTAGATTGTTATCTTGAAATTCAAAATCATCAGACATGTTTCTAGCGGCTTTTAATTCTCCATCTAGATCATATGTCCAAGCGTGGTATGGGCAAGCAAGTGCTTTTATTGTGCCTTGTTTTTCAAGGCAGATGTGCGAGCCGCGATGACGACAAACATTCATATGCGCTTTAATTGTTCCATCTTGAGTGCGAACGACAATAATGCTTTCTGTATCAAATTCGACGAGAAAATAATTACCAGTATCTGGAATTTGAGAGGTATGACCAGCCAACATCCAATGCTTCATGAAAATGTTATTGATTTCTTTTTGGTAGATATCAGGATTTTTATAAAATTCCTGCTCTAAGGAGTAACCTATTTTATAATCGGATAATAGTTGATCAATAGTTTTAAATTTCGTCATTATCTTAATTCCTGAACATTTTGTACAAACGTACAATCAATATATAAAATATATTTGTCCCTAAAAATTGCAAGCAAATTTGTAAGTGATGATAAAAAGATTGTGGTTAAATTTATGAAAAGGCCGATTTATGTTTTGGGAAAATTTGTCGCAAATATTGCAGCATTACTTTTTCTGCATCACTGCGTTTGAAATTTTTTGATGAAATTAACAGGTTCAACCATAGACCATCTGCCATGGCGACAATTCCTTCTGAAAGTAATGTAATATCGATGTCTTGATATTGCCCTTCTTTAACCAATGCGGATAACAATTCTTCGAGTATTATGGAATAATCAGCCACGCGTTCCAAACATATTTTTTTATAGGTTGGGCGGGATTTAGCTTCCCCCCAAAAGGCAAACCAAACGGCGAGCTTCTTTAAGTCGGCTACTTCTTTCTGATAATCAGATTTTAATAAGGCCGCTACTTTACCAGCTGGATCATCAGGTGCTTTTGCAAGGGCAGATTGCCAATTCTTTTCATATTCATCACGAATGAAATTTAATGTTTCATAAAGCAGGTTTTCTTTATTGGTGAAATGAAGGTTGATAATGCCTTGGCTTAATCCAGCTGACTGTGAGACATGCGCGAGGGTCGTGTCACCAAGGCCACGTTTGGCAATGGACGTGATAGCCGCTTCAATTAACTGGCGTTTACGAACGCCTTTTGCAGCGCGTCTTGTTGTTTGTGGTTTTTGTAGTGCAGTCATATATCTTCCAATAAGATTAATTAAAATATATCAATATAATTTATATAGTCAATATAATAGATTAGTGATAGTTACTGAATGATCATTCATTCATTTTTGACTAGACATTTTATGTCTTTATTGGCATATTCCTGTGGTAATTGAGGTGTGATTCTCATGAAATCAGCCTTGAAAGGGAAAAAGCTAATGAAAAAATATGATGTAATTGTTGTTGGTGCCGGTCATAACGGCCTGACCAATGCGGCATTTTTAGCCAAGGCAGGACTTGATGTGCTTGTTGTGGAGAAGAATGATTATATTGGTGGTGCGACAGTAAGCCGCAATCTTCATGGAGATTGGAAATACTCGAACTGTTCTTATCTTGCCAGCCTATTTAGACCAGAAATATATCGTCACCTTAATCTTGCAAAACATGGACTTCAGGTGGTGACATATAATGGCGGGTTTACCTTAACGGATTGTGGTGATTATTTAGGCAGTTATAGTGATCATGAAGTTATGCGCCGTGAAATTAGACGTCATAGCCCCGTCGATGTGGATGCTTATGATCGTTATTATCATCAGATGGCAAAATGGTGCCGCTTCATTAGACCAATGTTACTTAGAACACCACCTGATCCAACAAGTTTTAAATTCCGTGATTTGGATGAGTTACGTTGGTTAGGTAAAAAATTCTTTGATCTTGGCCCACGCGATCTTCATGATTTCATGAAATTTTTTACTGTCAGTGTTGGCGAGTTTCTCGATGAATTTTTCCATTCTGATTTGATTAAAGCCCATAAGGCAGGTTCGGCCGTCGTTGGAACAAATCTTGGTGCAATGTCACCTGGTACGGCATATGTGCTTTTGCATCATTATATGGGTGATGTGGATGGTGCCGTTGGTGCTTGGGGCTTCCCGCGGGGCGGAATGGGGGCTGTATCAGGAGCGCTAGCCGGCGCCGTTAAAGAGCACGGTGGTGAAATAAGAACAAATGCTGGCGTCGATCAGATTATGGTCAAAAACGGCAAAGTAACCGGTGTGCGTCTGGAAAATGGTGAAGAAATTAATGCCGACCGTGTTGTCTCTAATCTTGATGCCAGAAAAACATTCCTTGGAATGATGGACCCTAAGGATGCTGGCGAGAAAGTTGTTAAAGCCGCTAAGAGATATAAAAGTCGTGGTTCTTCCGGCAAACTTAATATTGCCCTTAACGGTGTCCCTGAATTCACAGCGCTTCCAAAAGGGAGCGAGCTTATTAAAGGTGATTTCCATATTGTTGATAATATGGAAGCGTATGAACGCGGGTATGATGAATGGAAAGATGGAAAATGGTCAACGCATCCTTATCTTGATCTTCTTATACCGACATTAACCGATCCGACAATGGCGCCACCTGGCAAGCATTTCATGACTTGTTTTGTACAATATTGCCCGTCACGGGTAGAGGGTAAAGATTGGACGCCGGTACTGCTTAAACAATTTGGTGATAATGTTATTGATAATATTGCTAAATATAGTCCTAATTTTAAAGACTTAATTGAACACGTGGAAATCAGATCTGGACAAGTCATTGATAATGAAATTGGCCTTACGGAAGGTAATATTTTCCAAGGTGAATTATCCTTAAATCAACTGATGTTTAATAGACCTTTCCATGGATGTGCACAATATCGTGGCCCTGTGAACGGTTTATATCTTAGTGGTTCGACGACACACCCGGGCGGTGGGGTTATGGGGGCGCCAGGGGCCAACTCAGCGCGCGAAATTTTGATCGATATGAACATAAGTACCACCGTACCGGAGGACGAAGGCGATGACTAATAATTCAATGAAAAAATATGATGCCGTCATTATCGGTGCAGGACATAATGGCCTGGTATGTGCAGCATACCTTGCAAAGGCCGGTAAAAATGTTGTAGTCCTTGAAGCGAATGAACAAGTCGGAGGCGCTGCGGTAACAGGAGAACTTGTTGATGGCAAGAAAACATCGATTTGCGCGCACTACTTAAATCAATTAAATGGCAAGGTGTCCAGTGAACTTAATCTTACTTCACATGGATTAAAATTGGCTGCAACAGATGTGCCAACCATTGCATTAAATGTTGATGGTGATCATCTGCGTTTCAATGGAAATACTGTTCAAAGTAGCAATATATCCGAAGAAGATACGGCAAATTATACGAAATTTATGTCGTTAATTCATGAATATGCTAACACGCTCGGCTTTTTAATGGATGAGCCACCACTTGATATATTCAATATGGATTTTAGTGATAAAATGACAGCTTTGAAACTAGGGTGGAAGTTGCGATTTGGACTTGGTGCTGAGAAGATGTCAGAATTTTTGCGTATGATCGGAATGAATATACGTGATGTGCTTGATGACGAATTTGATCATGAACCTCTTAAAGGGGCCATGTCTTTTGATGCCGTACTCGGGACCCATACGGGGCCATATTCGGCGGGTAACTTTTTTACTTTCCTTTATCGTTATGCATCCGGTGATCGTGGTGCATTAGCCATTCCCGAAGGTGGCATGGGTACTGTAACATCTGCCATGGCTAAGGCTGCTAAGGCGAATGGTGCAGAAATAAGAACAGCTGCAAAAGTTAAAAGCGTTAATGTTGAGAATTGCGCTGTATCTGGTGTAGTTCTTGAAAATGGTGAAGAGATTAAATCGGATTGCATTATATCAAATGCACACATCAGAACCACCGTTCTTGATATTGTCGGAACAAAATATTTCGAAGCTGATTTTGTAAAACGTACCACTGACGTTCGATCACGTGGCGGCGCTGCAAAACTTCATATCGTTTTAAAAAAACTTCCTGAATTTAAAGGCCTAACATCAGATGATTTGAAAAGTCGCTTGGTGATAGCACCTAATCAAAAAGAGGTTGAGCATTCATTTAATCATATTAAATACAAGGAATATTCGGAAAAACCGATCATGGAAATTTCAATTCCATCGCTTGTGGATAGCAGTTTGACGGATGAAGGTCACATTCTTAATGCGACCGTACAATTTGCACCTTATGATTTAAAGGGTGGTTGGACAGCAAAGGCAAAGGCTGATTTCCTAAATAAATGCATTGATCGTATTGCTGAATATGCGCCAAATATTCGTGATGTGGTTGAGCATGCAGAAATTTTGACGCCACTTGATCTTGAAGAACGCTTCGGTCTCGTAGGTGGGAATTGGCATCACGGTGAATTAACATTGGACCAAATGTTAATGTTGCGCCCTGTTCCAGAAGCATCCCGTTATGCCCTTCCGCTTGACGGTATGTATTTATGTGGGGCGTCCGCACATCCGGGTGGTGGCGTAATGGGTGCCGCTGGCCGAAATGCGGCACAAGCAATACTAAAAGGAGACGAATAATGTTTTCTGAAACAAATGAAAATCGTTCTGAACACGATCCGATGCACTGGAAAAGTGCCGTAAAATATTCGCCGTTCTATAATAAGATTAAAGAATATGATTACGTCAACAAGTGGCACCGGTGGGCAGAATATACAACGCCGGATATGCTCGAAGATCCGACCATTGAATATTTTGCTATTCGAAATTCGGCAAGTATTTTTGACATCACACCAATGTCAAAATATCGCATTAAGGGGCCAGAGGCCTTAGATTTTATGAACCGACTTTTACCACGTGATATGACAAAAATTCGCGTTGGGCGAGTTGCCTATACGGTTTGGTGCGATGATGAGGGTATGGTCTGTGATGATGGCACAGTTTTCCGTGTCGCTGAAGATGAATATCTTCTTTGTGCGCAAGAGCGTCAAATGGAAATCCTTCGCCGCAATGCGATCGGAATGGATATCGAATATAGCGAAGTAACGGATGAAGTTGCTGCTATCTCATTTCAAGGACCATGTACTTGTGCGATACTTAAAAATATGGGTTTTAAAGATGTTGAAACCATGAAAATGTTTGATGTTCGCTATTTTGATTTCCCAGGCGGTGAAATTATGATTTCACGTACCGGTTATACAGGTGATCTTGGATATGAAATTTGGACAAAGAATGATCAAGCAGAGCCATTATGGGATGCGATTTATGCAGCGGGTAAAGATTACGCCATCCGACCTATTGGCGGCGATGCATTAGAGATCGCGCGTATTGAAGCGGGACTAATTGCAGCTAATGTTGATTTCTCACCTGCTAATGAGACCGTCCGTCCTGGGCATGCGAAATCTCCTTATGAACTCGGTCTTGATTGGCTAGTTAAGCTTGATAAAGGTGTTGTGTTTAATGGCCGTCGTGCTCTTAAAAAGGAAAAAGAAAACGGTTCACGGTATCGTTTTGTGAGACTTGATGTTGAAGGGAATAAACCAGCCCATAATGCTTATTTATTTGATAATGAAGATGGTAAAAATATCGGCTATGTCAGCAGTGCCGCATGGGCGCCATCAGCAAAAACAAACGTAGGCTTGGGCTTTGTAGATATGCCGCACGGTGAAGTTGGTGATGTTGTGTGGGCAGAAATATATTATCAAAAGGAATTAAAATGGAATAGGCGCTGGGCAAAATGCACAGTAATGGCTGGTCCAGCTTGGAACCCACCACGTAAAACGCTCACACCACCAGCAGACTTTTAAGTTAGTTAGTTTTAATTTTTAATCCGGTTGTGCTTTCGACGAATTCATAAATAATCGCAAGGTTATCATTTTTCGAAAGTGCATCCGGATCCAAGCAGCACTCAAGCCATAAGCCATCAAGCATGGCGAGTATTCCGACAGCCAGTGAGCGAAGATTTTTTTTGCTTGGGTCTTGTTCATTATGTATATATGCGCTTCGTAGGATATTTTCTAATGACTTAGTATATTCCTTGTAGATATCACTATGTGTGTTTCTTAAAGACTCTTCAGTTAATGTTAATGTCCAAAAAGCAAGCCATACTCTTAAATATCTCTTACCTAAATTTTCTGGCGCAAAGATATTTTGAAAAAACCCTCTTAGGGCAGATATGGGGTTATCCATACCCTCATTGATTTTATTTTGGAAATCATCGAGAAATTGGGTCGCTAGATATTTATAGCTTTCAGCGATTAATACTTCTTTCCCTTGATAATAATGCGTCAGAAGTCCTGGTGTAACACCTGCATATTTTGCAATTTGTCTAACCGTTGTTCCTTTGTAACCATGGTTGGCTAATGAGCAGATTGCCGCATCAATGAATAACTGCTTCTTATCTTCATTGTTTTTATCGACTTCAAAAATTGTTTTCTTGTCTTTCATATATTGCTCAAACCCAAAGTATTGTTATATTTATATTGTACAATTGTTTAATTGGCTTCTTATAACAAGTAAAAACGTGAAAAAGGATTGTTATGACCGAATTTACACCTTTTAGCTCCCTATTCGGGGGAGCTTTGATTGGCTTGGCGGCGGTATTGTTGATGTTATTTCATGGCAGAATTGCCGGCATAAGTGGCATTATATCGGGGATTTTACCGCCATGGGTAAATAAGGACGAGTTAGGTTGGCGAATAGCTTTTGTCATTGGCCTTGTTCTTGCGCCAGTTTTTTATCAAACCTTAACTGGCCAATCTATCAAACATGTGGTTTCCAATGATTTAGGTATAATGATTTCTGCTGGTTTAATTGTCGGTTTGGGCGTTGGACTTGGAAGTGGCTGTACAAGTGGACATGGTGTTTGCGGCATTCCGAGGCTATCGATGCGATCGATAATAGCGACCATTACATTTATGTCTTTTGGAATAATGACCGTATATATCATTCGCCATGTCATAGGGGGTTAAGAATATGATGAAAATAGTTTTCGGACTTTTATCGGGACTTTTGTTCGGGTTCGGATTGGTGGTTTCTGGTATGAGTAATCCCGCAAAAGTATTAAATTTTCTGGATGTGTTTGGTACTTTTGATCCTAGTCTTATTTTTGTAATGGGCGGTGCTATTATTGTTGTATTTATAGGTTATAAGCTTGTTCTCAAAAGAAATACGCCAATATTCAATGATGCTTTTCAAATACCAACAAGAAAAGATATTGATAAGCGCTTGCTTTTGGGCGCAGGGTTATTTGGTATTGGTTGGGGAATAGGTGGTTTTTGTCCCGGTCCCGCCGTTACGGCATTGCTTATGGGCAGTGAAGGGATATTATATTTCTTTCCTTCACTTCTGATAGGATTATGGGCTTCAAGAGTGCTTAAGCCAAAAAATTAGATTTAATATTATTCAGCAGTGAGTTGCTTTGCTTCTTCGTCTCTTTTATCACGATTATGGACCATATCATCCACCAGATTGCAAACCATTTGGCTGCCTGTTTTTTCAAAAAGAAATGGCAGAAAAGCGTGAGTGAGGCAGCACATTAGGGCTAATGTCATTTTGCCGCAAAAGCCGAGCGCTGAAAACATATGACCAAAATATGTTTCACCTACTGAAGCCGGATGTTCTGTAAAAGAAATTTTCATAATGTGTCTCCTCCTGTAATTAAACTAGAAGAAAAGTTATCATAAGAAATGAGAATTTTTATTGCTTTATGAATTAAATAATTATTTTCTTTCGAAATATAAATCTATATATTTTTTAAAATTAGTATAATTTTCTAATATAAAGGTAAAGTTTTAAAAATTGTTCGTCTTAAATGTAATTTAAAGGTAATTTTGTCGTGCTTTTTATTTCTTCCATAACAAAACTGGAACTTACATCATAAAGATCATCAATCTTTGATATAATTTCTTGATATACACGATCATATTCTTCGATATTTGGTACTAATATTTTAAGTGAATAGTCTGTTTCACCACTTAAGCGTAGTACCTCAACAACTTCAGGTATATGCACAATGGATTTCTTAAAACAATCAAGCCAATCTTTGGAATGTTGACTGGTTTTAATATTAACGATGACTGTCAGACTTAAATTAAGTTTCTTTTTGTTTACTATCGCTACACGTTTTTCAATAAACCCTTTTTCTTCGAGGATTTGTACTCGACGCCAGCAAGGGGTTGTTGATAATCCTACTTTTTCTGATAAAGCAGATGTTGATATGGTCGCGTCTTCCTGAAGACATTTTAAAATCTTTTTGTCGAAATCATCCATATGACACCCTTTGTTTTATAATAGAATTATTTTCTTATAACAGCATTAATGGAAGAATTATATACTAATTATCTGTTAAATCAAAGATAACGCCGGGGTTTAGAATATTATTTGGATCGAGTGTCTTTTTTAGCGTTTTCATTAAAATTATTTCTGTATCACTGCGACAATGTGACAGCCATTCCTTCTTTTCAATTCCAATTCCATGCTCCGCGGAGACAGAACCACCAAACCTTTTTAAAGGATCATATACGATTTGATTGGATTTGTGATGAAGGCTTTCATCACCTTCTTTAGGGCATATAAATAAATGTAAATTTCCGTCACCAATATGTCCAATGACGAAACAATCTGATTGAGGCCATGTTCTTGCGATACTTGTTTCAACTTCACGAACATATTCTTCCATATGGATAATGGGTAAACTTATGTCATAAAGAAAAATTGGATCATTCGTTAAAATTGGTTCAAGCCCTTCACGGACATTCCAAATTTCATTCCTTTGCTGTTCTGAACTTGGAATAACGGCATCCTGAATGATATTTTCGTCAAATGCTTTTTCCATTGTTGACATAAATGCATCTAGGTCGTGTCTCGAATTTGTCCCTGTACATTCAGTAATGACGTAATAGGGTGCATTTCGTGCAATAGGTGCTTTGTGGTGACCCTCAGTGGTTACGGCATCATAATAGCCACCCCACATAACCTCGAAGGCAGATAAACTACTGGCGGCTTCTTTTTTCATATGATTTAAAAATTGAATAACATTAGAAAAACTATCTAATGCTGCGATCGCTGTCTCTTTGCTTTTCGGGGCGCTTTCAAGCTTAACAATAAGTTTAGTAATGATGCCAAGAGTTCCTTCTGACCCAATGAAGAGCTGTTTCAAATCGTAACCTGAATTATTCTTGATGACTTTATTCATTGAGGAAAGAATGGTGCCGTCAGCAAGTACCACTTCCATGCCAAGAATATGGTTTCGCATCATACCGTATCTAATCACATTGATGCCTCCTGCATTGGTTGCCGCGTTGCCACCGACCGTGCAGCTCCCCCGTGCACCAAGATCAAGCGGAAAGAAAAATCCTTTTTCAGCGACAGCATTTTGGACGTTCTCCAATATGACGCCTGCCTCAAGTGTTACTGTGCCTCCAACGTCATCAATTTCGATAATTTTATTCATACGTTCCATTGATAAGGCAATATGGTCAGGGGTAGTGTTGGCCGCTTGCGCGCACCCAGTTAATCCGCCATGTGTCACCAATATTTGTTTTTGATCATTCATTTGCTTTAATATGAGTGATAATTCATCAGTATGTTTCGGTTTTACGATGGCTTTCGCAGAAATTGGGGTTGCGTCCCAATAGCTGCTGGCTCTGTTTGAAATATCGCTTCCTTCTAGAATAGCATTAGAGCCAATTATTTTTTTTATGTCTTCTAGGATATCAACCATCTTATTTCTCTATTGAGGTTTAATTAAAAAGAAGATTATAATCCGAGCAAATAAATTGTCGCGATAAAAAGGTATCTTAATGAAAAAAATAGTCAATCTTGTCTTGGTCCTTCTGATGTTTGGCTCTGGCACCCTATCTATTCACGCTGATGAAGAAAAGAATATTGATTTGTTAGGAATTATTTCCGTATCGGATTTAAAGAATTCTTCCCATTTCACTTGGTACGAAGAAAATGAGCTTTCGTATAGTGTTGATGAAGGCGCGTTAGCAGATATCGACCGCTTGTTAGAGGGGGTTGAGATTAAAGTAGTGATGGGTACATGGTGCCATGATAGTAAGCGCGAAGTGCCACGCTTTTATAAGATATTAAGTCATAAAAAAGACAATATTGAAATGATCGCCCTTGACCGAAAAAAGCAATCACCAAATGGTGAAACGGACGCAATGGCAATAACCAATACGCCGACTTTTATTTTTTATAAAAACGGTAAAGAAATGAATAGAATTGTTGAAACGCCCGTTGATAGTTTAGAGCGTGATATGATCAAAATCTTATCGGGCAAAGAATACCGTCATTCTAAAATGCCTGCTAATGATTGATATTCCTAAGGACGGTAAAATTGTCATCTTGACGGGGGCCGGTATATCAAAAGAATCCGGCCTTGATACATTTCGTGGTAATGGTGGACTTTGGCAAGGGTTTCGGGTTGAAAAAGTTGCAAGTCCTCATGCTTTTCACGAAAATCCTTCAATGGTTCATTCCTTTTATAATGAACGTAAGTCGATCTTACTTGATAAAGAAATAAAACCTAATGCGGCACATAATGCCTTAGCCAGATTAGAGGAGAAATGGCAAGGGAATGTATCCATTGTAACACAAAATGTTGATAATTTACATGAGCGCGCCGGATCAAAAAATTTAATTCATATGCACGGTGAATTATTAAAAGGCCGATGTATATCTTGTGATGCTATTGAAATATGGCAGGAAGAAATGAACACAGAAAGCAAATGTTCTCACTGTGGTCAAATTGGCTCAATGCGTGTTCACGTGGTGTGGTTTGGAGAAATGCCACTTAAAATGAAAGAGATTGAACATCTTTTGAGAGAGTGCGACGCATTCATTTCAATAGGCACTTCTGGCAATGTTTATCCGGCGGCAGGCTTTGTTGATCTCGTCTCTCATTATGGCATGGCAAAGACGGTTGAGCTCAATTTAGAGCCATCACTTAATGCGGATCAGTTTTCAAATGGTGCATATGGGCCTGCCACCGAAATTGTACCAAAATTTGTCGATGAATTATTGAGTAAACTTACATAATTGACATCAGCTTAAAAAATTAATGAAGTATACTATGAGTTTGAAGAAAAAGCATATAGGATTGAATTTATAGTTCTTCGTTCAAATATGAACAATGATGATAACAGGATTGAGATAGGGAGTGTTTTCCATGCTGATGCAAGGGCAATTTATCCAAGTAGAAGAAATCGAAGGCGGCATTTACGACGTAATATTTGACCGTAAAGACGAAGACATTAATAAGTTTGATCAGGCTGCGTTAGAAGAATTGCGTGATGCTGTTTCACACCTTAATAAAGTTTCTGGATTAAAAGGTGTTTTGTTTAGTAGTCGAAAAGAACTTTTTATCGCGGGAGCTGACATTACTGAATTTATTCAAATGTTTTCAAGTTCCGAAGAAGACATCTATCAACATATCCATAAACATCATGAAATATTTAACGGTATCGAGGACCTTTCGTGCCCAACGGTGGTGGCCATTAATGGAACGGCAGTTGGCGGCGGATTTGAATTATGTCTGGCCGTCGATTATAGGGTTATGTCAACCACAGCGCGTGTGGGTCTTCCGGAAGTAAAGCTTGGCATTAATCCAGGATGGGGCGGTACCGTTAGATTGCCGCGCCTTATTGGTATTGATAATGCCAATGAATGGATTTGCGGCGGCGCGGAGAAAAAAGCAGAAGACGCTTTTAAAGAAGGGGCAGTCGATGCAGTCGTCGAACCAGACCAACTTAGAGAGAGTGCTTTAGGTCTGCTTAATAAATGCATAAATGGCGATTTTGATTATCAAGCGAGGCGCACAGAGAAGCAAAGCCCGGTTCTTCTTAATCATGTTGAACATATGATGGCCTTTGAAAGCGCAAAAGGGGTTATCGGTGCGAAAGCAGGGCCTCATTATCCGGCGCCAATGCAAGCCCTTAAAACCATGAAGAAATCTGTTACTCTTGATCGAAGCGAGGCTATAGACCTTGAAGCAAAAGGTTTTGCCAGCTTAGCAAAAACGGATGTGTGTGCGGCGCTTGTTGGGCTTTTCTTAAAAGATCAACATGTGAAACGCGTTTCTAAAAAATATATAAAGAATGCGACACCAATTTCAATGGCGGGCGTGCTTGGTGCGGGTATCATGGGTGGCGGAGTTGCGTATCAATCCGCATCCAAAGGCACGCCGATTTTAATGAAAGATATTAATGAAGATGCCCTTCAATTAGGTCTTGATGAAGCCGTGAAGCTTTTATCCGGGCAACTTAAGCGTGGCCGCATTGATGTGCCGAAAATGGCGAAGACATTAACTGAAATCACACCAACTCTAAGTTATGGTGATTTTGATCGTGCTGACCTTGTGGTTGAGGCGGTCGTTGAAAACGAAAAAATTAAAAAATCAGTGTTGGCTGAGACCGAAGACGCCATGAAAGAGGGGGCCGTATTAACCTCAAATACATCAACGATTTCAATTACTGCACTTTCAACGGCGCTTAAAAACCCTGAAAATTTCTGTGGGATGCATTTCTTTAACCCTGTGCACCGAATGCCGCTTGTGGAAGTCATACGTGGTGAAAAAACAAGTGAAACGGCGATCGGGCAAACGGTTTTATATGCAAAAGCCATGGGTAAGACTCCGATCGTAGTGAATGACTGCCCGGGATTTTTGGTAAATAGAATTTTGTTTCCTTATTTTGGTGGGTTTAGTGCTCTACTCAATTATGGTGGCGATTTTAGACAAATTGATAAAGTCATGGAAAAATTTGGTTGGCCGATGGGCCCCGCCTATTTATTGGACGTTGTTGGTATCGATACGGCCTATCATGGCAGCGCCGTTATGGCTGAAGGATTTCCGGATCGCATGAGCCATGAAGGTGAAAATGCAATTGATAGGCTCTATTCATTGGAACGCTTTGGTCAAAAGAATAAAAAAGGTTTTTACCGCTATGAACTTGATAAGCGCGGCAAAGATATGAAATTACCGGATGAAGAGGTTGACGCACTTTTAAAGGGTTCCATTGGCGCTACCAAAGAAATTTCAGATGAGGAAATTATTGAACGCATGATGCTTCCATTATGTATTGAAGTGGCAAGATGCCTTGAAGAAGATATTGTCGCGAGTGCTGCGGAGCTTGATATGGCGCTTATTTATGGTATTGGCTTCCCGCCGTTTAGAGGGGGAGCGATGCATTATATGGATCATATTGGAATGGACAACATTTGCGCAATGGCGTCAAAATATGAATCGTTAGGTGCGCTATATCACCCAACAGAAAAAATGAAAGAAATGGCCAAAAACGGGCAAAAATATTTTCCTCAAGAACGAGATAAATCATGAGTAACTCTCTAAATGATGTAGTGATTGTCGATTGTGTTCGTACCGCCATGGGTAGATCAAAGGGCGGATCTTTTAGAAATGTGCGATCAGAAGCTCTTTCAGCGGCTGTGATTAAAGCACTGCTTTCTAGAAATCCTGAAGTATCCCCTAAAGATATCGAAGATGTTGTTTGGGGCTGTGTAAATCAGACGCTTGAACAAGGGTTTAACATTGCGCGTAATGCTGCACTTCTGGCTGGATTGCCGCATTCGGTTGCGGGACAAACAATTAATAGGCTTTGCGGGTCGTCTATGTCAGCGCTGCATATTGCGGCACAGTCAATTGTATCAGGCTATGGTGATATATTTGTTGTTGGTGGCGTAGAACATATGGGCCATATCGCGATGACACATGGTGTCGATATTAATCCTGAAATGTCAAAATATGCGGCAAGAGCGGCCATGATGATGGGTGTGACGGCAGAAATGCTTGCGAATATCAATGGCATTGGTCGTGAAGAACAGGATGCCTTTGGTGAACGCTCACATAGGCTCGCTCATAAGGCAACCATAGAAGGCAGATGGGATAATGAAATTATTCCTGTAGAAGGACATGATAAAGACGGTAATAAAACCAAAGTGGTCATTGATGAAGTCATTCGCCCTGAAACATCAATCGAAGGGCTGGCAGCGTTGAAGCCTGTTTTTATTCCAAAAGTAGGAACCGTTACAGCAGGAACATCTTCTGCTATTTCTGATGGTGCATCAGGAATGCTTGTTATGTCTGCTGCAAAAGCAAAAGAACTCGGCGTTACACCAAGAACTCGCATAAAAAGTATGGCGGTCGCGGGATGTGACCCTTCAATAATGGGATTTGGCCCCGTGCCTGCATCACAAAAAGCCCTTAAGCGCGCTAAAATGGATATGGCTGATATTGATTATATTGAACTTAATGAAGCTTTCGCCGCTCAAGGGTTGTCCGTTCTTAAAAACTTAAAGCTTCTGGATGTGATGGAAGATAAAGTTAATCTAAAAGGTGGCGCAATTGCCCTTGGTCATCCACTTGGTTGTTCAGGAACACGTATCACGACGACGCTTCTTAATATCATGGAAGAAAACGAAGGTTCCGTTGGTCTAGCGACAATGTGTATTGGTATGGGAATGGGTATTTCGACGATCATTGAACGGATATAATAAGAAAGAATAATCAAAATGAAGGTCTTCATTAACTTTACGATTTTTCTTATCTATTGTTCGGTTAATACGGCGATTGCCGAGGAAAACTGGAATATTATAGCTATCGTTCCGGATGATCATTCACAAAGAGCAATGGGGGCTTACGGTGATGATCAAGCCGTAACGCCGAATTTTGATAAATTAGCCTCCCAAGGGGTACGTTTTTCAAATGCTTATGCTGCTGCGCCTGTGTGTTCTCCGAGTAGAGCTGCATTTTTTAGTGGTAAATATCCTAGTCAGGTGGGTGTTAATGATTTTTTGATGTTAAATGAGAAATATGCTGATCGTGGATTGGATACCTCTGCGGTTTTATGGCCAGAAATTTTAAAACAGAATGGCTATAAAACGGGACTAATCGGCAAATGGCATTTAGGCGAAGCTGAGGAACGCCATCCAACTAACAGAGGGTTTGATTATTTCGTTGGCTATGAACAAGATTCAAAAGCATTTGACCCTATTCTTGATAAAAATGGAAATGTCGCTGAAATTAAAGGGCATACATCAAATATATTCGTAAAGCATGCAAAAGAGTTCTTATCTGAAAATAAAGATAATAAATTTGCCCTCACTATGACTTTTAGAGAGCCGCAGCGTCCATGGTACGCCGTACCACAAGAAGATCTTGATGCGGTGGCACATATTGACCCAATAGTTCCGAATATGCCAGGCATTGATCAAGAGTGGCTTAAAAAGATGACGAAAAATAATTATGCCGCTATTCATGCACTTGACCGCGCCGTAGGTGAGGTGTTGGATGAGCTAGATCGATTGGGCTTAGCGGAAAATACGATCGTCATTTATGTTGGCGATCACGGCATGCTTATTGGTCATCACGGTTATTTTGGACGCGGTGCCGTCGGTGCCATAGCGGGCGACGAAGTGGTGGGTAGTGAAAATATTGCAAACCTTTTTGATGAGGCGATAAAAATACCAATGATTATTCGCTGGCCTGGTAAAATAAAACAAAATATTGCTCTTGAACAACCCGTATCAAATACTGATATTTTTCCAACCATACTAAGTATGCTGAATATTGAAACTCCAGATTATGTTACGCCAGAAGGTAAGGATCTTACGCCTTTGTTAAAAAGGGATGAATTAAGTTCATCAGTCCCCGTATTTGCGCAATATAATATGGAAAACTTTGGTATTGCTCACCTGAGAATGGTCCGTTTTGAAGATTGGAAATTGATTAAAAGGTTTGGTCTCAGGGCGAATGCTGATTTGGTTGATGAGCTTTACAATGTGAAAAATGATCCGGGTGAATTGAATAATCTAATCAACCAAAACGAACATCAAACCATACGCGAAGAATTAGAAAGCCTATTGCGTGAATGGTTATTAAAAATTGATGATCCCGTTTTACATTAATTTATGTATTTCCGGTGAGCCTGCTTTTAAGAACACGCATTGTATTTTCTATAGAAGGATTGTTGGGAAATAATTGCAGTAGTTTTTCTGCGTAAATAATTGCTTTTTGATAGTCGCCCATATTTGCAAAATGATTGAGCAGCATCATATTTAAATTAGCATCATTCTCGGCATATTTTATGGCATTCCTTAAGACATTATAGGCATCATTCCCTCGTCCCATGTCGGTTAGTGCAACAGCATAGACATATGAATATTGAGGGTTTTCTGGCGCTGCCTGAACCGCTATTTTCAAATGGTTCATCGCTTTTGATGATTGTTTTTCGCGAATAAGAAAGAGCGCTTTAGCATAATTTAAATCCGCATCATCAGGCAAAAAGCTTAATCCCATATCAAGTGTTTTTCCGTCATTGAGCGCGTCTTGCTGGTTTTTAAAAATATCTGCAAGATTTATATAACTGGCCGGAAAAAAAGGATCAATTTTAATGGCGTCTAAATATAGATCTTTTGCCGCCTCGGTTTCATTTTGCATCGTTTTGAATATGCCAAGGTTAAATCGCCCTTCGCCGCGCCACATCACTTGATCCTGCGCCGTGAGAAATTCATCAAGTGCCATATTATAAGCATCTTTATCTTTCTCATTTAGACGATTGATATTCATATCTGATAATGAATTTACAACCTCCACTCGGATTGCTTTAAAAGGGTCATTTAAATATGGGGATAATAATATTTCCCGATCAGAAACTGGTATAAATGTACTTCCTCTGATGGCCCCTAAACGAATAAGAGGTTCTTTGCTCTGTAATCCATTTTCAATAAATTCTGCACTTTCCGCATTGGAGAAGTTCGGTAATAAATTATAGGCGCTCGCTCTGATGATAACTGGAATATTTTCATCATTGAGCAATTGTTTTAAAGCTGTCTCTGAATTTGGGACGCCTTTTAAGACATTTTGTAAAATTTCGCCGTAATGAATTTCACGGGTTTGTTTTTCGCCAAACCAAGTATTTATTTTATCTGCTGCCCATTCTGGTGTTTGACCAGTATGACATGATGAGCAGGCATCTGGACTTGATGTCTTATGATTTAAATCTGGCCTTGGAATTCGGAAACTATGATCGCGGCGATTATCAACACCCATATATAAATTATCACTCATATGGCAATTCACACATTGTGCACCTGACGATGTTTTTAAATGATTATGATGATTTGGTGTGTCAAAAAATTCTGACTGATGACAGGTGGTGCAGAGGGCATTGCCTTCAGCTTTTAAATTGAGGCTGTGTGGATCATGACAGTCACTGCATATCACGCCTTCTTTATACATTTTGCTCTGTAGGAATGAGCCCCAAACATATACTTCTTCTTTAATCTGTCCATCTGGGTAGTAATCGGGCATCAATATTGGCGACGGTGAAAAAGCATCTAAGAATTTATCCTGTGAGTTAAAACCATCCGTTAAAGGCGACCTTCTTGAATGGCAAGCGGCACAAACTTCGATTTCTGATTGGTCGCGAATACCATTGCTCCAGCTCATTGTTTTTGCGCCTTCGATTAATGTCCAATTGCCATCATCGTTATCAATGTTTTTCATATCTCCTTGGTGGCATGATGCACAGCCCACGTTGATATTCTGCCAATTTATATTGAATGTATCGGTTGCGGTATCATAATTTCTTTTTAATCCTGTTGAGTGACAATCGGCGCACATTCCGTTCCAGTTTTGCAATGGTTGTTGCCAGTGAAGACGGTCATTTTTTGGAATGTGATCTTCGCCATAAATGTGAAACCATTGTTGCCCTCCTTGTTCGATGGGGCGACTGTCCCACGAATAGGGTAGTGTTTGATATTTTCCATTATCTGATTTTATTAAATATTGCTGTAGCGGTTCAAAACCAAAGGTATATTCCACCTTATATTTTTGATTTTCCAAATCGACCCAAAATTCATTATTTTTTTTATAGAATTTAACAGGTTCATCATTTATTGAAATTTCGACATCATTGAAATCACCAAGTACTGAACTGTCATCTGCTATTTGCATTGATTTCTGATGATGAGATCTATTCCACTCTTGCCATTCACCTTGATGACAACTTTGACAATTTTCTCCACTAGGATGATTTTCAGGAATGTTGATTATGATAGAATTTTGGGCCCATGCTAGGTTATCTGATGATTTAACAAAAAAGAAAACAAGAGTAGATAATAAAAGTGTCGTGAGAAAAAGTAGGGCAATATTTTCTTTTAACAGTTTCATCAAAATTTACTCTCTAAAGCCTTTATCTCTTAATTCGTTTAATTTATTTCTCATTGTTATAATGATTGAAGGATATTCAGCAGCAATATTCCTTAATTCACCAGCATCGTTTTCAAGATTATAAAGTTGCTCATTGGAAGAAAACCCGCCCTCGATATTTTTATCCGTTTTTACCCATTCATTACGGTTTCTTGAACTTTCTGAAGATGGGGCAATATATTTCCACTGTCCCATCCTAAGTGAAAGGGTGGCAACCGATTCTTCAATGATGTAATTTCTTCCCATCTCAGCTGTCCCTAAAAATGCGGGTAGCATATTTAAACTATCTATGGCTTCAGTTTCTGAAAGTTCTATCCCTAATAGTTCAGCAATTGAGGCATAAAAGTCGACCTGAGATAATAAGGCGTCGCTTTCACCGGTATTGATTTGGTTATTCCAACGAAAAATTGTTGGCACTCTGGTTCCTGCTTCATAAGCGCTATATTTGCCGCCACGAAATTCGCCGCCGGGTTTATGCCCGTTTAAAAGTTGATCTGCGCCGTCATTATATCCATCGTTTAACACTGGACCGTTATCACTTGTAAATATGACCAATGTATTTTGATCAACGCCAAGATATTTAATTTCTTTTAAAATTTTCCCTACGACCCAGTCAACTTGGGCAATGGCATCTCCACGTGGGCCCATATTAGTTTTACCTGAGAAATCCTGGTGAGGGAGGCGCGGGACGTGGATATCATGAAATGAATAAAAGAGAAAAAAGGGTTCATCACGGTTAGATCGCATAAACTCTATGGCTTTGTGATTAAAAATTTCTGGAATATCTTCGTCATTCCAGAGTGCATCTTCTCCGCCACTCATTGATCCTATTCTGGGAACACCATTTATAATAGTATCATTATGTTGCTCATCTGCCTGATATCTTACCAAATCAGGACGTTCATCACCATGGGGCCTATTGCCGATCTTTTTTAGATAATTTACTTCAATCGGGTCTTCATGATCTAGATTGACGACATGATGATTTTCAAGGAAGACGCTTGGTACCCGATCACCAGTGATCGGCATAAGAAAATTATAATCAAAACCTATTTCAAGTGGTCCTGTTGATACCTTGCTATTCCAGTTAATATTCCCATCACCAAACCCCAAGTGCCATTTGCCTATAACAGCGGTTTTATATCCTTGCCCCTGAAGCATAGACGGAAGGGTAGGTTTTCCCGGTTTTATTATTGCTGGAGCGTCACCTTCTAATATATCGCTGTTGATACGAAACCCATGTTCACCAGTGAGTAATGCATAGCGCGACGGTGTACAGGTGGCAGCCGTGCTATGGGCATCTTTAAAATTAATACCTTCTGCTGCTAGTTGATCAATATTAGGGGTGGTGACATTTTTGGCGCCATTAACGCCAATATCGCCATAGCCAAGATCATCTACATAAAAAATGATGATGTTTGGCCTTTTTGGTAATAGATCATCGTTTTGTGACTGTGCTATTAAATCAATAGGCATAATTAAAGTGAACAATAACGTTATTTTAGAAACATTAAAAAATTTGCTGATTAAATTCACGGTGTCACCTTTTTTATTAAATCACTTAAGTTAAATACTATAATATGATATTAGAATAGAATAAAATAAAAATTATAAAGGGAATGAAATGAAAAGAATATCTATATATCTGACTTCATTATTGCTTGTCGCTGGGTGCGCAGAACAAGATGCAAAAAATGTAGAAGCAAACAGTGTGGATGATAGGCCAAATATTCTTTTAATTCTGGCTGACGATTTAGGATATTCAGATATTGCCCCCTTTGGCGGCGAAATATCAACACCGAACCTAGATGCGCTTGCAGCAGACGGCTTAAAAATGAGTAATTTATATGCGGCTTCTGCATGCTCGCCTACGCGTTCTATGTTACTTAGTGGCACGACAAGTCATAAAGCAGGAATGGGGACAATGTATAATGATCAATCCCCAAAACAGCTAGGTCAGCCCGGTTACGAAGGTTATATGAATAAAGATGTCGTTTCCATTTCTACATTACTAAAGGATGCGGGGTACCATACCTATATGACTGGTAAATGGCATCTTGGATATGAGGATGACCAGTCGGCATATGCAAGGGGTTTTGAAAGATCTTTCTCGCTCCTTCAAGGCGGTGGGCATCATTTTGATGATAAACCCATGACAATTGATCATGATACCTCTTGGTATAGGGAAAATGGTAAGCGTGTTGAATTGCCGGATGATTTTTTCTCAAGTGAATTTTATACCGATAAGATCATCAATTATATTGAAAGCGATAGAGAGGACGGAAAACCCTTCTTTGCATATTTAGCTTATACCGCACCACATTGGCCACTTCAGGCACCTGCAGATTATATTGATAAATATAAAGGTAAATATGATGCCGGATATCAAGACTTAACAGAAAAACGCCTTAGTGCTTTAAAAAATATGGGTATTACAAAAAGCGATACGGTCGTGTCAGACCTTGTTTATCCTGAAAGCGAAAATTGGGAAAATTTATCAGAAGAGCAAAAGAAAATAGAAGCCCGTGAAATGGAAATTTATGCGGCGATGGTTGATAACATGGATTATCACATTGGGCGTGTTTTGAATTATCTGGAAGAAACAGGTGAACGTGATAACACGATCATTATTTTCATGTCTGATAATGGAGCGGCAGGTTTTGGACCGGGAATGAATAAAGCATTTCCACAAGATTGGATTGATACGGAATTTGATAATTCATATGAAAATATGGGTAAAGAAAATTCATATATCTATTATGGGCCGCATTGGGCACAGGCTGGAACCGCACCTTCCAGAATGTTTAAAGGCTTTTCTGCAGAGGGCGGCATAAAAGTTCCAGGTATCATTAATTATAAAGGTAAAACGGATACGCTTAAAGGTGAGTTCAGTGATCAATTTATGACGGTACTTGACCTTGCACCAACATTTCTTGACCTCGCTGGAGCAGAGCCATTTGACGGATCATATCAAGGAAAAACGGCGCATCCGCATATCGGTAAGTCGATTGTACCATATCTAAAAGGCGAAGCAGATTATATCCATACCGCAGATGATACGGTCATTTGGGAATTGGATGGGCGTATAGCTGTTCGTAAAGGGGATTGGAAAATCATTAAACTCCCGGCGCGATTTGGAACCGGTGACTGGGAATTATTCAACGTGAAAAATGATCCCGGCGAAAGAACAGAATTAAGTAATGAGATGCCTGAGAAACTAGAAGAACTCAAAATGGAATGGCAGAGCTATATTGATGCAAACGGCGTTATATTGTCATCTGATTAATTGCTTTTCAGGCTTCCAAGGAATATTGCCGTCTTTCTCTCTCAGAAATTCGGCATCTACGTCTTTATACCAGGAAAGTAACATTTTTTTCATTTCAGCTGTTTTCTGTGGCTGTGCAGCGGCTATATCATTTTTTTCTTCAGGATCTAATTTCAAATTATATAAGTGGTGTCACCCATCTTCTAGCCGCAGTATATATTTATAATCGCCTAATCTAACGGCTGAAGCAGGCATGCCACCTTGATTGCTATAATGTGGATAATGCCAAAAAGCGGGTTTCTCAGTTAGTTGAGTATTGCCTTTTAATTTTGAAACAATGCTATTTCCATCTAAAGTGCCTGTCTCTATTCCTGTTATTTCCATAATAGTTGGAAATATATCAAGTCCGGTTACAACCGAAGAATTTTCAATTCTGGCTTTTCCTACATCTGGCCATCGCACTAGAAATGGCACCCTTATACCTCCTTCATAAACCCAACCTTTTCCTCCACGAAAAGGAAAGTTACTGGTAGGAGAGCCCTCAGAAGTTGATAATCCGCCATTATCAGATGTAAAAAAAACAATAGTATTTTCCGATAAACCAGTTGTTTCTAATTTATTTAAGACGCGACCTATATTCGCATCCATATGTTCAACCATTGCGGCATATGTTGAATGTGTTTGATTAATTCTTACTGTTCTGATCTCTTCAGTCGGCCATACCTGCTCTTCTTCGGTAAATAGTCGGGTAAGATTTTTATTTTCCGCAATTTCATCATACTTATTGATTGTGTCTTTTGGTGCATTTAATGGCACATGAACAGTATAATAAGAAAGCACCATCAAGAAAGGGTTATCCGATCGACTAAAGTTATTAATTATATTTATCGCTTCGTTGCTTAATCTTTCCGTTAAATATTCTCCGTCTGCTCCGTCTTTCATCCTTGGATTATTATGCGGGGCAAAATATCCTTCACCTAATTCTTCATTAAAACCACGTGGTGAACCCCTCCAAAAGCCACCTATGTTAATATCAAAACCCTGATGCTCGGGCCAAAATTTTTCATCATGTCCTAAATGCCATTTTCCAATGAAGGCGCTTTTATATCCTTTAGGCTTTAATGCCTCTGCTAAAGTAACCTCACTAATCGGCATATGTTGAATATCTTTACCCCAAACATATGTTTTAGCGCGGCCTTGACCTTCTTCCATATGAAACCAATCTGTTGCATTTAAGCGTGCGGGATATCTGCCTGTCATTAAAGCTAGTCTCGCGGGGCTACAAACGGGGCTGGCAGAATAATTTTGACTAAACCTTACACTCTGTGAGGCGAGCTTTTCAAGATTGGGTGTTTGATAAAAAGTTTCTGGATTATTTGGAGATATATCCATTTGTCCTAAATCATCAACAACAATAATAAGAAAATTCCATTTTTTATTTTCAGCATAACTGGACGATGTTCCAAGAATGATTATCCATGTGACTAAAAGTATTTGACTAATTTTTTCTATCATCATTCTATTTCCGTATTTTGTTATGGCTCTCAGATATAACCCGGACTAAATCATTAATAAATCCAAGATGGGTCCAAAGGCCGTGTACCCCGTCAAAGCTTATGAG